>CAZNOF010000005.1:13594-49340 GCA_964574595.1 uncultured Pseudomonadales bacterium | reverse complement strand
GCGAAAAAAGCATCACCAATCACTTTTATCAATTGAAGTCTTTCTCAGCATCGCTATCATCCTGATGTTGCACTACGTTATTGGCGGCTTTGCAGCAGTCTTATTAACTGTGACGCTCATCTATTTTTCTAATCAGGAAAAGATTGAAGAATTTACACAAAAAGTGCCACTGGTAGAAGCCTTAATCATTGCCATTTTAGCCGGGTTATTTGCCACCCAGTTTATCGACCTGGGATCCCTCAATCATGGAGAAGCAGCCTCTTACATTTTTACGCTCTCAGACAAACTGAACTTCATGAAACAATCCTACGGGTTACTTTTCTTGTTTGCCTTACCACTAGGAATTGTGGCAACTATTAGAGAACAGAGTTGGTTGAAAAAGTATTTACTGCTGATTTTGTTTGGATTTTGTGTCGTGCTCATTGCACAGCTACCATATGTATTAAAATTCTTTGTCTTGGCTCGCTGGTTCATTCTTTTCTTTGCAGCAGAGGGCATCTGGAGCATTCTTGAAAAACAAAGTTATCGCCTATCAAAAAATTTGAGCTTTCTGATAGTGGTCGCTTTGCTGGCCGGCGTATTAATTCTCAATAGTTTACTCTGGAAACAAGGCTTAAGCGTTAACGGACAAACCAGCCATGTTTCGCAAGACGAATTAGTGGCTGCTCAGTATTTGAAGGACACTTATCCAGACAATTCAGTGATGGTCATCTCAGATCCAGCCACGCAGTACATTTTAGAAGGATTAAGTGGTGTAAATTCACCCGGTGGCAGCTTCGCCAGTGCCGAAACTCGCAGTCTCCTTAGCACCAGTCTTAAGCAGGGTTCATCATCAGAAATAGCCACTCAGCTGAGGCAAATTCGCGACAAAATCTCACCATCTCACCGAGTATTCGTGGTCTTCAGCGGCCGACTTTTTCAATGGCAACGAGCCTCAGATACGCAAAAACAGTCATTTGACTTCAACATCTGGGAATCACGCCAGCTGAAGTTTAGTGACCTCCAATGGCTAGCCAAGTTAGACCAATCACACTTCACCTTACTCTATCAAAATGTTACACTTCAAATACGAGAATTGCACTAGTTTCCTCGAGTAGAAAATCATTTTAAGACTTGAATATCCTATAATAAAATGATATAATTTGATCATGTTAAAAGGTAAAACTATCACATTAGCCATTCCTTGTAAAAACGAGGAAAGTGCTATTGGTTCCCTTCTCAAGAAAGTCCCTTCCTTCATTGACCAAGTCATTGTCATCGACAATAACTCTACTGACCAAACTCGGAAAGTAGCCAAAAGTCTTGGAGCCAAGGTATTTGTAGAGAAAAGACAGATTCATGGCATTGGCTATGGATTTGCTCACCAAAAAGCGATCAAAGAAACCACCACTGACTACTTAGTCACCATGGATGGCGATGGCACGTACCCACTCAATAAAATTAAAAACGTCATAGAGATGGCTGAAAAGCAGCAGCTTGATTTCATCTCTTGTAATCGCTTCCCACTTCAAAAGAGTGAAGTGCTTTCAAAAGTTCGACAACTTGGTGTATTTATTTTAAATTCCGAGGTGTCACTCTTATACGGCTACCCAATGCAGGATATTTTGAGTGGTATGTGGTTAATGAATCGTAATGCCAGACAAAAAGTCCAAGTGCAGTGCGGCGGTTGGAACCTGTCCCCAGAAATTAAGTTGGCAGCCCTCTCTAATCCTCACATTAAATTTGCTGAGTTTCACATCCCACACCATATTCGGGCTGGAGAAAGTAAGCAGCTCATTTGGAAAACTGGATTTGATCACTTGTTCTATATTGCTTACCGAAGAATTTGGATTGATGGTTTACGAACTATCCGAACCTCATTTCCTGGTTTATCATTTTCTCTTGAAAGCTAAAGGATCAGATGAAAGTCTTGGTCTTAACTCCATACTTCTACCCACATCCGGGCGGTTCTCAACAATACATCGAAGAGCTGTATGTTGCCATGCAAAAAGAGAATCCTGCTCTTCAGGTCGATATTTTGTGCTACAACACCACTGGAGCTGATAAAGAAGAGACGTATCGAGGTCTACGTATTCATCGAATAAGTTGCCTTGAAATCTTACCTGGTCAATTTGCCCTTCCAAATCCAGTTGAGCTCATTCAGCTCCTCAAAAAACTGAAAAACACTACACCAAAATATGATTTCATAAATGCTCATACTCGATTTTTCGATACCTCTTGGTGGACTCCGCTGGTTGCCAAATACTTTGGAACAGTAAGTGTTCTAACTGATCACTGTGCTGATCGTCCCGTTCATCCATCCAAAATGGTGAATTTTGTGACTGGTCTAGTTGATAAATATTGGGTGCCATTGATTGCAAAACAATATGCTCACATTACAGTTGTCAGTAAAGCAACTCAAGAATATTTAGCCAGTTTGGGAGTAATACCATCAACTGTCGTCTATCCTGGCGTGGATCGAAGTATCTTCAAACAGAACGCTGCACAGCGCCCTGGCGTGCACATTTCCTTTGTTGGTAGACTGATCGAAAGTAAGGGTCCTCAGATTTTCGTTGATGCGATCAAGCCACTGTTGCAAAAAAATCCAGATCTCACCGCCACAGTCGTAGGTAATGGTCCATTGCTAACTGAACTGCAAAAGAATGAAACTGCACAACTACACTTTACGGGTCGTTTAGATCGAGAAGGTGTAGCCAAAGTCTTAGCTCAAACTGATATTTTTGTCTTGCCTTCCACTCATCATGAAGGCTTCCCGGTTAGTCTGTTGGAAGCCGGAGCATCTGGCGCGGCTGTTGTCACCACAGACCAAGGTGGAACCACCGAGATTATTCACGACCAAAAGACTGGTCTGATTGTTCAACCTACTGTGAAAGAGGTACAAGCCGCCATTCAGTTACTTGCTGAAAACAAACACCTTCGCCAGCAGTTAGCCAATAGACTCAACACCAAAATCGAAGAACAATTTTCTTGGAAAAAAACCGCTACAACGTTTCTTCAAGCCGTTCAAAAATAAGCAATTTATCCCGCTCTGCGCTTCGCGTCATCCCTGTTTTGTACAGTAAGCACATGAGGCTTCAATTTTTACAACTAGTGGTAGTAGTTGGCTGCGCCCTGCTCTATTTTGCTTCTGGTCGTCACGTTTCCGCGCAAGTAGTGATTAATGAAGTCATGGCAAATCCAGGTACTGGGAACGATTGGGTGGAATTAAAGAATATAAGCGACCAAACAGTCAATTTATCAGGTTGGAGCATTGAGGATAGTAATTCATTACTTACCGCTGTTCCCAGCCTTTCTACACAGATTTTAGCGCCTTCTGAATACCTCGTTTTGGAGGTAAGTAACCGACTGAACAACACAGGTGACCAAGTAAAACTGAAAAATCCTGCAAATACACTGACTGATTCTTTTACTTTCACTCAAACAACTCTTGACCAAAGTTGGGCTAGAATCGCTGACGGAGTTGGCGAGTTTGCCGCAGCAGTTGCTAGTCGTGGAAGCGCAAATCAGAGCGCAATTGTGCCCACGCCATCTCCCAGTCCATCCACAGCACCGTCGCTCTCACCAACACCATCACCTTCGCCAAATCCAACACCTTCTCCTTCACCCCAGATATCAGTAGCTCTCCCAACTCATATCGTTGTCTCCGAGATCATGGCTTGCCCAAATACCGGTGAAAATGAGTGGGTAGAGATTCAAAACCTCGATCTACAGCCATACGAGCTGAATAGTTGGCAAATCAAAGACAGTCAGGGAAACGCCAGGTATTTTTCGGTGCAAATATCTAGTCAAAGTTTCTCAGTAATTCCAATCAGCCCATCAATGTTGAACAACACGGGTGGAGATCAACTTTCTATTGTACGTCCTGACGGAATAACCACGAGCTGGGCAAGCTATACAACCTGTAACAAAGGAAAAAGTTTAGTATTATCCGGTGATAAATGGCAACCAGCTGAACCGACTCCAGGTCAAGAAAATACAGAGACGAGCGTTGAGAACACATCTGAGGCGGATGACTCTTCAGATCAGTCATCAGACGACCCCGGACTTGCTATAACTCCTTCGCCTACTGCCGTACTTTCTACAAGCTCGGCTCAACTCGGAACTACCCGAACTGCCGCTAAAAAACATGTTGATACTCCTCTTCTCCTATCCTGCCTCGCTGACTCAACCCACTCCACACAGCTGCGTCCCGCCAATGATGCAAATCCATACTTCATGGTAAAATCGCCCCCTTTTTCACCAGTATTACTTTTCATTCCAGTTCTCTGTAGTTGTGCTTCATTGTCATATTCTGTCTGGACCTACTACGCATGGTATACTGAAAGACGTGCCGCAACGACTTTCTTATTTGATTAATGCCTTTCTGCCACCTGTCTTGTGGGCGCTCCTCATCTACGTTCTTTCAGCACAAAGCGCTTTACCGAGTTTTGAAGTTTCAGGCTACGATTTTCTCTTTAAAAAATGCTCTCATATGTTTGTTTATGGAGTACTGTATTTATTACTTTACCGCGGTATTAATTTACACAAAGTGACTAAAGAAAAGAACTGGTCCGTTCCATTTGCTTTATGCTTATGCTATGCCCTGCTAGATGAAGTACACCAGTCCTTCACACCAAATCGGTCACCTACATTACGCGATGTCGGGTTTGATATGTTGGGGAGCGGAATCGCATTTTTAAAACTGTACGATTACATTTAACAGACAAGCTTAATTCTCCTCTTGGTTCTTTTCTGTCGCTGTGATAGTATCTGACCTCTCGTAAAAAGAGATCGTCTTCTTCAGCAATTTCTTACAGAGAAACAAGAGAATTCGTTTATAATTACAAAGCTTCGGGTTATTAAAAAAGGTGGTTGCTTCCAGCCAAGTAAGAAGCAATAAAAGGAGAGTTATGACTAAGTCACAACTGATTAGTATTATTTCAAAGAAAGCCCATCTCACAAAGAAGGCATCTGAGGAAGCCGTCGAAACTGTGTTCGACGAGATCATCAGAAGTTTGAAAAAAGGTGACAAAGTTGTGTTATCTGGTTTCGGTACTTTCTACTTAGGAAAAGTGAAAGACAAACAAGTCGTCCCATTTGGTAATGAAACAAAACGCCAAACAATCAAAGGTCACAAAGTTGTGAACTTCAGAGTTGGTAAACCATTAAAGAGAGCTGTTTGGTAAACTGAACCGCATTCAATGAATTTTTAAACCCCCTCATCCGAGGGGGTTTTTGTTGCCGTGACTCAACTATTTTCAAGTACAATAGTCGGGTGAATAAGTACTGGTTAACCCTCAAAATTGCATTTCAAGATCTCTTAGAATATCGGTTTGACCTACTGATGAGAACATTTCGGTATACTGCTTCGATCGTCTTATTAGTATTCCTATGGCTCGCAGTCGCAAAAGAGTCTACCTTCACATTCATCGATCCTCGCAAAATTGTTACTTACTACCTGTTTTCCGCAATTATTTATGGTTTATCGAACTTTCACACCCTCCAGGTTGAAGAAGACATTCGGTTGGGATATATCTCCAAATACCTAGTCAAACCCATCTCACCTTACGGAACATATTTCTTATCTTTATTCGCACAAGCCTTTGCTGAAGTCGTCATCAAGTTGGCACTGCTAATACCGATTGCGCTTTTTTTGGGATACCACTTCGCAATCTCACCTTTAGAACTGCTTCTTTGTGTCTTAATGTTATTCATAATTTTTTTCGCTATGTTTAGTCTTTATTATGGTTTCTCCGGCTTGGCTTTTTGGTTTCAAGCGGTCGACTCGATGAGAATGTGCGTCATGTTTCTATTTCGATTTTTGTCGGGAATTTTTGTGTCACTTACTTTCTTTCCAAGTTGGTACCAACAGATTTCGCATTTTCTCCCGTTTGAATACATGGCTTTTGTACCAATTCAAATGTTACAAGGGAATCTGAATCTCATTGACTCACTCAAAGCACTCGGAGTAGTCAGCTTCTGGGCGATCATCTTTTTTTCTTTTCAGCATTTTATCTGGGAGAAGGCAACTCATTCGTATGAAGCAACTGGCATCTAGCATAAAACACTATCTAAAAGTTGTGGCCCAACTTTGGCAAATTTCCTTAAAAGAGCTTTTGGAGTATCGACTCAATATTCTCGTTCAGGGAGGTTTCATTCTTTTTTACCTGGTGGGTTTGTACATGATGCTGGAGATTATTTTTACGAAGACCAGCAGTTTAGGTGGCTGGTCAAAACCAGAAATACTGTTGCTTTACGGAATATCTGGCATCACATGGGGTTTCACTGAAATGCTTTATTTCGCTAGTTTAGCCAGACATATGACGCAAAGCGTCGCTCGAGGTGACTTTGATATGTTTTTGACAAAGCCGTTAGATGCTCAGTTTTTAGCCTGTTTTATGACTCCAAGAATTCAGGAGTGTATTTACCCAATTAGCAGTGGTTTGTTCACCTGGTGGATACTCTTTTCTAACCATTTTCAATTTACTCTCGTTTCCATCATGAGTTTTGGCGTATCACTTCTCTTCACCCAGATCACTCTTATTTTTCTTTTTTCCGGATATAGCTCAATCGCTTTCTTCGTTACCAGATCAGAGCAGGTGCTCAAGTCCTTTCAAACCTTAGGCGATCACTCCCAGTATCCTGCCACCATTTACCCTCAATTCTTGAAAATAGGCCTGCTCTCGTTCCTTGGCATCAGTTTAATTGCCTATGTGCCAACCTCCTTCTTACTAGGGAAATTATCACCGCTCTACCTTGTGCCACTTTTTGCCGGAATGTGTATTACCATCGTGATCAGTCGATTTGTCTGGAAACAAGGCCTGCGCCGTTATGCCTCTGCGAGTTCCTAGAATTAGAGTAAAATGAAAGGTCTAAGGATCACATGTCTCAACCCGTTATCTCCATCAAACATCTCAAAAAGTACTTCAAAGTGTACAAGAAGCAGCCAGGTCTCATTGGCTCAATCACTTCTCTTTGGAGTCGTGAGTATGAGGAAGTGAAAGCTGTTGATGACATTTCTTTTGATATTGAGCAAGGAGAAATTGTCGGATTTATAGGTCAAAATGGCGCAGGCAAAACCACAACGCTCAAAATGCTAGCTGGTCTGTTATATCCATCCTCAGGTGAAGTGTCCGTTTTGGGTTTTAATCCTTGGGACAGAAAGCCAGCCTTTCAAAAACAGTTTGCGCTAGTAATGGGTCAGAAAAACCAACTGTGGTGGGATTTACCAGCAATGGAAAGTTTCCTGCTAAATCAGGCAATATACGAGGTCCCAGAGCCAGAATTTAGAAAGACTCTCAACAAGTTAATGGATCTATTAGACGTCAGAGACATTGTGAATATTCAGGTCCGCAAGCTGTCATTAGGCCAGCGGATGAAGTGTGAATTAATCGCTGCCTTACTCCATAGCCCTAAGGTATTATTTTTAGACGAACCAACGATTGGTCTTGATGTAGTAATGCAAAAAGTATTGCGAGACTTCATCAAAGCGTACAATCAAGAGTTTGGAGCCACAATTATCTTAACAAGTCATTACATGGGTGACGTCAAAGAGCTTTGCAAACGCGCCATTATCATCGACCATGGTCACAAAATCTTTGATGGGGATCTTCAAGATATTATCGATAAATACGCACGCAATAAAATTTTATCAATTGTCTTCTCAGATAAAGTAACAGAGAAAAAACTGAGTGAGTTTGGTGAAGTAAAAGAGTTTGAGTTTCCAAAAGCTACACTCCTCGTTCCTCGAGCTTCCGCTACCAAAGCAGCCGCCAAATTGTTGGCTGAGTTACCAATTGCAGACGTAAATATTGAAGAACCTGCTATTGAAGTCATCATTCGAGATGTCTTTGAGTCGAAAGCTGCCTAAATGTACAAATATTGGCTGTTGTTTAAAACCCACTGGCAAAATACCTTGGCATATCCGGTTAGTTTCTGGATGTGGCGTTTTCGACAGGTGTTAGCAACATTTGCCTCAATCACTGTCTGGTTAGCGATTTTTAAAAGCCAAAGTGTCGCATTTGGTTATACCCAAGATGCGATGGTCAGTTATATTTTTTTGATCGGCTTTTTGCAAAGCATCATTGTGGCGACCCAGACTGGTGGATTAGGCCAACAAATTTATGAAGGTCAAATCAGTAATGTGATGGTCAAGCCGCTCAGTGTCCTAGGCTGGATTGGCGCAATTGATCTGGCGGATAAAGCCTACAACTTCACTTTTTTGATCTTTGAAACGATTCTCCTCTACTTCATTTTCAAACCACATTTTGTGATTCCCAGTCCCCAGTTACTTGCCGCCTTCTTGATCACAACTATTATGGGAGCTATCTTGTTATTCTTGGCCATGTTACTGATTGGGGTAATTGGCTTCTGGAGTCCAGATAATTGGGGCATTCGCTTTTTATTCTATATGTTTATCGACTTTACCGCTGGCCGGCTCTATCCACTCAACATTTTGCCAAAGACTGTCCAATCCATCTTAAGTTGGACACCATTCCCCTACTTTTCCTATTTCCAATCGCAAATTTTTCTCGGCAAAATGAGTTGGCCGCAGATCCAACATTCATTCCTGATTTTATCGATTTGGATTTTGTTTTTAGGAGTCACGTTCAGATACTTTTGGCTTAAAGGATTAAAAAGTTACGGAGCGATGGGACACTAATGGTAAAAAAACTAGCAATCTACTGGAAAGTTTGGGTCACCTTGGCAAGCTATGCTTTTCAAGAAACCTTTTTAAATCGCTGGACCAATGGGCTATTCTTATTCGGGAAGTCCCTGAGATTTGGCATGCTGTTGGTTTTTTTGTTCCTGCTTCACCAGAACATTACGGGAATCGCGGGTTACAGCATCGATCAGGTCATCGTTTTCTACTTAACCTATCAATTTTTAGATACGTTTTCACAAATTATTTATCGCGGGGTGTACTCATTTAGTTCGAGTGTCAGAACTGGTGAATTAGACTTTTACTTATCTAAACCAATCAATCCGTTGTTTAGAATTTTAACTGGAAAACCAGATATTTTAGATGTGGTGTTCTTTTTTCCAACTACTGCCGTCAGTATCTGGATCATGATGCATCTCGATCTGCACATCACAATCACATCTGTCGTCACGTATTTTGCCTTACTTATCAACAGTTTCTTGATCGTTTCTGCATTTCATATCCTGGTGGTGAGTTTAGGAGTCTTGACCACTGAAGTTGATAACGCGATTATGCTCTACCGCGACTTTACCAATTTGTCACGCTTTCCAGTCAACATTTATGGGGAGCCTTTTAGAACTATTCTCTTCTTCGTCATTCCGGTGGGATTAATGAATACCGTGCCAGCACAAGTGCTATTGAATCATCAACCATCTGTGGGTATCTTGATGACTGTTTTAATTGGGATGGGGTTCTTCTTCCTCAGTTTGCGCGTTTGGGCCTGGGCTATCAAAAACTACACCAGTGCAGGTGGCTAATTTCTTCCACAACAAAACAGTCGTAGAAAATACCTTGAAAACTAAACGTCTTATCGTTTTGGAGATTGTTTGGTGCGGCGAGCTTTTCCACCGGTACCAATTTTTCGGGTCTCTTTCATGCGGTCATCGCGAGTTAAGAGGCCTTTTTTCTTTAATTCTAAGCGGAATTCTGGGTTAATTTTCAACAAAGCACGAGAGACAGCGTGGTTTACAGCATCAATTTGTGCTCGTAAGCCAGATCCAGTGACTTTTGCTGAGATAGCATATTTACCTAAAACATCTGAAGTGATCATTGGTAAGTTGAACAGTGAAGGAGCACCAACCACACTGCGGAAGTACTCACTGACTAATAAATCATTGACCACGAAATCACCGGCTTCTTTGTACACTCGAACACGAGCGGTAGCAGTTTTTCTGCGACCCACTGCAGTGACGAATTCACCATTTGGCAAAGAGAAGTGAGCTGCACCTGCTGGACGAGCACTCTTTTGAGCACCCATAGCTGGTTGAGCTTTTTGCTTCTTTACCACTTTTTGGACGGTCGTTTTCTTTTTCAGTAATTTATTTGCCATATATCTTTAACTTTCCTTAACTTCAGTCTTCACTTCTGTCTTCACGTCAGTTTGACCTTGGTGTGGATGTTCTGCACCTTTATAGACTTTTAATCGAGCCATTCTGTCAGCGCGTTGTTTGTTTTTTGGTAACATGTTGTGAACAGCTAATTGAATAATCTGCTCTGGTTTTTTGGCCAACAATTGTTCAAATGTGTTGGTTGTAATACCACCTGGTAACAATGAGTGACGATTGTATAACTTTCGTTGACTCTTAGCACCAGTCACTACAACTTTACTGGCATTTAAAACGATGACGAAGTCACCATTATCAATGTGTGGAGTATAGGTTGTTTTGTGTTTGCCGATTAATTTGGTTGCAATTTCAGTAGCAACTTGACCAAGAACTCGATCTGCAGCATCTACCACGACCCAGTTTCTCTTAATTTCAGCTGTTTTTAACATGAATGTTTTCATATATTACTTCTTCTCAACTTTTGCTTTTGGTTTAGCGGCGACGGCTTTTTTTGGCTTGGCAGCTGCTTTTGGTTTTGCTTCTTTTTCTGTAACAACTTCTGCGTCAGTAATTTCTGGAGTAGCTGATTTTTCAGCTTTAGCAGTTTTCACTTTAGCAACAGCTTTTTTCAATAAACCGCGCTCGCCAGCTTGAGTGGTGAACTCTAAGCGGACCATTGGTGTGTTATCACCGCGGCGACTACCTAAATCGGTAATTCGGACGAATCCAGAATTTCGATCAGACATGGCTGGGGCAACTACATCAACGAGCTTGTTAGCTACGTCTCGTTTACCAAAGAACATGTGTAATTTTCGGCGAGAAGCTAAGTCATTACCTTGAGCGGTAGAAACCATGCGATCAGCCAAACGTTTCACAGCTTTAGCTCTGGCTTTGGTGGTCACAATAGAACCTTGTTCGGTTAAATTGCGCAACAAACCCATAAACAAGGCTTTGCGTTGGTTAGTATCACGATTAAATTTTTTATCTTGTATTCGATGTCTCATAACGAGTGATTAGCCTAAACTAACCCCTTTTTTCTTTAATGCTTCGTCAATTAAATCAACACTTTTGCCGCCTAAGTTCTTCACTTTAGCTACCACATCTCGTGGAGCGCCAGTTAAGTCACCAACTGTTTTGAATCCACCTTTGCGTAAAGCATTGGCAATTCGAGTTGGGAGGTCAAGTTCTTCTACAGTCAAACGAAGCACTTCTGCTTCCTCTGGACTGAGACTGACTTCTTCCTTCACTTCGGTTGGTAATGTTGGACTGAACACTTGAGTAAATTGGCGAGCCAAGATTTGTGCAGCTTGCTTCACAGCTTCTGCTGGTTGGATCGTACCGTTGGTTTCGATGTCTAATAAAATTCTATCGAAGTCAGTTCGGCGACCAACACGGGTTGCTTCCACTTTGTAGGCAACTTTCACAACTGGTGAGAACAAAGCATCAACAGCAATTTCACCTAAAGTCACATCTTTACGATCATTGGCCATTGCGTAACCTACGCCTGGTTCAACAACCATCTCAACTTTTAAGGTTTTACCGGCTGCTAAAGAAGCTAAGTAATGATCGGTGTTAACGATCTCAAAGCCACCTTCGCACTCGATATCAGCAGCAGTTACTTCTTTGGCACCTTTGACGTCTAAACGTAAGGTTCCTGGAGCAGTACTATCTGATTTAACGCGTAATTCTTTTAAGTTTAAGATCAATTCAACGACATCCTCTTTCATACCATCTAAGGTAGAAAATTGATGATCAACACCATTGATACGCACTTTTGTAATAGCGTAGCCTGGTAATGAACTCAATAAGACGCGGCGTAATGCGTTGCCTAATGTGTTCCCGTAACCTTGCTCTAATGGCTCTAAGACCAATGTGGCACTGTTCCCGTTAACATCTTGCTCAGCAATAGTGAACGTTGGGTTCATCGCTGGGTATTGGTTAAAATGTTGATTCATATGTTTCTCCTTGTTTCTCCGCCCCTTTCGGGACTCCGTGTCAAGTTAAATTTATAATAATTATTATCTACTGTAGAACTCCACAATTAATTGTTCTTCAATGGCTTCTTTGATTTCGGCGCGTTCTGGGAAACGAACGATCTTCGCAGCGCCACCTTTTTTCTCTAACCAAGCTGGTAACTCTCGGTTGGATTCTTTAATTCCATCAGCAATAAAAGCGAGTTCTGCTGAAGTACTCTTGACAGTGATCACATCACTGACCTTCACTGTATAAGAAGGAATGTTCATTTTTTTACCGTTTACCACAATGTGGTTATGAGCCACAGCTTGGCGAGCAGCTGCTCTGGTTGGAGACCAACCCAAACGATAAATAACATTGTCTAATCTGCGTTCTAATAAACCAAGTAAAGCAGCGCCAGTGGCGGTTGGGTTCTTGGTAGCAACTTCGTATAACTTGTGAATTTGCTTTTCAGTCACACCATAAATGTATTTGACTTTTTGTTTCTCTTTTAATTGGACACCATAGTCAGATAATTTCTTACGACCTTTGGCACCGTGTTGGCCTGGACGATTGGCTAAGACCTTTGCAACTTTAGCAGCATTGGTTTTTAAGCCTAAGTCTTCACCGACTCGACGAGATAATTTGTTTTTTGATCCTGTGTATCTGGACATAAAGTTTACCTGTTGTGTTTAGCCTTACGTGACTTGGTACCATTGTGTGGCACTGGGGTCATATCTGCAATCATATTAACTCTAATTTTTTGTGAGCGAAGAACGCGCAAAGCAGCATCTCTACCTGGGCCTGGACCCTTTAAGTACACGTCCATCTCGTTCATGCCGTAGACACGAGCTTTATTAACAGCGTTTTCAACAGTCACTGTTGCAGCGTATGGACTTGATTTACGTGAGCCACTAAAACCTGATCCACCAGTGGATGACCAGCAAAGAACACTACCTTTTTCATCAGTTACACTGACGATGGTGTTGTTAAATGTAGCAGTCACGTACATGCGACCACGAGGAATTACTTTTGTAATTTTGCGTGGAGCAGTAGTTGTTTTTGATGCAGTTGGCATATTTCTCTAGTTATTTCCTATTCCTTAAGCTTTTTTAGATGCGTCGATTTTGGCGGCCATCTCTTTTGTCATAGAACCGACTGCAATTCTCTTCTTACCCTTACGAGTACGAGCATTGGAACGAGTTCTTTGACCTCGAGTTGGCAAACCCATTTTGTGGCGTAAACCACGGTATGAGCCAATTCTTTTTAATCGGTCAACGTTTTCTCTAATTAATCTACGAAGGTTACCCTCAACGTTGTATTTTTCTAAGATACGTTGAATCTTACCGACTTCATCACCTGTCAGCTCTTTAGCTCTTTTATCTGGATTAACTCCAGCTTCTTTGATGATTTCGTCAGCTAATTTAGGACCAATTCCATATACATAACGCAATGAAATTCGTACTTTTTTATTATCTGGAATATCGATACCGGCGATACGTGGCATAACTTATCCTTGGCGTTGCTTATGTTTTGGACTTGTAGAACAAATCACAAATAAGACACCTTTACGTTTAATAGTCTTACATGACCGACACATTTTTTTAACTGATGCGCGTACTTTCATAAATTTTACTTTTTCCTCTAGGTCTTTGACAATGACAGAGGTGAAATATACCTTATCCAGGCTAGTTTGAAAAGAACTAAATTTGCTGCGAGGCCTTTTGGGTTGATCTATACGTGATTTTACACTTTTTGAGGTCATATTTACTGACATATCCACGCACAATGTCGCCTGGAAGAACGCGAATTCTGAACAAACGCATTTTTCCAGCCAGAGTTCCCAATAATTGTTGACCAACTAATTGTGGTACTGGAGAAGCCGTAATATTGACTCGGAACATGGTGTTTGGCAGACATTCTTCCACCACACCATCAATTTCAAATAAGTCGTCGCGTTTAGTCAGCTCAGAATTTACGTCGGATTGACGTCTGGCTTTGACTGTACGCTTATGTTCTTGAACTTTACCCATAAAATACCCTTTAAGATTGCTTGTTGGGATATTATAGCAGAAAAAACAGTTGATTGCTAGATTATAGGTTGCGAAAATATGTTGGTTCTCTACCCTGAAACATCTGCTTCAGAACAAAGAACCAACGAGAAACGACCTCCCGTTGGCTCTATTCGGGAAATCAGGTTAAGATGGTGGGCTATGGATGTTGGTCGTTCTCAGCCAACCATTTCATTATCGATTTGAAATCGGCTTGATCAAAAACCTCATATACACCACTTTTGGCGCTTTTATCAAGGACAAAGCGCTCATGCCACTCTGGAGACTGGCCAATTACACCGTTGTCACTCAAGATATTGAAGTGCAACGTGCAATTTTGGTAATCCTTCTGGCACTGATTGACTGGGAACATGCCAAATGAGTCAGCAATGTATGCCAATGCGTTAGTATCAATTGAAACTGACTTGTCGGGGTTTGGCGCGGCCCACTCGGTGGGTACACGGTCACAAACCGGGTCATTGGCTCCACTTGAGCTGTCGCAGCCTGCGGCTTCTGCCTTAGATAGTAAGACAAAGAACAGGATGCACACTGCTAAGATGAAAACCGTGGCAAAGGTGAAAAGGGATACAAAAGTACGCATCGGACCAGGTAACTTCTTCCACAGGATCATTATTACTCTCCTCTACATAGATTTGGAAATCGTTTCTCGGATTTTAAAGGTCAATTTCAGACAAGTACCCGCCCTGAGGCAAGCTGCTCATCTTCAATTTACATTGATATTATAGCAAAAAATTGATCAGACACAAAAATCCCGCCATAAAGACGGGATTTTGACAAACGATAAGCTATGAAAAGTCGACTACGCCCTGATTTTAGGCCTTGGGCATTTCTTGCAGCGGGATTGGCTTGATGACCATCCAGCTGAGATTCTTGCCGGTACCTTTGCCAACTTGACCTGAAGTCAGAGAAGCAAAGGGCGCAAACAAGACTTCCCAATCGAAGATATCAGCCGCGACATGATCTTTGGGAAGAACTGTCCAATCTGGCTGGGCCTTCACCGGAGTGTTGGAGCCAGGAGCAGATCGCCAAGTGCACGGCACGAGCGTGGCAGCTCCGCTTTTGACAGCTTGAAGCGCCATTCTGGCCTGGGCACTAGGTTTGGACAATATTTCGAGGTGTTGCCGACTCGCGTGCATGGCACGCAAATATACGGCTGCCTTCACTAGTGGCTTAACCTCTTCCTCTAAAACTCGGTACAGAATGCGGACTTTTTTTCGTCCGTAAGTGAACTGAACTACACAAGTTGTACAGTCAGTCGAGCCAGTACTGGTATCAAGCTCTACGGACAGAGCAGGCAAATGCTCAATCAGGAGCTGGTTTACCATCGAGTTATAGCTGGCATGAGCGAGTAATATTAACCGCTCATATGTGGCGCGCCGATTGCGATCGGTGCATTTAGATAGAGCATATCGGAGATTACCGATCGCTCCCCATTGATTGTTTGCCGCATCTAGCAGCGAGCCCAGAGAACTCTTCCCGGACATTATTATGTATCTCCTAATAAGGATGATTAGTCGGAAATCGAACGAGCAGATTCTGACAACGCCAGAACCCGGCTGCGGATCTACTGATCTGATTGATCTATAGCAGCAATCTAGGTACAAAATATGCCCAAATTGCCACTATAGATAGCGTAAAATCGTCTTTTTAGCTTATTAAAGAACATCTGTAGCATTCTCGTTTGTCAAAGAACTTGGGTGATGATAGTTGAGAAGCTTCGAGTTAAGCGATTTTGCTTACTAGAAACGCTCAATTACTTTCCCAAACCTCATTTCTGAGGCGAAACAGATCCCCGATTATATGCTTTTCTCGAGAAAATGTCAATAATTATAGGACTTATCCAGATCTAGTCATATGAACGTGGAAACAAAAATCCCGCCGGTTTAGGGCGGGATTCTCGACAAGTGATCTGCTTTCGCAGACTGTTTTGTTTTTTTATAACACTTTAACTACGGCGGCGGCATGAGCCAACGCTTGAAGCTTTTTCGTTCCCTCTACGCTGTATGACGAGACGTAGTTGGGAAACTTCATGGTGCCATTTGCAATCATGCTTTTGGTTAGCCCATAATGTCGAACAAGTCGACATTCCTCAGGAGCATATCCTTCAACTGCTAGCTCACAGTATTTCAGATCACTGAGACCTTTGATCATGTATGGGTGGTGAGTGTCCAAGTAATAGGCATAACCTATCACTGATTCTACCCACCCCGTATAGCACAGCAGCATCACTTCGGCTGAAGCGATGGTTCCTCTCTGGCATACATTAAAATAATGCACCCAGAGGAAGCTTGATGGCGCCACAAACTGTTGTTTTGGAGGGAGGTTCATGGATGTTACTTCTTGAACCCACTAACAATGTAAAACTTGTCCGGAATCCCGGGTACTGGGGTCATTTTCAGCCAGTAATCTGGCATGTGATCCCCCTCATTCCAGAATTCCTCAGTGAGTTGAGTTAGAAAGTACCCAGCATTACAAGCTTTAATGACATCGTTGGCCCAACCGGCCGAGACGAAAAAGTCATCTAAATCGAGAATAACTTCGCTTTCTGGGGTACGTTCGGATTCACTCACAAGCAAATCGCTGATTTGGGGAAGTGGCATGAACGCGAACCAAGTGCTGGTCATGACGGCCATAACCCCGAGCGGGGCATCATGGTTCATGGTTTGGTAACGATGGAACGTGTCTCGAGCTGTGGTTTTGATAACCTCAGCCAAACTCGACAGTTTTACCCACTTCCAGTCTGCGAGCTCTGCGGGAACAAGGTGAAATTCACCAATATACAGTGCAGGCTTAAATAACATTGGCATTTTAGATTCCTTTGCTGTTGTCCAGCTGTCTGAAAGGATAAATGCAAGGTGCCTATCTCCCTGCGATGGCTAACTAGGCTCGAACTGAATCAAGCCCAAGTAGCCATCACAGAAAAATGTGTAGTTAAAGTTGTTAAAGAACCTGAACGTGCGCTTGTCGGCACACTTTAGTGGGAGAAGAAGGGTGTTAGCAATTTTAGCGCGAAGCTAAAAGGATAAACGATTCAACTTCACTAAAACTCCTGTAAAGGAGCGAAACAGACTTTCAATTATAGCTCATACTCGAGGAAATGTCAATAATTATAGGACTCATTCCAGATCAGAATTGCCAAACAAAAAGCCGTCCAGATAGCAAAACTCCACCCTTTTGAGGCGGAGTTTCGATAAGGGCTGGAAACAGTGTTTCCAGGTTAAAATAGACAAATTGACTAGGTTTCAGCAGACTCGACTTGAGTTTCCTCTTGCTGTACTGGCTTCTCATACCAGTCAAACAACCCAAACCGGACAGCGGCAATCACCGTGTCAAACAGATTCTCACTGCCGGGCACGGGCAGAATGTGTTGAGCATCTGCTCTTCTGATTGCTTGATATCGCCGATTAGGCTGCATGGTCAGAAAAATGTAGCCAACCACTTCGCCTTTGCAAAGCATTTCGTAAGCAAAACCCGTGGGCGGACGGTCTTTTTCCTCTCCAGTCCAGTGGTTAATGGTGTGCTTGACTTGCTGGCCCAGCACCAAACCAGACGGTTGAGTGCGACCATCTCTGATCCCATTCAGAAGCAGCGAATGGCGGACGTAGGCCTCACACTCGGCATCCGTCGGGTTTGGCCCCTGAATGTACACGAGGGTGTATTTCAACCCATTTATCTTGCCTGTCCACATCTGGCCGTGATGCTTAAGCGGCTCTTCAGGTGAGATGACGAGTGGCCCGCCATACGAAACAAAGTGGGTGGGTTCTTTGGAGTTCATTATTGCTACCTTCACATTAGCTAAATAGAGAAAACCTTGAGCAATTGCATCAAGAGTTACATAGTAACGATTCAGGAACCAAAACTGGCGCCCAAAGCGTTACTATGTACTTCTCGTAAATTGTCTATTTTGTTAAAGAACAACTCGTTGCATCTGGCTTATCAGCAAACTAGCGCAATCTCAGTCATTTGAGTCCCCACAAGCGCAATGCTTGGTTTATCAAACTAAAAAGACCCACTAACTCCATTTTCAGGAGCAAAACGAGGATGGCAAGTATATCGTAAATCAGATAGTAAATCAATGTTATAGGACGGTTAACTCATCTGGAGATACAGAAACCCCGCCATTACAGCGGGGTTCACAAGCTTATCTATTTAGTTGTATTTGAACGGCTGACTACCGACTCACCGCATCCACTGCGGATTTAAGTCGCTGGTAAGCGTTCGCTTTGTCTGATTCCTTGACGGCATACGCGTCTGGGAAGATGTACAACATCTGCGTCCAGCCCGCCTCGCCCATATTCAGTTTGAATGCTCGAGGAATGCTCCCCTCCCAAACCACCTGAATCTTGTCAGTGAGGATGATGTCACGTCTGGCCAATTCCATTTCGCGATCAGTCAGATCTTGGCGCTCACGCGCGTCGTTCAGGGCAATGGCCACATTGACAGCATCATTCACATGCGTACCAACCAGCACAAACGTGGTCTTCTTGTCTTTTTCAATCCGAGCAAGATGGCACTCTCCATAGGTGAAGCCATCAACCAGATAGGATGGTTCCTTTGGCTTGGACTGATCAAAGAGGGGGAAATCGCTTTCTAGGTAGAAAGCATGACCCACCACCCCTCGTATCATGCCTGCCAACGATAGGTAGCGAATCTTGTGCGACGAGATAATGAAGTTTTGCCGCTCGTTATGGCGGACGATCCGGTAATTTGGGTTTAATGGTTCGACCATTTGATTGACTCCTCCTAAGTGGAAAATTTCGAAATGTTATGCAAACTACTTGAACTTGATCGGTTCCACCCAAAAATTTGGATGGAGAGGCACAGTTTCTGGCTTTAAATCAGTGAGATTGTAACCAGCACCCCACAGCTTGGCCGCGATCAGACGTGCTGTATCAGGTGAAGACGGCTGGAAGGTCATAACGTACCGGTGGTAACCGGGACGGCAACCCTCGCCCAGAGTAGCTGCGAGGTCTGCCGAATAGATCAGCTCTTGCAGCTTATACAGCTCATCCGCGCGAGCCTTCATCCGAGGAGCAAGATAAATCTTGCGCGTCTCGGCTTCTTTCAATCCGGCCAACGAGATCGTGTCAAGGTACTTCATGCCGCTTGTCAGCTCGATTGCCCACTTTTTAACAACCGCCATATGAGCAATAATTCGGAGCTGCGGCCAACCAGCAATCGCCAGCTCACGATACAAACCCTGCTCTCGCCAAAGTGGATCTTTGAAAAGCTCCACCCCGCCAGTGCAGGCGTAGTAGCTGAGAATAGCCTCTTCAAGTTCTGGGGTACTAAGTTCTTGAACAAGTTTGCCTTGAACGAGCTTGTCGCCGTCATGAGCCACCACACTCCCATTTTCATCAGGCAAAATGAGGGTGCGATCTTCAAGGTCGAGCAGGGTTCCAGTTTTGATATTCCAGATGGGATATCCCGCATAGATCTCTTTCAAAAGATTTTTACCCACGATAGCAGTTCCTTTTCTGATAGTCCTGTTTGAAAGACAGGAAAGAATGAGTTGGACGATACAAATACAACTTTTTAAAGGACTTTGTAGCACAGGCGCTTGTGGCCTGCTTCGGTGTTAGGTCAGAGGAAGATTCTTGTCAGCGCGATCGCTTAGAGAAGTGTTCCTCTTGGGAACGCAGAAACTCCTGACGGAGCGAGACAAATTTTGATACGTATTAGATACACATCAATAGAGGAGATTTTATCGAAAAAAGCTTGAAAAGTCAATAATTATAGGATAAAACGGAGACTAAGAAAGTTAGCCGCGAGTCAAAATTTCAGGACCATTTTCTGTGATCAGCACAGTCTCTTCTTCCATCACAGCCAGCGAGTGATCTTTGGTGCGGAATGTCCAGCCATCGGCATCAGTCGTTAACTCTGGATCGCCCATGGTAGCCATGACTTCAATAGCAATTGTTTGACCAACCTTCAGAATTCGTTTTTTATCACTTCGCTGCGCTACACAAGGAATGTACGGAGCCTCATGAAGTTCTTTACCAATGCTGTGTCCAGTCAACTGATAGACCATCCCCCAGCCGCGCTTCTCTATTGTTTTCTCCATAGCATAACTAATGTCGAAAATACTGTGACCGGGCTTTGCTTCAGCAATCGCTTTGGCTTCGGCTCGTTTGGCAACTGCTAAGAACTCAACAATTGCTGGATCTTGTTTGCCAACAATAAAACTGGTGGTGGTGTCTAGATTATATTCTTGAAACAATAAACCAACATCAATGGTCATCAAATCGCCATCTTCAACGATTTTTTCTTTGGTAGGGATACCGTGACACATCTCGTCATTTTTCATGATGCAGGTTGCCCAGTGATAGCCAGGAACGATAGCAAAGTTAGGAATGGCATCGGCAGCTTTAATTAAGCGTTGAGCTTCAGCTTCAATATCCGCAAAAGTCATGCCAACTTCAGTAAACTTAACCAGTTGATCTCTGACTCGGCCTAAACGATGACCGCCTTCACGCATTGCTGAGATTTTGTCTTGGGACATGAAACGATTATTTTAAGAACTGCATGATCTCGTTGAACACTTCTTCAACTGGCTTCTCGCCATTTACTTGAATCAGCATACCGCGATCTCGGTAGAATCCTAAAATACCTTCTGTAACTGTGTGGAATAACTCAATACGTTTTCGAATTGCTTGCAGAGTTTCATCCTCTCGGTCAGAAATTCGGCCGGAGATTCTCCACAAGGCTTCTTTGTCGGACACGTCGATGAAGACTACTTTATCAACTGATCCGTTGAAAACTTCAGCTTGTGGAACGGTGCGTGGGAAACCATCTAAAATATACCCGTTCACGTATTCTGGTTTCTTTAAGTACTCAGTGATGATTTCTAAGGTCAATTTATCTGGGACTAAGGCACCTGAGTTTAAGGTTTCTTTGAGCTGGCGTCCGAGTGGACTTTTGTCTTTTGCCATCTCGCGGAAGATGTGACCAGATGAAAGGTATGGAATATGCAGTGCTTCAGAGAGCATATTGCCTTGGGTAGATTTACCTGCCCCTTGGATTCCGACCAAAACTAATTTCATGTCTTTACCGTATGCCTTTGCCTCAAACAGACAAAGTTACCCCGATGGACATCGGGGACACACGTCCTATTTTGTTTTTTTATATAAACTTGTCGTAATTTTCACCAACCAATAAACCTTCCACTTGTTTCGCTGTTTCCAAAACCACGGAAACCACGATCAACATACTGGTACCACCAATCGCGAGCGACTGGATGTTGGTAATTGATTGGGCAATAGAAGGTAAGATGGCAATGAAGCCTAAGAAAACAGCACCCACAAAAGTAATTCTTGTAACCACGAACTCTAAGAACTGCTTGGTTGGAGCACCTGGTCTGATTCCTGGAATAAAGGCACCACTCTTTTTCAACTCTTCAGAGATATCTTCAGCATTGAAGAACACCAAGGCTGAGAAAAAGGTAAAGGTAAAGACGAGTAAGAAGTAGATAACCATGTAAATGGTAGCCGTTGGTGAGAACCAGACAGACAAGTTTTGACCAATTTGAGTCAGTTGTGGCTTACCTAGGGTGGTTAAGAATCTGCCAATGAATGGTGGCACTAACATAAATGAGACGGCAAAGATGATTGGCAAAACACCCGCCACGTTAATCTTGATTGGAAAATGGGTGGTTTGACCGCCATAGACTTTGTCACCACGATTTCGTTTTGCATACTGAATGGAAACTTTTCTAATGGCTTCATTCATGAACACCATTAAGGTGATCACACCGAGGAACAAGCCGCCGAAGATGCCAATTTTAATCATGTCTTGAGAACCAGTTACAGATAGCAGTTGAGCAATTGCTGTGGGGAATTGCCCCACGATACCTGCAAATAGAACCATAGAGATACCATTGCCAATCCCGTAGAGAGACACCAGTTCGCCCAGCCACATCAGGATCATGGAACCGGCAACCAAGGTAAAGATCATGGTAACGATGGTGAAAGGATCTTGAGATTGCAGTAAATTTTGAGAACGTAATAAGACTAAGACAGAAATACTTTGGACCACAGCCACTGGGACAGACAACATTCTGGTGTACTGATTCAGCTTTTCTCGGCCAGATTCGCCATCTTTCTGAAGCTCTTTCAAGGCAGGGAAAATCATGCCCGCCACTTGAACCACAATCGAGGCAGTAATGTAGGGGTTAATACCGACAGCCATCACAGAGAAACTCGAGAGAGTACCACCTGAGAAGATGTTTAGAACACTCAAGAGCTGATTAGAGGCAAAAATTGACTTTAATTGAGTTAAGTTTACTGCTGGTACTGGAATATGTGCTAAAAACCTAAAAACCAGGAAAATGGCCGCCGTGAAGAGGATCTTCTTTCTAATCTCGGGATTAGAAAGTATCCTTTGGAGGATAGATTTAAATTGATTCATTATTGAACTGTTTCGGTAGAACCACCGGCAGCAGTGATCATTTTAGCTGCTGTTGCTGAAACGGCAATACCCTGAACAGTCACTTTTCGGGTTATCTTCCCGTTTGCAATGATTTTGGCTTTTTTGAATTGAGTATCTATCACTTTTTCCAATTTTAAGGAATCCAAAGTAATGATTTCAGCAGTCATCTTCTCTAAGTCAGCTAATGTGACTTCAGCAGTTGGTCTGACCACGTTAAATCGACCTTTACCACGGAGCATTGGCACGCGTTTGATTAATGGCAACTGTCCACCCTCGTACCATGTTGGTCTACTACTACTCTTGCGAGCACCAGCGCCTTTAGTACCGCGACCGACAGTATGCATACCTTTACCAGAACCTGGACCGCGACCTAAGCGTTTCTTAGATTTTTGAGTAGTTTTGAGTAAGGTTTTCATTAATGACATATACTTATTTCACTTCTTTTGGCTTAGCTGCTTTTGGTTTCAGAACTTTTTTTGGTGTGGCTGCTTTTGGAGCAACGGTTTTTTGAGCTTCATTATCTTTTTTGATGTGCTCAGCGGCTGTTTGAGCTGCTTTCTCGTTCAATTCTTTTAATACTTTAGCTTCTTCAGCTTCAATATCAGCAATTGATTTCAATCTGATGCCTTTTAAAGCAACGATCTGTTGAATTTGTTTTAAGGCTTCAAATGTGGCGTAAACACTGACGGACTGAGTTCCAGAACCAAGAATTTTACTAGAAATATCTCGGATACCGGCAGCTTCTACAACTGCACGAACTGGTCCACCAGCAATAACTCCAGAACCTTTTGGGGCTGGTTTCAACATGACTTTTCCAGAACCTTTTTTAACGGTAATAGAAAAAGGAATAGTTGTACCATCCAAAGGAACGGTAATCATTTTCTTTTTAGCTTTTTTAACACCTTTGCGAATCGCAGACATAACGTCTTTTGATTTGCCCAAACCGACACCAACTTTACCCTTACGGTCACCAACGACCATTAAGATAGAGAAACCCATTTTGTTTCCACCTTTAGTCTTCTTGGAGACGCGGTTAATTTGAATAACCTTCTCTTCGAATTCTTGTGGCTCTTTTGGCATTTGATGGTTTGCTGATCTTGATTCTGGCATTTAAACTTGAACCCCTTCTTCTCTCATGACATCTGCGATGGCTTTAACTCGACCGTGGTAGCGATAACTTCCGCGATCAAATACTAATTTTTTAATCTTGGCTGTTTTCAATTGGCCAGCTAAAGTTTTGGCAACTTGCTTGGCTTGTTCCATTTTGTTCCCAGTTGCTTTAGCAGTTTTACTGTTAATGGCAGCTAAGGTAACACCCTTGTCATCATTGATGACTTGGAGGTAGACAAATTTGTTTGAGCGGAAAACACTCAATCGAGGTCGGGCGGAAGTACCCATGACTTTACTTCGAACTCGAATCTTGCGTCTATCTGCTGATGTTTTTAAGTGATTCACTTTCATATGTTATTTCGTGGCCGTCTTGCCTGCTTTACGTTTGACGACTTCGTCAATATATCGGACGCCTTTGCCTTTATATGGTTCTGGAGGACGAATTGATCGAATGTTTGCTGCCATTTGACCGACAGCGTGTTTATCAACACCTTCAATGTGAATGGTGTCATTACCTTCAATACTTAACTTGATGCCATTTTCTGGTTTTACATCAACTGGGTGAGAGAAACCGAGTGATAAAGAGATCGCAGATCCCTTCATAGCAACGCGGTAACCGGTTCCCACTAATTTTAAGGTTTTCTTGTATCCTTGAGCAGAACCAATCACACCGTTATTCACTAAACTGCGAATTAACCCGTGGAAAGCTCTTGTTTGTCGTTCTTCGTTGGTACGAGTTACGGCAACTGCTTGATCTTGAACAGTGACCACAATTCCTGGTAAGACCTGGACTTTGTTTTCACCTTTTGGACCTTTGATGGTCACATCAGCTCCAGTCACTTGAACGGTGACGCCGGCTGGGATTGAGACTAATTTTTTACCAATTCTTGACATATGTTTTTACCAGATCTGGCAGAGGATTTCGCCTCCGACATTTTGTTTCTTTGCTTCTTTATCAGTCATAATACCCTTACTTGTGGAGACGATGGTAATACCATAGCCGCCTAAAGCTCGAGGAATTAAGGTGGATGAAGTGTAGACACGACGTCCTGGAGTGGAAACACGTTTCACACCAGTAATGGCTGGCACTCTACCCACATATTTTAATTTCAATTGAATCTCAGCTTGTGGACTTCTTGGTTCCACTTTGAATTCCTCAATGTACTTGTTGGTCAATAAAATTTGGCCAATTTGTGCTTTGAGTTTAGAATGAGGGATGGCCACAGTTTCATGTTTGGCCATGAGCGCATTCTTTATTCGGATAATCATGTCTGCGATTGGATCGTTCATATTACTTACTAGCCTTTGTGACTCCAGCTAACTCACCAGCTAAGGCAAGCTCTCTGAAACATAACCGGCAAAGCCCAAACTGTCTCATATAAGCGCGTGGGCGTCCGCATATTTTACATCGGTTTACCACTCTTGTGGAAACACGATTTACTTTTGATTCACCAGCAAGATGTAAGGCTTCTTTTCTGAGGCCTAACTTCTTATTTTTAGCAATTTGTGATTTCTTTGCCATATGTAATTCTTATTTAGCTTTCTTTTCGAAAGGCATTCCTAATAGTTCCAACATTCTATATGTTTGTTTACTGTCTTTACCAGTGGTTACCACTGTAATTTGCAAACCTCTTACCCCTTGAATTTGATCGTAGTTGATCTCTGGGAAGATAATTTGCTCTTCAATACCTAAGTTGTAGTTACCGTGTTCATCAAAAGCTGTTCCAGATACACCTTGGAAGTCTTTAACACGTGGTAAAGCCAAAGAAATTAATTTATCTAAGAACTCCCACATGTAATCGCCTCGTAAGGTCACCATCACACCTAATGGATCGCCGACACGACTCTTGAACGTAGCAATGGCTTTTTTAGCTCGAGTAATGTTTGGCTTCATGCCAGTAATTACTTTGAACTGTTCAACCACGTTGTTAATAGCTGCGTCTCTTGATGTCTGATCAGTAATACCCATGTTCACAACGATTTTACTAATCTTTGGAACGGCAAACACATTGTCCAACTCAAATTCTTTTTTCAGAACTGGAGCAACTTCTTGCTGGTATTTTTGTTTTAATCGGTTCATATACTTTTATTCGCTATGTTATTTTTTGTCTTCTTTTTTAGTTTCTGGTACAACTTTGCCGGTTTTCTTAAAAACGCGATCTTTTGTGCCATCTTTATTCATTTTGTAACCAATTCGGTCTGCTTTGCCTTCATTGTTTAAAATGGCGACTTTAGCAGTTGGTAATGGTCTTGGTCTAACAACTCTTTGTCCAGCTTGGCCGTTTAAAGGCTTAATGTGCTTGACGTACATGTTTACGTTTTCAACTACCACACTGTTGCGTTCTGGTAAGGCCTTCAAGATTTTACCTTGTTTGCCTTTATCTTTTCCGCCAGTGACTAAGACGATGTCGCCTACTTTAAATTTCATATTACCAAACTTCCTGTGCCAAACTTGCAATCTTGTTAAATCCTCGTTCTTTTACTTCACGAGCAATTGGACCAAATACACGAGTTCCAACTGGGGTTTCTTCTTTTCGAGAAGCAATAATGACGGCTGCGTTATCATCAAATCGAATGTATTCGCCTGATGCTCTTCGTCGCTCTTTGTGAGTGCGGACGATAACAGCTTTCACTTTTTCACCCTTTTTGACAGTACCGTGAGGATCTGCATTAATCACAGAAGCGGTTACCACATCTCCTACGTATCCAAATCGGCGGATTGATCCACCATGAATTTGAATGACGCGAATTTGTTTGGCGCCACTGTTATCTGCAACTTGTAGTACTGTTCTTAATTGAATCATATATCTTTACTTAGTCTTCTTTGCTTTTACTTCTTTAACGACGGGTTCATCAACAGTGACAGTCAACTTGGCATCAGCTACTTTCGCTGTGACCACGAAGAACTTGGTTTTACTGATTGGCTTGCACTCAGTAACAGTCACTAAATCGCCTTCTTTCACTTCAACTTTGTCGATGTGACAGGCATATTTCTTGGTTCTTTTAACGTATTTCTTGTAGACAGGATGTTGCCATTGTCTTGTGACAGTAACGGTTGCTGTTTTAGCAGTTTTTACTGATGTCACTGTTCCTTGCATTACTTTCATGCTGCTTCCATTTCTTTCTCACGTAAGATGGTTTTCACTCGGGCGATATCATCACCTAAGTTGGAAACCAATCGAACATTGGCGAGTTTCCCTACTTTTTTCTCTAATTTAGCTTTAGCTACATCCATTGTTAAGTCAGCTAACTTTTTGTTGAGTTCGCCGAGACTTAAATCGTGTAGTGCTTTAATATCGTTTCGTTTCATATATTATTTCGCGACGATCGTGGTTTTCACAGATAATTTGTGACCAGCTTTGGTGAAAGCTTCTTTGGCCATTTCTTCTGTTACACCACCGATCTCGAATAAGATCATACCTGGTTTAATAACTGCTACGTGTTCAAAAATATCACCTTTACCAGAACCCATCTTCACACCGACAGCCTTTTTGGTAATTGGCTTGTCTGGGAACATTCTCATCCAGTATTTACCCATTCTCTTGGTAGCGTACGTAATTTTCTTACGAGCTGCTTCGATTTGGCGGGCAGACACCCAACCTGAGGTGGTGGCTTTCATGCCAAAATCACCAAAGACAACGGTTGTTCCGCGAGTTGAGACGCCTGAAAGACTGCCTCTGAATTGCTTGCGAAATTTTGCTTTTTTCGGTTGTAACATATATCTCTTTTAGTTAATAACGCCTTCACCTTTGTTAATCCATACTTTCACACCCACATAACCTGATCTTGTTCGAGCTGGCATCTCAAAGTAATCGATGTTAGCGCGCAATGTTTGAGTTGGCACACTACCTTCAAAATACTTTTCTCGGCGGCCGATTTCGGCTCCACCAATACGACCAGACAAACAAACCTTCACACCTTTTGCACCAGCGCCCATGACTTTCTCAATTGCTTGAGAGATAGCTCGGCGGTGTGGATAACGTTTGATCAATTGATCAACGATTCTCTCGGCCACCAATTTGGCACTTAAATCTGGTTTCTTAACTTCTTGTACTTTAATGTCTACTTTAACTTTATCTTTTTTCTGTTTCGCCACGTTTAAGATTCTTTCGACATCTTTTTTAATGACTTCTAAGTTAGCGCCACCCTTACCGATTACGACACCTGGACGGGCGACGTGTAAGAGGACGGTGATCATAGTTAATGATCGTTCAATATTGACTTGAACTAATCCGGCTGTCTGTAATTTCTTGTTTAAGAACTCTCTTAACTTGTGGTCTTCTAAAACAGTTGCTGAGTATTGTGCATCTTCAGCAAACCATTTTGATTTCCAGGTAAATAAATTACCTAATCGAAAGCCAGTTGGATTAACTTTTTGTCCCATATTTATTTTCCAGTAATTACTTTTCTATTTGTTACTTTACGACTGGCAACTTTGTCAGCCTTGTTCATGTTTCCGACTTGTTTTAAGTTTGCACCGGTTGATGTTGCAGACTCGGCTGATTGGGCTTCTGCGGCCATAATCTCAGCTTCAGTGGCTGTAATATCTTTTGGTGCATCTGCTTCAGCAACTTTACTTGCTTTAGCGTCATCTTGTGTTTTCAAAATCACTGTCACGTGGCAAGTTCGTTTGATGATGCCATGTGCTCGGCCGCGACTCACAGCTCGGAAGCGGCGGTATCGTGGACCTTCAGTCACTAAAATACTGTCAATTGATAAATCACTGACTTGGTAACCATGGTTGTGAACGGCATCAGACATTGCTTGTTTGATGGTCTTACCAATTACTTCAGTAGCTCTCTTCTCAATTACACCGAGTTGGTTGATAGCTTCTTGTAAGGATAAATCCTTGACTTGATTAGCCACTAACCTAACTTTACGAGGCGTTTGACGTGTGTATTTTTGAACTGCTTTAATTAACATATACGATTCTTTACTTATTATGTCTTGGCTAAGACGCGTTTGACCACTTTACCGTGTCCTCTAAAGACTCGGGTTGGAGCAAACTCTCCTAATTTATGACCGACCATTGATTCGTTAACAAATACTTCTTCAAACTTCTTACCTTGGTGCACTAAGAAAGTGTGACCAACGAAGTCTGGAGAAATGGTGCAAGCACGACTCCAAGTTTTAATTGGTGTCTTGTCTCCGGAACCCTTTTGCTTGTTAATTTTACTTAACAACTTTGGGTCAATGAATGGTCCTTTTTTACTTGATCTAGACATATTTTATTTAACTCTGCGATCTTTCACGATATATTTATTCGTTGTTTTCTTTTTGTTTCGAGTCTTGGTACCTAATGCGTGCTTACCCCATGGAGTCTTTGGATAGGCCAAGCCAATTCCAGATCGACCCTCTCCACCACCGTGTGGATGAGAATCTGGATGTTGAGCCACACCACGAACAGTTGGACGGATACCCATGAGTCGTTTACGACCGGCTTTACCTAACTTACGATTCTTCCAATCTTGATTTCCAATCTGGCCAATTGTAGCGAAACATAGCTCATTTATCAATCTCACTTCTTTAGAAGGAAGTAAAATGGTAACGAAGCCACCATCTTTAGATTGAACAATAGCTGCAGTTCCTGCACCACGGACCATTTGAGCACCCTTACCAACTCGAGTTTCGATGTTGTGAATAGGTACACCAACTGGAATATTCTTCAATTGTAAGGCGTTTCCAACTTTAATTTCGACACTCTCACCAGATACGATTTCGTCACCAATTTTTAAATCTTCAGCGGCGATAATGTAGCGTTTCTCACCATCTTTGTAAAAGAGCAATGCAATGTTGGCACTTCTGGTTGGATCGTATTCAATGGTCTTCACAATTGCTGGAATACCATATTTCTCACGTTTCCAATCAATAATACGAAGTCTTTTCTTAACACCAGCACCTCGATGACGAACAGTGACGTGACCTTTAAAGCCACGACCTTGACGTTTCAAGTGTCCTGGAGCCAATAAAGATTTCTCTGGATCGCCGTCGTGCAAATGAGCATGACTCACTCGAACGTAGTGACGATTACTGTTGTTGGTTGGTTTCTGTTTAATTAACATGTTATTCTTTGTCTGCTTTACTCTCGCCCATGTCGAACAATGGAATTGTTTGACCGGCTTGTAAGGTTAAAATCGCTTTTTTCTTGCGTGGCACTAAACTAATAGTTCGGCGTTTGCCGGTGCGACGTAAGGAACGACCTCTCATGACGGTACTCACGCCAGTCACTTTAACACCAAATAATTTTTCCACTGTTTCCGCGATTTGAGTCTTGGTAGCAGTTGGATCAACTTCAAAGGTATAGGCATTGTGTTTACTTGCGATAAACAATGTCTTTTCAGTAATAATTGGTCGTTTCAAAATATGTGCGTTCATGATTATTTAGCTTCTTTTTTAGCGGCTGCTTTTGGAGCTGCTACTTTTTTTGGTTTAGCGACTGTCTTCTTTGGTTCAGCGGCGACTTTGGTTTTCAAGACTTTTTCAGTGGCAGCAGCTGCAATTTCAGTTGTTGCTTCGTGACTAGCTTTTTTGGTTAAACGATCTTCTAAAGTCTTGACAGCTCCAGATGTCATCACGATACCATCAGCAAATGCGATGTCATAGGTGGTAACTCGGTCTGCACTGACAATTAAGACACTCTCTAAGTTTTGTAAACTGCGGATGACCATTGGCTCTACTTTGTCGACGATGACTAAGATGTGAGCGGCTTCTGGTAACATCTTTAATAACATTTTTTCAGCAGATGAAGTTTTGCCATCTAATTGATTCAAATCATCAGCAACTGTAATGTTCTTGACTTGAGCACTTAAAGCGGAAATTAAAGCTGCCTTCTTCATAGAAGCAGACATTTTTAAGTTCCAGTTTTGTAAACCTGTTGGTCCGTGAGCAACGCCTCCTCCAACAAAGATGTTTGGAGTACGAGCACCGTGACGAGCATTACCAGTTCCCTTTTGTTTGAACCATTTTTTCTTGGTTCGGGAAACTTCTGAACGGGTTAAGACTTTACTACTACCTTGTCGTTGATTGGACATGTAGACACGCACAGCTTGTGAGATTAACTCTGGGTTGATGACAGCACCAAACACAGCGTCACTGACAGTCATACTGCGTGATTGACCAATAGTAGAGGCGACGGTTAAATTCATTGTGCATCTCCTGTTACTACGGCTTCAGTTGCAGCAGCTTCAAGAGCTGGAGCAGCAATTTTTAAGCCACTGGCTTTTTGATCGATTTGAACATCTTTGGTTTTACCGGTTTTACTAATAGTGACAGAACCATTAATTGAACCTGGTACACAACCACTTAACCAAACTTCTTGATCTACTGGGTCGATATAAAGAACAACTAAGCCGGCGACGGTTTGAACGTCTACACCATAGTGTCCAGCCATGCGTTTACCCTTGAATACACGACCTGGGGTTGTACGTTGACCGATAGAACCAGGAGCTCTCCAACGATCTGATTGACCGTGAGTCTTTGGTCCACCTTTAAAGTTATGGCGTTTCATGACACCAGCAAAACCACGACCTTTAGTCGTGCCTTGTACTGTGACCACGTCACCAACTTGTAAGACTTCTTCAACTTTAAGGACGTCACCTGGCTTTAATGTTTCATCTGCAGCCACAGTGACTTCTTTCATGGAGCGAACACCAAAAGAAAAACCACTCTTTTCTAATCTAGATCGAAGTGGCTTTGACATGTTTTTCAATTTTTTGAGTCCGTAACCCATTTCTAAACGGATACTATCATCTTGGGATTTTTTTTGGCCAATAACGGCATTATTCACAACTTGGAGGCGTGTTACAGCCAAGCGTTTCCCGGTTGTAGTCCAGGCTTGGGTCATTGTGCGTTTGGTCGCAAAAACTTGAGTAATCATACGTTTTATATTTCTTAACAATATCTTCGAGATGAAAGATCAACATCTATCTTCTCCAATTACATTTTAATTTGAATACCGACACCTGCTGGCAACTCTAAGTGCATTAATGAATCAATTGTTTTACTTGTTGGGTTAACAATATCAATTAATCTCTTGTGAGTTTGAATCTGAAAATGCTCTTGAGCATTTTTGTCACTGTGTGGAGAAGTTAACACTGTAAACCACTTTTTGGTGGTTGGCAATGGAACTGGTCCTACGATTCCTGCGCCAGTAGAAACAGCTGTCTCTAAGATCTTGCGTGCAGCTTCATCGATAACCCTGTGGTCATACGCTTTGAGACGGACACGAATCTTATATTGAGCTTGTTTTTTATCTGTTGGTGCAGCCATATATTAATGTTCTGTTTATTTCTAATGTATTACTGTCTTTTTTAAGGCTTTGTAGAGGAAAGTTTTCCCTCGACTAGTCTAATGCGAAGACAAAGCGTGATTATACATGCCTCAAGACTGTAAGTAAATAGTCTTTTGGCATCCAGCATTTATTGTTCCTCAAGAAAATTTCTTGAAAGTGACATCTGGAGAAGAAATATTGTAATTGAAATCCTTCTCAAGTGCAAGGGAGAGATTATTAGTCATTTGCCGGGAAGTAAAATCGCCAATTTTTGTCTGTCGCTCGGCTAATTCCAACCCTCGGCGAGGTAATAAAAGGCTTGATTTGACGATTATTATCGCTCAAATGCATCAGATGGGATGTAACCAGATCAAGTCCGTTTTCTAGTCGAGTAATGCCCATCGCCTTGCATAGTTTAGCCGGACCATTTGTCTTTTGCTGAGGAGGAAAACCACTAATTGGGATCAAACTTCTGATCAAAACTGTGCGGCTTTCCCCTCTTCTTCCGTTACCACATTCATGCAAAAGTGCAGCCCATAGATGAGATAGACGTAGACATGACCAGCCTCCCCAAACATGACCTCTGTTCTAGGCGTCGGGCCACGGAAGGCATGAGAGGCAGGATCTTCTGCCCCAAGGTAGGCCTCTACTTCGTTGATTTCGCCTATGAATTCATGATCTGGCGTACGATAGACCAAGAGCTTGCCAAGCAGATCTGGAGCCACCTCCAGGGTTGGCCGGGCATAAAAGGTACGTGGGAGAGGTTTGAAGTGGGACTCGCTTGGTTGAAAAGAGGTCATTTGCCAACAAGTTTACTGGAAACCGTCTGGAAGGTCTATGGGAGGGAACCATTGTCACTTTTAAATGACACGTTTTACAAATTTAATCTGGAAACATACAAATGCTGTCACGAGAAAGTGACATGTACTCCAGATAAAAGAAACCCCGCTTGGGGTTTCCTTTTGCGGGAGCCCAAACGGGGGTGAATAACCAAACTAGCAGTATCCATAGATGATCCACGTCTCCACTTGGGAGACAGCGGAAGTACACACCAGTACCAGGCCGGATACCCGGCAGACATACCGAATGTACTCCATTAGATCAGGTTGAAATCGCTGATGACCGTGATAACCAAAGTAGTAGCCTTGGCCAGCCAAACCATCAGTAAACGAACAAAGGGTGATATCCAGACCAACAGAGTTGGCAAACTGGACGGCCCGACATTCTTCTTCAGTCATTTGGGCAATTAATTCCAGGCGCAGTGCCTGTTCTTCTGGTCGGGAATGCTCAAAGGAATGTGTTCCGGCGAGCATCAGCTGCACACCTTCTACGCGATTCCGATTTGAAGATTTCTCGATAATCACATCGAGTAAGTAATTGGAACGTGATCTGGACATTTTGACACCTGTAGCGAGTGTAAAAAGCTAGTAAGTTAAGGAACGCGCAATTATACCAAACAAAAAACCCGCCCAGCTACCATCTGGTAACCGCTGCGGGTTTTGACGCCTTAATCGTCATTTTCTGCTCAATTGACTAGTTTTCCATCACCTTACTGATGCCAAGCTCATTGGAGTAGATGAAGTAATGGGTCCGCTCGCCGGCATAAACCAGCATGAAACCGTGATCCGCCACCCTTCCTCGCTGAGGACAAAGTTCCAAGGCGAAATGGGACATGATTATACTGGCTTCTTGGCTTTCTTGGCTGACACTGCGAAATATTGGCTTTTCGAAGCCCAATTTTTCCGTCCAATTGACTCGAACATACCGAAGTTCATTCGACATGCCGGGCGGCAGCAGATACCAAGTTTCAGTTGAGACAACTCGGTTCCCCTCTTTGATGGTGTTGGCTGAAACTGACGGGTACCCAGCGTACACCTCAAGTTCTCGCCCTAGATAGACGCGAGTCCAGACAGTTTTCTTGTTAGCGGCCAAGGCATCGCCGACGGCGTGCCAATCACTAGGCTCGAACAAGTTAGTTGGACTGTTTGAGTTTTTGTGCGAAAAAGCACTGTACATATTGTCACCTCGATCTAGATATGGAGAAAATTAAGCGATGTGGTGTTTTACATGCGAATACACGTAAAACTTGCAAGTTCCGGAGAAAATCATGAAGAAACCAAACCCAACATGATCCCCCGGCCGTTCGGCCATTAGATCGACAAAACGTTTGAAGAAGTTCTTGGCAAACCGGCTGTCGGCAGGAGCAGTGTAGAAAGTTGGACCTTCAAACCCTTCCATTGCCGTCCAAGTAGTTTCCACAAACCGTAAGTACCCATCCTTACCCGGGGGCAAGAGGTACCATGTCACCGTCTTTAGGGTGATGCCATCTTCTTCTTGGGATTCGACCTCAACGTGCGGGTAGCCCTCATATCGGAACAGCTCTTGGCCAACCGGCACATTCAACCAAACAACTAGATCATTTGAGTCGATGAAGCGCTGTAGCGCCAGCCATTCTTCAAAAGGCATCACTCGTTCAGCGGCAGTAATCCAATCTGACTCAGCTAACTGATTCAACAGTACGTCTTTCATGGGATTCACCTCATTATGAAATTAGGAGCAAAATTTGACGAAGTTAAAGATCGTCGTAATCAAGACAGCGGATTAGGATGCAATATACATTGAGCTATCAAGATTTTGACTTGAGTATTATATACCAACCAAAAAGCCCCCCGATTGCTCGGAGGGCTTTTTTTAGTTTCAGTGTTAGCTAAAGTCTTATTTCAAAACTTTAGTGATGGCACCTGCACCTACAGTGTGTCCACCTTCGCGGATAGCGAAGCGTAAACCTTCTTGTAAGGCTACTGGTACGATCAATTTCACAGTCATCTTAGCGTTGTCGCCAGGCATAACCATTTCTACACCATCTGGGAGTTTGATCTCGCCAGTCACGTCTGTGGTTCGGATGTAGAACTGTGGTCTGTAACCGGTGAAGAATGGTTTATGACGACCACCCTCTTCTTTGGTTAAGATCAAGACTTCTGCTTCGAATTCAGTGTGTGGAGTAGCAGTACCTGGTTTGGCCAAAACTTGACCTCTCTCGACTTGCTCTTTCTCGATACCTCTTAATAAGATACCAACGTTGTCTCCAGCTTGACCTTGGTCAAGTTGTTTACGGAACATTTCGACACCAGTCACGGTTGAAGCTTGTTTGTCGCGGATACCCACGATTTCGATAGCATCACCAACTTTGACGATACCTGTCTCAATACGACCGGTAACGACAGTGCCGCGACCTTTAATTGAGAAAACGTCTTCAACTGGCATTAAGAATGGTTTGTCTAAGTCACGAACTGGATCTGGAATTGTCTTGTCGACAGTATCCATAAGTTCCATGATTTTGTCCATGTAAGCTGCATCGCCTTCTAAGGCTTTAAGTGCAGATACGCGGATGATTGGGGTGTTGTCACCGTCAAATCCGTATTTGGTCAATAATTCACGAACTTCCATTTCGACTAAGTCCAAGAGCTCGGCGTCATCAACCATGTCACATTTGTTTAATGCAACGACTAATTGAGGCACGTTGACTTGTTTAGCCAATAAGATGTGTTCTCGGGTTTGAGGCATTGGACCATCAGTTGCAGCAACCACTAAGATAGCACCGTCCATTTGAGCGGCACCAGTAATCATGTTCTTGATGTAGTCAGCATGTCCTGGAGCATCGATGTGGGCGTAGTGACGTTTGGCGGTCTCGTACTCGATGTGGGAAATGTTAATTGTAACACCACGAGCAGCTTCTTCTGGAGCGTTATCGATGTCTAAATATGATTTAGCCACGTTTAAAGCAGATGGAAGTCTCTTTGATAATGTTGTTGCAATAGCAGCGGTTAAGGTAGTCTTCCCGTGGTCAACGTGACCAATGGTACCAATGTTAACGTGTGGCTTATTGCGGACGTATTTGTTGTCAGCCATA
>CAZNOF010000005.1:0-13494 GCA_964574595.1 uncultured Pseudomonadales bacterium | reverse complement strand
TTAACGGACGTTTATACCTTTTCGATCTTCAATGATCTTAGCAGCGACACTTTGAGGTACCTGGTCATAGTGACTTGGTAACAATACTGAGCCGGCTCGACCTTGGGTCATTGAGCGCAAAATGGTGACGTATCCTTGCATTTCAGACAATGGAACTAAGGCTTTGATGATGACGGCCTTACCACGGTTAGAAGTACCTTGGATTTGTGCGCGGCGTGAACTTAAGTCACCCACTACACTACCCATAAATTCTTCTGGAGTGGTTACTTCCACAGTCATGATTGGTTCAAGAATAACTGGACCAGCTTTGGATACCGCATCTCTCATACCGAGAGAACCGGCCATCTTGAAGGATAACTCACTAGAGTCAACGTCGTGGTATGAACCGTCATAGACAGTTACTTTGACGTCTACCATTGGGAAACCAGCGATGAAGCCGCGTTCCAATGACTCTTGAACACCTTTATCGATAGGTCCAATAAACTCTCGAGGAATGGCACCACCAGTGACGGCGTTGACGAATTCATAGCCAGTTCCGCGTGGTTGTGGTTCGATCTTGAGTAAAGCGTGACCATATTGTCCGCGTCCACCTGTTTGCTTGATGTATTTACCTTCACCTTCAGCAGCCATAGTGATGGCTTCTCGGTAGGCAACTTGAGGTGCACCCACGTTAGCTTCCACTTTAAACTCACGTTTCATACGATCAACTAAAATTTCCAAATGGAGTTCACCCATACCAGAAATAATGGTTTGACCGGTAGCTTGGTCAGTTTTAATGCGGAATGTTGGATCTTCTTCAGATAATTTCCCTAAAGCTAAGCCCATTTTCTCTTGGTCAGATTTGGTTTTTGGTTCAATTGCCAAAGACATAACTGGCTCGGCAAATGAGATACCTTCCAACATAATTTGCTTGGACTCATCACAAAGTGTGTCTCCCGTCTTGGTGTCTTTCAACCCGACGATAGCCACAATTTCTCCTGCTTGGGCTTCTGTGATCTCTTCACGTTGGTTGGCATGCATTAACAGCAAGCGGCCGACGCGTTCTTTAACTTTGCGAGTTGAGTTGTAGGTATAGGTACCGGAAACCAATTTTCCAGAGTAGATACGGACGTAAGTCAAACGACCAACGTGTGGATCTGTCTGAATCTTGAAGGACAAACCGGAGAATGGCTCTTCTGGAACCAAGTGACGGATCTCTTCTTCTTGAGTCTTTGGGTTAATACCTTTGATCTCGTTAATATCTTGTGGAGATGGTAAGTACTCAACGATGGCGTCAAGTAAAATCTGGACACCGGTGTTGCGGAGAGAAGATCCACAGAAAACTGGGACCAATTGGTAACCAATTGTGGCTTTTCGTAAAGCAGCTTTGAGAGCGTTTACTTCTAACTCTTCACCGTTTAAGAACTTCTCCATTAAGACGTCGTCTAAGGAAGCGATTTGCTCGACTAATTGAGCGCGATACTTCTCGACTTCATCTTTCATTTCTTCTGGAATATCGACTAAGTCGTACTCAGCACCCAAGTGCTCTTTTTCCCAGATCCAGGCTTTTCTCTCGAGTAACTGAACCACACCTTTAAATGTGTTCTCAGCACCGATTGGTAAAACCATCACAGCTGGAGTCACACCAAATTTGTTTTTGATGTCATCGACAGTGCGTAAGAAGTCTGCACCTAATTTGTCCATTTTGTTGACGAAACAGATACGAGGTACGTTGTATTTATCAGCTTGACGCCAGACGGTCTCAGATTGTGATTGCACACCCTCTTCTCCATCAAGCACAGTCACGCCTCCATCAAGAACGCGAAGTGATCGCTCTACTTCAGCAGTAAAGTCAACGTGTCCCGGGGTATCAATAATGTTGAAACGATATGGAGCCTTTTCCAGGTTCATGTCGAACACTGGGGTCCAGAACGTGGTGGTAGCAGCAGAAACGATGGTGATTCCACGTTCCTTCTCTTGTTCCATCCAGTCCATCTGAGTCGCACCTTCGTGCACCTCACCGATTTTGTAAGATTTACCAGTGTAGTACAGAATACGTTCTGTAGTCGTGGTTTTACCGGCATCAATGTGAGCAATGATTCCGATATTTCTAATCTTATCGAGCGCGAGGTTGCGGTCGGTAGTTTTAACTGTTGATGGAGCTGGCATATGTTAGTAAATAGTAAATAGTAGTTAGTAGACAGTAACTAGTAGATAGTTACCTTATAATCCGACTATTTATCTAAATTCCTTTTTAAATTACTTATTAATTTCTGTAGCATTTTTATAATTTCAGTCAATAAATCTAAGACTTGATTGTACTTCTTTTCTTCTAAGAAATGCAATTTCTCAGCAACTATTAACTGTGTCTCTAGTTCAAATGCTGAACCAAGAGCAATTGTATTAAAGTGTATATATTCTCTAACTGTCTTCCGACCGGTTCCCTCAGCAATATTAGAAGGAATTGAGACAGCCGCTCGCTTCATTTGAGATGTTAGACCAAACTGCTCCTCCTTGGGGAAAAGCTTGGTGAATTCGTAGATTTTTAGTACTAATTCTAGAGATTTTTGCCAAACCATCAAATCTTTGTAAGACTGGATCGCATTTTTCAGAAAACTTCACTCTTCTGGGCGGCATCTCAAATTACTAACTTACTAACAACTAATAACTAGTTACTATCTACTAATTACTAACCTCTTACCAGCGGAAGTGAGCAAATGCCTTGTTGGCTTCAGCCATTCTGTGAGAGGCATCTCGTTTCGCAACGGTTCCACCGGTGTTCTGCATGATGTCTAACATTTCAGCAGCTAATTTCTCTCCAAAGGAGTGATATTGCTTACTAGAACGTTTACTGGCTTCTTGAATTAACCAACGGACTGCTAAGGAGAAACCTCGGCGGCCACGAACTGGCATAGGCACTTGGTAAGCTGCTCCACCGACTCGGCGAGAACGAACTTCCATTTGTGGAGTAGCGATGCGTAACACTTCGTCTAAAACCTCGAGAGGTTTCATGTTTGATTGTGTTGCAGCCATCTCTAAGGCGTTGTAAATTTGTTTTTGAGCCACTGATTTTTTACCGTCACGCATGGTGCGGTTAATTAATTTAGCGACTTTTACTGATTTGTATTTGATATCTGGGTCAGCTTCCCTGATTTGTGCTTTTTTTGCTCGCATATTAGGCTTTCTTTACTCCATATTTACTACGGGATGTTTTTCGACCTTCCACACCGGCACAGTCATATTTACCACGAACGATGTGATACTTCACACCTGGTAAGTCTTTGACACGTCCGCCACGGATAAGAACGATACTGTGCTCTGCTAAGTTGTGACCTTCACCCATGATGTAAGCGGTAACTTCCATCTTGTTTGATAAACGGACACGAGCAATTTTACGCAAAGCTGAGTTTGGTTTCTTTGGGGTCATGGTTTTCACCACCGTACACACACCACGCATTTGAGGACTGGTGGTTTCGCCTGGTCGTCCAGTTACGTTGTTATAACTGCGGCGGAAAGCCGTAGCTTTAATACGTTTTGGATTACTTCTGCGGCCGCCTTTGCGGATCAGCTGATTGATTGTAGGCATAATGCTTCCTAATTAAAAACTAATTGTTTGTTACTTATAATGCGATGTGTGTTGAGGAAAAAAGGAACTTGGAAGAGATGAAACTAGAGGTGTTTCGATCAAAAGGTTCCTTGTATTACTCCCTGAGGGCATTGCTGTTTGTCTTCTTTTTACGGACGACACGGGCAAAACTTTCACACAAGTTCTGGTATTGTACACCAAGAGATTGATATTTCAAAGGGGGTGTTCAGTAAAGGAGAAGGGGGTCGAAGTAACCTTGAGAAGTCAACTTTTTAAGAAAAGTGTGTTATTCTTGCCTCAATTATGAGCAATCCTAACCACAATAAACAATATGAGGTTCAAAATATTGATGACTTCATTAAACAATTTTGCAAACTTAAACTTGGAACTCTCGAAAGAATTTCAGATGTTGACCAAGAAGTACCTGATGCAGTACTACTTCTAAATAATCATACCAGAATTGCATTAGAAGCCTGCTTGGTTTTTGCGAATGATGAAAAACCAGATAGTTTGCCCATAAGCCACTCTGCTTATAACCCTAATCCGGCTATCGACGAATTGTTTAAAATAGTTGAACGAAAGTCACTTACAAACTACACTCTTGAGGACACTCAGGAAACTTGGCTTTTAGTATCTGCTGGCTCTTATATCTCAGATCACGATTTGGCAAGCCGACTTAATGAGCTTAAAAGAAATAACTTTGATCGTATTTTTATACACAAAGGAACCGGTGGTAAACTACTTGAAATCAAGTAAGAGATAATTTTTCTCCATTTGGAAAATAGCTCGTGATATTACTAACTGTTGTAATGCCGGCACTTAAGTAATGCTACCGTGTAAAAAGTGGAACCCTGAAAATAGTCTTTCAAGGCCTGAATTTTATTTTTTGTTATATGGTCGTAAACACCAGTAGCAGCCATCATAGTTAGGATTTTTTAAAAGCCAAGATTTCAAATCAGATTCTGATGTACCTATAAGGTACTTGTATTGTTTAATCTCATCTATTTGGCAACCTCTTCGCTCGTCGTAAAGGTCATGAACTTCTAGATGGTCAGGACTAATGTTAATTAAGTATCGGTAACGTGAATCTCTTTGCATATTATTTTCCCCTCTTAATAAGCTCTCTTTCATGCGTCGCAGGGCTTTTTGCAGCCTTAGATGCAGTTGTGAATTTACCATTTTTTGAGTTTCGGTAAGAAACTTGCGTTTTTTTAGCCATAAAGGCCTTTCGTATACTAATTCAGGACTAAAATATCCTGATTAAGGATATTATTAACCTCCAACTTGAATTTGTCAACACAAATAGGATATAATCATCCCAATGGAGGACAATATGACTATCTATCAATATATTGCCGATAGAATCAAGCAGTTTAGAAAAGACTACGGCAACGAAGGAATCAGTCAGGAAGCTCTGGCTGAAGCCATTTCTGTTGCTCCAAACACGGTATCTCGTTGGGAAACTGGGACATACAAACCAAAAGTCCAGGATATAGAAATCCTAGCAAAATTTTTCGGTAAACCTCTGGCAAGCTTTTTTCCCCCGCAAGAATGGCCTAACCCAGAAAAAGACGTCGCACTCTCTGCTTTGTTAAGCGCAACAGCTGACTTAACTGAAGGAGACATTAAAGAGATCGCGAACTTTGCTGAATACAGGAAGGCACGTGCTCTGCTAGAAAAGAAGAAATGATATGTATAATTCCCAGCTTTATGAGGCAATGAAAGATATAGCTCGCATAAAAAGACAAGAGTACGGTGTTACTCATCAGAACATTGGTCTTCAAAAAGTTAGGGAAATTTACAAAGAAGAAGGCGTAAAAATTACAACGCGAGAAGGTGGCTTTGGCAATCTCAGAGCAGCCTACTTTTCAGATCAACTTGGTAATGAAGTTCTTTTGAACGGGAAGTTACCAGCAGATCAGCGCCTATTCTCATTGCTTCACGAATTTAAGCACCATTTAGTAGATCAACAAGAGCTATCAGGTATCTCATTTTGCAGAAAATATGGAGAGCAGCCAGCTACTGAGATTGCTGCAGAGGTGTTTGCTGCTGAATTTATTTGGCCAGAGACCGATTTTATATCAATGGTTCGGGATTTTGGACTGACTTCTTCAAATACATCACCCAGCCTAATAGTAGCCTTTAAACGCTCCTCGCAGATGCCAGTAAGCTATAAATTTATCAATAAAAGATTGAAACGCTTTGGAATAATTACCGAGAAGACTATTCAAGGAGTACATTTTCTTAAACTTGAAGAGGAAACATATGGACAACCTTTCTGGAAGAAGCGACGCTAAAAAATTTTGAGTCTGAGAGGATTATTTATGAAAAATATTGATGATATGTCTGATAAAGAGCTTGAAAATTTGTACCTCGATGGAGTAAATCTGCATATTCATGAATCGACTGCTTCAAAAGCAAAACGACTTCTCGATCTACGCCGAGAATGGCACCATGAAGAGCTTGCTTCGCGCACATATAACATACAAGTTGAGGCTGCAAAAAAACAAAAAGAGGCGGCAGAGCGAATTATTTCAAACCTAGACTATTTCAAAAACAACTGGTTCATAAAAAAACCTTTGTATATTCAGATTTCAGTCTTTCTAGTAACCACAGCCTTAATAGGAATCCTGCTGAACATCATGGCAACTTATATAACTACTTTCTGGTTTCACTGGAGCTAACTCATCTCATAAAGCGCTCGTCATTTTCGTGGCAAATAAATTGCAATTGCAGCCGCGATGACGTTAACAGCAATATCTCGTCCAAATTTTAATACGACACGAATTAACTTTTCGAAAAGACTCCAGTCTGATGTGTCCTTCTTGATTTCAGCAATGATTGGATCAACCTCTTTTCTCTGATCAGAAGAGAGTCGAGATTTAATTTCTTGCTCTAAATTATGAATCTTTAGCTCAACGCTAATATCTAAGTTCTGTTGCTGGCTACTTACTTGGTGCGGGTTTGCTTCCAAATGATTATTTGTGTTAAATGTCAAACCAGCGGATGAGGGACTTGATCCATTTTTAGTATGCTCAGCGAGAGTCAACAAACCAAAATCAGCTGCCATAACATCAATCACGGAGCGTGTCACTTGTCGAAATCTAACTGGGTTAACTGAATCGGCCATATTTTGTGAACTAAAGTGGTATTTTTGATACCGCGAATTAAACTTTGTCAGCTCTACAAAAATTTCATTCGCTCTCAACCACACTTCTTTATTGACATATCCCGTCGCTTCAGAATACATGGCAATTAGTTCATTCTGTAATATTTGCTGCTCAGCATCATCACGCATAGTTAAATCCTCATCGACAACATCGAATTCTAGATTGTCAGTTTGCATAAGTCCATAAACTCCTTGTTAAATTCTAACCAATTTACCCCCTCCTCAAATTCATGATCACAAATGGTGCATTGGCATAGAGTTGTGCCAGTACGGGTGCAAACATCTTGAGTGCGTTCTCGCCGAGGGGTAAGAAGAACTGGATGGCTTGTTTGATTTGATCGAGTAAAACGTTTTTCTGATTGCCACTTTTGAGTGGTTCGAGGACGGTCTTAGCTTCCTCAACTTTCTCTGGGTGTTGTTCCTTCAAGTACTTGAGGAGTTCTTCGATCTGTTTATCCAGATCAATCTTGGTTTCTTGATGTTGAGACTGGTGCTGGTTGACGGTGTTGGTATTGACGTTATGAATGTGCACTTCCGTACCACTAGACTTGGGCGCATCATCCAATTTACTGCCAAAGGTAACCAACTGCTTGATCATCGACTTTAACTTTGACTCCACCTTAGTTAACCCCTTGGCATAGTCATCATACTTAATCCGGGTAAACGCCTTGTACTCACGGGACTTCTCCCCGTACTGCCGCTCCATTACCCCTTCAAGCATCTCTTGCCATTCAATAAACGCTGGCGCATCCGCATCTGCCTCTTTGCGCAGTTCCGGAATTTGAGCCAGGCTCTCTTGTAAATATGGAAGAAGATTTTTGGTGGGTGACATACTCCAAATATAATACGAAAAAGCCCCACAATGAAGGGGGCTTTTATCCTATGTAGTTTTGTGCAATTTATTCTGGTTGCGGATTCCTTGCTGCTGAATCGGCTGAGCTGAAGAAAAATTCATCTTCGTCATACCGCCAAAGCAAGTTGAGGCTGTTAAGACCAACCAGATAGTCGAGCAATCCGTCGAGCGTGTCAAAAATCGCCAGCACTCTGTTAATTGACGTAGAACTGCTGTCAAAATCAGAGGTGTCTCTAGGGACGAGCACCGCATAGGATTTCTTCTCGAGGTTCTCCATCCACATGGCCACATGGAACATAAATGCATTCCGGACCTGCCCGCCTACTAGAACAGACCATGTAGCTTTCTCAGGTGAATAGCCTGTGACCACGAAGCCAGTGAGTGCATCCAACTTCAATTTTGGCTGTGGGACCTCCTGAATTTGTGTGACCCTTAACCGGAATGGCAAGGGAATGTCCACAAATGGGTAGTGGATGTGAGGCTTGGAGAGTGTGTGAATGTAGGAAAGAGCATCACGTAGCTTCTTCGAATTCGCTTCATCTCGTAGATGAGCGTATCCGGTTGACCGCCGAATGTTTTTCCAGTGTTTCTTCGTCAGTTCCTGAAGCTCGTGCGCACGGTTGGCGATGGCCAGCAGCCGGTCACTTTCTGCGGTAGCGCTTACCTGTTGTTGCAAGAGCGTCTTTCTACGTTGCGCTTCTACTTTTGCTTTGAAATCGTTCATTGGAAACTCCTAACTGAATGATGTAGATTGGGTAGCAGATTAGTGCATTGCACAAAATTTTAAGGATCGAGAAATATTTCCGCTAAAAGTCAAATCTTGTTGTTTGCACAAAAAGACCTGATAGCAAAACCTATTTCACTGGATATTATATCCTATAACTTGTAAAATGGCTGAGAAACGGTCAAATTGATACAAAAAAGGATCCAGCCGTATGACTGAACCCTTTTGCGAAACTACTAACTTTCGTTGACATCCTTCATTGCGGACTGAGTGATGGCCGCTAACTCTCTTAGAGCCTGAAGCTCTTGATTCTTGCGGCGGATGGTCAGCAAATGCCGGATCGATAGGAATGCGCATACCGCGGCGACGGCAAGGGCAACCACCCAGATTCCGCCATCCATAGCAAGCCATACCATCGGCACAATCAACATCAAGTACACCAAAGCGCCGAGCACTGACTGGTTTCGCTCATGAAGGACCCGATCATACCGCTCCTGATTCAAACTCTTTCGAGTTGTCATGTTCAAACTCCCTGCAGAACTCCGGACCGTACGAATAGTAGCTGTTAACGAACTCTGTTGGCAGAAACTCAGGAGCGCCATGGCTACCCAAGCTGCAGACCAACAGAAATGTTATGGGGCATTATAGCAGACGGAGGCAGCCGCATTTTTAGCGGTAGTATCCTGGCATGGCGGTTGGATATGCCGTTGGCCTTGGTGAAGGCAACCTGGTTGGCATGCTGGTTGGCATCGGCGTCGGTCTGCTGGTTTCACAGCGACGAGCTGGCATGACCTGTGGGCACATCTTCCCGACTGGGCATGGTGGCATGGTTGGTTGGACGCAGTAATATCCTGGAGGACAGTTACCGGCTGGATCACAAGAGATGATTGGTGATGGCATAGGTGTCAACATTGGTGATGGAGAAGGTGCAACTGATGAGGTAGGGATACCACTGTTGATAAAGACGGTCAGACTCTCAGGAGTTTGCAGAATGTCGATGCCAAGCTGTGGAGACGGCATAGCAGTTGGTCTGACACTTGGTTGTGGATCGCCAATGATAATGGTTTCTCTGTTTTGGGTGTGTGGTAACTCTGTTCCTGGGGCATACGTTGGTACAGGTCTGGCGGTCACATAAGGTGATGGCACTGCAGTTGGTCGTGGACTTGGCAACGTTGAGAACTGATAGACGTGAGAGGTGTTCGAGTCAAAATAAATGTTGAGTGGTCCGGCGGCAGTTGGCACAAAGCTCAAGGTTCCTACCACGGTACCTGTTGGGTAAGCCTTAGACTTGCCATTGGTAGATACTAATGAAATATTAATTCCGGCATCAGATCCTGGAGATTGGACTAAGGTTTGATTGGTTTTAAATGTCTCAGTACTTGACGGGGTAAACTTGACGTTTTTGACTTGGCTGCCTTTGAAGCGAATTCCAAAAGCGGCATTATTAATCACGGCCTGCTTAGTATCCATGACGAGGACTACCGTCATCGGTTGGTTCATGACTGGAGTTCGAGTGGCCTCGGCTAAGTTAACGACCACAATTCCCTTTTTGACGGAAGCCTGACTATCCACGGATTGAGGTGTTCTGGAGAACATGACGGCAGCACCTAAGGCAGCGACCATCACCAAACAAAGAGTGGTAGCAAACAAAATTTTTAAGAGGTTGTGGTGGGTGTTATTGACTGACATTAGCAGTAAGTATGTCCCTGCTAGCCCATCGTTGTCAATATGAACCAAAAAGGGGCTATAAATAGCTGTTTTTTCTCAAGTGGGTGTGTTAGCAGTTTCTGTATCAGAGTGCTATTTTAAGCATCATTCTATGTCGAAGAATTCCCAGTCAGTTTGAAAGAGATTTTCAACAGGTACCTCAAAATACTGGGCCAACTTCAGTGCTACCAAAACTGAGGGAATGACTTCGCCACGCTCGATTTTACTTAAAGCTTGCCTAGAGATACAAATCGAGAATGCCAGCTTGTACTGTGAGACTCGCTCGTTCTCGCGAAACTCTTTGATTTTATTTTCTAGGTAATTGACTCTGACTTGCCCGGCCTTGGTAAAGATATCGACGCTAGGCAACATACCCTTGTATCTTTTTTTAGTCAGTTTAATTTGACGCTTTTGGTTCATATTTAGTCAATTCTAATTGACGCTTCTTGCATATAGCGTGCCTATCCCCACACTACGAGTTGCCAGGAATATAGCCTCAATTACAAAAAGAACTCGGCGATTAAACCGAGTTCAATTTTAGGTCCACCTACTGCTAAGTGGATTACTTCTTCTTTTCCATCAAGACCTGTTGGTCAGTCTCGTGCGACGGCTGATTGGCTTCGCGCAGCTCCTCATCATAGATCATGACAAGGTGAACTTGGCGAATGAACAAACCAATGGTAATCAGACCCACAAGCCAGAACGCCGGGTGCACACCCAAACCGCCAATCACGCAGGCCACAATCGCCAAGAACCAAACGAAGCTCATGACTGCTTCAGCAGCAGATTGTGCTACCAGACCATCTACAGAATCAGGAAACTTGATGTTGTCTCGAGTCGGCCAAATCTTCATTGTATCCTCCACCATTACATAAACGGGAACGGACAGAAAATTTTCACGGACGAGAAAAGATGTTAACGATCGAACTCTACGAACCGGCTCCTGAAAAAAAGCCCTATCGCACAGCTCATTCTTGAGACCTATTCTATCATGGGGAGTAAACCAAAAAGGACTCAGCACTTGGCTGAGCCCTTTAAGATATTGCGCTAATTAAATCGCTATTTTTGAGACGGGACTGTCCACTTCTTCTCGGCGGCCTGAGATCGCTTGAGGTACATAACCAGATCATCCCAAGTGTCCCAGACCCAGAAGACCGTAAGAGTGGTATAGACGAAAGCCAAGGTGATTGACCCAAACTGGGTTTGATCTTTTGAGATAAACCCCATCACCATACTGGCCACAAGGAATAAAATTGTCAGGAACATCTTCACCAGTTTTCTGACAACCGCTAACGCAGTTTGGTCAGCGGCCTTTCGGAGCTCGGCAAGGTCTAATTCCCGTTGCGTCGGCTTCACGCCATACGTCAGATGAATATCCATTCTTCAAACATCCTTCTCCCTTTTCGGGCGTTCACTTTTTACAATATCTAGACGCTTCAAATTGGTCAAAACTGAAAAATGCATGCTTTGATCAGCTTTAGGCACAATTTAAATTGTTATAAGCCTATTATACCATTAATCCCATTTACATGAGCTAAAACTCGCCATAGACTGTTTCAATGCAGGAAAAACAAGAACTTCCATCTCCCGAAGCCGAAAAAAAAGAAAAAGAATTTTATGATTACGCCAAGAAGTTGCTGCTTTTCTTGCTATTGTTGACAATGATGGCGCAGGAGTACCCGGTAATTGCTCAGGAGAAACCTGATCCGCTCACTATGACCGACTTTGCCGCTGCTCTGGTCAATGTCCATTGGCGAGCAGAGTACAATTCTGATAAATCCTTCTCTTGGCAGGAGATAAGAGGAGCCGGGTCACTAATTGAACTAGATGGCCACATGTGGCTGTTAACGGTCGAACATAATTTGAGAACCCCAGATGAGGTGCCAGATGGACGTGGCGGGTACGTCCCACCCACCATGCTGCGCGAGTGGCTAACTTACCCAGATTCAGTCAACCCTGACACACAACAAGTTGAGGGCGTCCAGTCGACAGAGGTGGACTTTACTAAAACTCAGACGCCGCTGGATCGATCCGATAATCGAGATGCAGCGATGCTAGTAGAACTCACTGATGAACAGAAAAAAGTAGTAACCGATCTGGGTATCACTCCGTTTACGAATGTGGAACGTGTGACTCGAGAAACACTTGATACAAGTAAATATTTTTACCTGATCTCGGCGTTTCAAGTAGATACTCCACCTGCTGAGGATCACGAACGAGTCTGGATCACCCAACTTGCTCCAACCACCGAGGACGAATATCGCAAGCAGTTTAAAGAGGCCTACCCATCAATTGCCAAGAATCCCAAGTTTGCCAGCACTGAACTGATCCAGAAGGATTTGTTGCCTTTCACCGTCAGCGAAGTGGCTCAACCGTTAAGCAACTTTCTTCAAGATGGACAAAACGTCAGCTTAGAGAAGATGAACAGTGTGGCCTTGTGTGAAAGCATGTCTGGTTCAGTCGTGGTTCAATCGGATAAGCCCTTATCAAGTATTTCGTCATTATCAGAAGTGACGGTGATTGGCGTTTTATCAGGTGTATCGTACTTAAAAAACCCAATTCCTCTCCTTTCATCTGATGAAGCACAGCTTTTTTGCAGTAGCAAAGAAGATTTTGTGAATGTCGCCCCTATTTCTTAGTCAGAGGAGATCAGTACCAAAAAGGCCCCATTTCTGGGGCCTTTTGAATTTTCATTTGACTGAAGATTAAACTTCGAGAGCAGCGCGCTCTGGAGAGGTTGGGATCAAACGTCCAATGATGACGTTCTCTTTCAAACCTTCCAAGTGGTCGATGGCTCCATTCACCGCGGCGTCGGTTAAGACGTTCTTGGTGTGTTGGAAGGAAGCGGCTGATAACCATGAACTGGTAAACAGAGATGAACGGGTAATACCCAAGATCATCACTTTTGCAGTTGCTGGTTCTCCACCCGCAGCCATGACACCGTCATTAGCTTGGATGAATTTTGCACGTTCCATGACTTCGCCAGTTAAGAACTCAGTGTCTCCTGGTAACTCAACAGCAATCTTGTCAGACATCTTACGTAAGATGACTTCAAAGTGTTTGTCGTGAATTGGAATACCCTGTGACTCGTACACTTTTTGAATTTGTTCGATCAAGTATTCTTGAGCAGCCAGCATGCCACGGATCTGTAAGATCTCTCGAGCATCCAAAGTACCTTGTGACAACTGCATTCCTGCGTGGACTAAGTCGCCTTCTTTGACGAGTAAGACCGCATTCTTGGACAGAGTGTACACGCGTTCTTCGACTGGTTGAGAAGTTGTCTTGACGGTTAAGATCTTATTCAAATCTGTTTCCTCAATACTAACTTTTCCAGAAATCTCAGACATAGGTGTAAACATCTTTGGCACACGAGCTTCGAATAACTCCTCGACACGTGGTAAACCTTGAGTCACGTCCAAACCGACGATACCTCCAGAGTGTTTGACACGCATGGTTAGCTGAGTACCTGGCTCACC
>CAZNOF010000004.1:91190-123656 GCA_964574595.1 uncultured Pseudomonadales bacterium | reverse complement strand
GAGAGTGGTACACAGGTGATGCATGGCTGTCGTCAGCTCGTGTCGTGAGACGTCCGCTTAAGTGCGGTAACGAGCGCAACCCTTATCTCGTGTTGTATTTCACGAGAGACTGCTCTGGCTCTGCCAGGGAGGAAGGAGAGGACGACGTCAAGTCAGCACGTCCCTTACATCTGGGGCCACAAACATCCTACAATGGAGCCGACAATGGGTAGCGACGACGTAAGTCTGAGCCAATCCTGAAAACGGCCCCTCAGTTCAGATTGAGGGCTGCAATTCGCCCTCATGAAGTCGGAATCGGTAGTAATCGCAAATCAGCAGGTTGCGGTGAATACGTTCTCGCTCCTTGTACACACTGCCCGTCAAGCCAGCAAAGTTGGCAGCGCCCGAAGCGGGTGACCGTAACTCGCAAGAGAGCGGCCCCTCTACGGTGAGGTCAGCGATGAGGACTAAGTCGTAACAAGGTATCCCTACTGGAAGGTGGGGATGGATCACCTCCTTTCTAAGGAGATGGGTGGAGGGTATCACGACCCTTCCGTTTCCCATTCGTCGCAAGACGAATGAAACCAATCAAGTGTAGTCTGTTGACCACCATATCACAGCCAGCGTTCTATCACCGTGTTTAGGTCAGATGATGTATTCTTTACTTTGTAACTGTTAAAGCCACCCGCAAGGGTGGCTTTTTGGTGGTCTAAAGATCAGGACAGTCCACATAGAACCTGAAAATATCTTCAATGGGTTTGTTGAAAAACCAGGCCAGTTTGTAAGCTGTGAGGAGTGAGGGTACCCGACGCTCGTTTTCTATTTCATATAACGCCTGACGTGACACGCCAATCCTTTCAGACAAAACAGATATAGAAAAATCCTGCTGAATCCTGATCTTTCTTACATTATTAAATAGGGCATAGCCTTCAATTGTTCTTTGCATATATATATGCCCTCAGCCAACCTGTCACTTTCTCGTGACAAGCTATTTTCATTTCCAGATCAAGCTCTAAATACCTGTCACGCAAAAGTGACAAATCGGTCACCCCATACCATTCCCCGAAGACTCTTACAAAAGCATATAATCACATCATGTCTTCCCGCGTAGCGCTTTTTCTAGAAACACTCATTCTGATTGTTCTGCCACTCACACTGCTTCAATTCCATCCTGCATTATTTCAATACCGCATCTTAGTTATGGCACTTTCCCTGATTTACGTCATATTCATCTCCCTAAAGGCCAAAATTTCACTTACTCAAATGGGTTTCACTCGACCCAAACCTTCCCTACTCAAAGCAGTTATTCCTGTGCTGCTGGTTTCATTTTTCGTAGCTTATTTTCTTCCACTTCATCTCAGCAACATTCTTTTTGATTCAACAATCTTTTCTAAGATCTTTTTCATCCCCATCTACCTCTTCATCTCCGTCCCTCTTCAAGAACTCATCTTTCGCGGCTTTTATATTTCCCGCCTGGAGCTCGTTTCTAAAAACCGCACATTCCTCATTCTGCACTCATCCATCATTTTTGCCTTGATTCATCTACCATTTCACAGCCTTCCCATCTTAATTGGCACGTTTTTTCTAGGTGTCTATCTCGCATATCTCTTCTTACAGCAACGAAATATCTGGATTTTGATGCTCATTCATGCCTTCATGATCTACTTTGTTCTACTTTCCAAATAAAACCCGAAACCATATACTCAGAGCATGTACCAAACAATAGACGAAGGTATCTCGGTGATCGGCATTTTTGAGAGAGGCAAGTTCATGCCTAAAAAGTTTAAGTGGCGAGATCGAATCTTTCCAATAGATCAGCTTTGTTCAGTTCATGACTTTAAAGATGGTGCCGTCAAAAAGCGTCGTTTTTCAATTCAATCTGGCCCAACTATTTACTTAATTGAGTTCAACCGTGACCGAGAAACGTGGACTCTTCAACAAATTTGGGTAGAGTAATGTTTTATCAACCAGCTGCCTCACCAGATGCATACGAAAAAATTTACCTCGATAAACTGAAGTTTAAAGACGAGTTAGAAGGTCTTGCTCAAAAGCCCGAAACCCGCTCCCATGCCAATGGCTGGATTGGCCTAATCGACATGAACTCCTACTTTGCCATCCTAGAACAACAAGCTAATCCGTACTTGAGGGGCAAACCAATCGGAATTGCCAAAGAGTCTGGCAGAAGCTGTGTGATTGCCGCCTCTCCAGAGGCCAAAAAACTAGGTATTAAAACCGGCTCCAACGTCTACGACGCCCGCAAAGTTTGCCCTGGCTTCATTACCGTCCCGGCAGATTTTGATAAGTACATGCATAACACGCGACTCCTCAAGAAGATCTTTGAAGAGCTTTCACCCAATATCGACATTTTCTCTCTGGATGAGGCGTTTATTGATTTGACCCAGTGCCGAAAGCTTTACCCTAATATCCAGATGTTTTTTGAACTCGCTCGCCAACGAGTGAAGGCAGAGTTAGGCAGTTGGGTGACTTTTTCTTTAGGAATTGGCGGAAACCGGCTACAAGCTAAGCTCGCCTCAGAATTTGCGGGCAAAGATCACTTTTTTGAAATTACGGAGGAGAACCTGAATGGCTGTTTGATGGAAGCTAAAGTAGAAGATATCTGCGGCATTGGCTTTCGGCTGACCAGTAAACTTCATGCCCTCAACATTCATCATCCGTACCAGCTCAATTTTTTTGATGATGCTTTCCTGCAGGACCACTTTGGTGTGTTCTGGGGTCCGGAATTAAGACGTATTGGTCAAGGAAAAAACAGTCATCTACTCGACTTAGTCGACTCACCACCTAGACATATGAAGAGTGTGGGTCGATCCAAAACGCTGTACAAACCCACCAATGATCGAGAGTACTTACGCCAGCTTTTTTATAACTTAGCGGAGGATATGTGCTTTAAAGCGCGCCGAATGAACCTCGCTGGCCAATTTGTGGGCTTATATATGCGTGACGCGGACGGCGGCGGACACGGCGACCAATTTCGATTGAAATGTTACGTCCGCCACACCACAGAAGTCGTAGGCTTACTAAACCGCCTGTTTGATCGAATTGAGCTAGGCCAGAGCAGAATTATTAAAGTTGGAGTCTACCTAGGCAACTTGAGACCCCTTGATGAAATTACTATGTGCTGGCTGCCAGAATGGGAAAAAAGAGAAAAGGTTTTTTCTGCGGTTGATGAAGTAAATCAGAAGTATGGTTTATATACTGTTAAAGCCACCCGCTTGAAAAACTTTCAGATCTTAATGCCAGAAGTAACCGGCTTTTTAGGCGATAAAACATATCAGTTTGGCGCGAACAGTGATTAATACGTTATACTGCTAGCTCCATGGATTACTCTTCAGATCAGCAACGAATTTTAAACCGATTACTTCAATGGGCGGCTTTGCCGGATGACATTTCATTAACCGTGGGTGGATATGCCGGAACTGGTAAAACCACCTTAATTGGTGCCTTCAGACAAGAGCTCAAACGAGAATCTCCAGATCTAAAAGTGGGTTTTGCTTGTTACACGGGTAAAGCGAGTCAGATTCTCAAAGCCAAACTCCAAGAACAAAAAGCCGTCTTTCCAGATGACTTTTGCGGCACAATTCACTCAATGATGTACAGTCCATTAGTGGACAGCCAAGGCAAAATTTCTGGCTGGAAAAAGAACTCAGAAATTCCGTATCAGCTCTTGGTCATCGACGAAGCTTCCATGATTACAGAAGATATTTGGAATGACTTATGCAGTTACCAAATTCCCATCATCGCGGTAGGGGACCACGGTCAGTTACCCCCAATTGGCGGCAACTTTAACTTAATGCAGAACCCTCAATTACGACTGGAACAACTTCACCGCCACGCTGAGGGCAACCCAATTATTGAGATAGCTACCTTAGCTCGAACAACCGGCATCATTCCATATCAAGTTTTCAGTCCTACCGTCAAGAAAATTCCCAAAGGCTCTGAAGAAGCCGGCGAGCTCCTCGAGAATCTCCTGACTAATCCCAATAACGATGTGTTACTCCTCTGCGGTAATAACTGGACCAGAAATAGTCTCAATCAACGGGTCAGAAACTTACGTGGCTATGAAAGTGAACAACCACAAACTCGAGAAAAAGTGATTTGCTTAAAAAATAACTACAATGCCGAGGGCGGGCCAATTTATAACGGCATGATTGGCGAAGTCTTAAAAATCTCACCAAGTGGAGAAGACTGGTACGAGGCTGAGATAGATTTTGCAGAGCAAAGCCAACTCTATGAAGGCAAAATCTCCAAACATCAATTTAATAACAAAGAAATTGTCGAGTCAGTTCCGGGATTACCACGTCAGTTGATTGGTGACCGCTTTGACTTTGGCTATGCTCTCACTGTCCACAAAGCTCAGGGTTCCCAGGCGGAAACCGTGATTTTGTTTGAAGAAAAATCGAAGTATTGGGATCAAGAACAATGGCAGCGGTGGCTATATACGGCCGTGACTCGGGCGGTGACAAACCTGTATATTATTGGCTAGTGGGGATTTCGCCAAGTTTATGTTAAAATAGTCTTCTTCCGGCGGGCGTTTAGCTCAGATGGTTAGAGCGCAGTCCTGATAAGACTGAGGTCCTTGGTTCGATTCCAAGAACGCCCACTCTCCTTTTTTCCCATAAAAAAACCGCCCGTGTAAGAGGCGGCTGGCACAAACTTCTGCCATTAAAGAAAGTTGAGTGGTCCATTTTTCGCACTTGCGCATTAGCAGTTAAATGTTTAGAATGCTAAACAATATGATCAATTCTTCACAAAACGATGATAAAAACGCAAAGAAACCAGATGTGGTAGATTCAGAGTCAACAAACGCAAAATCAACTGAAGAAACCCAAAAAAAGGGCGATGTTGAGGTGTTTACACAAGAAAAGAAAACCCCAACAGATGACGTGATTATCCTTGGTGCTCCAAAAACACCAGCTACTTCAGAACCAGAACAATTAACTTTACCTGTCGTGCCAATTCGCGAGGGCGTGCTCTTTCCTAGTACCGAGTCCGTTTTAACCTTTGGTCGAGTGATTTCTGTGGAAGCCATTCATGAAGCCAAACGTACCAAAAACCTAGTCGTTCTTTTATCTCAAAAACAACCAAACCTAGAAACTCCCAGCCGTCACGACATGTACAGCGTGGGAACATTAGCCATCGTTGAGAGAACTCTGAGTACTGAAGGCCAAATGAACGCCTTAGTCAGAGGTATTGGCCGCGTCAAAGTTCTCGATATTTTGCAATCTCATCCCCAAATCATGGCCAAAGTTGAGAAGTTAGCTGATGTCTATGTCGATGATGATGAAATGCAAGCCTTGTCCACTCATTTGCAAAAAGAGTTCAAGCGAGCTGTCCAGATGGGTAAACCTGTTGAGTTCCTCAACTTCATGAAGTTAATGAGTGATTTAAACAATGGCGAATTGGTTGACCAAATTGCCAGTACCTTAAACTTAGAAACGGATGAGAAACAAGAAATCTTAGAGCTACTTGATGTCAAAGCTCGATTACAACTCGTCATTAAACACTTGGCCAAAGAAATGAAGGTTTTGGAAATAGAAAAAGACGTGGCCAGTAAAACACAACAAAAATTTGACAAAAGTATGCGGGAAAACGTCCTGCGTGAACGCGTCAGAGTCATTCAAAAAGAACTCGGTGATGTCGATGATGAAGAGGAAGTTCTGAATGAGTACGCCGAGAAGCTGAAGCACGCTAAGTTCCCAGTGGAAGTGCGTAAAAAAGTTGAGAAAGAAATTCGCCGCATTCGCCAAATGTCCGTTAACAACCCAGAAGCCGGCTACCTGCGAACCTGGTTAGATATCGTCTTTGAGTTGCCATGGAGTAAACGAACCAAAGGCAATATCGATCTCAAAAAAGCTGAAGATATTTTGAATAAGAACCATTACGGTCTTGAAGAAGTCAAAGATCGTATCTTAGAGTACATCTCTGTCATGCAGCTCAAACAAAAAAACAATAAAGAAAATCAAGTTTCCTTACCAACTATTTTATGTTTCGTGGGTGCACCTGGTGTCGGTAAGACCAGTATTGGGAAATCTATTGCTGAATCACTCGGTCGCAAGTTCATTAAGGTTTCCCTAGGTGGCGTGCGAGATGAAGCGGAAATCCGTGGTCATCGTCGAACCTATGTGGGTGCCATGCCCGGCAAGATTATCTCTGCCATGAAACAAGCCAAATCCATGAATCCAGTCTTTATGCTTGATGAAATTGATAAGTTGGGGAGTGATTTCCGCGGTGATCCATCATCCGCTTTACTCGAGACATTAGATCCAGAGCAAAATAAAGCATTTGAAGACCACTATTTGGACTTACCATTCGATTTGTCTGAAGTCATCTTTATTACCACTGCCAACACCTTAGATACGATTCCACCAGCTTTGAGAGACCGTTTGGAAGTCATTCGCTACTCTGGTTACACAGAAGAGGAAAAGTTTCACATCGCTAAAGATCACTTGTTAGACAAAGTCCGCAAAGGCAATGGTCTTAAACCAGCCTTAATTGCGGTTGATGATGAGCAAATCAAAATGATTATTAGTCGATACACCAGAGAAGCCGGTGTCAGAAACCTAGAACGCGAGCTGCAAAAAGTGATGCGTAAAGCGGCTCGTCAAATTGCCGAAGGCAGTAAGAAAAAAGTCGTCGTCACTCCAGCCGTTATTCAAGAGTACTTAGGTCCTGAGAAGTTTGATCCAACCTTAACTGAGAAACAGGACGAGGTCGGTCTAACCACTGGGCTTGCTTGGACATCAGTGGGTGGGGAAGTCTTATTTGTCGAAGTTGCACTCACACCTGGCAAAGGTCAAATCAAGTTAACCGGCAAACTTGGTGACGTGATGAAAGAATCTGCTCAAGCAGCCTTAACCTACGTCCAAGCCAATGCCAAGAAACTGGGCATTTCTGAGTCAAAGATCAATAAGTCAAATATTCATATTCACGTTCCAGAAGGTGCCGTACCTAAAGATGGTCCATCTGCTGGCGTGACGATGTGTACCACTATTGTCTCAGCCTTTACCAATCGAACCGTTAAACGACAAGTTGCCATGACCGGTGAGATTACTCTCCGAGGTCGGGTAATGAGAATTGGCGGATTGAAAGAGAAGAGTATTGCAGCTCATCAAGCTGGCTGTACGACCATCATCATTCCAAAAGATAACGAACGCGATTTAGTAGAAGTGCCAGAATCAGTCAAAAAAGATATCAAATTCATCCCAGTTGAACACGTGGATGAGGTCTTGAAAATCGCCTTGAACTAATCTTGGAGTAGTAGTCTTCTGCCTGTCTTCTTGATACACTATCCATAATGAAAAAATGGTGTCTTGCTCTTATTTTGCTGGTTAGCGCCACATTCTTTTCTGGCTGTAGTATTTTGAGTTGGAATGCCAAAGCAGGCCTTCAAGTTATCACCAGCGATAATGTCCCTGCTCACGTCTACTTAGACGGAAAACTCATCGATAAAACCCCTTTCATCAACCGAGAATTAAAAGCCAACGAGTATACCCTTGAAATTAAACCAGACGACTCACAACTTGCTCCCTATGAAACGAAGGTTTCCCTCAAAAAAGGACTGCTGACAGTAGTTACCTGGAAACTTGGCAAAAGACCCGAAACAAGCGGTGGGGTGATCTATGAGATGGAAAAGTTAACTGACAACAAAAATTCCGAACTTTCTTTAACAACCATTCCGGATGGGGCCATTGTCCAGGTAGACGGCAAAGCCCAAGGCTTTTCACCTGTTTTGTTAGAGCACCTGTCAGCAGGAGAGCATGAGTACGAAGTCAGCTTGCCAAGTTATGAAGTCCAAAAGAACACAATTAACGTCGTCCAGGGTTTCAGAATGAACATTACCTTGAAGTTGGCCAAACAAGAGTATTTGCCACCAGCCAATTCACCAGATGAGATCGTACCAACCGCTACTCCTTCAGCCCAAACCAGTGTCTTACCTGGCACTATTGCCAGTTCTTCTAGTGATTTAAATCCATCGGTACCCAAACCCAAAATTCGGATCAAGCTAACTGGCTACTTTGAGAATGGCAAAGAAGCGCTGCACGTCAGAAACGATCCGACTCCAGAAAGTATGAGTCCCGGTTTAGCCTATGTTGGCTCAGAATATCCTTATTTAAATCAGCTGATGGATGGCTGGTACAAAATTAGCTTCAACGGCAAAATTGGCTGGGTAAGTGGTCAATTCGTCGAACTTATTCAGTAATTCCATGTTCAATTTCCTCAAAAAGCACTGGCCACTTTTTTTGTTCTTTGGTTTTTGGGGAATCTACTTCGCACGCTTTTGGTCAAAGGCTCTTTTTTATGACGCTCAGGGCGATTTTTGGGCTGGTCATGTCAATCTGTGGGGAGATTGGGCAGCACATTTCACCATGGGCACCGCTATGGCCGCCAGAGGTCTTTTCATTAAAAGCCCATTTCTTTTAGGTGCCAACTTTAGTTATCCCTTTGTAGCTGACTTGATTTCTGGATTGCTTTTAAATGCTGGTTTTCCGCTCATTTCTGCCTTCACCTTTCCCAGTTTTTGTTTCTCTATTTTAATTGTGGTTGCTCTGTACGTTTTTTATAAAACGATTTTTCAATCTAAGAAGGTAGCAGTGATTGCTGCCTCGATCTTTCTGTTTAATGGAGGACTAGGCTTTTATTACTTCTTCCAGGATGTGATTCACTCAGCCACCCCACTTATTACTTTTTTTCAGCCAATACACGAGTACACCCGGATGGACGACTACGGAATTAAGTGGATTTCAGTCATTGATAGCATGATCATTCCACAGCGATCCTTTGCTCTAGGCTTCTCTTGTGCTCTTTTCGCACTGGCCATGGTGTATACCATATTCTTTTCAAGAAGGAAAAAAATTCAGCCTAAACGAGAATTTTGGCAACTCATTTTCATTGGAGTGTTACTCGGGTTTTTGCCACTTTTACACACCCACTCATTTTTAGCATCTTTTCTATTTCTAACTTGTTGGTCTCTCACCGATCTCCTGTTTTTGGCACCGATTGCAGATCGAGGTACGCATTTCAAAAAGTGGGCCATCATCGCAGTCACCACCTCATTGATTGCACTGCCTCTGGTGAAACTTTATTTTTTGCACAACGTGAATAACGACTTCTTTCATTGGTACCCAGGCTGGATGGCCATCGACTTTAAGCAAAATTGGCTATTCTTCACTTGGCAAAATTGGGGATTCACCGTTCCATTTGCTCTTGTCAGCCTCTATTTACTCTTGAAAGTGTTTAAAAACCAGCGATTGGCTGCGTTGCTTTTGCCCGGATTTTTGATTTTTATTTTAAGCAACTTGTTCTTATTTCAACCCTGGTCCTGGGATAATACCAAACTCTTAGTTTGGTTTTTACTCATCTCATCTGGACTAATTGCCAACTCCTTGGTTCGGATGAACCGAATGAAATATCGATCCGGTGCATTACAGTATGCGAAAAGTATTTTAATTGTCTTTTTATTCTTCCTAGTCACTGCCTCAGGAATAATTGATGCCTACCGAATCCAGTTAATTAGCACTCATTCCTACATGATGTACAGCGCCAGTGATCTTGTACTCACCAAATGGGCACGGGAGAATACCTCAGTCAACTCCATTTGGCTAACCGGTGATCAACATAATCACTGGTTATTCAACCTCACCGGCCGCCAGGCAGTCATGACATATCCAGGGTGGTTATGGACACAAGGTTATGACTTTCGACCAGTAGAAAGTGATCTCTACCGCATGTATGCTGGAGTTCCTGAAGCTGCTGAGTTGCTGAAAAAATACCAGGTGGAGTATGTGGTAGTTGGAGATGCAGAACGCGTGGAACTGCACGCCAATCAGCCATTTTTTGACACGACATTTCCCGTAGCGTTCAGAAATGAGTCAACAACCATTTACAAAGTGAAGTAATTTAATAGGCCAAAATTAATTGGATGAAGGTAGCTGCATCAAGGCTCGCTGCACCAGGCACTACACCGGCAATTGTTGGTTCATTCATGTAGTCAGCGATATTGTCAGCATTCACTGAACCCCCATATAGCACACCTTTCACCTTGTACTCACTCTGAATCAGGGCTACAGCTTCCTTGACCTGCTGAATATCGGCTGCGTGGCCGCTGCCAGATGTACTAATTGCTTCAGGTGGCTCGTACATGACTAATGTTTTAGCAAGTTGTTCACGATCTAACTGGGCCAGTTGGCTGCCCCAATTTTTATCAGCCACTGCCACTACTGGAACTAAATTATTATCAATCGCTTGAGCAACTTGTTGAGCCACGATCAGATCAGTTTCGCCAAAGTAGGTTCTGCGTTCTACATGACCAAGCAACGCAAATTGCGCATATTCTTTCACTAATCGAGCTGAAACGGCACCGGTGTAGGCACCATCACCAAAGGGCGAAAGCACCTGAGAACCAATTCGTAAATCTGGAACGAGCTCATGGAGAACTGGCAATCCTGTCAGGGGAGCACAAATGACGACTTGAAGGTCTTCTCTCTGAACACTTTTTTTGTTCAGTTTCCAAATTTCTACCCAAGCTTGAATCTCTGAGCTTGTTTTGTGGGATTTCCAGTTGCCAATGATGTACTTCATAGGTACCACTATATCCAAACTCCTTGCTCAAGCAAGAAGGAAATCGAGCTTACTTCACCTTTTTCTTGGCGTATCTTTCTCGGGAGACATTTAAGACTTTTTCTCGACTTTGATTCTTTGAGGCAGCCAGATTCAGGGTATAGGCTGGGAATGGCTGACTGACTTGACCATGAATCATCAGCTTGTTGACTACCTGGTAGCGACCTAGCGAAACTAAATCTTCTTGGGTGTATTTATTGCCAAACTCTTTCTGCATCCAGTCGGCATCTTGAGCACCTAAAATGAAACTAATCATACTTCCCGCGTTTCCAAAGATTGCCGCTTTAACTTCATCTGGAATCTGCGCCATATACTGATTGGCAAGAATAAGACTAAGGCGATACTTTCTGGCTTCTGACAAAATTTTGACAAAACTATTTGTGGCAAAGTTCTGAAACTCGTCGATATATAAGAAGAAATCACGTCGTTCCTCTTCTGGAATATAGACACGACTCATAGCCGCCAACTGAATTTTGGTAATGATCATGGCACCAAGTAGCGCACTGTTATCCTCACCTAACTTTCCCTGAGAGACGTTGACCAGCAAAATCTTGCCACTATTCATCACGTCTTCAATATCAAATGAACTGTTGGTAGTGTTCACCACATTTCGGATCAGGGGAGACGTCACAAACTGTCCAACTTTATTTAAAATCGGGGAGATCGCCTCGTTTCGCAATCGCTCTGGCATGACATTAAACTCGGCCTCCCAAAAGTTCTTTAAGACTTTATCTTCCATCTTGTCCACAATCTTGGCGCGATACTTATCATCTGTCAAAATCCGCAATACGTCTTCCAATTTGGCATTTTGCTCAAGCAAGGTTAACAAAGCATTTCGCAAGATATACTCCAAACGAGGTCCCCAGGAATTGGCATACATTTTCTGAAAGATGGCCACAATTCCAGAAGCAATCAGCTCTCGGTGCACCACGGAACCACCTTCAAACAAGTTTAACTTGACCACCGCTTGTGGATCAGATGGATCAAGCACAATCACGTCGTTAATACGATGTCTGGGAATATAGTTTAAAACGGTCTCAATTAAGTCACCATGCGGATCAACTACAGCCAAACCTTCATTGTGCTTCAAGTCGTTAATAATCATGTTAGCAAGCAAAGTTGACTTGCCCGTACCACTTTTTCCAATCGCATACATGTGTCGTCTGCGATCTTCTTTGCGTATACCGTAAATTTGACTCTGATTTTTAAATTCCGTTTTAGCAAATAGGTTTAGGGAATTACGTTCTTCTTCTGGTGTGTGCGTGTAGGTTGGTAGATCTTCTGGTGGTTCACCCAACAAATTCTTACCCCAGGCAATATTTCGGAGAGTTGCTAATTGTTTATTGGGCATGTGCCAAATAGAAGCGACTTCGTCTACAGATAAATATTGGTTGGTGAATCTATGTTTTCTCTGTAGAGTGTGTTCGAGATAAGAACCTTTACGAATAATTGGTCTTCTGAAGACAAAACTATTTGTTTGAGATTGATAGGTGTTATAGGCACTAATTAATGACTGCAAAATTTGCTCTGCCCGTTCTGGAGTAGGAGCTTGGGTTATCAAAAATAATCTTGCTTCAAAAGAATGAAGTGCCAATTTTTGACTAATCTTGTCTTTGTGGGGGTGATTGACTGCTGGGGAACCTTCACTTGCCACTCCACCGGCTACGATGTGATGCCCGGCATTCTTCCAAGATTCTCGACCTTTTCTCAGTTGTAACTGAATCAGGGCCGTTTCTTCCTCTTGAAGCTTAGCAAAGGAAGAAAAAACAGTGGCTAGAGAATCCGTTTCAGAGAATTCTCTAAAAGTCTTGAGTGGCATGTAACTAGCACTAGAAAGCACTAACTCTCCAAATTTTTTGGGATGAGGATGTCGAAAATCATCAAGCGGGTTGTGCTCTAATCGCTTTACTAAAATCTCTGGATAACTGGCGGTCAATTGACTGATGAAGTACTCGGCCAACGGCTCTGGCACGGTAATTAATTCATAAATCGTCTGCCCCTGGTTAAGAAACTCTACAGTAAATCTAGGAGCATGCTGCCAAACCCGTAGAAGTCCTTGAGGAGGATTCGGCACAGATGAGAAAAATTGCACAGCAGATTCGGGGGTTTGGATACTCTCTCTTGAAGTACGAACTTCTAATGTCACAAAAGTCAGCTCGGGCATGGCCTAAGTATAGCAATTTTGTGTTACTATGTGAGGATGAATCCCGATTTGCTCGAAAAACTAAATGCCAAACAGCTTGAGGCAGTTCTACATCCTGAAGGTCCAGCTATCGTTTTAGCCGGCGCTGGATCAGGTAAAACGCGTGTCTTAACTACCAGAGCAGGTTGGTTAATACAGGAGAAAAAAGTTGATCCATCATCCATTTTACTCGTTACTTTTACGAATAAAGCAGCTCAAGAAATTAATGAACGCATGTACAAAATGACGGGTCATGAGTTGCCTTTTGCCGGCACCTTTCATCGCATCTGCGCCAAGATTTTGCGTCGAAATGGCTACTTAATTGGCCTGCCAGCCAACTTTACTATTTTTGACAGTGACGATCAGCTAGATCTACTTAAACAGCTTTATAAAAGAAATAGTTGGTCTGATAAAGAATTTCATCCAAAGGCAGTCAAAGCGACAATCTCCACCGCCAAAAATGAGATGGTGATGCCAGATGAATATTTGGAGCATGCCTCTGGCAGTTACCAAGAGTTTGTTGGCCATGCTTACAAGCAGTACCAACACCAACTAGCGGAGAACCAAGCGGTAGATTTTGATGACCTCTTGATCCGAGTCATTGAGCTCTTCCTGAAGTTTCCTAACATTTTGGCAAAGTACCAGAATACTTTGGAGCACGTCTTGATCGATGAGTATCAGGACACCAATAAAGCACAGTATGCATTAAGTAAGATGCTCTCGTTACCTCAAGAAAATTTATATGTGGTCGGTGACTTTTCGCAATCTATTTATTCATGGCGCGGCGCCGATTATCGAAACATGCTGAATTTGAGAACTGACTTTCCAACTATTACAGAGTACAGGCTTGAACAAAACTATCGATCAATTCAATCAATATTAGATGCCGCCACAAATGTGATATCTAAAAACACCTCGCATCCTATCCTAAAGCTATGGACTGAAAATACTGAGCAAGACAAAATTATTTTATACGAGGCAGAGAGTGGGGAAGATGAAGCCCAACAAGTCGTAAAGTATGTGTCCACTAAAGATCTCGATTACTCCTATGCAGATCGGGTAATTTTATACCGCACCAATGCCCAATCCCGAGCTTTTGAAGAAGCCTTTATCCGAGCGGGTATTCCCTATAAATTAATTGGCGGCGTAAAATTTTATGCTCGAAAAGAAGTCAAAGACGTTTTAAGTTACTTGCGATTTTTTATTAATCCCAAAGACGAGGTCAGTGCCGAACGGGCCTTGAAATTAGGTAAAAGACGATTTGATACGTTCTTAAAATGGGTGAACGAGAAAAAATTAACTCCAGTCAAGGATGGAGAGGAAAATCCAACCTTTGAACCATTCCCACTCTTACAAGAAATCTTAAAAGTGACTGAGTATGATGAAAAATATGACAAAGACGATCCAGAAGATTTGGCTCGTTTAGAAAACGTCCAAGAGCTCTTGTCTGTGGCGGCGCAATTTACTCAAATTGAAAACTTCTTGGAAAATATTGCTTTACTCCAAGATAACGAAATGGCAGATGTGACGATAGAAGGCAAGGCTGATGTAGTGACCATGATGAGTCTACATTCTGCGAAAGGATTAGAGTATCCAATTGTCTATATGGTAGGTATGGAAGAAGGCCTTTTCCCACATTCCCGATCGCTGCTCGATAAAGCACAAATGGAAGAAGAACGTCGTCTCTGTTACGTAGGTATTACCCGAGCCAAATCAAAACTCTACCTGACCTATGCCAAGCGCCGGATGATTTATGGCACCATTACTAGTTCCATGCCCAGCCGCTTTTTAAATGATATCCCAGAGGAGTTGCTAGAACGACACGAATCAGATTTTTACTCCTCAAAAGCGAACTTTGGTGGTCGGGCAAACTTTAATAAAGGGTGGGGAGAGTGGCACAGTAAGCACGATGATGAAGAGGAAGATCGTTACGGCTTGAAATCACTAAATGACAAATTGAAAACGTTTGGCAGTAAACATCGCTATGTACCTCTAGACGAAGGTGTCTTGGATGATGTCTTGAGTGGCGAGATTGATATTGACGAATTTCTAAAGAAGTAACCCCTATTCACGCCTGAAATCGGTCGGTATAATAAACTCCAGGAAGTTTTCACTATGCTACTTAGACCTGTCAGAGAAGAAGAACGCAATCAATACGATGCCATCGTTCAGCATCCACTGCAATCATGGGCTTGGGGTGAGTTCCGTAAAAAAACGGGTGTTGCAGTTGAACGAGTTGGCTTTTTTGAAAACGGTGTAATGGTCAAAGCCTTTCAAGTCTTTTTTCATCCCATTCCACATTTCAACGTGACGGCTGGTTATCTACCAAAAGGGGAGATGCCGGACGAAGAGCATTTAACAACACTCAGACAGTTGGGACAAAAGCACAACGCTTTGTTCATTAAGCTGGAACCAAATATCGCCCAAAAAGTTGACAATCAATCAGCTCATTCAGCAATTGCCGATTTTCTATTGGCGCGAGGATGCGTTGAAGGAAAATCACTTTTTACTAAATACACTTTTCAGTTAGATACGGCTCACACTGAAGAAGACCTCTTTGCAAATTTATCTAGTAAGACCCGTTATAACGTTAACATAGCTTTCAAAAAGGGTGTCAAAATTGTTGAAAACACCACTGAAGAAGGCATGAATCAATATTTAGAAATCTTGGCAGAAACAACCCAACGACAAGGCTTCTACGCTCACGGTCCAGAATACTTTAAAACTATGTGGCAATCACTAGGCCAAACTGGCATGATGCGCATTTTTAATGCCGTTTATGATGATCAAGTCTTAGTCTCTTGGGTGATGTTTATTTTCAATGGCAAAATGTACTACCCATATGGCGCATCCCGCAGTATTCATCGAGAGGTGATGGCAAGTAACTTAATGATGTGGGAAATGATTCGACTTGCTCAAAACCTTGGTTGCACAATGTTTGATATGTGGGGATCACTAGGTCCTGAGCCAGATGAAAAAGACCCATGGTACGGCTTCCATCGTTTTAAAAAAGGCTTTGGAGGAGATCTTGTGGAGTTCCTAGGAACCTATGATTTAGTGTTGAATCCACAAATGTACTCACTCTACAGAATTGCTGAAGATTGGCGATGGAAAATTTTGCGATTGAAAATGAAATTTCAAAGCAGCAAGAAATAAAATTATTTTCTTTTCTCCTTGCTGTATCTTGCTATTTTTTATACATATTAAAGTGTGTTTGTAGTTTTAACTTTGGCTGTGTATATTGGTCATCATGATCAAATACCTCACCAACTATAATCCCGAGAACAAAAACGTTTTGCTTCGCTTAGACCTCGATTTACCAGAGAGTAATGGGAGTTTTGATACCACCCGTTTAGAAGACAGTTTTGAAACACTCCGTTACTTATGGCGAGAGAAAGCGAAACACGTCACAGTGATTGCACATCGCGGTCATGAGCCAAAAAAGACAAAAGAATTTTCCTTAGCTCCGATTGCGGATTTACTGTATGAAGGCTTACTTCTACAAACTGGTTTTAAAAAAGCTAAACGAGAACAATTAGAGGAGTGGTTAGATGTGTTAGAGAATTTGCGATTTGATCCTCGTGAGGAAGAGAATGATCCAGGATTCGCCAAAGAGCTAGCTGAAGGCCAGGATGTTTTCGTCAATGATGCCTTCGCTACGGCTCATCGTGAACATACCTCCATCGTCGGACTACCAAAAATTCTGCCCACCGTGTTTGGATTTCAATTTGAGAAAGAGATGACTGTATTAAAGAAAGTGACTGAGACTCCAAAACGCCCATTCGTGTTTGTCCTGGGAGGCGCAAAATTAGAAACCAAAATGCCACTCATTGAGAAAATGTCAGAGTTGGTAGATGTCATTTTACTTGGTGGCAAATTAGCAGTAGAAGCCCGCGCTACAAACTACAAACAGCGCCGCATGATTGTGGCAGAATTAACTGAAGATAACTTGGACATTTCCCCCAAGGCAGCTGAACAATTTGAACGGTTCATTACCGATGCTAAAACCATTGTTTGGAATGGTCCAATGGGCAAGTTTGAAGACCCTGCCAACATGGCCGGAACGGCCTACGTCGCCAATGCCATTGCCAGAACGAGTGCTTTTAAAGTGCTGGGTGGAGGAGACACAGAAGCTGCCGTGACGATCTTGAAAATTAATGAAGGTAAAGCCTTTAATCACATCTCTGCAGGTGGCGGTGCCATGTTGTACTACCTGGCATACCGGAAGTTGCCAGCTTTAGATGCGATTCCAAAATAAGTATGTCTGATTTTTCTTTTCCACCTAAATACTTTCCACAAATTATTGCGGTGAAAGCTGTTATTCGTCATCACGATAAATACTTGATTATCAAAGAAGCATCATCGGCTTCTTGGAAACCTGATAGATTAGGGTTACCAGGCGGGAAAATTGATCCTGGTGAAGACTGGTCAATGGCACTTAAAAGAGAGTTGAAAGAAGAAATCCAAGCAGAAGCAACTGTAAAGGGAATCATTTCTTTTGAAGAAATTGTCTATCACCATCCAAAACTTAACTTAGATCAGTTGACTCATCACTTTATTTTTTTATGTGAGATTTCAGACGAAACGTATGCACAACTAAGTAAACAAGAAAATATTTTTTGGCACACTCTAGACGAGTTAAAAAAAATTCCTAACGAAGAAATGACCGAGTACTATTTCACCAAACTTTGGGAGCAACTAAGTAATCAATCATTTAAAACAATTCCTTCAGAAATGATACGTGTTTGGGATGGGCTGCACGATCTCGATTTTCAGAAGTGGTATAGTAAATCATAGGAGATGATATGAAAAATTTTGGTATTAATGGCTTTGGCCGAATTGGTAGAACTTCTTTCCGAGTTTGGTGGAACAAACACACTGAAGATCTAGATTTAAAAGTTATTAATACATCTGGATCGATGGATATTGAGGATTGGGTTCATCTTCTAAAATACGACTCTAATTATGGTGTCTTTACCACTCCAATTACCTATACCAAACAACAAACGACCAAAGAAGTGACTGATGAAAATCCGGTTTTGGGTATGATCCACATTGGTCAAAAAAATATTGTCGTCACAGCACAACGTGATCCAGCCAAAATTCCTTGGGGTGCCAACGGCGTAGAAGTTGTCATTGAGTCTACCGGCGTGTTTATTAGCAAAGAAAAAGCTATTTTACATATGCAAGGTGGCGCCAAAAAAGTTTTGATTTCTGCTCCCCCAAAAGGTGAAGGCATTCCAACCGGAATTATTGGTATCAATACTTTTGATACCGCAGAACTTGTTGATTCGAATGCATCTTGCACCACCAACTCAGTTGGCCCAGTTGCTCAAATTATGCATGAAGTATTTGGAATCAAAAAAGCCATGCTAACCACTATTCATTCATATACTGATGATCAAAATTTGCACGACAATTCACATAAAGATATGCGCCGCGCTCGTGCAGCGGCCATGAATATCGTTCCAACCTCAACCGGGGCAGCCATCGCCGTTACAGAAGTGATCCCTGAGCTAAAAGGCTTGTTTGATGGTCTGGCCGTCCGAGTGCCAACTCCAGTTGGATCACTCTCTGATATGGTCTTTGTGGTCAGTAAACCCACCACCAAAGAAGAAGTAAATCAGACATTAATCAAAGCATCTCAAGATCCAAAATGGGCAGGCATTTTAGCCGTCGTTGATGAGCCAATCGTGTCTCATGACATTGTTGGCCGACCAGAATCTTCAATAGTTGACCTGGCACTCACCAATGTAGTCGGTGGCGATTTAGTCAAAGTAGTCGCTTGGTATGATAACGAATTTGGCTACTGCAATCGCTTGATCGAACAAGTTAACAACGTTTAATTTCCTACGCTTCTAGTCATCTTTCTTGCTTAAGATGAAGCATGATTGCTCGTACCTTTACCATCATGATGTTGGGCCTCGTCCCGATCCAAATTGAAGTTGAAGTTGATGGAAATCAGGGCGTTCCTAATTTAATTTTTATTGGTTTAACCTCTCAGGCAACAGAGGAGGCGAAAGAACGAATTACCACGGCTTTAACGAACTGTGGCATACGAATTCGCAGCAAACGGACAATCGTCAATCTAGCTCCGGCAGAGATTCCTAAGTCCGGCTCTGGCTTTGACTTAGCAATTGCCGTCGGCCTGCTCAAAATGTATGGCGAGATTGAGCTACAAACTGATGACACTGTCTTCCTAGGCGAACTCTCATTAGATGGAAAAGTCAAAAAAATCCGAGGCGCATTGCCCCTAGCTTTGGCCGCCAGAGAATTTGGCTTCAAAAAAGTTATTTTGCCTGAAGCAAACGCCTCTGAAGTCGAGATTATTTCTGGAATCGAGATTTTCCCAATTTCACATCTTCAACAGTTCTTGGAGTTTGCCAAAGTACAAGAACCTTTAAAAAAATTAAGACATCAACCTTTCGATCAACTCATCATGACACCAACTAACTTTGACGTTGATTTTGCGGACATTAAAGGTCAAGAATATGCCAAACGAGCACTTGTCATTGCTGCAGCAGGTGGGCATCACACACTACTCGTTGGATTTCCAGGTGTCGGAAAAAGTTTGTTAGCCAAAGCATTTCAATCGATCTTGCCACCACTCACTGAGAGCGAAGCAATTGAAGTCACCACAATTCATTCAATCTTTGGCACAGCTTTTGACACAGTGATCAGACAGCCGCCGTTCAGGTCGCCGCATCACACCACCTCTACCAGTGGATTAATTGGAGGTGGAACCCAACTGCGTCCGGGAGAGATTTCTCTGTCACATCGCGGAGTCCTATTTCTAGATGAATTTTTAGAGTTTAGTAAACAAACAATTGAGTCGCTTCGACAGCCTCTGGAAGAGGGCTGCATTTTTTTATCTAGATCTCAAGGATCCGCTACTTTCCCGGCCAAGTTCACACTAATTGCTGCCGCAAATCCATGTCCTTGCGGCTATCATTTATCCACTAAAAAACGCTGTAAATGTTCGCCTCACGCCATTTCCGTGTATTTGAAAAAACTCTCGGGACCGATCTATGATCGATTCGATCTGCATGTAAACGTGAAAGAGATTGAGATTGAAAAGTTAACAGACAATTCAAGGGATCCCACATTCAGTTCAGCAGCATTCCGAGAAAAAGTTGTTGCAGCAAGGAGAAAACAACTGGTGAGGTATCATAATCAAGACATTAGACTAAACGCTGAATTATCAAGTAAAAACTGTCAGGAATATATTCAAATGAGTCTACCAGCTAAAATTTTCCTGAAAAAGTCGGCATTGAAATTTGAGCTCTCCGGGAGGAGTTACTTTAAACTGTTGAAGGTCAGCCAAACCATAGCTGATTTAGATGAAAAGAATAAAGGACAGGTAGAACAACAGCACATTGCGGAAGCGCTTCAGTATCGATAAACAGCAGAAATTAGTCGTTCTTGGTGCGCTTGTACCAGTCAGCCAGAATATTGCGGACAGTGTCTTGTCCGCCCAAACCAATTGCAAGCGCGGAGCCAAGTGAGAAAGCAAATACCACGCCGCCAAACAGAATTGTTAAGAATTCGCTGGCAATTCCAAGCTCGGCAACGGCAGCCAAACTGGCTACTGTTACAACTACGTAACTCATTAACTTGGCGACTAAGCGGACAGTTGCCACATCAAACGTTCTGAGGCTACCCTTCACCACACTCTCCACAATTCCGGCCATCAGGACTCCAAAGAAGAAGATCAAGAAAGCTGAGAAGATATGTGGGATGTAAGCTAAGATGCGATCCATCACCATCGTTAATGGCGTTAAACCTAAAATAGATACGGACGTGTAAAAGACTAAAAACACGACTACCCAGTAAACAATCCCTGAGATAATTTCTTCAAGCTTAGCTCCAAAGCCAGCACCTGAGAAAAAGAGCTCTAAAGGAGTTTTTTCGACGATTTTAGAAATGCGAAAAGCCTCCAGAGTTTTGAACACAATTTTCTTGAGTAATTTTGCCAAAAGAATACCTACAAACAGCACTAAAATACCTGCCAAGAGGCGAGGCAAGAAGGCCAAAAACTGACCGACAGCATAAGACATACCTAATTGGAAAGACTCTTGCCAAGTTTGCGAAACTGGGTTCATACTCGCTCCTTTTTTATTGTGTGTATCACCCGTAAGCCGGATTCTGTTTTAGACGATGATTTCTCTAGTGCCTGCAGCATTATCACCGAGATAGGGAACATCTCCATTATGGTGAAAATCGGCAGTTGCAGCTGGGAGGATTACCCTCCCGATTTTCATCGGGATACCCAAAAGCTTGGTCGTTTCACTCGGCGCTACCCGATTCGTCACTGTTGCTCTAACTGTCCTCCGCAAGCGGAGTCTCCACCTTTCAGTGGACACCATATGTTCTGCTGTCCGGACTTTCCTCCCCAAAGGAAACTTGCGTTTCATTCAAGGCCATCGTCCAGTGACACACAGTCTTAGTATACCAGATTTACGTTAGGAATTGGCGCGCTCTCGCAACCAAAGAGAGTAGATCGTTCTCAAGACAATATAGACTGGCACCGAGAGCAATGCTCCCAGCATGCCGCCCACTTTAAGACCAGTTAAGATCAGCAGGATGGTGGCCAAAGGATTCACATCCACATTATCTTTCATGATCTTAGGAACGATTAAATTGTTTTCTAACATTTGGACAAAGATATAAAACAAGGCTACAAAGCCGGCCATTGGTGCTCCAAAAGCCCCATAAGCAACTAAAATACTTGGCACGGCAGCTAATGTAGGACCTAAATTCGGCAAAATCTCTAGAAGACCAGCAACTACAGCCAACGGCAAAGCATAAGGAATGTTCAGTAGGCTCAAGCCAATGAAACTAAACACACCGATCGTAATCATCAGGAACAACTGTCCACGGACCCAACCACCTAAGTAAACTTCAATACGATTAATAAACTCGTCAGCCATTTCCAAATGGCGTGGCTCTTTGGTAAACCAAGAAATTTTCTTATGCAAATGATCTCGATCAATTAAGAGATAGGCCGTCATCACTAAGACAGTAAAGAAGCTGAAAATACCTTGGAAAGTTGAGGTAATAATTCCATAAATCGTACTAAATGAACTCTGGGCTTGTCCTAGAATACTGCCAATTTCACTTAACGAGAAATTGAATTTATTCAGCGTACCCAAAACTGGAGCCAGAGAGGGTAGTGACAGCGCATTTACCAGATTTGGTACTTCAGAAAATAAGGGTGGCAATATTAAGATCAAGGCTAAACCCACAAAGAAGATAATCACCAAAAATGAAATCACAATTCCAATCGGGCGGGGAATTTTCAAACGTCGCTTCATCAATTTAATTCCCGGGTTCAAAGCTGACATCAAAATAAATGCAGAGAACAGAGCAATCACGATTTCACTAATGTAGTACAGAAAGTAGAGACCTAAAATAAAGAAGACGGCAAAAACAATCGTAGAGGGATGGATAGAAACAGAATGATCGTCATTGAGGATTTTGCGCATACTTGAGAGTATACAAGAACAAAGTTGGATACAGTAGAGAGAATTTCAGAGCTGAATAGTTAGCTCATCAGCCATTTCTTGACGTACGCGACAGCTTCATCTTTCCAATTGGGTGAGTCGATCGCAAACCACTCGACGCCACTTTGCTTTTTCCACCAAGTTAACTGTCTTTTGGCGTACTGAACTTCTCGACGTAACCAGAGTTCTTGCATCTGTTGATAGGTCAATTTATCTTCCAAGTAGGCTCTGACTTCTTTATATCCTGTTGCGGAGAAAGAAGGTTCTCGCCAGATTTTTTCGTCATACTGAGCCATAAGTCTTTGTACTTCATCCAGCATGCCTTGCCCTAGACGACTTTTGACGCGCTCTTGAATCCGTTCAGAAATATGTTCTGGAGTATCAGTCAGCCCAATCATTAATTGGTTTACATTCACCTCGTTTACCTTTTCATCACGAGAAACAATACGTTGCTGGGCTGTTTGTCGCTCTGCTAAACCAATTTCAATTGCCCGGATCAATCGCCGAGGATTGTGACGATCCGAATTATTCATCGACTCAAATCGAGCTTCGTCAACTTCTTTTAGCCAACGTTGTAAGTTTGCCAAGCTAATTCGTTCCGCATGCTCGCGAACGGCGACATTGGGTGGTACTTCAATTTGCTGATCCTGAGTAAAGATATGTTGGTGATACAAACCAGTTCCCCCAACTAAAATTGGTAGTCCATTTTCTTGCCAAGAAGAACTCATGACTTTCTGTGCAAAATCTCGGAACTGAGCTACAGACCATTCCTGATCTGGTTTCAAAATGGAGACACCATGGATTCGGACATTATTTAACTTGAAGTAGGGATTCGTAAAAGTTGTAATTGATGCGGGATCGTAATCTTGCTTTTGAAAGTTTGGTGGAATGTCTGCGCCAGTGCCCACTTCCATACCTTGATAAACTTGTCTTGAATCAGCGGAGATGCAGTCAAAAACGTGGAATTGGTCAGAAAAAATCTGCGCTACATCTAAAGCGAACTGGGTTTTACCGGTAGCGGTTGGCCCAACGACTGATAGCAGAACATTTCTCATAACTAGACAACGGTTGGTCGAACCGACAAGTTATTTTTATTAATCATTTGATCTAATATTTCCCAGCGTTCTTTTTTGACTGGATGTGGCACATCATCCGGATAAATCCGCCAACTGGCAGTACCCGGACGAGGAGAGTACATAGCTACAAATGCCACTTTCCAATCCATCAACTGGCTTAATTCTACCGTTTCTGCAAACTCTTGGTCAGTCTCACCTGGGAATCCAACAATCAAATCCGTACCTATGGTAATGGTGGGATCTGCAGCTCTGAGTTTCTGTATAACTTCCATGTAGCGCTCTCGTGTATAGCCACGGTTCATTCGGTATAAAACCGAGTTACTTCCAGACTGAATTGGCAAGTGAATGAAGCGATCAATTTTCTTATTTTTAGCAATTTCCGCAATCAGCTCATCGTGAAAATCCCAAGGATTACTCGTCAAAAAACGAATTTTGGTAATTTCTGGAAACGCTGAAAGGGCTTGTAGTAACTGCACAAATGGAGGAGTGCCTTCGGCACGGAGGTACTGAGTTTGGTTGTCTGGCAAATCTTCACGTTTGAAATCTTTGCTTTCCATCAATAATTTTCTGAAACCTATGCCCACTTTTTCCAATCCCCAAGAATTTACATTTTGACCCAGCAAGGTAATTTCTGAGTAACCTTCACCAACCAGTCGCTGCACTTCTTCCATGATTGATTCAAATGATCTTGACTGCTCTCGACCTCTAGAGTACGGCACAATACAGTAGGTACAAAATGAGTTACAGCCAGCAGAAATCGGAATCCAAGCGTGTTTATTACCTTCTTTGGTCAAATAATCTCGACGCACGGCCGCTTGATTAAACCCAACTTCATTAATTGGCAGAATTTCATCAACCATTGGCAACATGGCCAACAACTTCTCATGACCATGATGAGTCATACAGCCGGTCAAAATAATTTTGGGTCTTCGATCGCCAATTTCATTAAAATAGACAATCACATTGTTGAGGAAACTTCGAGCACTATGTTCAGCACTCTGTCTGATGGCACAGGTATTCACAATCAGTTCATCACAATTTCGCCAATCAGTTGCGGGAACATAGCCACGCGCTTCGTAATCACCAGCGATTCGTTCTGAATCACTTTTGTTCGATTGACAGCCAAAGGTATGAATGAAGTAGGACTTTGCCTCATTTTGCATAGCCGTATTGTACCAGAGGAGCAGGCCTAGTCCGTCAGACAAAATAACTCCGCAACAAACAATTGGGTTTTTTGATAGAATGAGGACTCAATTGAGTGGCGCGGTACCAGAGCGGTTAATGGCGAGGTCTGCAAAACCTTCGTTCGCGGGTTCGAATCCCGCCCGTGCCTCAAAAGAATTATTTAATAAGTTTTTCCACTTTATAAAAGCCTGCGTCTCGATCAGCAGTGACATTGAACACATCAGTAATTTGATCAATTGATATTTCCCCACGGGTTTTGTACGCATCAAAATCATTTGGCTTCGGATTGGCAATGTTTCGATTTCTTTTTTCAGTAATAAAAGGCTCGATGGCAGAACGTTTGATAGCAATCATCACACCATCAGCCCCGCCCCAAGTTTGACCACTGTCTGTTTGCCGAACCTTATCACCACGTTGGCTTAATGCATTGATTGCTCTGTCACCCCACCATGTTGTACCTGATTCAATTTGACTAGAACTAACTTTTCCGATAACTCCAGCCTTCATAATAGCCTGGAATTCTGATTTACTCATCATTCTGAAAACCACGTCTTTCGAGGTTAAATTTGCTTCGACAGCTGCCACAATTTTCGGGTCTCTGGGTTCTAATGCAATAATATTTTCGGTGATATTTTTCCATTTATTGTCAGAACTATTGATGTCAAAACCCTTGAGTTTACTTTCTGACTCTGAAGCCATGCCAAAGGTGAGTCCTGTTCGCTGCATCTCTTTAATCAAATTTTGTTTAGTAACTTGCGGGTCTTCACCAGCTCGAGCAGCGGCTTGTTTGTAGCTGTCGATGGCGGATTGGAGAGCCTGGGCTTTAGCAATGATGTCAGGTCGCGCTTGAATTTGTTCTTTGCTCAGTCCTTTTGAAGCTTGAGCTAAATCAGCGGCAATACTCAGGACAGTGCCCAGTGTATCTACGGCTTTTGGTTTTTCACCACTTACCCAACCTTTTAATCTATCGCCAAAGTTATCCATGCCCATATTTGCTCCTAAACATTTCGCTTAATAACAAACTGTGCTAATTCAGTCAAAACCAGCACTTCTTCCTTATTTTGATCCAATGCACTCAATGCTGCAATGCCTTTCTCAATATATTCTTGGGCGAGTTTTTGAGAGTAGGCGAGGGAGCCGGTTTCTTTGACAATATCTTGCACTCTGATTAACTCTTCATCACTTAATTCATGACCACAGACCGTTGCTAAAAATGCTTTATCAGCTTCGTTAGCGCTTTGATACGCTCGTTGGAGAAGCAGAGTCTTTTTGCCTTCACGGACGTCATTGCCGACTGGCTTGCCAGTTTCATCTGGATCACCAAATAAACCTAAAATGTCATCTTGAATTTGAAAGGCCGTACCAACTGCCGTCCCATACTGAGTTAAGGCAGCTTTGAGTTCAGGAGAAGCACTGCCTAATGACAATCCAATCATCAGTGGGCCAACAAATGTGTATCTCGCCGTGACGAGCTCTAAGCCCTTCATAAACTCAGCTTCAGTTGCCTCAGATAGCGGAACATGATTCAGTTTGTATTGAATTTGCCAACCCGCCACTGTTTCAAAATATTGGTGGTGATCAATCAGGTGCAAAACCTCGAGCAATTGCTCAGCAGAGAAGAGAGATCCTTTGACACTCAAAACTTGCTCTGTCACTAAGGAAGCAAGAAGAGCACCATCAATTTCGGCAAATGTCCTGCCATGATGAACCTCATTCTGCCATTTCTCTTCGGCAAACTCTGTCTGGTAGCGACGCCAAACCGTAGGCTGACCGTTTCGCAGATCATCTTGATCTGCCATGTCGTCCAAAAGAAGCAGATATTTGTGAACGAGTTCAATTGCCGCTGAAATGCCATAAACCGGATGCAACTCGGGAGAAACATTGTCAATTTTGCCATCTGCCAAGAGATATCCAAGTAGGACCAGCATTGGCCGAATTCTTTTGCCACCTTGCATGACAAAATCTTCAAGAACTTGAATTGAGTGAACTTGAATAGGAGAGAGTTGCTCGGCTTGGCGCTTCTTCTGGTTAAATAAATCAGTCAAACTGACCGAAATATATCCATTATGGGACATGAGAAAGGGTTTGAGGTACTCTTGAGGCATAATAACGATCCTTCCAATCTGGGCAGTATAACGAACCCATCAATCCTTGTCAGGGGTCAGTTAGGTAATTGAGACTTACATCCTTGGCTTTCTCTAGTATAATGAACAGGTTATTAATAGTGTTCTAACTGGCCTCTCTTCTCAAGAAGAGCAAAGTGCGGTATTGAACAAGGCAGATGCAGACGCACTCTTCTAGTCAGTTTTTCTCTCACTGTGACGTAGTATGTTCTTCTCATGCCCTCTTTTTAGGAAAGAGGTGAATATTTTTATGGATCAAGCAACATTTAATCCTGGTCAATCCCAAGGTCAAATCAACCCAAAAAAGCTGTTTATCGGCAATTTAAGTTGGAATTTAACCTTAGATGACCTGCGAGCTGAATTTTCAAAATTTGGAACAGTAGAAGATGCCGTCATTTTGATGGACAAATTCCAACGTTCTAAAGGATTTGGTTTCGTTACCATGTCTTCTGAAGAAGAAGCCCAAGCAGCAATTGAAGGTTTGAACGGCGTCGAATTAGACGGCCGCCAAATCGCTGTTAACGTAGCTCAACCTCCACGTCCTCGCGAGGATCGTCGAGGTGGATTCCAAGATCGCCGCGGTGGTGGTGATCGAGGTGGCTACCGAGGTGGCAGTTCCCGAGGTAATGGTGGTGGCTACGGCCGCGACAATGACCGAGGTGGACGCAGAGACTATTAATAGTTTTTTGTAACCTTAGAAAACCCCTTCAGCAATGAGGGGGTTTTTGGTTGTGGGGGAATTTCAGGTGTAATCTGTCAAAATCCTTGATATAATGCCCCCTTATGTCCAAAAACACCCCTAAAACCGATTCTCAGACTCATACGCACGCAGATGGCACAGTTCATGCTGGCGCAGCACACGACGAAAGTCCAAAATCTCCCTTAGTTGCTCCAAATAGCCAAGTAGAAGTCACTTTACCTTGGGAAAAGATTAAAGCCGCTTATGGCAAATTCTTAGCCAAAGCCGCCTTAAACATCAAAACCGACGGTTTCCGACAAGGCAAAGTTCCTCCACACATTGCCGAAGGCATGGTTGATCAAAACCAACTCTACGATCGAGCAGTTCAAGAAGTCTTCCCAGAGTATTACATTGCTCAAATTGAAAAAGAAAACAAAAAACCAATTAGTCAGCCAGATGTAGAACCAATTGAAACAGAACCAAACAAAGATTGGAAATTCACCGTTTACTTCGCTGAACGACCAGAAATCAAGCTAGGTGACTACAAAAAAGTCATCGAAGAAGCCAGAAAAGCAGCTCAAAAAGAAATTGCTGAAAAAGAAGCTGAACTCGCCAAGGGCAATGACAAATTAGACAAAGATGCCCAAAAAACAGAGCCAAAAGAACTCACAACCGCTCAAAAAGAAGATATTCAGTTAAAACATATCTTCAAAGAGTTGGCGATGTCAGTTGCTCCACAAATTCCAGAATTACTGATTCGCCAAGAAGTAAATCGCGAACTTGAGCAATTAGTTCAACAATTGAAACAACTCAACATCAAAGTGGAGGATTACTTAAAATCTCGCCAAGTAGATGCTGAGCAACTCCAAAATGAGTACGCCGGCATGGCACTTTCAAGTTTGCAGATTGAGTTCATCATTGCTGAGATTGCCAAAGATCGCAAAATGACTGTCGAAGAAGCTGAAATTGACACCACTTTAGATCAATTAGGTGGCGGTAAGATGACGGAAGCAGATCGCAAGAACCCAGATACCAGAAGTTATGTCTTCAGTTCTTTATTGAAGCAAAAAGTCATTCGCAGCTTAGTTGAAGGTAAGTAAAATCGGCAGGAAATGCATTTTCCTGTTTTGCAATTCTATTTTTGCGGTATAATTCACTTAGATTGACATCTCGAGTAAAAAGACCTATAATTCGCTATTCATCGTCAAAAACGAGACAGCAAGGTTTTAGAGATGTTTTTCGTGTACCATGAACAATTCGCTTAGTCACAATACCAATCATTCGCCAGCAAATACGATTAATCCTTTTGCGCGTGCTTTGGCGGAAGCCAGAGGCGGACAAAGTGGCGATACTCAGCCATCTGCCCAACAGAAGCCAGAAGCTTCCTTTGATCAAGACCAGCAGCAAAAAGAGCAAGCTGAAAAATTAAAACGTGAGCAGTTACGTCAAAAGTTACATCGAGAAATCAATCCCGTTGAAGCTCATGATGTGTACAATGCTCGAGAACAACAGGTCAAAAAAGAGATTGAAAGCATTCGCTACGAATTAAGAATGTTATCTCAAGAAGTCATCTCCTTTGAAAAAGAAGTGGAACTTACCCTCTCTACCAATGTGGCTGAACCAGGCCAAACTGGTATTTACTTCATTACTTTTTTCCAACAACTCCGAGCCTTAATTCAGTTACTGAGACAAAAAGTCCACAGTGCTCATACCTGGGCCACAGCCATGAGTAGCAAAAAGAAGAAAATGGGTAACAAGCCTGGTATGGAAATTACTGGTAAGAGTTACGAACAAACCACCACTGTTTTTGATCGAATGCACCACGAGCGATCTACTGCCTACGCTGGTAGTTAAAATTGGCCTGATATAATGGCTGAATGCCGTTAAAACTCCTGACTTTAAACATTGAAGAAGACAAGCATCTTGATCTAATTTTGCCGTATCTCCAGGCAGAGAAGTTTGATGTTATCTGCTTACAAGAAATCTTTGAGAAAGACGTGACAGTACTGGCAGAAGCAGCCCAGGCCAAAGCACTTTTCTCACCGTTATCACACTTAAATGGCCATATTTGGGGTGTGGCGATGCTCATTCGCCAGGATCTGCCGATTCACGGAACCATTCAAAAACTCTACAAAGGCAATCCAGAAGAGCTACCCACTTTTACCCATGACAATCCCAATATCGTCAATCGAGGCATTATTAGTACCCAGATTGAGAAGAATAACCTAAGATACCGAGTTACCACTACCCATTTCACCTGGGCAGATGGTGGGGGAACGAACCCTGAACAAACTCGAGACTTTGCCTCACTTGAGAAGCTCCTGGATGAAGTGGGCGAAACCATTTTATGCGGCGATTTTAATGCCCCTAGAGGTCTAGAACTATTCGGAAAGCTGGCAACTCGCTATCAAGACAATATTCCCCCCAGCGTTACAACTTCAATTGATCAGCATCTACACCGAGTCAAAGGGTTACAGCTTGTTGTAGACGGCTTTTTTAGCAGTCCAACGTACCAAATTCAAGATGTCCAAGTAGTTGATGGACTAAGTGATCACTGTGGTATTCGAGGGAACGTCTATTTGAATGAAGAAATTCTGCTATAATAGCCCTTCATGACCGCGTAGCTCAGTTGGTTAGAGCGCCTCATTGACGTTGAGGAGGTCGGGGATTCGAGTTCCTCCGCGGTCACACAGTTTGCCACCCCTATACAAATCTCCCAAAAAAGTCTACAAATAGTGTGTTCACCGACACCTGCCTAAAAGGAGTGCTATGTCTGTTCAAATAAAGGATTTGCTTATCAGCGATGGAATGGTCGAGCCAATGGTCGGCTCTAAATCAATTTGTGTGGAGGGTAGAGAAATTACCAACATCCACGATCTTGGACCTGACTCAGCTGAATTTTGGGTGATAGGCGAACTTGACCAACATGGCGTTTTGGAATTAATGAGCAAAATGTTTGGTCATTGGGTAGATCCAGACGAATTTATTGGATCTCTTCAGCACATTACCTCTGAATACTCTCACTTGCGAGAAACGTATGTAATGCTGAAAAGAGTGCCTACTGTGGCGAAGATGAAGTATTAAACGGTCACCAGTCAATTCCAGGCATTTCCTTTCTTAGCAACTCTTTAATTTCTTGATCAAGCTGATACGCCTCGTCCACAGGCTTTTCCTCAACTGCTAGAGAGAATAAAACTTCCAAAGTAGTATCGAAGAATCCTGCTATTTTGAATGCTAGTAAAAGTGATGGGTAGTAACGTTCATTTTCTATAGCAATAATCGTCTGGCGACTCACTCCCAACTTGCTGGCAAGCTCTGACTGAGTGAAATGCCTTTTAAATCTTAATTCCTTTAAATTGCATCGAAGCGGCTGTTTGTTTTCATTACGGTTTCTAGGCCAAAAGAGAAGCATGCCAATCATTTTAGCCAAGGAATGTTGCGCTCAGCGTGACTAGGGTGAATGTGGGTGGGCACTTCCAGTTTTGCATGTCAAGTTAAATCTTCTTTACATCTCTGAGCTCTTGGCAAAAGAGAAAGTAAAGTTAGTTTAACTTTGCACGTTATTCGAGCGATCCAAACTCATGAAGATCATAATCCTTGACCGACCAAAGCTGCTTTTGAAACAGCCCTAACTTGCGCACAATTTTATCCAACCAAGCGCTTTCATAGACCATGCTTAAGATAGTCGCAGCGTATTTTTGTGCAAGGATAGCGCGTTTTTTCTGTAAAAAAGTCATCTTTTGTAACTTCAATGTTGGTTTCGCCGGCAAAACCGTCATCTCAATTAAGTCGGGCTTTTTCAGTTTTTCTAATTTCAGAGGATGCCAGATTCCATCAGTTGTAAATTCAGTTGCCTTTAAACAAGGAGCGTAGTGGAGAGCTTCACTTTCAGAAAACATCAAATCGATATCCTGCTGTGAAAACTGTTCCTCAAAGCCAATCCCATTTTTATACGAAACGACAAACACTGGCTTTTTGGCTTCCTTGATAAACGTCAGCAAATGAACATTACCTGTCATTACTCTAGCCGGATGGGCATGATTTTCTATCAAATAGTAAGACAAATACTTGTCCAGACTTTTGAGTGAGTAGCCAAAATAGATTTCCGACGTATGCAAAAATGGATCGTATAAATTCACTCCTAGCTGCTTCTTGAATCGCTGGGTAATTTGATAAGCGGCCGCAATCACCTTCTCAACTGAGGTCACTCTAAATTTAAGAAAATCAGTAAGTGTTTTGCCAGACAATCCTTTAATTGGTAAGTCATACGAAAATTGACCTTTAAATGCTGCCCGGCAAAACTGACAAGCACACCCAAAGAAAGGCACAAAATCCACACTTACCGCGACCGGTGGCAGACCAAAAATAATATTATCGATAAAGATTCCATCAAACTCTTCCTGACAGGCCCACAAAACACGATCCAAAATAACTCGGACGGCCTCAGGGCTATTTGGACAAGTGAAGCTGCGACCCTTACTGTACGGTAAGAAGTGACCATCAGCGTCTTGGCAGAAGATATCTCGACCAATAAAGTTATCAGTGACTACATTAAATCCCTGGATATAGCCATGCGTTTTAATACCCAGTTTTTTAAAGTGTTCTAACTTGGCGCGAATAAACGAGTAGGCTTCTATTTCATTTTGCTCGGAGAAACCCCAGGAGTATGTCACCCATGCATCACTCACTCCAAACAACTCTTGAGCCTTTTTCCAGTAGTCATACTCATAGAGCTGCAAAAATCGAGACTCATCAATTTTTGGTGAGTGGTATTTTGTCTGGAGCAGTCGAATCGTACCTGGACCGCCCCAGGCATACATTCCAACGTGTTTTTTCATTTTTGCCTAACTCATTCTATATGTTATGATTCCAAAATTGCCCTTCAAAAAAATATGGTCGAACGAACTGAACATCAGCTAGCACCATCCGAGCATCAGACCATCGTCAAAGACGATTTTATTGAAATCCCTTCCACCATTCCTCCCGAGCAAGTTTTTGAGTTTATGGAGCAACATGGCATTTCTCGTGCTTTTCAAGATAAAATGTTGGTTCCCCTTAGCTTAATCGACATTGAAGAAGACGTCATCGACCATACGCACATGGA
>CAZNOF010000004.1:0-91180 GCA_964574595.1 uncultured Pseudomonadales bacterium | reverse complement strand
ATGGATTCGATTCGAATGCTGAATCTTGATCACCAAATTGAAGAAATCTCGATTGTGGCCAAAGTAAATATCGATGGCCAACTCCGATTCGAGATTACCAATGGTCATCATCGATACTTTAGAAGAATGGAACAAGCGAAAGAGCGTGGTGAAGAACTAACTATTAAAGCAAAAATTCGCTATGGTGTGAGTGATGCTGAGATTGACGAGATGCGCCTTATTGATTTGAATTCACATTTGAACGGGGTCATGTTCTTACGCGTTTCTCGCTGGATGAATAGAGCCTTCACCAAGAGAACTTGGAAGAGCAAATTGGTGCAATACGCCGTGGACAGAGGCATTCTCCCAATTACAAAGGCCATTGAGTTCGCGGCAAATCCAGCAGCTAAAACTTCATTTAAAGTGCTCTTTAATAACGAACTCATCACTCTTTCTGCTGAGGAGAAAGAAGAACTCGTTACTTGGGTGAAGACGATGACTCACAACATTCCGATCGGCATGAGTCACCTCAGAGGATACTTAGAAGTAGCTGAACTGGCTCCAGAATCCTTGATTAAAATGGTTGATATTAAATCTGGTGGTGGTCACAGTGGACGAGGCAAGATTACCTTTAACTTCTTGAAACAAATGGTCGCTCAATTTGGCATGGAGTATGAGGAGCTGCAACTGGCGATTGCTGAAGCATGCATCAAGCAAAACGTGACCGCACAGCGCATTGGCCAATCCAACGTCCTGCAAAGAATTAATCAGGCATACCAACAGAATGGTCAAAAGTTGAGTGGTGAGGTTACCCACATTCTTTCAAGAATTGGGGCGTATGCCCCCAAAAAAGAGAGTACTAGCGGAACAAACGGCTATACCAGTTCCAATGGAACCCATACAAACGGCTCTTCTCCAGATCAAGAAACCCTACCACCAGATCTTGAATATCACCCAGAACCTGGTGAAAATGACGAGGAGAAGATTCGAGATATCAACCCGATTTACGCACCCTTGGTCTCACGAGTTGAGAGAATTCGCCGAAGAAGAGAAAAGAATCTTGATCAAGGTTTAACCGATTCAGCTATTTTGATCCAGCTTGAAGATGGTACCTTTGCCTTGTTTGACGCAGCAACAAGAATACTGGCAACCTTACCAGAAGATGGCACGCCATCCGTGGAAGTTGAGTTCAAACTCTTTGAAGCTTCACTTTTTGCAGCTCTCTATAACTGGGAGCAAGAGAATTATGAACCAACGCCAGAAGACAAACGTGAGGCAGTCTTTGGACCGACTTCTAAAACCAACGAAGTAACTGATACGATTCTTAAAATAACTGAACGCAGCCTGGAAGCCAAGAAAAAGGCGTTTCTCATTAAACATAAAAACCGACTTGTTGTATAATTCACTCTCAATGCAAAACATTCGATTTACGACCACTACAACTACCATCCCTGCCGGGGAGTAGTTAGTCGTATCTACATGAATACAGACTGGCCTCCCCGACAGGGAGGTTTTTTTATGATTATTTCCATGTACAATCACTACCAACACAAAGGATATTATGTCTGAAGACAATAACAAAGAATACTTAGATCATTTACGCCATTCTGCTGCCCACTTACTTGCCGCCGCCATTTTAGAGTATTGGCCAGATGCAAAGAGAACCATAGGACCTGCCATTGAAAACGGCTTTTATTTTGACTTCGATTTCGGCGATCAGAAAATTTCTGAAGCAGACTTTGCCAAAATTGAAAATAAAATGCGCGAACTTTCTAAAAAATGGAAAGGATTTGAGCGATCTGATGTATCTGCGGCCGAAGCCAAAGCAGCTTTTAAAGGCAACGAATACAAAATTGAACTAATCGAAGAGTTTGCTGGCGAAGGCCAAGACCTCACTTTTTATAAATCTGGTGAATATTCTGATCTTTGCCGTGGTGGCCACGTAGAGCATCCAGATCAGGAGTTAAAACACTTCAAATTACTTTCCGTAGCTGGTGCTTACTGGAGAGGTAATGAGAAAAATAAAATGTTGACTCGTATTTATGGCACGATCTGGCCAAGCAAAGAAGAACTTGAAGCGTATTTGACTCAATTAGAAGAAGCCAAAAAAAGAGATCACCGCAAATTAGGTAAAGAGCTTGATTTATTCGTCTTTTCTGATCTAGTTGGTCCTGGTTTACCACTTTATACGGCTAAAGGAGCCTTCATTCGTCGCCAGCTACAACAATTTGTGAATGGCATGCAGTCCGATATCGGCTATGAGGAGGCTTGGACACCACAATTAACAAAAGCAGAACTCTTCAAAGTATCTGGTCACTACGATAAGTACAAAGCTGACATGTTTAGTGTTCACTCAAACTACAGTGAAGAAGAGTTTTTCTTGAAACCAATGAACTGTCCAATGCACACCCAGATTTATGCGAGTAAAGCCAGAAGTTATCGAGATTTACCAATCAGAATTTCTGATTTTGGCAATTTGTATCGAGATGAAAAACCAGGTGAATTATCAGGTTTAACTCGCTTACGCGCTTTCTCTCAAGACGATGGACACTGTTTCTGCCGAGAAGATCAAATTGAAGAGGAATTTAAAAACGTAGCCGAAATTATTAGCAAAGCCATTGAGCCATTTGGCCTGAAATATTGGATCCGTCTTTCTCTGTGGGATCCAAATGATAAAGAGAAGTATTTGGGTTCACCTGCAGTTTGGGAAAAAGCTCAAGCTCAACTTGAGAAAATTGTCAGTGAGTTAGGAATTGAGTATAAAAAAGCTGAAGGCGAAGCCGCTATTTATGGACCGAAAATGGACTTTATGGCTGTGGACGCACTTGGCAGAGAATGGCAAATTTCCACCATTCAGCTCGACTTTATTCAACCAGAGCGCTTTGGCCTGAAGTATGCCGATCAAGACGGGACTTTGAAACAACCGGTCATGATTCACCGCGCCATTCTCGGATCACCAGAACGATTCATGGGCCTCTTAATCGAGCATTTTGCTGGTGCTTTCCCGTTGTGGTTGTCTCCAATGCAAGTCGCTTTAGTGCCTATCAGCCAAGATCAGAATGAGTATGCGGAAGAGCTGATGAAACAGTTTAAGACTGCTGGAATTCGAGTAGAGAATATGAACGAATCTGAATCAATGCAAAATCGTATCCGCAAGGCAGAAAAACTGAAAACACCATACATTGCTGTCTTTGGGAAAAAAGAAGTGGCCAACCAAACGATCGCAATCCGCCGCAGAGGTGGGAAGAACGACGGGGAGTGGACAGTTGAACAGTTTATTGAAAAAGTCAAAAAAGAAGTAACTACAAAAGCAAGGTGGTAACCGTATGCCCGATAAATTCTCAGCCGTCTGGGTTTCACACTCATCAATTGGCGACTTTCAGAAGTGTCCAAGGTCGTACTACTTGAAGAATGTCTACAAGAACCCAGACACGGGCCACAAAATGACCTTGATGTCACCAGCTTTAGCCTTGGGAGGCACTGTTCATGAGGTGATTGAGGCACTCTCCAACTTGCCTACTGATAGTCGCTTTAACGAGTCGTTGATTGCCAAATACAATGTGATTTGGGACAAAGTAACCGGCAAAAAAGGCGGATTTACTAGTGTTGAACAAGAAGCTCGCTATAAAGAGCGTGGTGAAGCCATGTTACGCCGAGTGACAGAGCATCCTGGTCCACTTAAGAATTTAGCTGTCAAAATTAAGATGGATCTGCCACATTATTGGCTATCTGAAGAAGATGGCATTATTTTATGTGGCAAAGTGGACTGGTTGGAGTACCTCCCAGATAGAGACATGGTCAATATTATCGACTTTAAGACCGGCAAGGGCGAAGAAAAGGAAGACTCACTGCAGTTGCCCATCTATACATTATTGGTAGCAAACTGCCAAAAACGACGCACCAACTCTGTTTGTTACTGGTATATCGATAGAAGTGATGAGTTAAGTGAGCGACCAATTCCAGATCTAGCAGAATCTCATGCGCGCGTGCTGTTAGCCGCCAAAGAAATCAAGTTAGCTAGAAAACTCGAGCGATTTAAGTGTCCAAACGGCGAAGAAGGCTGTATGCACTGCAAACCATTTGAGAAAATCATTGCTGGCGAAGCTGAGTTCGTGGGTGTAAACGAGTACCGAGCAGACGTCTACGTAATGAAAAACACTGTCGACTTGGAAGAAGACAGTGTTATTCTCTAAATATCTGTTTTAAAACGGAAGCTTACCACATTCCCATGCTTTGACCTTGCATGAAGAGTAAAGCAATCAACACGATCATGGCTGCAAGCATGACATAAAGTAGGGTGCGTAAGGCTGGATTTTCTTTGTGAAGTCGCTCTTGGTGCTCCATCAAAAATTGTTTTTGATGCCAAGGCACATTTTTCTTCGTGGTGACCACTCGAGGAGATGAAACTGTTTTCTTGGCTTTTGCCATTGGTTTAACGGTTTTCTTCTTAGTCGGGGCAGACTTTTTCATAGACATCCTTTATGTAACTCTGTATATAACTTTAATCAATATTTTAAGGCTTGTAAAGAAGGGGTCGGATAAAACGGGCATTTACAGACCTCCCTCTAGATTTCTGATCTAGTCCGTGCAATAATACTGATCTGTTTTATTACGGGAGATTAATCCGAACACATGATTAGAAGAAAGCCATTTCAGCGGCCACCACAACAGCCGCAAGTGACTGCGAATTACCATATTCGCGTCCCAGAGGTCCGTGTGTTGTCTGAACTAGGCGAGATGATCGGCGTCATGCCCACAGCTGAAGCAATGTCTAGAGCTCGAGCTGAGGAAAAAGATTTAGTCTTGGTAACAGCTACGGCTCAACCACCAATCGCTAAAATCATTAGTCTTTCGAAATATCGCTACCAAGTACAACAGAAAAAAGCGGAAGGCCGTAAAAAAGCTAAAACGCAAGAAATTAAAGAACTTCGGTTGTCTCCCTTCATTGGTGAAGGAGATCTGCAAACAAGATTGCGCCGAATTGAAGAATTTCTCAAACGAGGCGACAAAGTCCGTTTAACAATGGAGTTTAAGGGCCGCGTTATCACTAAACAAGAATTTGGAAGAGAACAATTTGATCGAGTATTCGCCGAAACCGCCGAATACGCCACAATTGAGATCGCACCAAAGTTAATTGGAAAGAAAATGATGGCTCAGCTCATGCCAATCAAGAAAAAATAATATGCAAAAGTACAAAGTCAAAACTCGCAAAGGTGTAGCCAAACGATTTAAGATCACTGGCACAGGTAAAGTTTTACGACGCACTCAAAACATGAGACACCGACGTCGCATCAAAAGTAAGAAAACAATTCGCGCCTATAGAAAACCAATTGAAGTGACCGGCAAATGGGCACGAAAAATTAAAGTAATGTTAGGTCTCGCCTAAACTTTCGACTAAAAGGAAATTATGCCAAGAACAAAAACTGGTGTCACACGAAGACACCGACATCAAAATGTACTCGCTAGAACCAAAGGGTTCCGCGGAGCAAACAACCGTTTATACAAACGCGCTCATGAAGCCTTGTTGCACGCCGGTCAATATGCTTACGTCGGCCGCAAGTTACGAAAAAGAGACATGAGAACTTTATGGATCGTTCGTATTAATGCTGGTCTGAAGACTATTGATGAAACATTGCAATATTCCAGATTCATCAACATGATGAAAAAAGCCAATGTTGGTATTGATCGCAAGATCTTAGCTGACTTAGCTGCTACTGACTTTAACGCCTTTAGAAGTGTCGTTGAAAAAGTGCGGGGCTAAGCACAATTATTTAAACTAGAAAATCAGAAACCCCGCACCAGCGGGGTTTTTAGTTCTGTTAGAATCAAGATACTTTAGGAGACGGGATATGACTATTGCTGATATTAAAACAATTCAAGAGTTACAGAGTTACATCAAAAAAATTCGTGAAGAGTTTACTCAAAACACGTCTTCAGATGTCAGAACACAGTACTTAGGCAAAAAAGGTGAGTTTAACCAGCTTGCCCAAGTTTTGCGAAACCTTGAACCAACCGAGCGTCGTGAGGCCGGCCAACTCTTAAACGAACTCAAAACCTATCTAGAGCTGGAAATCATGAACCGAGAACAACACTCCGAGGGTAAAACCGAGTGGGTTGACCTTACCGCACCTGGAATTGAACCAAAAGTTGGACATCTTCACCCAGTCTCTCAAGCCATGGAAGAGATCACCAGAATTTTTGAACAAATTGGCTTCACCAGATCAAGATATCCTGAAATTGATTGGGACCATTATGTTTTTGAGGCATTAAATATGCCGCCAGACCACCCAGCTCGTGACGAGTGGGAAACATTTTTCATGGATGCGCCAATTAACAAAAAAATGGGAAAGGTCGTCTTAACTACCCACACCTCAAATGGCCAGGTTAGAGAGATGGAACGACTCAAATCTCAACCACCAATCCGAATGATTAATATTGGTCGCTGCTACCGCAGACAACAAGATGCGACTCACACCCAGATGTTTCACCAGTTTGAAGGCTTAGTTGTTGATAAAGGAATTAACATTCAGCACCTCAAAGGTACCTTAGATTACTTTGCAGAGCAATTTTACGGACCAGGCACAAAAAGCCGAATTCGACCATTTCACTTTCAATTTACTGAACCATCCTTTGAAGTAGACTTTAGTTGCCATATTTGTCATGGCACGGGCAAAGTTGAAACTGATGGCGTAGAAACAAAGTGCAAATTCTGTAAGTCAGGTTGGCATGAAGTTGGTGGCGCCGGCATGGTTCACCCAAATGTTCTTAAGTGGGGCGGCATTGACCCAGAAATCTACACCGGCTTTGCATTTGGCTGGGGCGTTGAAAGAACATACACACTGAAAAAAGGCCTCAATATAGATGATATTCGCTTACTCTATTCTGGAGACATGCGATTCTTGGAGCAATTCTAATATGAACATTCTTATTCCACATTCCTGGTTACTTGAACACGTCAAAACCGACACCACTCCAGCAGAGATGCAGAAGTTTCTCTCTTTATGTGGTCCATCGATTGAACGTATTTACGAACGAGAGGGCGACTCCGTTTACGATATAGAAGTAACAACTAATCGCGTTGACTCGATGTCTGTCCGGGGTATTGCTCGAGAAGCAGCTGTGATTTTGAAACATTTTGGCAAAAAAGCAGAATTAAAACCACTTCAAATCGCTGAAGTTTCAGCACCAAAGTTTACTTTAAAAATGCCGGATATTATTGATGATGAAAAGTTATGTAAACGCACCATGTGTATTATTTTATCTGACGTGAAGCGCGCCGCGACACCAAGCTGGATGGCCAAACGAGTACGACAAATTGATGGAAATGTCCATGATGCGGTCATTGATATCACCAATTACATTACCCACGAGTTGGGTCATCCTTGCCATGCTTTTGATTATGACAAAATTATGGAATTAGGCGGCATTATTCAAGTTAAAACTGCAGCAGCCGGTAAAAAGTTTAAGACGCTTGATGGAGCGGAGTACACCACGGTAGGTGGAGAAGTTGTTTTTGAAAATGGTGATGGCGTTATTATTGATTTACCAGGTATTAAAGGCACCGCGAATACCTCAATTCAACCAGACACTAAAAACATTTTATTTTGGTTAGAGAATATTGAAGCTAAAAAAATTCGCTTTGCATCGATGACTCATGCTATCCGAACTGTCGCTGCACAACTCAATGAAAAAAATGTCGATCCAGCATTAGCTGAACCGGTCTTAAAAAGAGGTGTGGAGCTCTTCACTCAGCTCTGCAAAGCCAAAATAGCCAGTAAAATCTACGACCACTTTCCTGCCCAGAAAAAAGCCAATCAAATTGTGGTCCCACTCACTCGAATTTTTGATTACTTAGGCGTTGAATTAACAGTCAATCAAATGGCAAGCATTTTGGAAGATTTGGAGTGCGAAGTTACTCTTAAAGAGGGTAAGTTTGTCGTCACGCCACCTTCCTTCCGACCTGATCTACAAATTCAGGCTGACATCATTGAAGAGATTGCGCGCATTTATGGCTACCACAACTTGCCAAGTGTTTTAATGCCGACGGCTATTCCTTTAGAACGACAAAAGGATGTGAACTTTACCGTGGAAGGCAAAATCAAGCACTTCTTAAGTGATTTAGGTTGGCAGGAAACCTACTCATACTCAATGGTTAGTGAAGCAATTGCCAAACAATCTGGCTATGCCCTGAATGAGCACATTAAAATTCAAAATCCTTTGACCGATGATCGTGTCTACATGCGCCGTTCATTAACTCCATCACTCTTAGAGTTTATGTTTTTCAATAAGACATTCTCTGAATTGCAAATTTACGAAATGGCCAAAGTCTACATCCCACAGGAAGGTGATATTCCTTCAGAGCCAGTCCAACTTTCTCTGCTTTCTACCAAGCCATACCGAGAAGTAAAAGGCAGTATTGAGTTACTGTATAAACACTTTTTCGTAAAGGATATTCAAATCAGGCCACGCACTTCCGTGAAAGAGGCTCTCCTGGTTCAGGAGGCTGAAATTATCGTCACTGAGAATGGAGTAGAACACGTCCAAGGCACCATTGGAGTGATGGGAAATAAGATGACTGCCGTCACAATTTCGATGACAGCGTTCTTACAAGTGATTAAGAATCATCCAACATATAAACCGTTACCAAAAACCGGTGAAATTCACGAGGATGTCACATTTACTTTGCCAGAAAAAACTTTCACTGGTGAACTCATTAAAGCAGTGAAACAGGTTTCTCCATATCTGGTTTCAGTAGATTTAAAGGGAATATATCAGCAAAACTATACCTTTACTTTTTCCTATCACAACCCATCGGAAAATCTGACTGCCGAAGACATTACACCCCTTAGAAAAAAGGTGGTAAAACTTGTCGAAAAGCAATTTGGCGGAAAGTTGATTGGTAAGTTAGAATAGCCTAATGACAAAATGGTATATCACCCTGTTGTGCGTAACCATCTTTCTAATTCCCAGCAACTTATTTTTCAAGTTTGATATCTCGCATGCCTATGTGCATGGGCTATTAGTTGATTACCTCATTCCAAAGTTGTATCTGAGTGATCTGCCGATTTTCGCAATCCTCATATTGTGGCTAAAAGAGCTCATCGATCGAAAGAAAATTAAAGATATTAAAAATCCGGTGGTTCTGATTTTCTCACTGTTATTGGTGGCGCTTTTTTCTCGGCAACTAGTTAGTACTGTTCCCAGAGCTAGTCTATGGTTCTTTTTGAAGCTGCTCGAAATGGCTGGCTTAGCCATGTTTTTAATTTCCCATCATGCCTTTTTGAAAGATAAAAAGATTTGGTGGACTGTAGCCATGACTTTCATTTTTCAAGCCGTAGTAGGTGTCATTCAGTTCTACACCCAGCAATCAGTTTTTCATACGTACCGAGCCTTAGGCGAGGTTGATTTCAGCCATACAGTCGGCCTGGCAAAAGACAATTACTTTTCAACTGAAAATATCCTGGCATATGGCACGACTTCTCATCCAAACGTGTTGGGTGGCTTCTTGGTTGTCTGTGGTTTACTACTTTTGGATCATTTTATTTTTCAAAAAAGCAAAATGACCACTCGGCGATGGGCAGGAGCGGTAGTGATACTGATGATAGTAGGTTGGTCGATCTTTATGACTCAATCTATTTCTGCATTACTCACCCTGGTGATTGGCTTGATCTTCTTACAGTGCAAGAAGTTTTTTGGTCATTTTGACCAAGTTGTTTCTACCAAGAAAAACTTGATCTTTGCGCTGTTTTTCTTGTTTTTGAGTTGTGGGGTTGTGCCGTTACTGCTTCACTCAGGTGCAGGAAGACTACCCGGCAATCAATCATTCTCCCGAAGAGATCTACTCAATCAGGCGGCTGAATCAATGATAATTGATCACCCAATTGTGGGAGTAGGATTGAATAACTTCACTACCAAGGTGGACACGTATGAGCAAACTCGGGAAGCCGTCCGTTTTATCCAGCCAGTCCATAACGTAGCCATACTCTGGGTCGCTGAAACCGGTCTAATTGGGGTTTTATTGATTGGCATGACGTACTACGTATTTAAGCAAAGAACCCTAAAATCTTGGCCACATAAGAGCTCATTTTTACTTCCAATTAGTATTCTGTTACCAATCTTGGCATTAGATCATTATCTTTTGACACAACAAACTGGACTCTTGATTAGTGTCTTCTTTCTTTTTATGTTCCACCTCGATGGCGACGACCAGGCAGTCACGGACTAGGTGACGGTAACGGTAAAATTGGGGAAGGTGATGGACTTGGTGTTGGACTCGGTGTTGGAGTTGGTGAAGGATTTGGTTTCTGCCAATCTTGACCACCAGTACCAATATTGACTGTACCACTTTGGGCAGTTTGCCCGTTATGTGCATAGGCTTTAAAGTAAATTTGGTGCTGACCTGCAGGCAGATGAACTGTTTGTTTATAGCTATTACTGTTGACTGATTCCTTGACGGCACCGTCTACCCAAAGTTCCAACTTATCAATTCCATCTCCGGAACTTGCAGAACCTTCAATGTTCACATCTTCACCGTCAAGTTTTTGTTGATTATTTGGCGCATTCACTTTGACCGAAATGTCACTGGTACTACCACAGTACTCAGTTGGATATTTGTAGATGTCGTTATTTTGAGAAGAGACCCAAGAGTTAATTCCATCTTGCCATCGATTCTTGCCATCTTGGCTGTAAGGATCTTCTTCTTTCAAAACCACAAACTCTTTTTCCTCGTAGTCACCAGCCCCGATTTTAGCGTCAGTTGCTAGTTTATTCTCACCTTTACAAACTCTCAGTTTGGCATGGACTGCATCTGGCAAGTTAGGCAGTGTTCCATGGATCACATACTCCTTATGAGATGCATAGCCATCGTGCTGTGGATATCCGGAAATATTATCTACATCAACTTGATCAATTCCTGAAGGGATGTTCCAGTCTGGAGCTTTGTACCCATCAGCAATCAAACCATTCACAATTTGTCTCCAAATAGGGGAGGCACCTGTCACACCAGAGGCAACTGACTTCATGGCCGTATTATTACTGTTTCCCACCCAAACACCTACCATAAAGTTTTGACTCCAACCAACTGCCCAGTTATCTTTTTTATCGTTGGTGGTACCAGACTTCACGGCGATTGGTTTACCAGTGTTGAAGAGAGAATTGAGACCAAACTCCATTGCTCTAGCATTATTGTCAGATAAAACACTGTTGATTAAAAATGCCTCTTCTGGGGTCATCACTCGTTTGCCTACTACGGGATGAAACTCGTATAAGGTGTTATTTTTGACGTCTGTAACTTTTAAGATAGATACTGGCTCAACTTTGGTTCCACCATTCGCAAATGCACTATATGCCGAGACTGTATCAATCAAATGAACTTCACCACCACCTAATGTCAAAGCTAGACCAAAACGTCTCAGATTGGCAGAAGATGGTTCTAAGGTTGGGAAACCCATGTCGTATGCCATCTGCAAGAAATCTGGAATGCCAACAATCGCTAACGATTTAACTGCCGGAATGTTCAAAGAGTTACCAATACTATTTCTTAGGTTAACAGGGCCGCGGAACTTGCCGTCGTAGTTGACTGGAGTATATGGGTCAATTTTGTCATTTTGTTGGAACGTAGTTGGCGCATCTACCAACATGCTAGATGGGGTGTAGCCCTTGCGGAACATGCCTAAGTAGGTAATTGGCTTAATCGAGGAGCCTGGCTGTCTCAAACCATCTACTGCCACGTTAAACTGACCATCAATTGTTTTATCGTTGTAATCAGCACTTCCCACCATACTTAAAATCTCACCAGTTTGTGGGTTCAGTACCATGGCGGCACCGTTACTAATATTGATATTTTTCACTTTGCCAATTTCATCTTTGACAATTTGTTGCGCTTTTTGCTGAACATCTAAATCAAGCGTGGTAGTCACTTGTAAGCCTTTAGAAACCGCATCCTGACCAAACTGTTTTTCCAGTTGATCTCTGACGTAAAACACAAAGTGCGGGGCCACAATTTGACTCTGAGGAGTTTGGAATTGAAGGGTATCTAAATCTTTGACAGCTTGAGCTAATTGATCCTTCGTAATGTATTTATTTTGATACATACTGTTCAAAACACCTTGAGCTCTAACTTTCCAAAGTGGCACACCATCGGATGATCTTCTGTCTGCAAAAGGCGAGTAACGACTTGGTGATTGAGGTAATCCAGCCATTACAGCCGCTTCAACTAAGTTGAGGTCACTGGCTGGTTTGCCAAAATACATTTTAGACGCAGCACCCACACCGGCAGAGTTTCCACCGTATGGCGCTTCATTTAAATACATGACCAGGATTTGATCCTTGGAGAAACTTCGCTCTATTTCAATAGCTAACACAAACTCTTTAAACTTACGAATGACCGTTCGTTCGTTGCTAAGCAGCACCATTTTCACTAGCTGTTGAGTAAGTGTTGAGCCACCGACAACGCGGCCTCCTCGGAAAATATAGTTGTAGACAATGCGGAAAGGAGTTAAGAAATCAAAACCACCGTGGTTATAAAAATCTTTGTCCTCAATAGAAACAGTGGCTTGCTTCAAAATTGGGGCAATTTGTTCAGACGAGACTGGCTCACGTTGCTCATCTTCATAAAGGTCATAGAGTAATTTTCCTTTACGATCAAATATCTTGGTGCTGTATCCATCATGGCGAACAATTTGACCTGGCTTTGGCAGATCTTTAGCGACTAAGGCATAGACCACAAAAAAGAGAATCACAGCAACTACCACACCAAGCAGAGCTAAGACTGCTGCAAGTCGTAATAACTTCATGAATCGAATTTTCTTCTCGGCGGCAGATAAGGGGCGGGCAGCATATCTTCGAGGTCTGGACTTCCCAGTCACCTTGGCCTTCAACCAATAGAAGGGGGCAGTAATATTTTGCCAAATTGCTGTTAAATTGATTTCCATAGCTTCCCAGTATAGCAGGTATGTTATAATTTCCGCCAGTTCGATATGAGACAACAATTATTTTGCACCGCCTATTATTTTTACTCTTCTAAACACAGTGGAGCGGTTCTTTCGTAGAAAAAAATTAAAACATTACATGCAACAGCCCCTCCACAAGAGGGGTTTTTTAGTATTTAAAAGGAAAATATGACACTTAAACATCAAAACTACTATCAATTCTATTTTAGCTTTAAGAAATTACGGTTGGGCTTATTTTGATTCATTACATATAAAGAATAATTAATACAAAAATACATACCCGACCATTAGTCGGGTTTTTTGTATTGGAAAGGGCATTTATGCCTATAGAACTAGAAAAACATTCAAGGGAGAACCCCTTGATCATTGCCGGACCTTGCGCAGCAGAATCGCTGGAGCAGGTCTTACAGATGGGTGCAGCCATGGAAGCATTGGCAATTCCTGCCATGCGCGCCAGTCTCTTCAAACCAAGAACGGAGCCGGGTTGGGAGGGGGTTGGTTACGAAAAAGGTGGCGAGTGGTTTGCCGAAGTGGTTCGGAAACATGATGTTGCGGTAGCAACCGAGATCACAAACGGCGGTGACATTCAAACACTTGTCAATAAATTGACGGCTGTTCCGGGTGAAAAACAGTTAGTTGTCTGGCTAGGATCAAGAATGCAAGTTCACACCATGCAAGCCGATGCTGGTAGAGCACTAAAAGACTCACCAGAAAATACGTTATTGCTTATCAAGAATCAACCTTGGGGAGATCAACGCCACTGGGAGGGGATTCTTCAGCATGTTGCCAAAGGCGCTCAGATGAGTGAAGAAGAACTCAAAACAAGAGTCGCGATGATTCATCGCGGATTTTCGCCATAGGGCACGGCAAATCCTGAACAGTGGAGAAATACTCCCGACTTTGACATGGCCATGAGAGTCAAAAGAAGCACTGGATTAAAGATGATTTTGGATCCATCTCATATTGGTGGCAGACAAGATAAAGTGATCAAAGTTGTACGGGAAGCAATCCTAGATCCCTCTGTTAACTTTGATGGTTTCATGATTGAAGTACATGCAGATCCTAAGGGTGCTTTGACTGATGCTCGGCAACAGCTCTCTGTGCCAGAATTTATCAACTTAATGGAGGAAATCGACAATGCCAGAACCTGATTTTAGACAACCAAAAATAATTGGCATCATTGGAACTGGCCGATTTGGTACGCTGCTTGCTGACACTTTTAGTAAGCAGCTGCCAAAGGCAGATTTTCAAGTTGTGATGTTTTCGCGGCGTCTTACACCAACTATTCCTTTATCAGAAGTAGACGTGGTAATTCCTTGCGTGCCAATCAGTGCTTTTCGATCAACATTGATTGAACTAGCACATCAGTTGAAACCCACTGCTGTAGTCATGGATGTCTGCTCAGTAAAGATTTTCCCCATTCAACAAATGACAGACATTTTGCCTAAGACAGTTGAAATTATTGGTACGCATCCGCTGTTTGGACCTGACTCTGTAGTAAAAAATGGGGGAGTAACAGGATTACCAATCGTCCTCACTAGGGTTAAGACTAGAGATGAGACATGGCAGTTTATAAATAGACTTTTCAGTTCACTAGGACTGAAAGTCGTTCATCTTTCAGCAGAGGAACACGACCAATTTGTAGCATTTAGTCAGGCATACGCTTTTTTAATTGGTAAAATAGCTCAAAGAATGGATATTCAATCCACCCCAATAGATACGATGTGGTATAAACTTCTTATAGAGGAAAAAAATGCCGTTGAACATGATACAGAGGAACTTTTCTTTGATATTCAGAGAAAAAACCCCTTTGGTAATCAGATGAGACAGCAGTTCTCAAAAGTTGTAACAGATTTATTAGCAGAGATTAAAGGTCCTATATGAAATCAAACATTCAAGATATTTTGACTCGGGGAGTTGAAAATATTATTCCTAGCTCAGAAAAATTAGAGCAACTTTTAGCCAGTGGCAAAAAGCTCAATATTTATTTGGGAATTGATCCAACCGCTACAAATATTCACATTGGTCACGCCGTACCATTACGGAAACTGCAAACCTTGGCAGAGATGGGGCATCATGTTACGTTTTTGATTGGCGATTTCACTGCATTAATTGGCGATACATCAGATAAAGATACTGAACGACCAGTGTTGACTTCGGAACAAATTAAACAGAACTTTGAAACGTACAAAAAACAAGCTGAAAAGATTCTCGACTTTGATCAAGTCACTGTTCGCTTTAACAGTGAGTGGCTGCAGAAGTTGACTTTTGCTGACATTGTCAAACTGACACAGCATTTTTCTGCCGGCGAGTTTGTGGGACGTGAGTTAATTAAAAAACGTTTAGCTGCTGGGAAAAAAGTGGGACTTCATGAGCTGTTATACCCAGTCATGCAGGGCTACGATAGTTACTTCATGAACACGGATATTCAACTTGGTGGAACTGATCAAACATTCAACATGCAAGCCGGCAGAGTTTTGCAAAAAGATTTGCGAGAAAAAGAATCATTTATCTTAGCGAATGGCTTTTTAGCGGGCACTGATGGACGCAAAATGAGTAAATCTTGGGGCAACGCAATTTGGTTGACGGATAGCCCTGATGAAATGTTTGGCAAAGTCATGTCTTTAAATGATGACTTAATCATTAACTACTTCACTTTGGCAACGTGTTTATCGTTGGATGAAATTGCTGAAATTGAGAAACGATTGCAAACAGAAAACCCAATGACGCTCAAAAAAGAACTAGCACATCAAATTGTCTTAGAACTGCACAGTAAAAAAGATGCTGACGAAGCTCAAGCGAATTTTGAAAAGACCGTCCAAAAGAAAGAGTTGCCAGACGAAATGGAGTCTGTGTCAGTTCCAAAGTCCGGCAACATGAGATTACTGGACCTGCTCAAATTGGCAATTCCAGATGAAAGTTCTTCCAACTTAAAGCGCTTAATTGAGCAAGGTGGAGTAGAGTTATTACCAGCCGAAGATCGACCAACAGATATAAATACGGAAATTGATACGACAAAGGTTGAGGTAATGAAGGTTGGCAAACGTCGTTACTTCAAAATCAGCCATGAGTAATAAAACACGTCAACGCATTTTAATGATTTTTGCTATCGTCTCGATCATCAGTTTGATCTTCAGTAGCTTTGCCGGTCTGTTTTCGTTGTTGTAAGAGACGCTCGTATGTCACAGTACCTTCTTTCATCACCTTTGCGTGCCGTCAAAGGCATTGGCCCGGCTCTTGCCATGGCTTTTGATCAAAAAGGCTTTACCACTGTCAAAGATGTGCTGCTGTTCATTCCACTCCGGTATGAGGATCGTTCGATCATTAAAAAAATCAGCGAGCTTGTCGTGGGTGAAATGGTAACCTTAGAGGCTGAGGTTGTGACAAGTAGTAATTTTTATAAAGGTCGTCGCTCAATTCAAAGCGCTACGGTCAAAGACGACAGTGGCAAGCTCAAACTGATGTGGTTCAACAATCCACATGTAGCCAAAAACTTAGTCAAAGGTAAACATTTTTTAATCAGTGGCAAACTTGGTGATCGTGGCGCCATGGTGCAGCCAATCATTGAAGCAGCGAAAGAAGATACGATTCACACTGGTCGACTCGTGCCAATTTACTCGATGGTGCAAGATATTCCGCCAGCTACATTTCGGAGAATTTTAAAAGAAATTGTTGATCACTTGGCGCCAGTCACCGACTGGATGAGTGAACTTTCAATTCAAACAGACGTGCCACTTTCTAGTTTGCAAGAGACGCTGTATCAGATCCATTTTCCATCAGAAGATGCCAAAGTTGTTTCCGCTCGTGAGCGACTAGCCTTAGAAGAATTACTCGGTCTCATTCAACACTCACAACGCTTGAAAGAAGAGTGGCAGAAACTGGGAAATGCGTACAGCATTACCAACTCAGCAAATGTTTTAGAAACGTACCATTTACCGTTTTCTTTGACTGGCGCACAACAGAGATCTGTCAATGAAATTTTGAGCGATTTAGAAAAAAATGTACCAATGAACCGATTGTTAATTGGAGATGTGGGTTCTGGGAAAACAGCGGTGGCTGGGATTGCTTGCGGTCAATTTATTCGCCAGGGACATTCTGCCGCATTGGTAGCACCAACCCAAATCTTGGCAGAGCAGCATGCCGAGACTTTTAAGAAATTATTCCCAGATTTACCAATCCAAATCTTAACCGCCAAAACCAAAGTAGCTAAAAAAGACATTACTGCCGAACCAAAACTCTATATTGGCACCCACTCGGTTTTAAACTATTTAGAACAAGCTCAACCAGCACTCCTGATTTACGATGAGCAACATCGATTTGGTGTTAAACAACGCTCCGCAAGTCAAAATTTGGCCAGACCACCTCATATTTTAACTTTGTCCGCAACGCCTATTCCTAGAACCTTAATGTTGACACTTTTCTCGCACCTCCAGCTCAGTGTCATCGATGAGATGCCAGCTGGCCGCAAGCCGATTAAAACTTGGTTAGTTCCAGAAAAAAAACGAGCCGACAGTTTGAACTGGATTGCAGAGGAAATTGCCAAAGCTGAAACAGAAACTGGTCAGCGCTCACAAGCGTTGATCGTCTGTCCATTTATTGACACCTCAGAAGCCGAAGGCATGGATCACATAGCCGCGGCCACCCAAACCTTTGAAGATATTAAAAAGTTTTATAAGAAAACAGATCTGAAGATCGAGCTATTACATGGTCGAATCAAAAAACCAGAACAGTCCGAGATTACGGATCGGCTCTATAAAAGAGAAATCGATGTGCTCGTTACTACGCCAATTGTGGAAGTCGGAGTAGATCTGCCAGCTGCCAGCATCATTGTCATTGAAGCTGCCGAGCGATTTGGTTTGGCCAGTTTGCACCAACTTCGTGGCCGAGTTGGCCGAGCCGGTCAGCAAGCGTATTGTCTGCTTTTTACCAATTCCAAATCTGGAGAAACCAAAGATCGACTTAAAAAATTCTGTGACATTCACAATGGTTTAGAACTGGCCGAATTAGATCTGCAAAGAAGAGGAGCAGGTGATTTATTTGGCACTCAGCAACATGGCTTGGATCAACTGCAGTTTGCCGAATGGACCAACTTAACCTTAGTAACATTAGCAAAACGCGTTTCTGATCAATTAGTTCAACAGAACATCTCCTTCAAGCCGTTTATCGAAATTGCCCAAACACAGACGGAAGAGATCCCGTTGGCGAATTAGCACGCCAACCTTGCCAAATAGCTTGCTCCAGACTATAATCTTCGTCTATCAGAAACGTAAACAATTCTTAAAGGACCCACATGGGAGCACAACCAAAAAACAAAATCACTCGAGCAGAACAAGGCATGCGCCGAGCTGGCAACACGCCAAAACTCAATAAAGATGCTAAAACGGCAAAAATGCCATTGCACAAAAAGACTCTTTTTGGCAAAATTTCAGCACTTTTTCCAACCACTAAGTAATTCCTGACTATGTCAAAGAACTATGAAGCTGTTCTCGTGCACTCAATGGGCACAGAGGATGATAAAGAGGAACCACATCTCCGCGGGATGACGCTGGTGATTGCTAGTGTCTACTGGGCATACTTGGCCCATGCTGAAAACCCACAATTCCTGCCGCATCTGGTTTTTACTGGGAAACATTACTGGGGCGAGACAGAACGATTACCAATTGGTCTTGTGAACGCGCGCGCCGCAATTCGCGAGCTCAAAGCAGCAAAAGTAGACTCTGAAGTGACATTCCTACCTGATTGGAAAGATGATGACGGTCAACTCAAACCAATTGTCGATAGTTCCAGTGAGATTCAGGGATTTATTCAATTTGCTCAACAACACAAATTTGCCAGAGTTGCCTCGCTTTCTAGCCAAACCCACTTAACTACCATTGATCAACTCTATAAACGACACACCACCGGTACCCAAATTCAGGGAACTACCTTGGCAGCTGAAGATATTCTGCTCAAGATTCCAGGGGACATTGGTCACCAGGCTTATGAACAAAAAGTGACTGAAGTCCTTACTTCTCAAGACGAGAAGGAGTTTAGACGCCGAGAATTAATCAAGAGAATCGCTTACCTCTTTCCCACAGGGGAGCGTATTTTGCGAGAACAAGCTGAGAAGGGGAGAACCGTGTCTCACCGCTTCCCAAAAGCCTTTACTATTCTGACTGGCCAGTTGTAATCTTTTACCGCTTTTCATTCCCATATAACTTCACTACACTGATCTCTAGTGAGGCAGAACTGTTTGCCCCTTGTCCTATTAGAAAAGAATCGTAATATACCTCTTATAGGCTAGCGATGTGTAATCAATATGCAAAATGATGAAGAAATGGTCGAAGAACAGAAAGACGACCACAAGAGTAATCCTCAGGATCCACGGCACGTTCGTCGGGTCGGAGTGATGCAACTTGCTTTCTCATATACATTTTTACCATCACCAGAGACTCAATCTGATTTTTTGATTGCTAATCCAGAAATGGTGGCATTCATCGGCAAATTGACTGAACTTGACGAAAAGATTCAAGTAGCAGCCAGTGAACGACCGTTAGACCAGATTAATAAAGTTGATCTTGCTATTCTACGAACGATTATGTTTGAATGGGAAACAAGTCATACTCCAGTTAAAGTCTTAATTAACGAAGGAGTTGAAATTGCCAAAGAGTTTGGCACTGAAAGTTCTCCCAAGTTTGTCAACGGTGTGTTGGCAAAACTATTGACTGAACAAGAAAAATAAGGAGATTATGCAACCAAATACGCAAAAACCAGAAGATACCTTTACTCGATTACAACGAGTAATTGCTGAATCAACCGGCCACGACATTGAAGAAATCACGTTAGACACGGATTTTGAAGATGACTTAGGTCTTGATGCAGATACGGATTTTCCAAACTTGATTCCAGTTATTAAAATGGAATTTAAGGAAATTAGCTTGCCAAATCAAGATATTTTATCTTGCGCTACTGTAGCTGAATTGGTCGAGCGAATTGATGATGAGCTGTTCTAAATTTTATGTCTTTCCCCACATTCAAGAATCAAGACCTCTTAACCAACGCACTCACTCATCGAAGTGCCTTAAACGAACACCTGTCAACATCCACCGAATCAAATGAACGCCTCGAATTTCTAGGTGATGCAGTCCTCGAGTTGGCAGCCACTAAATTCTTGTTTGCCGCCATGCCAGAAGAACAAGAAGGCATGCTGACAGCATATCGAAGTGCCCTGGTTAAAACCACCACTTTGGCTGAAGTGGCCATTGAGCTCGGTCTCGGGGAGAAACTCTTCATGAGCAAAGGGGAGGAAGCCTCTGGAGGCCGTCAGAATGCCGGATTATTGGCAAATACGGTAGAAGCAGTCATTGGCGCCCTTTACCTTGATCAAGGCTTTGAAGCCGCCTACACCTTCATAGAAGGCGCACTTTTCCCTCGATTAGAAGAAATTAAAACCAAAAAACTCTATAAAGACGCCAAGAGCCAGCTCCAGGAATTTGTCCAATCAAAGGGCTTTGCCGCCCCAGAATACTTGGTAATTGATGAATCTGGACCAGATCACGATCGTCAGTTCACCATTAAAGTTTTAGTTGACGGCCTGGAAGCGGGGAGAGGTAAGGGCAAAAGTAAGCAACTTGCTCAACAAGCTGCCGCTCAATACGTGCTTGACCACCTGGACGAGCTGAAGCTCAAGTAAGTTCATTTTGTAATTCCGTAAGATTTAGCTCCAACTGTTTCTTAAATTCTCCAAAATACACTCCATCAGAGAGCCAAGAAATGTCTAGACAATCAAGTAATAGGCTATATAGCCTAGAATTTCTTTTCCTCAAATATTTTTGGACTTTTTTATCAGTAAATAATGAGAATGAAAGGGAGCCAAAAGCATCTTCATCTATTTTTCCTGCCAAATAATCTCTTAATCCATGAGTAAAGATTAGCAATAGATTTGAATAATTCTCTAGGTTTGCCACCTCAAACTCCCGAAGATAAAGATCTAGTAGAGTACTTGGATCCTTCTTTTCTAATGGGAAACCAATTAATTGATAACTTTCTTTAAGCATATGCAAATATTAGCATTTTAAAAAAGATTTAGGGTCGGTCACATTATGCAACCGACCCATTTGTGGACTAGCTAGATGCGTATGGTGTCGCGGGTTCGCTTCTTTAACGCATCCTGCCAGTTAACACGATTACCTGTATCCCAAGGAATTTTTTCTTGCGAATCATGGTTCCTTTCATGACCGCTTCCCGGAATGTAATGGTGAGTACCATTTACAAGAATCGTATCGTAGGAAATGTGCTTACGACGACTGTTGTCATAGTACACTGTGTGGTAAATCTGATCGTTATCCAGATTCGTACCTTTGTATTCCTGTTTATCATCTTCCACATAAGATGTCGGAATAGGGTCCCCATTCGCATTATAAAAATACGAAGCCACTTTGTTTACCTCCTACAAGGATAAACTAGCTCCATTCAACCTGAAGAAATTTCAGCCTGTTCATGGAACAATGAGAATTGTATATTATGATGCGTATAAATCAAGTATTTTAATATATTAGATTGATTAATAGATAAAATATATGTATGTATTTAATTTAAATCTATTGCTTTACAATAAAAGAATGCAGCACTTCTCTGAAAAAGAATACCAGCGAGCATTTGATAAACAATCTTTAGGTAAGATCTCATTTATTTTTGAACTTCCTAGTTCCTTCTTTGAAGTAGATACAGATGAAAATTTTACTTACATTGGTTACATTCGCGGCGATAAAAAAAATCAAACGCAAGTTTTCCACAGAAAAATTGAGTTAAAAAGATCCTTGATAGAGACTAACCAAGGTCTATTTTTAGTTGCGGTTGGTATTCCCAATGAATTAATGTGCCTATGGTTTGGTTCTCATGAGTATCCAGATGAGCTAAAAAAGATCATGAACAGGTTTTTGAAATCTTTAGGCTTAAAAAGACAATATGACTACAAAGAAACACTCGTTTCACATAACTTTAACCACTATTTCATAATCTGCCCACTTTAACTCTAACTAATAACTAATAACCACTAGGACTTTTAATACATTTTTTACACAAAAAGTGTATCAGCTCCAGAAGTGATACACTGGTGTTCCCAGATCAAAAGAAAAATTCTCCAGGCGAAATGAGCGTGTATTAAATCGCAATCTGATACATAAGATGTATCATTTTTGTATCAAAAATCCAGGTGCTTTAGAAGAGAAGTCCTACATGGAAAATATAAAAACGCCCCCGATTGCTCGGAGGCTAAAACCCAATTCGTCCACACGCTGCTGTCGGTTTGTTTGGTTAATGACGAAAATCGTCTTGGCCGACTACGGCCACAGCTAAACTTTTCCAGAGCGACACACTTTGTGAGTCGCCAGTCCGTAGATCCCAAAGCTGGACCTCGTTACCTGCCACCGGCTTTTCTACGATGTAATAGGTCCGTTCTTGACCCTCCTTGTGAAGGCGAACCCACCAGAGAGAACGGTTATACCAGTCTCGTTGTTGGGGATGCGCTCCAATAATGGGCGCTTCCATGACCTTGGCGGTGGTAATAACACCACCATCATCGAACATAATTGTCCATTCTTCACCACGTCCTGATGGACCCTCAATATTCCTTACAGTTGCCACTGAGCACTTTTCTTTCGCTAAACAGAGTGGCCTGATTGGGTTTTTATCTTGCGCAACCGCTTGAATCGTGATCAAATTCTTTGACAGATCAAGCAACTTTTACAAGATCGTCTGTTATACTACTCTTCAACCGGATTTTCAAGAATATAATCCTATAATAAAGTTATCGTTACATACTCATTCCTACTTGAGAAAGACGACGAAACATCGTATAATTTCGCCTTATGTTAAAAATAAAACTCGCTCGCTTTGGCAAAAAGAAACAACCTCACTACAGAATCGTTATTAACGAAGCTCGTGATAAACGTGATGGTAAATACGTAGAAATGATTGGTAACTACGCACCAACCATGACTCCAAAGGTTTTAGAAATTGATATCAAGAAATATGATCAATGGGTCGCAAAAGGTGCTCAGCCAACTGACACAGTGCAGGCCTTAGTTACTCGATTCAAATCAGGTAACCCATTCCCAGCCAAAACCAACCATTTGTCTAAAAAAGCTAAAGCAAAAGCCACTGCCGCTGCTGAAGCCGCTAAAGCAGAAGAAGCCAAACCAGCCGAAGAAGCTGCTCCAGAAGTCGCTCCAGAAGCTCCTACTGAAGAAGTTGCTACAGACGAAGCCGCAAAATAATCGTAAGATAAGATCCTTATGAAAAACCTCCTTGAATTCATCGTCAATCATTTAGTTGATCATCCAGAAGATGTCAAAGTCGATGAGACTGAATCTGCAGATGGCTTTACCTACACCATTCACGTTCACTCTGAAGATATGGGTAAAATCATTGGTAAAAATGGCAGAATCATTCAATCACTGCGCACTTTAGCCAAGGTTCGTGCCGTCAAAGAGCACATTCGTGCTTTTGTTAACTTAGCCGAGTAAATTCCTCAGTTCTTTTCTTTTTTCTTCATCGTGAAGTTTTTTGTGCCGTCTTAATGCTTCGTGCACCTATTATTGACTGGTGCCAAATAGGTCTGTTGATCCGCCACCCTGGATTTGTTGCTGTTTCTGATAATCTGGGAATTGGAACGTATCCAAACTCTTCAAGAATGCTTCTTCTTTGACGCCAATACTTGGTAACGGAGTATCAATCGTCACTGAAATTGGTTGTGAGAAGTAATAGGTACTGAGTTCTAGCTCAGCTTCATATTGGCTGCCTGTGACTGGAGCTGCAGAGCCAGAAGCAACTTTTGGAGCAGCCTGATTTGTATCTATGGCGAGTTTCAATCTAGTAGCTTGGGTAATTGGCGTAATCTTCTCAATTAAGTCTAAGAAAGAGTTAATTTGAGCAAGTGAACCACGAGCTTTCATGCCAATGGTTAAAATGTTGACGCCATTGACCGTAGACTTGGTGTCATCCAAACCAGAGGAAGTAGGGCTACTCACCGTCCCATTTAAATTCAAGACTGCACTCTGGGTGGCCAATTTTCCGGGGGAAGTGGTGACATCGGAAATACTCACGCCAGCTTGTTGGGCAACACTATTTACCCCGGTAATAAGTTGAAGAAGTGGCTTTTCAGATGGCAAGGCAAGGTCAACTTGGCTACTCTTAGAAAATTCCTCTAAGTAGTTTACTTCTTGAAGAGACTTGGCCTTCTTTTGCAGCTGAACAGTGGTTTCATGAGCTGTGTTATTCGCGTTGACCAGATCGATCAAGCCGCTAATTTGAGCGAAAACACCCAAAATCACAATGCCTAAACCAATTATTACCATCAAGCCAGCAAACAAGACGTACCTACGACTGAACAAAAATGCTTGAATGTTTTCTTTTTTAAAGTCTAATTTCATATTTTCGGAGCTACAGTCGAAACTGTGACATCTATTTGATATTTGCCATCTGGTGTTCTAGTTAAGTTGCTCGGACTGACAGAAGAGAACTTAGATAGTACTTCCGGGTCATTCAGTTTAGTTAAAACATTCTTTAAAGTGAAAACTGAGTCAGATTCTAATTTTAAGGTCAGTAATTTTTGAGATTGATTAAACTCCACACCCACAATCGAAATCGAACCACCAAAATAGGTGTTAAAGAACTGAATAATCACTTTTTTATCTTGTCGATCTTGATCAATTTGCACTAAGCTGCTCAATTTATGAACAAAAATCACAAAAGTTCGTTCGGTCTCCTGATCACCAACAATCTGTTGTCTTAACGAGGCTTCTTCAACTTTGGTTTTATTCAACTGATACGAGAAGAAGAGTTGAATAGCCGAAAATGCCACAAATATCGCAAAACAAATTCCTAAACCAATCGAGCAAAGCGTCATGATTCGACGATCAGCAAGTTCTTGTTTGACGATCTCTTTGTGTCGATCAGATAGAAAGTTAATTTCTCGTGACATAGCTTATTTTAACGGTTTCAAGATCAATCCCATTGCCACTCCATAGGCAAGCTGGTTTGCAGCCGGAATTTCACCTTCTACATTGGTAAATGGGGCAGCCATCAGCACCTCACAGTTCAGCTGCTCAGCAATAAATTGGGATAGACCAGGTAATTGAGAGCCGCCGCCTGCCAATAAGACTCTTTTGACAGGATCCAAGGTGTTTTGAGACGCGAAGAACTGAAGTGCTTTTTGCATCTCTAAAATACTTGTCTTGACTGGTGGCAATAGAATATCGCGCATTTTGCCAGCCAATTGAGAACCATCTAACCCGTAAGTGCGTTTGTACTCTTCAGCCTGTTTGGCATCGAGCTGCACAGCTTGTTCAGTTGTTCTGGTGAGAACTTGGCCACCACTGTTAAAGGTGTAAACAAATCGCAACTCACCTTGATACACAATTGCTAAATCAGTGGAAACCGCACCCATGTTCACGACGAGCGTAGGCGCATCTTCAGCGGTAAACTGCATGGCTCGAATTAAAGCGATCGTTTGGGTTTCCAGAATACTTGGTTCAATGCCAGCTCTTAGGAAAACATTTAAATATTTTTCAATTAAGACTTTTCGAGTACCCACCATTAAGACCCGCATTTGTTCATTTTGATTCTTTTTATCTGGTCGATAGAGGACTTGGTACTCGAGAGATAACTCATCAAGTGGAATAGGAATATGCTGCTCAGCCTGCCAGTTGATTGCAGAAGCTAGCTCAGCATCAGTTAAGACTGGAATGGAGATAATCTTGGTGGAAACGAGAGCTTCTGGAAGAGCTAATCGAACATCAGCCTTACTGAGTTTATGGTCAGTAAAGATATTGGTAATAAGTTGAACGAGTTTGTCGGCTGTTACATCATCTGTTGGACTGCTGACACCAACAGAGTTGGGCACTTCAATTGCACGCTCAATAACAAGTTTTTTTCCTTGTCTGACTTGTAACGCTTTAACTGCATAACTTCCCAAATCAATTGCGACAGATAATTGTGGCATAGGCAGGCCTTCCTTTAACTCCACTACTTAACGATAGTACTTCCACTGAATAAGACATAATCAAAGATGGACGGAGCTGAGGGTAAACTTCTCACAACCTGGACGTTCCGGTTTTCCGTACCGCCGTTGTTGTTTCCCGTAGAACGAATGGCATAAGACTGAACTGGCATCTGACCTGAACTTGGTTGAACTAACATTTTGGTGTCGTTATAAATTGGCTTTATTCGAACAAAACTATCACTTGGCTGTAAGGAAATAGTTGCTCGCTTAAAGTAGCCATTTTGACCAGCAGCAATCCCAGCCGTGTTGAAGTTATTTCCTCTAGAACAAGGATCAAACGTTTGATATCTGACTTTTACAGAAGGTGGTAATGTAGTGTTATCAACTGAGTAAATCGAGACTAACAATGCTGCCGGAGTTTGCGTTGCACAGCTATTTTCGATTGACCAATCCGTATAAAGTGATGAAGGTGGCGTCGGATGCGTTGCATCAGTTAGCTGAATCATGGCACTCACACCTTGAAAAATCTGCATTTGGAGTTGGTACTGCTTATTAATGGTGTACGTCACAGTAGAGTTGGAACCAGCTGGAGTAATTGGATTTGAAGTGTACACATCACCAGCAAAAGCGAGATTAGAAGAGAGCGCTTGCTCCACACCAACTTCAGCCGCATTAAAGACACGGGTAGATTCTTCTTCTTGAGTAGATAACGCAACTTCTTTGGTGGTTCGACTTGCTAAAGACAAACCAATTGTCAGCAAGACCACCATAATTAGCACGACAATAATACCAATTTGGCCTGATTGAGTAGCACGACGCTTCGGAAAAACATTTTCCATAGGATAAGCTTAGCAAAGGGGAAGAGCAGAGTAAATAGCGACCATTAGATGAGCTTGCCCATCATCGCTCGGACTCTGTCACAAATGACATTCACGACATCTTCAATTGGCATGTCTGTAGTATCAATGATCCACACGCCGGGCACTTTCCGGAGGTTTTCTTTGGAATCTTGAGCATCACGCGCATAAAGATCTGCCAATACATCTTCCAGTGTGATCTTGGGATTTTTTACTACTACATCCAACCATCTGCGATATGCGCGAGCTTCCGGAGCAGCATCTAGATAAATCTTTAATTGCGCCTGCGGCAAAACTGTGTGGGTAATATCACGCCCTTCCATGATCACGGAACCTGAATCAATAAAGGCTTGCTGCTTTTTAACAATTTCGGCACGAACTAACTTGTGCCGTGCTGCTTGGGGCGTCTTTTGACTAATTACGTTATCGTGCAGATACTCGGTCACGTCTTCATCATCAATGTAGACGCACGCTTTCTCGTTCCCATCTGTGTGGGAGGCGGGCTTAAGCACAATGTTGTGTGATTGCAGAAGTTGCAACAGCCCTTGTTCATCATCAAGCGAGACATTTTCTCGTAAGGCTAAGAGTGTCAGCGACCGATAGAGTTGTCCTGTGCTAATAAACAGCAAACCCAGCTCTTTAGCGACCATTTCTGAGACTGCCGTTTTACCAGCGCCCATCGGACCATCGATAGCAATTTGAAAATAGGAAGGATGTCGTTCTTTTGAGAAAGGGATGTCGAAGGTATTTGTTTGCTCAAAGCGTTCTTCAAGAACCATAATGTAGCTCAACAGTATTTTTCTGATTGTATCAAGCTTTCAGTGACTGTAAAGATCAATATGGATTGATCTTATACATGGTTTGATACAACAAAATGAAGTTCTGAGAAATTGGAATTCCAGATGTATCTGGAGATTGTGGGAAGTATATTGCGCGCTCAAAATCCTTTTTATCTGAGATGTTTCTGCTTAAAAAGTCGGCAATGGCTAAGGACTCGGCATTTGTCTTGGGATCAACCGTGTACTGCTTTCCAAAGAAGGTCACGGCAGTAGGCAATTTCTTTTGGTCTGACTGCATGAGTACATATTTTGTTTTAGTAGCCTCTAGATCTGTGGCCACTGCGACTAATTGTTTTAAGAATCCTGGATCTTTGGCGAAATAAGGTGTGGTGTAGTCATTTGAGGAAGAGAAGAGAGGACCACCGCCGCGATTTACCACTGCCATTAATCCTAGTAGGACACGTTGATTAATATCAAATTTTGCCGCTACACGCCCAACCACAATACCTGAAGGTACTGTCAATGCACTGGTGCTTGCCGTCTGTTTGTATTCTGGAAAGTAGGCAGCCACCATATTTTTATCGATCGGCGCCGAGTAACTCGCTAACCCCGGATTCGAGCCCATATGAATTGTTGCGTAAACATCATCAACTGCCTTTTGCTCATCACCTGTATTTTTAGTGGGATCCACTACTGGGTTAGGATCGACAGCAATTGAGGCACCTACTGTTTCAGCACAAGAATTCAGTAAAACAAACAGACATGGCTTGATCATTGGGGAGATAGTGTTAACAGGAATAAATGGTGATACATCGACCGTTTCTGGCCTAGACTTTTCAGCTGTTTGAGTGCCACTTCCGGATCCACTGTCAGTGTTTGTAATCCCAGATTTATTTAACAAAATTACAAAAATCACCCCAAAGACAGCTAGAATTCCCACCAACGTGATAATTGCTGTTCTGACTTGAACTGTTCGATCCGAGAAATTCCACATGAGATAAGCTTAGCAAAGGCGAGGTGTGGAGTAAATAGGGGCAGATAGCTCACTTCTTTCTTGGCACATGTCTATGATCATATTCCTCATCTTTTGAGTCAGCAGGAATATTCCAACCGAATTCTGAATAAGGCATCTCTTCAAGATATGCTTCAATGGCCTGTCTTACATAAGGTGATGTATTTTCGGGCAAATTTTCAATATGCACCCATTTAAGATCCGAATGTTTATGTGGTTCTTTTATCCCTGGGGTACCACTCCATTTTTCTGTAATGAAAAAAGCGGCAATCCATTCTTGGCCACTAGTAAAGTTATGCATGACATGAGCCAACATAAGATTTTCTGGCAAAACCGTTAACCCAACTTCTTCTGTGGCTTCTCGGATTGCAGCTGCAGGGAGTGTTTCACCTGGTTCTTTGACACCTCCTGGAGGACTGTAATGGTCATCTAACCAACCAGTATTTGATCTCAATAAAAAAAGAATTTCATTACCCTGTAAAAATAATAAAAAAACTGACGAAGATAGTTTAAATCTTTCGCGAGTACGAACAACTTCTGACATAATTTTCCTTTTTCTAATCTAGTAATAGTAGAATTTAGAGGAAGGTTGCCGAGTTGTCAATACTAAATTACATACATGCTTTAGATTGATAAATAGATATAAAAATCTAAATTACTCAATTATTACGTATGCAAGATAAGTCATAAAAGTCACAAAAAAAAGCAGCAAAATGCTACTCATAGTTATTGAAATAGGTTAAAAATTTAGAACTGAAAGGAGTTTACGCTTCGTTGTACTCGCGATTTCGTTCGCGGTCTCGCTCAATTAATTCTCGCAAATAAACGGATCGAGGAACTTTTCGTTTCTCAGAAATCCAGTCCATGTAAGACATTAAGGATGGTGGCAAGAAAAAGTTAAATCGAGTGTCTGATTGATCCTTGGCATAATCGATACTGTCTTTGACAGTTTCAACTAAGTTTTCATCAGTGTATTCAACTAAGAAGAGTTTATCGGAATGCAAACCGTTTAAGAAAATGGAATCAAATCCTTTTTTGTAGAAGACAACTACTGGCTTGCCTTTGTCTAAAGCTAAAGTGATTTCATGACCAATGTTTAAACTTGATGGGAAAGAAGCTTCGAAAACGACGATATCAGCGGCATTCATCCAGCGGAGAAATTTTTTGTAATAGGCGTCGGTTTGTTCCTGAGTATCACTCTTTATGTCGTCAAGACTTACTGCCCCGGTGATATGTTCATGCTGAACAGCATGACCCAAACTCTCCAGTGTTTTCGCAATCTGAAGATAGTACTTGTCGTATTTCTCTTTCGCGTAGATAGCTGCACTGAAATAGATTTTCATAAACTATAGCCTCTAATTTAATTTGGTGTATTGTACCAAATGAATATTTTTTGAATAGTCATGGTTTATCTCAAGGCGCATTCTTAAGAGAAGGACGAGTAACTTCTTTTGCTTTTCTAATTTGAAATTGCAAGAAGGGAGGCTTATGAGTGTCAAAGTGAGGAGAAAAGTGGTTATCAAATGTAACCTCAATTGGAGGAATTATTCTTTTTAGTTCAGTAATGAGTTCTAGAACTTCGGATAAGGTATAAGTGCTGAAAAAACGACTTCCTCCGTTCAAGACATTGTCTTCAAAAGTTCGACCTTTAGGCTTACTATACCAATTTGCAAGATCAGCTCTTAGGTCGAAATAGAAAATCTGGCCAGGTTTTAAAACCCTTAAAGATTCTAAAACTGCTGGAAGAACGTCTCTCTTTGACAAATGGGGATATACAGCAATCGCCATCACCATATCAAAAGTATTGTCAGCATACGAAAGGTGTCTTAGATCTTCCTGCAACAAGAAAATTCTTTTCACTAAGCTTTTCACTACCTCCTCCATCTTAAAAAGCTTTTGAATGTCAATTCTTTCACTTGCGGAACCCTCAGATCCCTTCTCATATGAAAGAATATCCGCATTATCCTGGAGTGAATCAATTAACCTGTTGATCATCCATCGACCGCCCATAGGATCAAGCTCACGGATAAAATCACCAATTTCTTTTATATCAGTCCAGGTTAGCTGCTCAATTTTGGATTGACCAACAGCTAACATCCCAGGAGAAAGATCAGAGCCAACTACTTTTATGCCCGGCCTAAGCAAAGTTGGAAAAAAAGCGTCCCTTGATGTACCAATACCCGGAAGAAATATTTTTGCTCTTTCTGGAAGTTGGATTATTGTTTCTTTGTAATCTTTGAAAACTTTTTCCCACATCACCTTTATTATTTCAAGTCCACCATTTTGCTCCTGATATAGATTCGCTGCAGAATCATATGACTTAATTGTTGTAGCTTTTTGAGCACTGGTTACATCCCAAGATTCATCCAGATACCTGTAAGTCACCTCTTTAGCCGCAGCAACTTCTCCAGTGGCTCGTTTGCCATTTTGGTATGCCATATCAGATCGTCGAAGCGTTTCGTGCAGTGCCATGTGATTTAAATTAAACCCATAATAAAAAACGAGATCTGAATTTAACCAGATCGTTACTCAAGAGGAAATTATAACACTTTTGATAGTTTTTTACACATAGTAGATATGTATTCCAGATCTTTTTGACCTGCATACCAAGCAATAACTGCTGAAAATCGTGTGTAACGGCTATGTATGTAAAATTATAAGCCCAGAGGTATAATTACATCAAGTCAATATACTATGTCTTGGCGGAAAATAATTTTTTCGCAATTCAAAGGCCTAGAATAATATTTAAACGGATGAGCTTTATGCTCAAACATCGATTGACCAAGTAGAACAACAGAGAGTAGAGTAATTATGTTAAAAGAATACGAACCAAGAAGATCGAGATATATGCAAACAGATAAACAATCTGGTGTTGAGTTTTATGGGAATGATGTAGAGAAAATCATAAATAATAAAGGACAGGAAACTGCTACTGTTCCAGGCGTATTGAACGTCATTAAATCTGCTTTATCAGAAACTGAAGTCCCCGTAGACTCAGACCTTAGACTAGACACCCCAGACGAGATTAAAAGTGTCTTATCAGAACTCATTTCAACTCAGAAAAAAGTAAATGGTGTTTATGACTTCTTAATGGGTTTCTTAGAATCCAAGACAACCTTGCTCCGCCAACCAGGTGAAGCAGAGTTAAAGTCATCGGTTTTCATCATGATCCGCAATTTGCAAAGAAAATTGGAAAATACCATTGCCGGACTAGATATGCTGTTACATTTGAATGGTCAAACCGCTTTTGACTCACTTAAAGAAGCACAACGACCTCCTCGTTTCCCAAGTGTTTGGAAAGCAATTGGCGTAGTCATGACTGCTGCATTCCTCGGTGGGGCAGTGGACGCCGTAGCAGGAGCAGATAACAAGCTTCCTGATGTTACTCAAACGCAAACAATGAACGACCAATCACAAGAAGAAGTTAGAGTTCTTACAAACTCCATTGATCGAAATATTCTTGCCTCTTTAAACCTGATTCAAGCAAAATTGGCAGACAAAGGTATTTCTCCCGCCAATAAAGGTATCGATGGTGGTGGTAGACCTATCTCTCCAGCAGATGATGGGAAAATTGTTGATTCTACAAGTAAATCTAGTGAATTGTCTCCAAATTTACAAAGTTCAGAGACATTTTTACCTGCCAACTTTACGTTGTTTGATTTACCAAAAGGTGGACTCGTTGGGTCAGATCGTCGCCCGGTAATAGATCAGTTTCTGACGCACGCTCAAGACGCCCTGCCTGGATCAAAAGCTAGAGCCTACGGAAGTGATTACTATGAAATCGTATTAAATGACAATGCAGACTTTGGCAGTTATGGACCTGATTTTGATAAACAAATGGCAGATGCAAAAGCATATGTTAAAGACCTTAACACAAGGGCTGGAGATACAGTCTCTAGGGTTGCTGTCTACTATGCTGCTGATCAATTCACAATTGCCATTAAGATTGTTCAAGAAGTGAATCTAATTTCAACTAATAATGGTCAAGAAACTACCACTAACATGAAACCTAATTCTCTCGTTATGCATCTGGACGATGGGTCTCAAAGACTTTTCCCAGTTGCCAAGGAAGGCGATTTCATTGCCCCAATCGCAGCAATTGATTTAGTAAGTGCTGAACAAACTGCTGGACTCATTAAACCTGGTCAAAAAACGTTAGCTTTAACCGACTCTGTTGTTGTTACAATTGATGAACTACTAGATCCACAAAAAAGAATTATCGCGACCATTGCTCAACCTGAAGTTGGCAACCCAGCTAAGGACATGATCGTGTCTGTAGCACCAGTAGGAAAACCTCTGGAAGGTGCTCAAGCAGCGCCAGCAACAGCAGTCCCAACAGATGTACCTAACACCGCTTTCCCAGAACTTACTTTGACGGAAACCCCGGTCGATTTCAAACTAGAAGTCCAGCAATACACTAACCAAAGAGCCTTGAGTCCAGAAGAACTATCCGTGATTGGTGCTACGACCGGACTTGAAACGTTATTAACTGATGAAAATGGAGCCAACCATACCTTCCGCATTAGTGTGATTGGAATGGAAGGCGCCACAGATCTACAAGTCACCGGTTCTATCAATGATGCATTAAAAGACGTTGGATTAGACCTCAAGAATATGCCTGCTAACTCCATCAAAGATATCAAAATTGTTATGTCTAAATCTGGTGTGGAGATGAAGAAAAAAGCAGAAGAAATGGGACTCACTGTTCGAACAGGGCAAACATTGCTCATCGGAGCAGGCGTACCTGTCATGGAATTTGCTTATGGCAAAGGACCAAACGGTGAAGATGAGGTCGTAATCTTTGCATCATCCCGATTTATTGAAAATGGCTGGTCAAATAATACTGATAGTGTCGGAAAAGTAATTCCATTTGAAACTCGTTATGGACAGTTTATAAGTACTGCTATTTTGGCAGCATTAAAATTAGAGACGATGCCTAACTCAGCTGCTCAAGTTTCTCCTGACAAACAAATCTATTCTGTTGTTAAGGGATTGAACTCTAAGGATCCGAATGTCGACTTTGATTTTCTAGACATTATCGCGCCTGAGCCAGCTGCAAAATAACATCAGAGCAAGCTCTTGTTTTTTCTACTTGTATTGACTTGGGAAAAAATTTAAGATTGATGAGTGAAAAAAAGAGTCATAATTGCCTTGAGTTTTATCCTGTTCTTGGGATTAGTTGGCATCTTTGCATTAAGATTCTTGGCGTTATCTCATAACTTACCACAATCTCCAGCAATTATTTCGCTACAAGATAATGTTCCTGGCTTAAACAAACTAACCGGAAATCCTGATGTAAATGGGCAGGCAGCTGTAGTTGTTGATCAAACGGTATTTGAAGCAATTAGTAAAATTCCTGAATATCAAATTGCAGATAATAAAGTTGATCAAAAACAATTAATTAGTTACCTTCAAGATTTAGGTCTGAATCCTTTAGCCAATAAAGAATTTATAGAGTATTCAGTTGCCAAAAATGGTGCCATGCAAAGTAAAGTGCGGAAAGCTGATTATAAAAGAATCAGAGTCACATTTTTACCGGCATCGTTATTGCCAGCCGATTATTCAAGTACTCAAAAATTTCCACTGCATAGTCTGATGAACGAAGTTGTAAAGGGAAAAATTGCTAACGCATTTTTCGGTGGTGTTGCCAATGGTGATACATTTGAGATATCTGTTTATATTGATCCAGAAATAGCAACCCAATTTGGCCTAACTCCATCTGAGTATCTCACATCATCTTTTCTGAAAAGCTTTTTTTATAATTTCTATGATAAAGAAATACCCACATTCCCTAGTGCCACAAATGTTTATGCGGAAAAGACTAAAAACGTCAGTGCTCCTATCTTTAAAATAACTACGCCAACTACGCAAGCATTTTTTAATTCATTGCTTTCTTTAAAGAATTTAATAGTTCCTCAAGCATATGCGGCATGTTCAGGTGCTCGTTGTGGTGTTCTTGTTGGTGGATATGGATACTGTACTGGAGTCACTACAACTTCAAAAACATGCTCAATCAGCGGTAAAGATTGTACTTCTGTTGCATGTGGACCATATGATGGAACGTGTATCACTGTTTCAACAACAACTGGTGCAGGTGATTACTGCACAGGTACATGTGGAGCAGGAAAAGGTACATGCGGGGGATATACTCCACAAACTTGCCAAGTATCGTCACCAGATGAAGCCTGCGTCCAATCTGGGTCAACCTGTGCAGTCATTGGCTGCGGATGTGGAATTGGAGTATGTAGCGCACCAACCTGTACTTGGCCAGCATACTCAGCATGTACCAACGCTAATACTTGTGGCGTAGCCGGAACCAAAACAAGAACAAGTAGTTGCGGACAAGTTGACACGGTTACATGTCCGGCAGTTCCGTGTTGTGGAAACGGAGTTTGTGCCGGTGGAGAGACTTGTTCAAGTTGTGCTGGCGACTGTGGTGTTTGTACCCCTCCTTCAGGACCTTACTGTGGTGATAACTCTTGTAATAATGGTGAGAACTGTGGCAGCTGTCCGCACGACTGTGGATCTTGTCCACCATCTTGTACGCCAAGCTGTACATCAGCTTGTGGTCAAAGTGACGGCTGTAGTGGTACTTGTTCAAATATCGATGCCGGAACCCCAACGACTCCAACTGGCTTGAATCCACCGAATGGATATGCCGTCGTCCCAACCAATGGTCAAATCACCTTAGGTTGGAGTCCAGTTGCTAAAGCGGATCTATATGAAGTCCAAGTCTTTCCAACTGGCACAGCCGCCGGTCAGGAATGCACAGTGGCCAATCATCACTGTCCAGCTCCAGCCGCTTCAAACAACTACACCTTCACTGCCGATGCTGGAGTGACCAGTTACAACTGGCGCGTCAGGGCCATCAACACCAGCTGTGGATCAACGTTATATAGCCCTTGGACTACTCCAATCACCTTTACATTAGGTGGAGGATTTAGTGGCACTTTCTTCCAGGATGACACCGGCATCTGTAGCACCGCCGAACCACTATTAAACTTACCTTCAACTACCATGACTGCCACAATTAATGGCACACCAACGACAAAAACCGTTTCCGGAACTGCGTATTCCTTCTCGAATCTTAACTATGACCAAAACTCCATTCTGAGTTTAACCGCCCCAGCAGGATATAGATGTACTTGTCCGGCAGGCTGTTCATACTCTGGAATTTCAGTTCCTGCTGGCAACATTAACTTTTTCCTAACCCAAGCTCCGGCAGGTTGGTGGCAAACGGCCAACGGCTACGTCTATTCTGGTGCCGCAGCAGGACCTGCAATAACCTCCCAGATTCCGCTGACCTGTGCCAATGCAGCAACTTGTGTAGCGGCAATTTCCATGAAGGATTTAGCTGGCACAGCTAATAGTGATAGTACAAGTTTATCGGCTGGTGGAGCAATTGATTCTACGGCTGATGTTACGACATCATATTCATACCTCAACGAAGGCGCAACGAACACCCATGCTGAGGGGATGAAGTTGAATGGTCCAAGAGAAGATTACAACTACTTTAGTCAACTCTATGGTATTGGCACAGGCACCACTCCAGACTTTACTGGGGCTCAGCCAGCGTCTAGCTTAACTCACGGTTACTATGCCAATGGAAACGTTACGATTAATACTACTTGGACACTGAATACCACCGACTCAATCGTGGTTTTCGTAAATGGTGATTTACGAATTACTCAACCAATTCAAGTTGCTCAAGGTGCTTTCTTAGCTTTCATCGTCAAAGGCAATATTATCTTTGATAAGTCTCTCGGATCTAACACTTCAAGTGCTCCAAGTGTAGCCGGTGTCTACATTGCCAATGGCTCAATTATTACTGAAAGTAATGCGCCTGCAGATGAGTTGAAGTTTATCGGACAAGGTACGTTCGTAGGATGGGGTGGAGTACAACTGCAAAGAACTTTCAATAACGCCAACGTCTTGAAAGGGAATACCCAGGCAATTGAAACGTTCACTTTCAGACCCGACTTCCTCGTAACCGTGCCAGAGAAAATGACGAAACCATTATACTTATGGCAAGAGACGAACTAGAGAACTTCCTTATTGTGCTTATATGACATTAGAATCTAAGCATAGCTCTCTGCCTCCGCTTCCATCAAAAGAACATTTTTCACCGCATCATGAGCAGCTTGTTGAAGAAACAGATTCAAATTATCCAGTAATAAAGTTATGTTTTGATAATAGACTTAAAGTAAAAATATTATTTATGAAACAAGGGGCTTGCCACTTAAGTGAGAAGTCATTCCCTTTTGAATATGCTGAAGAAATTGGATATTCAAGTCGGCCAGAATGCATGGCAGATCTTGTGTCAGAATTACAAAGTCTTGGGTTTATTGTTGACACGCATGATGATGGCGGGGAAATTAAATCTCCAGATGAGCCCGAAGATGAAAGGCACTATTTTTTCCTTCATTTTGCAGACAATAAAGACAGCTTAGAAAAGATTAAGCAAAGCCATTCATCATCTCTGGATGGCATTTTATATGGTTATCCTGAAACTGCGGTAAAAGGGGTTGCAGAAGGTAACTTCTATTTGTTTGATCAATTTCCTCTAGAAATAAAAAAGAATCCCGTAAGCGAATTGTGCTTTTTCTTGCTATCAAAAGATAATTATCAAGAGGAGTGGAAATGGTTCATTGATACACTTCAGAAGATAAATCAAGAGCATCCGAATCTCATACATGACCTTGGACTAGATGATATGTTCAAACAAGACCTAAGAAACGAAATAAGTTGAGCCTGTTCTGTGCTATTATTATTTAAAGAAGTATCTGCCTAATGAAAAAACTACCCGCCAATTCCTCAGTTATTTATAGTCAAGCCGGTTTTACACTCCTAGAAGTGGTTGTAGCCACTACCATTACAGTGATTATGATGATCGCCGCCACTGGGCTATTTTTGTCGACTATCCGGTCAAATAGTAAGGGCACCCAGGTGAGTGAGGTCAAAACAGAAGGGGACTACGCTTTAAGTCAGATTGAGTTCCTATTACGCAATGCAATTTCTGTCGTCCAAAATCCTCAGTCAAATACTGATCCAATTTGTGAGAACAACATGGATTCAATCAGTTTTAAAGAGATTGATGGGGGAATCACTACATTAGGTTCGGTGAACAGCTTAATTGCCTCAAAATCAGCCACTGCAGCCACAGCCAGTTACTTAACGACACCGGCAACAGTGCTGTCAAATTTAAAGTTTGACTGCTCTCAAGCTGGCACAAATTACGGGACATATGTAACCGCCAGCTTCTCCTTATCAAAAGATGATACTGCAGCAAATACTCCAACCACTTTAACCCAAGACTTTAAAACGGGTGTGGCAATTAGAAGTTATTAAATAACTTCATTTATTTAATAACTCTTATCCTTTTCTCACTTTTGGCTGAATGTTTATAACCCTGACCAGGTACCTGTTTGTTCTGTGGAGACGGCAGCAGCTGGTGCTGGAGTGACTGATTTTCTGGCGACTACGAAGTCGACAAACAAGTTGGTGACATCTTGTGTGCCTGCACCGGATCCAAAAAAGAAACCTAAACTTAAATATGGAGAGTAACCTATTGATGTAGCTGCAGAATTCACAGCAACTCGATCTTTATAGGTGGTCAAAGCCGTAGGTGAGTATCCAATTCCAGTGATGTAGTATGTTGCCGCAACCGGAGTGCTGTAAGCAACAGCGCTCTGCAAATTGTACCCGGCGGCTACACCATCGGAGGAGTAAGCTGCCACTGGTTGACTAGCACCCACCGTTTGAAGCATTGCCATCGTACTAGCACCAGCGTTTCCTCCTGCGACAGCACTCGTTTCTGAAAGAGTCAGTCCTGAATAATAAACGTAGACTGAACCCCAAGCATTTCGCATCTCAAATTGTTCATTCTGTACAGAAGCAGTCACCGGGGCTTTTGAATAAATTGAGCCTGTTAGGACAGTCAAAATTCCACCACTCACGGTATAGCCTGCCGCCCCAGCTGAAGATGTCCACTTCGCTGAATCCAAAGTTGTATCGGAAAAATCGTCAAAAAAATCAAAGGTCTGATTTCCATCTTCAGTGGTAGTTGCCAGACCATTTCCATAGTATGCGTACAGTGACACTCCAGATGTCGGAATAGAAGGAACTTTTACCCAAACTGCAGTAGCAGCCGTATTACAACCGTTTGTACCAGTTTCTACCCAATAGGGAAGGGCAGTAGTCCCATTAGAGGCGGTGATCCGCAGGTCAGAACAATCAGCATTCATCTTTCCAGCAGTCACAAGAGCTGCAGTATTCATAACCGTTTTCACCTGGTAATTACTTAAGGTACTTCCATACGTGTTAGTAATGGTAATTGGAACTCGATACGCCCACACATTACTTGCAGGAGGTGTATAGGCATTCTTATCAGCCAGAATTTGAGTGGCGGACCGCTTGTAGTCGTACATCGACATTTGATCCATCAAGCCATTAAAGTCGTAGACAAGACCGTTTGACCAGCTACCAATGTTTACATAATGTGTTGGTGTGTCAACGTAAGTAAATCCAGCAACACTACCACACGCCACTCCGTTCACATACCCATTAACCGTTGCGCCGTCAAAAGTAATGGCAATATGCTGCCAATTTCCTACGGTCACTGAACCAGCAGCACAAATACTGTGCCAGCCAACAACATTGTCATAGATAAAGAGGCGACCATCCGCCATGATGGCTGTTAAGTATGAGTAAGGAGAAGTTCTTCCAGCTGCATCCTTTGAAATAAAGCCAGCATAGTCTTTCATGACCGCCGGTTTAACCCAGCCCTCAAGACTAAATGGCTCACTGCTGCCAAGATTGTAGAGAGCATTAGTACCCATATTGACACCATCACCATTCCCATTAAATTTCCCAGCGTAGTTTGGAGAACTGCCTACCCAGTGGGCTCCTGTTCCAACCCAAGTTCCATCTAAATTATTAGTCCCGCTATCACTAATGACTGAACCTGTCCCATCATTGAAGGCTAAGTTAAATATTGGGTTGAAAATTGCTGCACCAGCTTGGTAATCTGCTTGGACTTGAGCTGTTGTTAATGCACCGCTGTAAATTTTGACTTCGTCAATCGTGCCATTAAAGTCATAGACTGTGACCGGGCTATACCAGCTACCAATCCAAACGGCATATGCTGCATTATCCGTATATGTAAACGGGACAGAACCACAGTTATTTCCATTCACGTATCCGTTTAAAATTGAGCCATTGTATGAGAATGCGATGTGCTGCCACGCTCCTTGCACAACTGAGCCGGCAGGGCAGAGGTCGATCCAGTTCGCACCGTTGTACGCTGCTAGGCGACCATTCGCCATCGTCACTGTCATATAGGAATATGGATTAAGTCTTCCAGCCGTATTTTTACTGACAAAACCACCATAATCTTTTAAGAGACTTGGTTTGATCCATCCATCAAAAGTGAATGGTCCATTATCTCCAAAGTCCAACTGGGTTGGACTTCCCAAACTCACACCATCACCAGCACCATTAAAGGTACCTGCCATGTGATCAAGTCCAGCCCGAACCCAGTGAGTTCCAGTTCCGGCAAAGGTCCCTGTCAGACCACTTCCGCTTGAATCGGCGACGGTAGTACCACCACCTTCATTAAATTTATAGTTAGCAACAACTGCAACATCTGCCGCAACCTGACTGCTAAATACATAGCTACCTACTTGTTCGGCACCAGTAGATCCTACGCTCACACCACCAACAAGCTTACGAACTAAGCCGACACTTGGGAAATTGGTAGTAGAGTAGACTTGGTTTTTCCCTGCACCAAACATATCTGTTACTTCAGCTGCTGAGAGATATTTGTCGTAAATCTGAACATCATCCAGCACTCCATTGAACCACTGGTTCGCGCAGCCACCTCCGGCAGCATTTGAGCCACCAATTTGTAGCGGATTCACATTATCTAAATTTGCAGTTCTGGCTGCACTAATAGATAAGACTCCGTCGACATATACATTTGCAGTTGCCCCGTTAAATGTCGTTACAACGTAGTGCCAGTTATTGTCATTAATGACGTTAGACGCTACCAGCCAGCCACCGGGATTTGTATAAAATCCTGGTTTACCAGCACCCACAGCATTTTCATTCAACCAAACAAGGTAACCAGTTGTGGCGCAACCCGTCGTTTTTCCCACAACCACACCATTCACATTGGTAGCCGTGGTCTTCAACCAGGCTGCTACTGAGACAATCGAGGTTGGACCAACGGTCGGACTATCAGGCACGGTGACTAGAGATGCAGTACCGTTAAAAAGTCCACCATTTCCAAACTTCCCAGACGTGATACTAGCCGCTGTTGGGGTACCATTATTGTTGTTGCCACTGGTATCTTTGACTTCACCGGCGGCTCCAGACCAAACTGATTCATTCATTGCGTAAGCAGCACCTAAAGATGTAATGTTTCGAACGAAAACGTCAGTTGTGAAGTAACCTGCTTCAGTCGCATTGGCATTGCCATAAATCGCATACAGCGTGGTACCTGATGTTGGAATATTGGGGACTTTTATCCACACTTTTGTGCTGGCGGTGTTGCAGGTAGATGGCTCGATCCAGTAGGGAATATTGGTCGTTCCATCAGAAGTTGTAACTCGCAAGTCCGCGCAGTTACTTTGCATTTTATTGGCTGAGATCAGGGACGAAGTATTCAGAGTCGCCATAACTTGATAATCAGTTAATGCCGAACCTGATGAGTTAGTGACTGGAATAGCCTGTCGATACAGCCAAATTCCAGCTGTAAAACCATACGGAATATATGGTAAAGGACTATAAATAATCGGGGCAGGAGCGTCATCAACGTTGTACTGCTCAAATTGTTGATTAATTGTAGAAGTCTTTTGAACACCGGAGTCATTCCAAGTTGTTCTAACAGTGATGGCCACAGAGGTCCTACCTGCATTGGTGGTCACGGTAATATCAGCCTGTCGTTGAAACAAATTTTTGGCATCGACAAATTGGGATGAAGAACAAGCTGCATTTGTTAAAGCCGCAAATTCGGTAGCAGAGCGGGGCACTGTGGGCAAACAGTAGCGAATCGTTGTTCCATCCGCTTGGAGAGTGGCTAAGAAAGAATCCCAACCCAACACTGTTCTCATTTGTCTGAGTGACTCCATGCCTTCTTGGGAGTACTTAGTGCCGAGCGTTTTTGATTGAGCAAAAGAAGCACTTTTCAGAGAGACAGAAACTAAACTCACAATCGTGGTCATGACAAGCGTCACAATACCAATTGCGACGATCACTTCTAGTAGGGCAGCTCCACGATTTTTCTGCATAATTCTTATTGCGCGACTGTTGTTCCTTCACTAATATCTCCACCCGCACCCACGGTGAATGAGTAAGTAGTTCCTGTTCCTCCAGTTAATGTTACTGTACCTGGCTGATCAGTACCACCAGTAAGTACTTTAAAATTCATTAACAGGTTCTGACTAAGCTTAACTGCATTAGGTAGGGTATAGGTCTCAGCACTGATTAAGGTGCCCGAGTTGCATATCGCACTCAGGGTTATCACTGCATTTACAGCAGTAGAGCCACTCACTTGGTATCCTTGTAAAATTCCACACCCGGCAGGCTTATCACCAACCCGAGCTTTTTTCTGAGCTGTTCGCAACATCAGCTGAATTTTCTGACCAGTCACGATTGCCGTTTGATTATCATTGAAGTGAATATAGGAACTAATGCCCACCCCAAACATGAGCACCATAATCGAAACTGCTACGAGCAACTCAATGAGGGTGAAACCGCGATTGTCAAATTGATTCATAAGGCTTATCTACGGATTCGTCACACAATAACTTGATGGCGAGGTGTTTTCCAAATTAGTACACACACTAAATGTCTTACAGGCACCACTCACACAACCACCAGCAGTGTAGGTATACGAATCTCCTTGAGGACCTTTCATAGATTTGACGCTGATATAGGAAGCAATTGGAGACATATCTGTAAAGCTAACACTTGCTGGGTAAGAACCGACATCAGTTCGATACAACACCAAAGAACTTTTGACCGATTCCAAGTCAGCTTGGCGCTTGGCATTTCTGGAGTTTGCCATGATTTTGGTGTATGCCACGACACCGGCGGTGATCAATAAAGATATGAGTGATACCACAATCATTAATTCAATTAAAGTAAAGCCATTTTTGGAGAGTATTTTACGCATGTATACAGTTATACAACACTTCGAAAGGTACAAAAAAGGGGGAGTTTCCTCCCCCTCTTTCTGTTATTAATTCTAACTAACTATTGTCGCTGAGCGGCACATTGGAAGCCACCGGTTCCTGCGTTAGCAGCAGTCACCCAAGCACATACTCCAGCAGCACCGGCTGTTGTAGCATTTCCTGTTGCTTTCTCAAGTTTTGCACAAGCACAGTAGGCCAAGTTTGGATTAGCAGCAGAGGCCGTCACTGTATAAACAAATGCACCAGCATTTTGTGGGTCAACTGGTAAGTATCCGGCTGGGAAGTAACTAGTAATCGCACTAGTGATGTTGGCAGCTAATGGGTAAGAACCATTTTGACTGTTGTATTGTTCTTCAGCTTTAGAAATGGCATCAATATCAGCTTTGCGTTTTGCGTCACGAGCGGTTTGTTGAGCATTACTAAAAGCTAAAATACCAGCAGCCATTAAGATACCAATGATTGAAACCACAACCATTAACTCAATTAATGTGAAACCCTTCTGTAAAGTCTTTTTTAACATATGTCTTTCTCCTTTTTTCTGCGTTAATTGGGCAGTTTTTTCTTTCGTATATTTAATAATAGAATAGTTGTTAATAGGTTGTCCAGTAGTCAGTTTTTATTGACGCTGTGATGTACAAATATAGTCACCCGTTCCAACGTTTGCTTGTAAGACATAGGCACAAGTTCCTCCAGATCCCAAACTGGTTGCATTGCCGGTAGCTGGCTTGTCTAACTTGTCACAAATACAGTACGTTGAAGCAGTGGAAGTGATGGTATACGAGCCGCCGTTTGGCGTAGTGGGAATATATCCAGCAGGGAAGTACGAACCTATTGCCGCAGGGTATGGTGATAAAGGGTAGACTCGATTGATTTGGAAATACTGTTCCATGACTTTGGAAATCGCGTCCACATCTGCTTTGCGTTTTGAATCTCGAGAATTACGTTGGGCATTAGTGAATGCAATAATTCCAGCGGCCATGATAATTCCCGTAATTGTGACGACCACCATTAACTCAATGAGCGTGAAACCGCGTGTTTTTTTGTTTTCGAACATGGTAATAAGCTTAGCGAAAAATCAGAGTGCTGTCTACATTCCAAACCTGAATTATGGCTGAACTCTGACAGTAAATTGAGAAAGACTGGAATCAACTGAATCAATTTGATCGTTCGTTTGTAAATTGAGTTTTACCGTGTAGTTACAGATGCCAACATTGCAAGTATAAAGGTGATCTGACTTACCAGAAAAAGTATTGAAGGTCTCACTTTTTCCATCACCATAATCGAGTACTACTGTCAGTGGTTTCTTAGTGTCATAACTGACGACAAATCCAAAAGAAACCGTTTGATTTGCACCAATCGTGACAGTTTTTGTTTGTGCATCGGCAATGGGATCAGTCGAAAAAGAGAGAACTACTGGTCTTGGTAAACAAGTAGCGTAACAACTCTTAGGACAATCAGTCACTTGAGTCTGAATTTGACCAGTGCCAAATTGTGAGTCGGCTGAACAACAGGTATAACCTCGGCCACCGCAGGTGGTTTGGGGAGAGATACCAGTAGAGACCGCAGTCCAAGAAGTCACGACGGCCTCATCTTGAATACCCACTGTTTGTTGACGACCCCAGACAGAAAGTGTGACAGCACTCAGATTCGTACCAAAAACAACTCCACCCGCTCCAGGTACTTTACTCACGATCGGTGGGAGTTTCGTGGTCTCGACAATAATGGGATCAAACTGAAAACCAGTACAAATAACTTCCAAGACGTACTCTTGAGAACTCGTAAATCGAAGCTGCATACCGACGATAGCAGTTTGATCACCAGGAGAACCTTTCTCTCGACAAATTCGCACGTACTGACCAGTATTAACAGACGCTGAAACAAGTTTACTGAGTGATGATTTGACAGTGGCAGTACCCCAGAAAAGGAGTGCTTCACGAGCGCTTAAGAATCCGACTGCGGCTAATATGGCAAAAACTAAAATCGATGAAAAAAGAAACTTCAAAATACGCATGTATTCATCTTACAACAAATGAAAGTACCACTGCATGAGCTGATTTCCCCATACCAGTGCTCCAATTGTGCCAATAACTAAAAACGGACCAAATGGAATGGCTTGTTTCCAAGTTTTTTTACGAGCGAACATCAATCCGATGCCCATGATACTTCCAAAAATAAATGCTAGAAACATACCCACTAACATGTTTGGCCAACCCATGAGTAACCCCAACGGGAAAACCAACTTCACATCTCCAAACCCCATCCCTTTCTTCTTTGAAACAAACCATAAAAAAGCAAAAAAGAGACTTAATCCAACTGCACCTACCAAAGCTCTCCCAAAATCTGCTACCTGCATCACCCCGGTCACCATCAAGGCAATTCGGTACAAAAGTGTCAAAGCCGTTAAGATGACGATTGCCTCATCCGGAATGACATAATAAATAAAATCGACACACAAAATAACTAATAAAATCAAACCCACCATTAACCAAAAAATTGGCTGAACATATCGGAGTGGTTCGTGAGTGATTCTGAAGAAAAGTGAACCTCCCCAATACCACCAGACAAACAGAGTCCCGGTTAAAAACTCGACAACTGGATGAGTGATGGCAATCGGTGTTTTACAGTTTCGACACTTGCCACCTAAAATGAAGTACGACAGTAATGGAATATTGTCATACCAATGAATCAGCTTATGACAGTTCTCGCATTTAGAACGGCCCTTCACCCAAGATTCATCTTTCAGCGTGCGATAGATGACCACATTTAAAAAACTGCCAATAACTGTGCCAAAAATAAATAGGAACAAAGTAGTGAGTAAGAAGAGGCTAGAGAACATGGCTAGAATCTAGAAGCTTGCCGTAATATTGTAAATTGGCAAAATGATCGCCATCACCATTAATCCAACACCCAATCCTAAAACGACCATAATTGCTGGTTCAATGGCTGTAGTTAAGTTTTTAACGGCTTGCTCACTTTCAGCTTCAAAGTAGACTGACAATTTTAGGAGCACTTCATCCAGTTTTCCTGTTTCCTCACCAACTGATACCATCTGAGATAGAATAGGTGGAAAGGCTGGGAACTGGGCGAGAGATTGTGATAAAGGAATACCTTTTTCAACTTCTTCTCGTGATTTTTTCAAATCGTATTCATAGACTTTATTATCAAGTGCTTCAGTGAGAATTTCCAAAGCTTGGAGGACAGAAATACCCGCACCAAGTAACAATCCCATCGTTCGGCAGAACTCGGTTAAAATAATTTTTTGACGGACAACACCTAAGATGGGAAGTCTTAATTGCCAACCATCTAAGAGTAATTGGTTGGACGGAACTTTTCTCCAAGCTTGAAAGCCAAATCCGCCAACAACAACAACACCAAGAATCAGCCACCAGAAATTAACAAAAAAGTCTGATGTACCAATTAAAATCTGAGTAGTGAGCGGTAAGGTCGCACCTAAATCTTTATACATTTGCGTCAGTTTTGGCACCACAAAAATCATCATGATAAAACCTACAATGGCCATGACGATGATAACGATCACTGGATAAATTAAGGCACCTTTTGTTTTGGATTGAAACTCTTTTTGTTTTTCTAATGTGTCGGCCAACCGTTCAAGAACTTCATCTAGGACACCAGCCGTTTCACCGGCTTTGACTAATTGAATGTAGACTTTAGAAAAGGTTTTTCCTTGAGCTTCCAAAGCTTTCGCAAAACTACCACCACCTTCAATTTCGCGCAGCACTTCATCAACCATCTTCTTCATTGATCCCTCAGACTGTTGTTGAAGAATAGTCAAACCTTCAATGAGTGTCAAACCGGCGGTGATCATGGTTGATAATTGACGCGTAAAATTGACGATTTCCGAAAACTTGATTCCAGAAAACATGGAGTTCAACGCTTGAAGTTTTTCTTCACCAACTGGCTGTAAATCGATAAGTAACAGGTTCCTCTCACGCAAAATCACGGCAGCTTGGCTCTTTGACTGCGCCTCAACTCGACCGTTGATTTTCTCTCCGTGTTGATTGTGTGCTGCGTATCGAAATATAGCCATATAAATGAATTACCCTTTGCCACTTAATCGATCAAATTCTTCTGGTCGAATAGAATACATTCTGGCAGTTTCGAAAGTGATGGTACCGCGAGTTGCCCACTGAATTAAACTGTTTTCCATCAGCGACATGCCTTGCTCACTAGAAGTTTGAATTACGTTATCTAATTGAAAGGTTTTTTGCTCACGAATTAAGTTCCGGACGGCAGAAGTAGCAATCATGATTTCCGTCGCGGCCACACGACCATCAGACACTTTTGGCACTAACCGCTGTGAGACAACTGCTTGAAGGGTTAATGACAACTGTTGACGAATTTGAGATTGTTGATGCTCCGGGAAGACGTCAATGATACGGTCAATCGTCTGTGAAGCAGAGTTAGTGTGAAGCGTGGCAAAGACTAAGTGGCCAGTTTCAGCAACAGTAATTGCGGCAGAAATTGTCTCAAAGTCACGCATTTCTCCTACTAGCACCACATCCGGGTCTTCTCGGAGAGCAGAGCGTAAAGCAATTTCCCAGCTATTCGTATCTTGGTGCACTTCTCGCTGAGAAATAATACTTCGCTCAGGAATATGTACAAACTCAATTGGATCTTCAATAGTCACAATATGGTCAGATCGATTTTGATTAATTTCTTGAATGATGGCAGCTAGCGTGGTGGACTTACCTTCACCAGTTGGACCAGTTAACAGAACTAAACCTTGTTTGTACTTAGTGAATTCATGAAAAATTGGTGGCAGCATCAGCTCATCAATCGTTTTAATTTGCGTCGGAATTAACCGCAGAGCGGCGGACAACACGCCTTGTTGGAAGTAGGCATTTACACGGAAGCGGGCAAGATCTTTGAACTGGTAACTAAAGTCCAACTCACGGTTCACTGTCACATAGTCACGCTGCTCTTGAGTCATGAAGGTGATGACGAGTTGTTCAACCAACTCACGAGTCAAACGAGGTTGTCCGTCAATCGCAAACAATTGACCATCGACACGAATAGCAGGCGGATAACCAGCTACTAAATGAAGATCTGATCCTTTGCGATCGATCAGTAATTGCAGCATCTCTGGCACGGCCATGAGGGTATTGGGCATAATGTTTAAATGTCAGCCACACGAAGGACTTCTTCGATGGTTGTTTTTCCTTCTAACGCTTTTAAGTAACCGTCCTGCTTCATTAAAAGCATACCATTTTTTAATGCAACTTTCTCAATTTCTGTGGCCGGTTTCTTTTCAAGAATCATGGTACTAATTTCTTCATTGATTCGCAGCACCTCAAAGATGGCCATCCGACCTTTGTAATCTGGTTCAGTAGATGGTCGATCCTTCTTAGCACGATATAATCGGATATCATTTGGATCTTTTTTATTTCTGGTGCACCAGGCAGCAAATTGAGGACCTAACACATTTTTAATGTCATCGATCACCACTTGTTCTGGTTTGTACTCTTCGGTGTACTCAGGGTTTAAGGTTCTCACCACACGTTGACCCAAAGAGAGTGTCAATGATGAGGCCACTAAGAACGGCTCGGCACCCATATCCATTAACCGAGGTAAAGCTCCCGCAGCTGAGTTGGTGTGTAAAGTAGAGAAGACTAAGTGACCGGTCAAAGAAGCCTGAATAGCCAGATCCGCCGTTTCCATATCCCGAATTTCTCCCACCATGATGATGTTTGGGTCCTGACGTAAGAAAGCACGTAATCCTGATGCGAACGTCAAACCCGCTTGTGGATTAATCTGAACCTGATTGACTCCAGGAATCTGATACTCAACTGGATCTTCTAGGGTAGAGATGTTCACTTTGGCTGTGTTGAGAATGTGCAAGATAGAGTACAGGGTAGTAGTTTTTCCAGATCCTGTTGGACCGGTAATTAGCACAATTCCGTGAGGAATTTTAATTGATTCTTGGACATCTCGTAAACCTTGCCCCCACATTCCGAGCTCTTCCAAACTTGGAATTGCCGCGTTCTTTTTCAATAACCGCATGACCACTTTTTCGCCGTGGACAGTGGGCAGAGTAGAGACACGCAAGTCAACTTCTTCACCATCTGCCACAAAGGTAAACCGACCATCCTGAGGAATTCTTTTCTCGTCAATTTTCATGTCCGATAAAATCTTGACGCGAGAGAGAACGGCATCATGCACAGATCTTGGCAAGATCAGCTTCTCGCCCAAAATACCATCGATACGATACCGAATTCTGGTTCTGTCTTCTTGTGGCTCAATGTGGACGTCAGACGCCCGAGCTTTGACGGCATAGCCCAAAATTGTTTCCACGATCTTGGTGATAGGCGCTTCTCGGATCACCTCTTTTGACAAAACTGACAAGTTATCTAAATTGCGTTCATTGGTCGCTAACTTGGTTTCTTTTAAGGCTTCATCTACTTCCGTTGATAAATTTTGGGCGTAGCGCTCGGCAATTGTTTGAGCAATTTCTTGTGGCGTGGCAAAGTAGGGCACAATCTTATAACCAGTTTTTTTCTCCACAAAATCAATCGCCGACAAATCGAGTGGGTTCTTCATGGCCACTGACAAGACACGATCTTGTTTATTGACCATAAAAGGCAGAATTTGATAACGATGCGCTACACTCTCTGGAATTAAACTGATGGCTTCTGGAGAGACACCAATCTCAGCTAGTTGAGCAAACGGTAAGTTGTAGAGTTTGGCACGAGCTTGAGTCAGCACGGAATCAGTCACAATATTCTTTTCTTCTAATAACGTCTCAATGGGTTTACCGGTATTGGCTTCTTCCAGTTCCAAGTTCTCAACTTGTTCACCAGTTAAAGCACCTTGTTCTTTTAGAATATCTAAAACGGAGCTTCCGGTTGAAGCTGGACTGGGTTGATCAGGCATAGGAGCCAACGGCATAGTTGGCAAGGTTTCTGGCACAGGTGCTTTGGCTTTAGCATCATCTCCAGATACAGGTGAGATGGTTGGTAAATCAGCCACCGTATCTTTCGCGGCTTGATCATTTTGGGCTGCGGGAGACATAGATAAACCTGCTGGCAAATCTTCCGCTGAATCGAGTGACGTTGCTTGAATTTCGATAGGAGCATCTGTCGATTTTGCCGGCTCATTCAGAGAGGAGGTTTCTCGTAAATCAGGTACTGGAGCATCAGTTAAAGAAGTTGGCTTGGACTCAGGAATTGAAGTGGACGCTGGTGAAGTTGCAGGAGCAGCCGTATTTTGCGCACTCGGAGTCACCGAAATCATCGGCGTAACTGGCACGGTGAGGGCTGGTTGTGTCTGGGCAGGATCGATCATAGAACTAATATATCCATTCTTCACTGTTTTGAGGAAAATTTCAATCTTCAATCACGATTAGCGGGTTAAAGGTGTTACGTAACAAGTGGTAAATAAGTATCCCATAATTAAGAAATAGTGATACAATATGACACCTTTACATCGAGTAGTGATGGTCATTTTTGCGACGAATACTACTTACGTAACGGAGAAACTTAACAAGTGAAGACGAATGAGTATAGATAAAGGAAAAGGAACATGTCTAAGATTGGTAGACTCGGTATCTTGTTTCTGTTAGCGGTGCTTTTGGCACCAGCAAGTTTGGTTCTGGCGGAGTATCGATTTGATATCAGTCCAAACGGAACCGTCACTGATGACACGATACTCAATGTGTATGTCAAAGCAGACTTTCAAGCAAGAACTTGGCTCGATATTCGTGGCACTCAGCGCAGTGATCCGCATTTCAACGACTTTGGTGGACCGGAACACACTTCCACCATCAAGACGAATGAATGGGGACTCGGCACCTTAACGATTTGCTCTGTAGCTCAACGCGATGGCCAGAGTGAACAGCAGGCTCAGTCTGAAGAACGATGCCAAAGTGTGAACGTTATTTCATCAGGCAACTCATCACCGGGTCAGTCTCCTCAAACAGGAGGAGCTGATTTCACTGGTTTTTGTAAAAACAGCAAAAATCTAGATCGGGTTGGCGGCAATCCGGCGAACGCACACGACTTATTTTGTGCAGGCGGAGATCAAGAAGTCCGTTTTACAGTCGAAGAAGTTTGTGCATGGCAATACGGTGGCGCACTACCATATCCCGGCCTTAACAATGCCGGTGACCGCAATTCTTGGACGTGCAACGCCCAACCAACATATGTTGCGCCAGAAAACACCAATTCCAATTCGGGGAGTTCAAATAACAATAACAACAACTCGAATAGTGGGAACAACAATCAGAACAATCAAAACCAAAACAATGGCGGAAACAGCGGAAGTAATAACAACTCCAATGCAGATCCATCTTGTGGTGGTGGTTTGGTTTCAGTTGGTGACACAGCGGTAGTGCTTCCGGGAGACCCGAACAACATTCGGTCAGGCCCAAGTAAAGGTTCTATCTATCTGACGAAGATGTCACAAGGCAGTCAGTTCACCGTGATCGGAGGACCAGCTTGCAGTGATGGCCTACGTTGGTGGCAAGTGAACTTCAAGGGAACAATTGGTTGGACGGCTGAAGGTGATGGCTCAACAAACTGGATACAAACTGTATCTCGTGGTTCAGGCTCATCAGGTTCTTCTCAACCACAAGGTCCAAGTAACAGTAATGCTGGCCAAAGCACAGAAGCAGCCTGTAATACACGTGCACCATTTGCCGTCGGCAATCTTGGCAAAGTTTTACCCGGACCAAAGAACAACGTTCGATCCAGTCCAAGTGCTAGTGCAAGCTTATCTTTCCAAATGGAGCAAAACTCGGTATTCACCGTGATCGGTGGCCCTCAGTGCGCAGAAGGATTCCGCTGGTGGCAGATCAGCTACAATGGTCAAATCGGCTGGACAGCAGAAGGTAACGCTGCCCAAAACTGGGTTGCATATGCAGGGGAGGGACAGAGTCAGTCAGCTTCAAGTCAGAACCTAATCATTAGTGTTCAGGTAGTTGATGGATCATGGTTCAATTTTGTTTACGACTCCGCAAACGAATTAATCGTTAACGGAGATGAATTTACGGTCAATGAACTTCAGAAATTGAAGAATAAACTGAGCGGGCAGAACATGGATGTGCAGCGAACGATTTTTTACTTCTATGCTGTCCCTATAGGAGGAGATTCCAATAAAAACAAGGACATAGTAGTCAACGCAGTCTGTAAACAAAGCATTCATGGGTTTGACAGCTGCAAATCCAGAATACGTTACTCAGTTGGAACCAAGGTTATGGATCTTTCTGGGGTAGGCAATATAGCCTATGGCTATTTTATGACTGATCTTGGAATCAACATTTACTGGCAAAATGGAATTGCCAACACGGATCAAACACTTGCATCTTTGCAAGCCCATGAGGGTTGGAGATTCACAGATAATCCAGATGATATTGCACAGAGAAATGTTGGGTTAGCTTTAAGCAAACTCAGCTTGAGTATATCTAATCTGGATGATGTTGCACGAACTCAAGGGCTATATTAACGGTAACGTCAGCATTCGTCTTTCTTTTTAAGGAGGTTTACCTCATTAGGAGGCGTTTGATTATCAAACGCCTCCTATATAAATTACGGACTAAATCCTGGGACTAGAAGCACTGGAATCATTCCTATAACGAATAAGATTGTCCCCGCAAGAAGCGTAAAGAGAACAGCAAAAAATGCATTAAAAATAATGTTTTTAAATAAAAGTTTAGATTTTTTTTCCTTAATTACTGTAAAAACAGTAGAAAATACAGCAGGAAGTGAAATCCACCAATAGAAATAAGCAGCAAAAGTCAGTGCCATATAAAAGGGCTTAATTAGTACAGTTAGATTAAATATTCCACCTACTAGTAAGAAAATCACTATTTTAAAAATGATTGCTAGATATGTGGCCAAAGCGCCGTAAATAGAATATTTAAACTTACTTGACTCAATTTTTTTGCTTATGTTCATAACTAATTTTAGCACGGTTCTTATTCATAAAACGATTAACAACTCGGTCAGGCCCAAGTGCTAGTGCAAGCTTGTCTTTTCAGATGGAGCAAAACTCAGTATTCAACGTGATCGAAGTTAAAGGGCGTTCTTTAAAAGAGCGCCCTATTTTTTTAAGATCCCGTAAAGGTATGTGGAAAAAAAGTCGGACTAATAATATAACTCGTAACAAGATTAATAACTATTGTTATGACTACAACCAATAATCCAGCTAAAACTCCCTGCATAACTGCCAGTAGAACATGCCCTAATCGATTTGGCTTACTGGTTTTAAAAAACAGATAGCTAAAAAATGGAACATCTAACAATGGAACTAGAACTAAGGAAAAAAGAACCAAATAATAAATATCCAGTAGGAAATCACCAAATAAATGAACATTATCAAAAACGTTTGATCCGAACAGACCCGCGACTATTATAATTAATAAGATTCTGCAGATCAGAAAAATAAAGAAACCTCTCTTTAGATATTCGGACAACACTTTAAAAAATGATATAGCAGATGCATATCCTGTTCTTACTTAGTTAATTGGTAAGATGTTTTCAAATATCCCGACAATAAAAGTTGAACCAAAAGGTATAAAACTACAATAGTAAGAAAAATTACCAATACACCCCCAATTAAACCAGCAATAAAAGCCAGTAACCAATTTTTAACGGTTCTTTCTTTTTTACTGTTATGAAGATAGACCAACGAGAACAGTGGGACATCCACTATTGGAATTAAAAATAAAGTAAAAAGTGTTAAGTAATAAAAATTCTCTATAAAATCTCCAAGATAAAAAGCAACTGAAAAGTAGCTTATGGTAAATATGGAACTCAAGAAATTAATGATTAAAAATAATTTAATTGCAAAAGTCAGCAATGCGTAAATTATGAAGTTTTCGAGAAGATTCTTTATAAAATCCAAAACCCTATCCAGAATCACACTTTCATACCTTTTGTTAAGAATCTGATTCAGTTTCATCCACTAATTATACCTCCTCTCGTCTTTCTCCTACTGTATACTTTGACTATCCAATGCCATCGAATATCTCGCTTCTTCTGCAATGTAATGATTCTGCCTCTCATGTGAGTCAGGTGACGGCGTTTTTGGCAAAAAAATACAATCTTTCTGAGCATGATCTATTGAAAAATCCAGATCTGCACTGGTTAAATCCAGATACTGTTCCTGAAGAATTTGGGGCGATGTCTATTGAGCAGGTCAGAGACATGGGTGGAGAAATGGTGATGCGGCCGTACGAAGGAATGGGGGAGGCCAAACAGGCTATTTTCGTCATTTGTAAGATTGAACTGGCATCTGTTCCAGCTCAAAATGCCCTCTTAAAATCATTGGAAGAACCGCCGGCTCACGTTCAATTCATCCTAACTACATCGAATATTCAGCGCGTTCTACCCACCATTTTATCGAGGTGCTCAGCCATTGAACTTGACAAAGGCGCTAGCAAAACTGCCACAGCTCATCTTGATACATTTAGCTCGGCTTCATATACAGATTTGATGGAAATGGCTGGCAAATATAAAGAAAAAACAGAAGCCAATGACTTTTTGAAAGAGTTGCTTGTTGAACTCCACAGCGTTAATATGCGTACACCCAGCGGCAAAAATGTGAAACTGCTCCAGCAGACACTCGTTTCAATTGATTACCTCAATAAAAACGTGAATACTCGGCTAGTTCTTGAGAATTTATTGTTTCAGTTTAAAGCCGTTTGATCCATTCTCTGTTGCAGATTGGCTGACTTTCTGCTAAAACTAGGGGTCTCTTAAAGGGTTCGACAAGTAAATTAAATCAAGGTATCATTACAGTTCTTACGCATATGCCAGTTACCAACCAATACAAAGCAGCCGAAATTAAAGTCCTAGAAGGGCTAGAACCAGTCCGAAAAAGACCGGGTATGTACATCGGCTCGACTGATGGCCGTGGTTTGCACCACTTGGTTAAAGAAATCATGGACAACGCTGTCGATGAGGCTTTAGCTGGATACGGCAAGGTAATTCAACTTTATCACACTCCAATCAAAGACGGTGCACCTGAAGAAGGCGGCATTACTGTGGTCGATAACGGCCGTGGTATTCCAGTTGATATTCATCCAAAAATGGGCGTCTCTGCCATGCAAGTTGTGTTAACGACTTTACATGCCGGTGGTAAGTTTGAAGAAACCGCCTATCAAGCATCTGGTGGTCTGCACGGTGTAGGTGCTGCCGCAGTGAACGCCTTATCAATCTTGATGCAAGTCGTCGTGAAGCGCGACGAAAAGTATTACTTCCAGGAGTACCAAATTGGTGCCCCAAAAGCCAAAGTCAAAGAAATTCCAGAAGCTAAAGTCGTGGAAATGTTCCCACTCCAAACCAAAGATTTCATCAAGTATGAAACTGGTACATTAGTCTATTTTGAACCAGACAAATCAATTTTCTCTACTACGTTGTTTAATGCCAAAGTGATTACCGAAGTCATCCGAGATCGTGCCTACTTAATGGCTGGTCTCTACTTCCAATACACTGACGCCGTTCATAACTTCTCCAAGCACTTCTACTTTGAAGGTGGTATCAGGTCACTCGTTGAGCATATCAACATGACCAAAAAACCTCTCCACGAAGTCGTGTATACCTCTGGAACTTGGACCGATGAAGTTTCCGGCAAGAAAATTGGTGTGGAAGTGGCTTTGCAATACAACGACTCCTACGTGGAAAAAGTCGAAAGTTACGCCAACGTGATCAATACCCCTGATGGTGGAACACACTTAACCGGTTTCCGAATGGGTTTGAACAAAGTTTTGAAGGATTACACCTTAAAGAATGGCTTGGCTAAAGAAAAAGAACTGTTCAGCACTGAAGACTTACGAGAAGGTTTAACCGCCGTCGTCTTCATCAAGATGCCATCCAATGACATCCAGTTTGAATCTCAGACCAAGAGTAAGTTAAACAACAGTGAAGCTCAATCTGCCGTTTATCAAGTATTTAAAGATGGTTTTGAAGTTTTCCTCGAGGAGAATCCAAAAGCAGCTCGTATAATCGTCGAAAAAGTCATGTTGGCTGCCAGAGCTCGTTTAGCTGCACGCGCTGCTAAAGACGCTGTCATCCGCAAAGGAGCCTTAGAAGGCTCAACCTTACCTGGTAAACTAGCCGACTGCCAGAGTAAAGAAGCTTCTGAATCAGAAATCTATATCGTAGAAGGTGACTCTGCCGGTGGTACCGTGAAACAGGGGAGAGACCGTCGATTCCAGGCTGTCTACCCACTTCGAGGCAAGATTTTAAACACCGAACGAGCCCGTCTTGATAAAATTATTGCTTTCGAAGAGTTAAAGAACTTAGTTGTGGCCTTAGGTGCTGGTATTGGTGAAACTTTCAAACCAGATAAAATGCGCTATCACCGAATCATTTTAATGAACGATGCTGACGTGGACGGAGAGCACATTACCACGCTTGGTTTGACGTTCTTCTATCGCCACTTACCAGAGGTGATTCGCCGCGGATACTTGTACATCGCCATGCCACCATTGTTCAAAATTGCCTACGGCAAAGAAAACACCTACGTCTACTCTGATCAAGAAAGAGATGACCGAGTCAATGAAATTTTGAAGAAAAATCCAAATGCACAACCAGTTATCCAGCGCTTTAAAGGTCTTGGAGAAATGAACCCAGAGCAACTCTGGGAGACAACCATGAATCCAGAAACCAGAATGTTGAAGCAAGTCACGATTGATGACGTTGACCGCGCCGACAAGGTCTTTGAAACCTTAATGGGCGACGACGTTCCACCACGCAAGAAATTTATTCAGACTCATGCTAAATTAGCCGAGTTAGACGTTTAAAACAAACATAATATACAAGGAGCAATATGGCAGATAGTCAAACATTACACGTTTTAGTTGAGATCCCAGCTGGCTCAAACACCAAGTACGAGCAAGATGAGGAAAATGGTCGAATTTACGTTGACCGATTTGTGCCAACCGCTATGTTCTACCCAGAGAACTACGGTGCCATTGAAGGTGCTAAAGGCAAAGATGGCGATTTGTTAGACGCTTTAGTCTTAACTTGCCAACCAATTTTGCCAGGCATGTGGATCAAAACCCGCGTCATTGGCATGTTGGAAATGGAAGACGAAGAAGGTATCGATCACAAAGTCTTATGTGTTCCTGCTAAAGCCAAGATGGATATCGAGTGCGGCAGTTGGGAAGATTTAAGTGACGTCCCAGAATGGCGCTTAAACAAAATCAAACAATTCTTCGAACACTACAAAGATTTAGAGCCAGGAAAATGGGTCAAAATTAACAAATTTGTCGGAAAAGCTGAAGCAATGAAGGAGATTGAAGAGGCCCAAGCAAAATTCGGCAGTAAATAAGAAACACAAGGTAATGAGCTATGGCAGACGATAAAAAAAAGAAACCACTTGTAACAGTAGAGTCCTTAGATGACGACGTTGAAAAGACCGAGCCCTCTGAAGGGACTGATCCGGTTGTAGCAGAGGAGATGGAAGAGCTCGTCACGGAAGATGAAGCGGTGGAAGCTCCTCGGATGTCTGGCGATACCTTAGTTTCCAATGAGGCAGAAGGTCCAGCTATCAATTCGATTAGTGAAGGTCGCTTTGGCAAGATTAAACACATCTCTATCATCAACGAGATGGAGAAGTCTTACCTAGACTACTCAATGAGTGTGATCGTGGCTCGGGCTTTACCAGATGTGCGCGATGGTTTGAAACCGGTTCACCGACGTATTTTATTCTCCATGTACAAGACTGGCTTTCACCACACCGGCCCATACAAAAAATGTGGTCGTATTGTGGGAGACGTTTTAGGTAGATATCACCCGCATGGTGACTCGGCGGTCTACATGGCGCTTGTTCGTTTAGGTCAAGATTTCAGTATGAGATACCCTTTGATCGATGGTCAGGGTAACTTTGGATCTGTTGATGGCGATAGTCCAGCTGCTATGCGTTACACCGAAGCTCGTTTGGCCAAAATTGCCAAAGAAATGCTGACGGATCTGGATAAAGAAACTGTCAACTTCACCAACAACTTTGATGGATCACTACAAGAACCTGTCGTCTTACCAACTAGATTACCAAACTTACTCTTAATGGGTTCTGAAGGTATTGCCGTTGGTATGGCAACCAAGATTCCACCACATAACTTGACTGAGGTCTGTAAAGCTATTGAGGCCATGTTAGAAAAGGGAAGTGCCGAAAATGGCATGGATAAGAAGATTGAAAAAGTGCCTTCCATGCACTCTTTGAAGACAGAAGATATCAAGAAAACAAATGAAATTATTGATGTCATTTTGGCAACACCACCAACTCAGCTAGCTGGTAAGTTCACCACGGAAATTGAGATTGATGAAATCATGTCATACGTGAACGGACCAGATTTCCCAACCGGCGGTATTATCTATGACTTCCAGGCAATTAAAGAAGGCTACCACACTGGTAAAGGCAAAGTGGTGATCCGTGCCAAGACAAACATTGTTGAAGATAAAAAAGGTAACTTCCAAATTTTAGTGACAGAGATTCCATACCAAGTCAACAAAGCCAAGTTGATCATGAAGATTGCCGATTTAGTTCGCAACAAAAAAATTGAAGGTATTAAAGACTTAAATGATGACTCCGACCGAACAGGCATGCAGATCACCATTGAATTAAAGCGCGATGCACGGCCAAAAGTTGTCTTAAACAAATTATTTAAATACTCTGAATTACAAACCAGTTTCCCAATGAACATGGTGGCCTTAACCAGTGAAGGTACGCCACAACTCATGAACATCAAGCAAATCTTGATGGAGTACATTGGTCATCGCCAACTCGTCATCGTCCGCCGCTCACAATATGAATTGAACCAAGCACGTCAACGCGCCCACATTTTGGAGGGTTTGTTAATCGCTCTAGACAACTTAGATGAAGTAATTGCCACCATTCGCAAATCAGCTGATACGGATACCGCTAAAGCTGCTTTGATGAAGAAATTTGGCTTGAGTGAGTTGCAATCTTTGGCCATTTTGGAAATGCAGTTGAAACGCTTAGCTGCTCTTGAGCGCAAGAAAATTGAAGATGAGTACAAGGCTATTAAGGATCAAATGGGTCTCTTAATCGAGTTACTGAACCATCCATCATCCGTCATGAAAGTGATTGCTGATGAAACCAAACAGATCATGACTGAGTACGGTGATGCTCGTCGCACCAAATTAATTAAAGGCAAGATTGGTGAGTTCAGTGAAGAAGACTTAATTGCCAATGAACCAACTGTTATTACCGTGACTCAAACCGGTTACATTAAACGATACAACCCAAGTGTCTTACGATCACAACAACGTGGTGGTAAAGGTGCAATTGGTATCAAAACCAAAGATGAAGATGCCGTGCAAAGTATCTTGACTGCACAAACCCATGACAGTCTGTTCATGTTCACGAACAAGGGTCGTGTCTTTAAATTGAAGTCCTTCGAAATTCCAGAATCTGGCCGACAAGCCAAGGGAACTGCCTTAGTCAACTTAATCAACCTACGTGGAGAAGAGACTGTTAAATCAATCTTAATCCTCGATGAGGAAAAAGATAAGACGAAGTTTATTACCTTAGCTACTCGCAACGGATTGGTCAAGAAAACCGCAGTTAAACTCTATGACAATATTCGCCAGAACGGTATCATCGCTATCTTGCTGAAAGATAATGACGAACTCGTCTGGGGCAAGTTAACCAGTGGTGACGATCACATTATGTTGATCACTCATCAAGGTAAATCTATTCGCTTCACTGAAAAAGAAGTCAAGAATTCACAACGCGATACCCAAGGTGTCAAGGGAATTGAACTCAAGAAAGACGACTACGTGGTTGGTGTGGAAGCATTCCCAGCCAGTGGCGAAGTTGTGGCTCCAGAGAAAGGCAAGAAAAAAGCCTTCCAACAACTCCTTTTGATTACTGAAAAAGGGTTGGGCAAACGAACTGTCTTGTCTCAATACCCAGTCCAGAAACGTGCTGGTCAAGGCGTCAAGGTTGCTGAGATCACAGCCAAAACTGGTGACGTAGTTGCAGCCATGATGGTCACTCAAGATCATGAAGAAGTGGTGATCACCACTCAAAGTGGACAAATGATTAAACTCTCAGTAGAGGACAAGAGCATTCCAGTGCTGACTCGTCCAACTCAAGGCGTCATCTTGATGAGACCAAAAGCCGGTGACAAAGTCGTAGCTGTGGCCTTAACCATGAAGGAAGCTGAAGAGATTCTGCTTGCTAAGCCAGCTGAAGACCCGACGGAGTAACGATACACTTTTGTTAGGTATTTACCAAATTGATATACTTTGAACATGCGCCTACTGATCATAGACGACGATGTTGAGCTCGTGGAAACGCTCACTCATGCCTTGCAATCGCGGTATCTTGTGGACACTGCTTACACGGCTGAGCGAGGTGAGTACCTGGCGGCAATTCATGAGTACGATGCCATGATCGTCGATTTTAATCTTCCAGACGAAACAGGAGTAGAGCTTTGTATCAAGCTCCGCGCCGATCACTGTAAAACTCCCATCCTGATGCTGACTGGTCGCAGCGAAGTTGAGGACAAAGTCCTAGCTTTAGACGGCGGAGTAGACGACTATCTGACAAAACCCTTTTCCACAAAAGAATTACTGGCCAGAATTCGAGCACTATTTAGGCGAAACCCACTTCTGACTCCACAGCGCACTTTGCAGTACGGCGACATCACCATCGACATAAATAGTGGCACCGTCACGAAAGCCAATCAAGAAATTCACCTCAGAAGAAAAGAGCGACAGATTCTCGAATTCTTTGTGCGTCACCGCGGCCAAATTATTAAGCGAGATATGTTGTTGGAACATATTTGGGATGAAACTGACGAACCAAACACCAATGCTATAGACGTTCACATCAGACAACTTCGCAAAAAACTTCTCATAAATTCACACGATACATCAATATTTATTAAAAGTATTTATGGTCTTGGATACCAACTCAATTGAAGCGCAAAACTTGGCAGAGCTGTCACAATTTGCCGAGTTCGGCAGACTCTCCGCTGGCTTACTCCACGATCTTGCAACACCTCTGAATATTGTGCTGCTCAATTTAGAAGAACTCAAAGCTCAATCATTAGGCATGGACAACGAAGACTTCGCCGAATTTCAAACAGCAATTAACCGAGCCTTCGATGGAACCCAACGGATGGTGAGATTTCTGCAATTGGCGCGTCAGCACATTCAGCAAAAGAAAGTCTTGAGTGAGTTTTGGTTGGCTCAGGAAATTGAGCAGGCAGTCTCTTTATTCAAATCGAAGGCTGTGTCTAAAAGTATCAAAATAGAAATTAACAAACAGAAAGACATCAAGCACTTTGGCAACTCAACTCAATTTTTTCAAGTCATGATGAACTTGATTTCTAATGCCCTCGACGCCTATCCATCAAACTGCCAAGGCCAGAAGGTAGTTATCACCATCAGAGAAGAAACGGCAGAAATTTTGATCACTGTTCAGGACTGGGGATGCGGCATGAGCGAAGAAGATCAAAGCCAAATCTTTGAACCGCTGTTCACCACCAAATCCGGAGAGCAGGGGACGGGCATTGGCTTGTATGTCTCACGCGAAATTATTGAAGCGCATTTCCGAGGTAGCTTAGAGTTTGTTTCTAAGCCGGGCACTGGCACTACTTTTACCATTCATTTGCCTCGACGAACCGTGCTACGCGTTTCAGAATGAAGCGGAGTAACATTATGCTTCCGGCAATTCCAAAGGCCAAAATAAGCCAATCTAAACTGTCTAAGTGGGCTGACTGAAATGCACGAGGTGTTAACTCACTTGGGAACAAAATCGCAATCGCGCCGATGGCAGCAATAATCAAAAATGATGGCCAATTTTTCTTCACCGATGGGAATGAGAAAATGTTGATACCGTGGACTTGGAACAAAATAAAGCTACTAAAAACAGAGGCAAATAAACTCACCTGCGTGCGACTCGTTTCAATGTCGTTTTGGAAGATCAGCTGTGTGGCAATCATGATCAGCGCCATAAATAATCCACCAATAATGCCGGCAGTTAACGTGTACTGTACCAGGCCTTTTTGAATGTTTTTGGTGGCACTTGGTCGCAAAATTTTAAAGGTGATCAACGCGGTAGGTACACCAACCACAATGAAGCCGAGCCAAGTCGTTTGACGCAAAGAAATTGGGAAGGCAAAGCTGGCAAAGCCGGCTAATAAGAACAGGGTAATTAAATAAATCACTTTCACAAAAAAGATTTTAGCCACTGCGTAAACGCGCTGGGTGATGTCACGACCTTCTTCAATCGCCTTTGGTAATGAAGCAAAAGAGTTATCCAATAAAATAATATCTGCCACATCTTTGGTAATTTGGGATGACTCATTGACGGCAATCGCCACGTGAGATTTCTTCAGAGCCCGCACATCATTGACACCATCACCAACCATGGCCACTAACTCACCTTGAGCTACGAGCTCCGCAATGATACGTTCCTTCATTGAAGGCGTAATGCGGGCAAAGAATTGACCATTCTTCACTTTCCGAGAAAATTCGTCTGGATCTACATCAACTAAGTCTGACTGCTGGTATAAATATGAGATTGGCAAATGCAGTTGAGCGGCAATACTGCGAATCGTTTCCGCACTGTCACCAGAAATAATTTTAAGTTGAATATGTTGTTTGGCCAGGGCGGCAATTGTCTCTTTTACATCGGTTCGAAGATGGTCTTGGAAAGTAAGCAATGCTACGACTTTCAATTGTTTCGGTAAGACTTCTTTGTTTTGAAGAGGAAGCTCTGACTCAGCTAAAGCCAAGACACGGAAACCTTTTTTGGCCAGCTCAGTGACCTGGTCTAATATTTTTTCATCTGTCGTCAAAATATCAGGCGCACCCAAGACTAATGACAAGCCCTCAAAACTCATGCCACCCCATTTGCGTTCGGAAGTAAATGGAATTTCCGCAGTTTTCATCAATTGAGGTGTGTCTTTATGTGGTTCAGTGGTCAAGAATGTAGCGATGGCTTGCATGGTTTTATTGGCCCAAGAAACATGCTGGGTGAAGTGGACGAGATCGGCTTTGATTTTAGAGAGGGGATGATCGTTGAGAGGAATAATTTTTTCTAGTGACAGTTGGTTGGTTGTCAGCGTGCCGGTTTTGTCAGCACACAACAAAGTTATCGTCCCCATAATCGCAATCACGTTGACTCGCTGAATGAGCGTATTTTGTTTACTAATATTCACAACCCCGTAAGCAAATAAAATTGTCATACTCACAATCATGCCTTGCGGGATTAAACTGCTGACTAAATTCACGACGTTTGTTAGGGTTTGTGGTATAGAAAAACCTTGATTTATCCCACTAATTAATGTAAGTGGTGCTAAGATCAAAATCGTATAGAGCAAAAATTGAAATAATTTCTTCAACCATTTTTCAGAACTGGTTTGAGAGGTACGGAAACTTTTGGCTTTTTCAGTTAACTCGTAGAGACTACTTTTCTCACCCACTTTTTCAGCTTTCATTAATCCAAAACCAGCCAAACAGTAGGCTCCGGAAGTGACTTCCTCGTGTTCTTTCTTGGGCACCGATTCTGATTCACCTGTTAGAGAAGATTCATCTAACTCTAAACTATCGGAGTAGAGGAGCTTGCCGTCAGCCACAATTGGCTCGCCAGGAAAAAGTTCAATGATATCGCCCTGGACTAATGTGGCCAGTGGGATCTCCATTGTTTGACCATTCCGGCGAACATGAACCACGTGCGTTTGCAGCGTAGCCAACTTATCCAACGTTCTCTTCGCTCGAATTTCTTGAAAAAGACCAATGCCAATATTGGCTAACACCAGCGTCAATGCTACCAGGACATCCTTGCTGCCTTTGAGCAACAAGACCAACAACGATGAAACAATTAAGATCACGTTGTAGACGTTAAAGACGTTGGTTTGAATAATGTTCCAATACGTTCGGTTGGAGCGAAGTGGTAATTTGACCTGATGACCTTCATTTATTTGAGTCTGAACTTGGGCTGAAGATAAACCTGTAATTTCCGGAGCTTTTTGCAACATATGTATAGTCTAGCAGATGGCAAAGCAAATTGGTTTGTTATATAGTTATGAACGTATGAATGAAGCCAAGCACAGCCCTATCCAACCAGTACAAGAAGTTGACACCCATGAAGAAGCTGAAGCCATAAGAGATGCTACCATTGCCAAGCAGATGGCTGGCTTGGATAGAAGACAAACGACACTTAGAGACGACTTTGCCAAGTACGAGAGAAAAGATGACAAGGGAAGAGATCTTGGAAAAGAGATGTCAGTGAACGACGTTTACTCAAAGGCTCTCGAAAAAACGATGGCTTCCGCAGGGAGTTATAAAGATCTCGTCGATTATTTGAGCACTCTCGCCAACATGGCTGATTCAGACAAAGAAGAAGAGCAATATTTAAAGCAAGCCGCAACTCAATATTTGTCAGTATTAACCGGTACTGCAGGACAACTCGAAGCTCTCCTTGAATTCAACCCTGAACAACAGGGTATTCGTGAGTATATTCACGATGCTCTGGAAAACTATCTGCAGTCCGACACGATCATGAATATCATGGTTGATAACCTGGCAGGCTATGCGGCTGAGGTTTCCCAAAAAATTATCAGAAAAAGAGTTATCAATAAGGGACTCCGTACAGACGAAATTGGAGATGGAAAATACAAGGTCGCCAGACCAGAACCCATCGGTGAGATGGATACAACTCCGGGGAAAGAGCCTCAAGACGGTGAAGATTCCGCCAGGCCAGAACCAGTGGGTGAGATGGACACTGATCCTGACGCCGAATCTGATATGACTCATTTTGAAGTTGACGCAACCAGACCAGATACAGTGAATCCGGAAAGTGTGCCATTTGATCAGATGGAGACTTCAATTGATGCTCCAAGACAGTTTAAGGTCGATTTCTCTGATGATCAGACAAACACTGGCCGAACAGAAGCCAGCTTGGATCAGTTAAAAGATTCCATGATCAGAACTATCTTGGGTGGGGGAGTCAGAAACTTCGATGACGCAAGGAAAGTTTTCCAAGAGTTTAGTAAACCATACTCTGCGACGAATGAGGCGGAAATAACCATGTCCCAGCTCGCTTATGATTACATGATTACTTTAGATCGATTTGAGGGAATGGTTGAGGCACGAAAAAACAGAAATATGACACCTTTAGATGAAAATGGAATTCGTGAATGGATTGGTACATCAATCAAAGAGCCAGAAATTCTTGACAGGATCGTTCAGTTGGCAGCTAAAAGAGCTGATAAAATTTGGAATGAGTTGAGTCCAGAAGCCAAGTTAACTATTGAAGCTGCGATCACCAAACGAGCTGCTGAGGCGACCACATTAGATGAGTGCCTAAGCATTTTGGCAGAGAATAAAGATCAGGTGCCCACGTTAAAACAAGCGCATGATAACTTGGAACTTCTTAAGAAGAATGTAACAGAACAGAAATCTGCCTTCTTTGCCTTACCACCAGAGCGACACGGCGAGTTTAAATTTCGAATGGATGAGGCAGTCTTAAATAAAATCATAACACCAGCATTAAGAGAGATCGCTGAAAAGATGTATCAGAATTATAAGGATAGTGAGCTGAAGGATTGGGTGAAAGAGCTTGACCAGATGAGAGCAGATCTGAAAAGAGATTTAATCCTCAAACTCACTGATGTTGCCAAACCATATATACATAGAGCTTTAGGTGAAAAAGCAAATCCATCAATCGTTTTTCAAAAAGCCCAGGAACTCACCCCACAGATTGAAGCCGCCGTAAATCAGCTACCAACTGATACATATCCAGGCACAGATATGGAGCGAATTCAGAACTTTATATCGAGAGATACTCGTTTAAACCGAGTCAACCCATTCGTTGAAGGAGCGCTTGAATTCACCAGTGACGACTTCAGTACCATCTCTCGATCTGAAGATATCATGGATTTATTTAACACACTCGGTGAAGTGTTTAGCAATGTAAAGTAAGCTACCTACAGTTCTAAGGAATGTGTCTACGATGTCTGAAGTGCCAACTCCACAGCCTGAATCACAACCATCACAGAAACGGTTGTCTGTTCGTGACCGAATTCGTCAGTATTTTAATCCGGCTGACGATAAACCGGCCAATGCCAGTCGTCGTGACTTTGTAGGGAACGTAGCTAAAGCTGGTATGGTTCTGCCACTCGTCAGTAATGACATCGCTAATGGTCTAGCTGATTTCGCAGAAGGCATCGATCTCCAAAAGAATAAAGAAAAAGCACCCCAGTCAGTTCAAACGGAGTTTATCGACTTCACTTATAAAGATGTGAAAAGCATGACTCATCAACTCTTAGGTAGTGAGGATCGGTCAGACAAAATGGATGTAACATCTCAAGCGTACGCAGAGAATCACTCAGCCTATTTCATGAGCAGTGATCCAGCTGAAGTTAAAACCGCCATCCTCAACAAAATGTTGACAACTGAAAAAGGACACGGCGACTTAACCACTGGCTCATTTGTGCAAACAGCCGAACAAAATGGCTTTGCGGTTGAAACACCGCACATCACTCCGCTCGAACCCGCCATTAGCACTTCTTTTGAGTACGATGACCTTGGCAATATCACAGCCAAAACAGTCATCGATACAAATGTGATTGCTGAGGCAATCCGCAAACTGCCTACCGAAGTTCCAATAATTAATATGAGTCTCATTGTCGGCGAATCTCAAGAAAAATATATCTATCGATACCCAAAAGACTTGCCAAAGTCAGTTCAGTTTGTAGAAGAAAAACCAAACGACGCATTTTATATCCTTCAGTCTGAAGATGAACCAAAGTACTTTAAAGGGAACACGCCTGTAGATAAAGACGGAAATGAATTAGAGATTCTGACAGAAGATGAATACAACAAAAGAAATGCAGAGTATCACCAAGCCTCTATTGCCGAGTATAAAAAGACCGGCTCATCAGCGGGAATTGAAACTGTTCGCGACTTAAGCAATGAAGAACCTTCCTTTTTGACTGAAAGAATTGAGGCGTACAACGAGGCATTGGCAGCTGAGAACTTGAAAAAATTAGCGGCTCTCGCTAATCAATTTCCCGAAAAAACATTTATCTGTGCCGGTGGGAACAAAGATGATAACTTTTATTGGGCCCGAAAAGATATCGAGAGTCAGAGCGGCTGGCCAGATAATCTATTGATCGTTGGCACGCGGAATGTGGGTGGAGTAGAGGCAGATGGCTGTGATTTTTATCTTTATCAAAACGATTTCAAATGGCTGAACGACGGTGGAGATATTAGCGCAAGTGAAGCTACTGCAGTGGTATCTTCGTTAGCTAACTCTCTGAATAACGAATTAAAAACTACTATCACCGATGATGGCATCCGAGCCAAGACTGTCCGAAGAATCCTCCGGCTACATACAACTTCTGAGGCTGAGTTCCGAGTCGCCGGTGACGTCAGCCGGGGAGAGACTGAAAAAGTCTTGAGAAAAGGCCGCAAAATCGAACCAAAACTGTATCAGCAAGTATTCCAACACCTCAAACAACAGTCAATGAAAGATATTCGCTAGAAAACACAACCAATTCCAGCTGGTCTCATCTACTCTTAGAGATGACAAACCAATTTGGTTTGTTATATAGTTTAGTTCATCATGAATGAATCGAATATTAGAAAAACTGATGCGGCTGCCAATAAGCCTCAAGCCGATGGTGCCGAAGCTCCCGTAAAAGACACGCGTCGTGAGACAAGATCTGGTCAACTTTCGCTGGGAGTAGAGCTCCTTAAGAAATTCCGCAGTGTTGGGGATGAGCGATTGTCACTTACGCAGATGCTTGGCCTACCTGACAGTACACCCGCTGAAATGGTTAAGAAGGCAGCGATTGCGGCCATCACTGATCTTGAACCACTCAGCTTGTTAATCAATACACCTGAGGGCGGTCAACTATATACTGCCATAAACAATCTAGCTCGAATTTTAGGTGAAAAACTTGCTGAATTTAACCAGATTGATAAAGTACGGAGGTTGCGGAAAGACTCCAGCGTAGTAGACTTCCAACCACTTGTTACTGCGCTATATCAACTTCAAAAAAAATTCCCTCAATACATTTCGGACTGGCACCAAGCTGAGCTACTGCAAACCGACTTTGCCAATGGCAAGAACATCTCTGAGCACTCTCTGGCGTTTCAACATCCTGATGTTCTTGAGGTCTCACAGGCTATCTTGAAACGTTTGCCCACCGGAGAAGCAAGAATTGAAAAACAAAAAGAATATTTCTTTCAAAATATTTCTAACGAGACAGATGATCTTGATAATGTGATTCGAATGATGGAACAAAAGTATCGTGAATACGGATTGATCAATGACTTGAACATTCTCACGAACTTACTTATCAGACTCAGGGAAGAAGACACCACCGCCGAACTCATTCAGGAGCAGATCGCGGCCATCGAAAACCCAATCATCCGTCAGGCCACAAAGAACCTGCTTCCGAAAGCTCAGGCAAAAGCAAACCTTGATATCGCCAGAATACGTCAAGATTTTAACAATGAACTTCAAAAACTGATGAATCACCACGATCGCAATCTCAGTGATTTGTTTAACTTCTTAAGAGATAACTTCAAAGATGCGCTAGCTGATCAAGTCATGGAGATTGAAGCAGACATACTTAATCAGAAAGATGCCACTCAAAAAATACAGGCAATTCCAGACATTAAGGTGCGCGAAGCGGTCCGAACATTAGCTCAGGAACTTGCCAAAAAGGCCGTTGAGCAAACAGCTCAGGAGATTAAAAAATTGAAGAATCTCGTTCTGCAAAAGAGAGATGTATCCGAATTGATCCAGACATTAGACAACATTATCAACATACCAACTTCTAACCCAAAGGTTATTGAGCAAGCAAGAGAATATCGAACGATTATCAAAATAATGGTCGATAGAATGAATGATGTAGGTACCGTTGATCAACTAAATACGGACTTCACTACCTTTAAAATTGCCGAGCAATTAAAAGCTGTGGGTGTCACCGACAATGACATCTTAGGACACCTGACCACCAAATTGTTTAATGAAAAAGATTTTTTAAGAGAACAAATACCTCAAAAAGAAATCTCTAAAAAAGTAGCTGAAGTCATATCAAAGCTTGAGAGAGTGTATAAAGTTGACTCCTTTTTAGCAATCCTTCTCAGCAACACTGAGAGTGGGAACCGAGAAACACCAATTAAAAATATGTATGCGGTACTGAGAGCTGCGGTGGCTGAGTTTCAAACAAATGGCAAAAAACAGTTTGATCGATTAAGGCCATCACAGATTGCTTCGTTCAACCCCAACATGGAGCCCACCTGGAATCGATTTTCCCCAAAAAGTTCGGCCGAAATCACCCTGCTTGAGAAAGCGCAAGAAGTTTTTGCCAAATTCAAAACTGAACAGATACGTGATTGGCAAGAGATAGCTGAAATGGACCGTCAGGATTTGCCGGATGTACTAGCTCAAACATTAGTAAAAGCAATTCCTTTTTATGTTCAGAAACAATTTTCAGAGACATACAACCTAGCCACAGTCTTAGGGAAGGAGCGCTTTGACAAGTTAGTCTCCAATACCACTTCACAGCTTCAAGCTGAGGTTTCAGAAGCGGTTAGTCATTTGAATCTAGCAGATCACTCGATGGACGACTTGGAAGAAGACTTTAACTATGTAGAAACCGATGCTCGGTTAAATCCAAATGCTCAAACTGAAAGCACTAGAGCACGCTTAAAACTGACAACTACTATCTTTGAATCAAAAGGAACTTCAGCAGTTCATGCTGTGGTAGGTGAGATGGAGAAGAGGCTGGCAGAACAAACGGCTGCCATCACCCAGGCTGTTGAGTTCATGAAACCAAGCGCGTGGGATAAACCTCAGAACTTTGCTGTACGCGCAATCCCAGAACATTTTGATAAGTTTAAACGAATTGATGAAGAAACCACTGACTTTCAAAATCGGAAAATTGCCGAAATAAAGAAAAGCCTGATTCAAGTTGCTATGAAACGGCTGATTGTGGCGGATGCGGATCGTCTCAATATTAGTGAGGTAACGGAGCGAAAGAAGATAGCTGACCTCCTTAACGAGGAAGCCGCGTACCTCGAATTAACCTATGACTCCACTGAGGAACTCGTCAAGAAAGCCAAACTCCAGGCTTACAACTATCTTACGGATGTAGTTGGTTACGATAAAGAAGCGGTAGAGGACAGTCTTGATAACTTAACCGTTGATGAAAATAGTCAAAGTTTAATTGAAGCGACTTCGCTGATTATGAATAATCCCGAGGGAGTTGTTGATATCCTTGAGCGACACAGTATGAAAGATCCTGACGCAGTTAACGCCTTTATTACTGAGCAAATAAAAGAGGCCTCGAAGAATGCAGCCGCGTATCTTAAGAAAATTGGTATTGAACTGAAAGATAAGCACGAGCGTCATCCGATCCTTTCACTTCACGACAGAATTTTGGAACCGGCGGATTGGCTAAATATCTTTGCTACGCTGGCAAATGCCAAGTTTGATAGAGGTACACTGAAGCACAAGTACGCGAACCTCAAGGAAAAAGTCCTGAAAGCACCGGACTTTAGAGAAGTCCATAAGTATGGCAAAAGCCTGAGATAATTCTGCAAAAGAATGGGAAAAATCTGATTGAAGGTTCTATTTTGGTGGACCTGAGGGGAATCGAACCCCTTACCTCTGCTATGCCATAGCAGCGCTCTAGCCAAGTGAGCTACAGGCCCATCTCTGGTTTACTTGAAACCGATAAAAGATATTTTACCACGACTTTCTGGATTGGTTATAGTACACTAAGAAACAGGAGAACTTATGTTAAACCTCAAACAACTTCCCACCCTTTTTGTGCAGGCGGCTTTAATTGCCACTGCGACTGTCCTGGCAATTGTGCTCGTCAGTAAATACGTGTCACCAATTCCTATTTCCATCAGTCAAACAACCGTCCAAAAGGACAAAGCCTTCGTAGCCTCAGGCAAAAGCAGCATTAGCACCCAACCAGATAAAGCAGAAATCACTTTAGGCATCTCTCGCAAAGAGTCTGATATCAAGGCTGCTCAATCAAATGCCAACAACATTATCAACTCTTTAACCAAGCAGCTAACTGACTTAGGTATCAGTAAAGATGGCATCAAGACTTCAAGCTACAACATCTACCCAAACTACGATTATCAAAAGGAAGGCCAAAATATCATTGGTTACTCAGTTGATATCAGCTTGAGTGTTAGTCTTCAAGAAAAAGATTTTGAGAAGTTAAACAAGGTGGTGGACCTGGCAACCGCCGCTGGTGTGAATCAAATCAGTGGTATCCAATTTACCTTGAGTGATGCTAAAGAAAAGGAAGTTCAAAAAGAAGCGAGACAACAAGCCATTCAAGATGCTCGCCAAAATGCAGAAGAGTTAGCTCGTCTGTCTGGAGTTCAGTTAGGCAAAGTCATTAACGTGACAGAGGCTCCACAAAGTCAAATGGTAGTACCAATGATGGCCAAAGCGGCAGACGTGGCCCAGGGCAGTGGTGGCGGCAGTCCAACCAACATTCAACCAGGATCCACTCAATATAACTACACTGTGACTCTAAGTTACGAAACGTTGTAATTTCGACTGATCCAACCAATTTTACATAAGCGTTACGTTGGCAATTGTGATCATGTCTTGCTAGAAATTGTCTATATCATTGATGATCTAACTACTTAAATACCTATTTAACTAGTACATTTTGAGAAATTGCAGAATAAATAGTACTTTACTAATCATTTAGTACAAAAAGTGCTACAAAGACATCAAAAAAGATCAGTTTTTCGTCTAAAAGAGAAAATTCTCAAAAATCTCTCAATCTGAATATGGGCTGAAAATACTGATCTATCGCAACTTATTCTAGAAAACGGCACTTAGCAGTCTTATTTCTTGTCTGCTAACTTTTCAGAGTGGAACTGTTGGTACACTTTCTTGAGTTGAGGCTGCGTAACGTGTGTGTATATTTGCGTGGTGGCAATATTTTTGTGCCCCAGCATTTCTTGAACATCACGAAGACCGGCTCCATTAAAAAGGAGATCGGTCGCAAAACTGTGGCGGATTCCGTGTGGGGTAATCTTAACTGGAAGCTTGGCTTTCCTGCAATAGTCATCCACAAAACGTTGCACACTCCGGGTGGTCAATCGGGTTTCCTCGCCATCAGCGAGTAAGCCAGGATGATGTTGGGAGAAGCGGATGAAGACTGGCCGCCAATTGTCTTCGCGCGAGTCCAACCATTTTTGTAACCAGTCTGCCGCGCGGTCACTCAAAAAAACCACACGGGGCCGGCGACCTTTCCCGACTACACCAAACTCTCGGCGCCGTACATCCACCTGATCCCGATTCAAAGACACGAGTTCACTTACCCGCAACCCGGTGGAGAAGAGGACTTCTAAAATCGCTCGATCGCGCAAACCGTTTGGTTTGTCTAAGTCGGGCTGACTGAGCAATCGCTCAATTTGATCTAAGTTGAGAAACTTCATTTGCTTTGACTCAGCTTTTGGTAAGTCAATTTTTTCTGGATTGAGCACTGGTTGATCATTTTTGACGAGCCACTTAAACCACGACCTGAGTGCAATCACGTGGTAACTCTGTGTTTTTTTCGATAAAGTCTCGCCACGTTCATTTTCCAAATGAGCTAGATAGAGTCTATACGACCTTAAAGTATCCATATCGAGCTCTTTTAAATCCGACTTTTTTTGTGACGACAACCAATCATTGAAGCGGTTTAAGTAATGGGCGTAGTTCCGAATAGTGAGTTGACTGACGTTTCTTTCAACTTCTAAGTGTTCGAGAAAAGCGATCAAAGCTTGGGTGGGGTTAGTGGTTAATGCCATTTTTTCATTGTGCGACCTAGAGCTAAAAAAAGGAAGTAGCTCTTGGCCTGATACAAATGAACCCCGCTGTACTTAAACAGACGGGATTCTTTTCAAACTTTTCAGACACTGTGCTGCGCAAACTGCTACGGAATCAAATCCGTATTCGCTTGAACTGTAAAAGCGGCGACCAGAATGTTATCCATGGTAACCGTGACAATTCGTCCAACCGCGGCATAATTTTCCTGAATGATCCGCTCTTCACCATAGTAGAAACTCAGAATGTGAGTGGGTGCCGCCGTTGAGGGTAAGACCCGGATTTGTAACGCCACTTGTTCATCCTTCACGGCTTTTACAATCCGGATAATGCTGATCAGATACCGATGTAGCTTGTCAAACCATGCGCTCAGAGAAAACTCGGCATCGGCAATATCACGGTAGGCAATCAGCTGACCGCCAATCCAGATAGCGATTTTCTTGGAACGGATCAAAATCATTTCCAACAAGTACGGCTTGCCTGTTTCTAGAGTAGGGAAGCGCATTAGGATTGTACTGCCATCCATCCGCTCCAACTTAATGGTAGCTGCTTCACCTTCCAAAGTCGGCCCGTTGTTGGTGATCAGTAATGTTCTGGCACCATCCAAGCCGATGAGTACCTGCGAGATGGTGAACGGACTCAGTTCTTCTTGCGGGTCAACAAAGTCTTCCATCAGGAAAACGCCGCTGACTTTGACCACAACTCGACCAACCATATGGCTGATATCGAAGGTCTTTGATTGACCAGCTGAGAGCTCAACAACCTCGAACAAACGATTATTGATCTGATCGACAGCTTCGATAGTTCGACGACTGAGCTTCACACCAGTGTTGGTGCAAAGCAGGGTGGTTATGCCCGTTTCCCGGACAAACTGAATTTGGAACTTCTTCTTGTGGGTCATCAGATTTTTTCCTCTTTGAGTTAACTGGACAGATTGGAAACTAGGCTAAAAGCTTACATCTCGAGTTTCTACTTTAAAGAGAGCCTCGAGTTGACCTGCGATAACGACCTTGATCAACTTACCGACGGTGGCAAAAGGAATGATGAATTCAGCCTTTCTACCATTGGCTAGATGAATTAATTCATAGGGAGCACCCATCTGGCGCGGGTCGGGATAAGCAGCCACAGTCAAGTAAACGGGAACGGTCATGTCGCTACCAGTCCGTTTGATCGAGACAACGTATTCATTTAGGTGATTGAAGTAACCGTAAATCGAATAGTCTGATTCGTGAATTTCGCGATTGGCAATTTTCTTGCCACCAATCCATACTTCCACTGGGCCGGGAGCACGCTTGAGAAAATCGATAAACGTGACACTGTCAGCTTCAAAGTATGGAAAGCGACTACCCATAGGTGGGTTGGCACCTTCCAGACGGAACTCGGCTTGCTGCAAATCTGCCGCGACCATCGTATGGTTCGTCACCAAAATCGCCAAGTAGCCATCGGTACTCCGGGCAATTTCTGATACCGAGAATTCGTAAATCTGGGGCACACTAACAGCTGTCACAGTCTTCATCGTCTGAGCGCCATTGCGGACACTGACTTGAATAATCACAGAACCAAACAGATGGCTCGCGTCTAGGGTATCACTTACACCGGGCTTCAATGTCATCTGCTTGGACGCTTGGAGAGCACGATTATTGTAGGCGAGGACCGTCCGAGTCATCGAGCGGACGCCAGTATTCTGGCATAGCACTTGAAGTTTTCCTTCCACGATCTGCGGAGTTACAACGAACTTGGATTGCGTTTTGTCAGTCATCTGTCTTTCCTCTTCTGAATAAATTGGACAAATTGGATATACATTCAGCAAAGTAATTGCTGCACAATGTTAAACTGCGTTGCGAAACACGCCCGTAAAAAGGCGCTTTCAGAACACCAAAAAGCACTAGTATTATAGCATTATGAGTAATTTTGATTATGTTGTCGGCAGAGTAGGGGACGTCAAAAACAACTCAACCCTGCCATCATGAAATGTACAGGGTTGAAAAACGTTGCTTAAAACATTGAGTTAGCTAGGCATCTTGAGGGTCTTGATCAGCTTATTGCCGATCCAAAAAGAGACACTATCCCGATTATCAATCGGTCGTGCAAACGTTACAGTGAACGGCTCGAGCTTCCGAATCAAGCCACGGATATTTGTCTGGAATGGAATACCGCCCAGATAAATGACTGCATCGGGACCATAGCAGATGCGACCATAGTTAAAAACAGTGAACTGGAAGAAGTTACTGTTCATTTCCTCGATCTCAGACACGTCGAAGACCGGGACATCCACTTCTTCAATGATCTCGTAGCTCTGAGTGTTAGGATTTTTAACCTCCACCACCACTTGGCCGAGCATCATGTCGTCACAAACTATCGACTCTTCCTGTCCGGGTTGGAGTGTCAACTTCTTGGGGATCCGATATGAAGAACTTCTGACCACTACTGAGCGGGTCAAACTTGCTTTTTCACTCTGATTCTTGAAGAAAACAGTCAAATGACCGGGTTTTACTTCGGTCCGAACTTCGAACTTTGGCTTTCTTGCCATTTTGGATACCTTCTTTTGAAAAACTGATTGGATATTAGAGATAAAACAAACGAACTCAATGTTAAACTGCGAAACGAAGAACAGCTCAACATCGAGCGAATTCGTGACACAAAAGCATGTCTATTATACCATTTTGAGATAGAAATACATAGAAATTGGATTGATAATTAGCCCTAAAAATGAATCAACCCCGGCTCCTTATGAGGAGACGAGGTTGAAGAAAAGCTTATACAAACATACTTAGCGCAATTACGGGAGACAGGTTGGCTGATTAGTCACCAACGTTAATGAATGACTGGCTACGTTACCGGTAGGGCGGCTCGGTACGACAAAGGCGAAAAGCAGCTCATTTGTCTCGAGATTGCACATTTCTACGTAGTCACCGGCGTTGATATCTGATAGCAGCACTGGTTTCATCCGGCCTTTTTCCAGATACAGGTCATCACTGACCGCGGATCCACCGGTCACGTTACAAGTCGAAACGACAATGGGTTCAGTCATGGACTCACCCTGACGGGTGACGTAGATCCAGAGTTTATTGTCATTCCACTTAATGTCATACGAGAAGCCGCTGAGAGGATGAACCATCTCGAAGCCATACAGGTCACCGTCGATCCAGATTCCGACCTGACGGTTCGGCACCACATTTTCCACCAGCAGCATCACAGTTTGGCCAAGGCCCATCGAAAAGTTCTGCTTGAAGGTGGGCTCTGTTCCTGCCAGTTCGAGGCTATAGTTCAGCCCATTGCGAGGCGGAGTCGTGCTCCACGAGGTGATGGGCAGAAAATAGAGACTGCCGTTGGACACAATCGGGTGCCGCTCAAAGCGCGGCTTCCCAGCGGAGGCCACAACTTCTTGCGGGCGTTCCGGCACATTGATCACTTCAGAGAACATTTGAGACCCAATCTGGACCTCTAACTTATCGACCGTCACCTTGTTGGGTGGGACCGATATCGTCTGAATTTGGCCGGCGCCAATTAAACACTCTTCTGAAACCAGCGGATCAAAGCCATCTTGATCTGGATCTGACACAGATAGGAATTGAACATCCTGCATGATGCCACCGTAGTTTTTGATCTGCACGCGTAGCCAGCTGTTATGCCAGTCCACCAAGTGGATCTTGAAGGCAGCCGGTTCTGGTTTTGGAGGTACCGGAACTGGAATAGTTCCAATCCCAATAATCTCAATCCGAATTGGTTTAGCCGGATCAAAAGTTGGGGCCGATTCAGTCGGCTTCAGATTTGGTCGGAAGCGACGAGTCACCAGTTCCACACCAACCAGCGCGGCAGTGCCAATGCAGATTTCGTCCTGATAGAAATAGACGTCCAACGGTTCGTGCGGGGAGCCACCACGATTCATCAAGTTAATGACGAACACGCTACTCTGATCACGCCAAGCTGCATCGGCATAGACATCCGGCTTTGGAGTGGCCATAAAGGTCTCGGGATGTTCTTTCGAACCCTTTTTGACGGTCAGCTGGCCATAGAGACCAGAAATGTGCATCGACCATGTCTGGCCGGCACCCAATTGAATGCGCTGACTTACCGACGTTTTATGAATGTCGGTGATGGTGATCTTCATCGGGTGCTTCATGTTGCCACCCAGATTTTTGATCACCATAGTCTGCGTGTTCTGCTCGTAGGTAAAGTCCAGCCGGGCAGGCTTGGACATGGCTTTGATGGCATCAGCAACGGTAGTGTTTTCACCCATGTAGAGGGCAATTTGCCGTAGTACCAAAAGATGATCCTCAACTGGAGTGTTCCAGCGAGGTACGACGAGATCTTGAGTCATTGACTTACGTTTACAGATCATAGTAATTCTGTTCTCCTAAACTTGAACTTGTTGGACAATTTGATTACACGAATCGAAACGGTATTTGCGAAGTATGTTGTTAAGGTGCTTCTCGATTACCAGACCGTAAATCGGTTGGTTTCGAGACACCCAAAAAGCAAAGCATATTATATCATTTTTATGTAACATAAATCACTTTTGGACGTATGAACCGTGTTTTTCTTGATATAATCAAAAACTTGACCTATGAAACCTCCCACACTTGGCGCCTATCACGAACTAGATGGCCTAAAATACTTCTCTAATCAGCCTGATCCTCATCTGGTAAAACCAGAAATCATTGTGGTCAGCGGCATTCACGGTGATGAAACCCCTGTCGTCATTGAACTCTATTTATTGCTTCTCCAAATCTGGCATGAGCTCCCACCAACTGTCTTTGTACCGATCGTCAGTACCTTAGCTGCCCAAGCTGGCACTCGGCTAAACCCGAGTGGAGAAGACCTCAATCGGATCATGGATCAGAGTCCCCTCTCTTTTGAAGCCTATCGAGCCCAGCGATTCATGAGGTTGTTTGGTCCCGCTCGATTATTATTGTCAGTGCACCAAGACAGCGACCTAGCGAAACATTTGTACTTATATACAGAAGGAATGGAGATTCCACTTTTATTATTAAACCGATGGAGGAGAGAGCTGTTTACAGGAGGGTACCTCACCCTGTCTAATTTGGACGATCCGAATGACAAAGTATTAGGCATGTTGGCACGGGATGGATACATTCATCATAGAGATTCCCACAAAACGCCACAAATGTTTGAGTCGTGGGCAGTAAATTCCGGACTGGTCGATCAAGCTATTACCGCAGAAATCCCGCTGAAAACCACAGCTAGACACCGTCACAACATGATGAAGGCAACCCTTCATGCCTTTTTATTAGGTCAATGAACGTTGGGGCACACATTTATTGTGCGACGTAGTAACTAATCATTTGATCAGCATACAAATGTTCTGCAGTCAATTTAGCCGATGATCCATAAACGTAATGCCTCAGCATCTCTTTTCATATCAGTTTTTTTCTTCGCGTAACGTAACTACTGGTTACGCAATGAAAACCTCGAAAAGATTTACGACGTAACTGGCGGTTACGTTACGAGTGGATAGTTTGAGCGAACCGGCCGACATTGAAAATTTAATTGAAACGTTAGTAGCGATGCAAATTGGCATTCCGCAGGAGCTGCAGCCAACTTATCATCATCTCTTTAAAACCCCTTAAAAATCGTCAAAATATGGAGCCTCAAAATCGGCTTTTTATTTTTGAGATGACCAATTGGTCGTCCCAATTTGAGGCCTGTTTTGAAGGGTCGTCCTATGTGCCGTGGATAGCCGACCAATCATACCTCTCTCCATTTTTAAGCCCAAAATAGGGCAGACAGAGCCTCGTTTTCCAGGCTAAACCAGGCTAAAGTTGACATCAGATGTACCTTAAAAAAAGATATGAACACCTCGAGAGAGGACAAGAATCCAGACAAATTTAGCCATGTACCTATAAAAAGGGAAATAAAAAAATAAATAGAGAATATAAAAATTAAATGAATTTAGATCACAACTCAAATTTTCCAGGCTATACTTCGCAAAAGTTATATTGTGCGACATATCATTTCTCTTTTTTCACTCCTCTTTTGCAGGGGAGAATAAAGAAAAATTATGAATTTGCAATAGATTTTATCGTTCCCCACAACATAGGAACATGACACATAATCATCACTCTCTTTGTCCCTATACGCCATCTAGCTAAACACCTCTCTCAGCCTCTCTCCAAAAGGATATAAATACTACTCAATATTTGGATATCTTATGAGATATGGCTTCGGGTTTTTTACTTTTCACGCTCTACTCGAGTAGAGACCTCAATTTATTCTTGCAAATCAGTATTCTGCCTGGAATGCTAACGAATAGTTGAGTTTATCTTCACACCAGGCTAAAACGTGAGAGTTTTCCACCATACAAACGTCCTATAATTTTATAGTTATCCACAATTTGATTACTATATCAAACTATATCATTTCTCTCTTCCCTGCCTGGTGCGTGTCGGAAAATTCCGGTATGTTTAAATTTTTTGGGGGTCTCTTCCCTGTTTTTGAGTAGCTACTCGAGGAAATTGTACTTTTTTTTGTTTATTTACCTGGAAACAGGACTAACAACAGCAAACAAATAAAGATGGCCACACCTGAATACTCGGTTAAGGCACTTTGAAATAACCGATCTTGCAAGTAACTCTGGAGTACCCCGAGTCCCATGTACAAAAATGTCATCAAGAATAATGAGATGTTCCAGACGGAAAGTGGCAAAAATGAAAACGCAATCGCTAGCTCAACCATCAGTAACGTAAATAATGAAGCCAGTTGTAAAAGCGATCGATCAATTTTAGGTTCGAGCTTGACTGACCAAATCGACAAGAAAATCAGTGGAAAATGCAAGATGCCGATGAGCAGCCCATTCCAGTAAAAAGGTAGCCGAAGTGAGAATACGGTGTTAATGAACAATAAAGACGTTAATAAGGTAAAGAGCAGCCCAATTGCATGTGCGGCGTGCAACAACTGAATCGTTCTCCCCTTTGCTACGGAATAAATGTTTGAGGTTAAGTACAAGGCGTACATTCCCAATCCAAACAAAACAATGTCAAAAATGCGACTAAATATATTGACTGGTAGCAGAAAATAGAAGGAACCAACCGCCGCTGCATATAGGGCTGGTCGAGGCAAAATGGCTAACCACTCAAACCACTGTAAATCGTCGGAAAGTGCCCAGGCGGAGACCAGATAGGAAATAATCGTGAAAATCAGGACACCCAGGTATCGCCAATCAAGACTCACATACTGAACGGCCAACAAGCCCAAACTCAGCAGAATTGAGGATAAAACAAACTTTTCGCGTCGTCTCATTCAGTTTCTTTCTCTTCCCAAATTGCATTGGTGAATACGTCTTCTACGTCTTCATCTTCTCGTAATGTGTCCATTAATTCGACTAATTTCTCGATCTGAGCCGCGTCTTCTAGTTGCATGGGAATCGTAGAGACAAACTCTTCTCCACTTCTCTCAAACATAAATTTTACCGAATTTGGACCACCGAGGGCACCACCAGCTTTTGATAAAATATTGCGGACTTCAGCCGCACTGCGTTGGTGATTATCAGTATGAGCTAAAATAATTAATCCCACACCCCCCGGCGCGTAGCCTTCGTAAATGACTTCTTCAATCACGCCACCTTTGCCTTTACCCAAACCGCGATCAATAGCCCGCTGGATATTTTCTTGAGGCATGTTGGCTTGTTTGGCCTTTTCAATCATCAGGCGCAATGACGAGTTAAACCGAGGATCTCCCGATTTTCCTTCACGAACTGCGATACGTATATTTTTGGAAAGTTGACTAAAAACCTTACCCCGCTTGGAGTCAGCTGCTCCCTTTTTATTCTTAATATTACTCCACTTACTGTGACCGGACATAGGGCTCCTTTGCAGGCTAATCTGTCTTATTTTACCACTCTTCTCATGCCTTTTTGTTAATTGACTTTTGTTCCCTCGCAACGTATCCTTTCGACAATTTGGAGGAGATACGCACATGAATAACATTCCAATCCCAACTTTGGAAAACCAGGCCATACAGGCCAGCAAGAATCAGGACTGGGAACAAGCTCTGTCATTGAATTTAGCTATTTTAGAACAAGAAGACATCAACGTCCCAGCGCTTATGCGATCTGGTATAGCGTACATCCAACTTGATAAAAAAGCCAAAGCCAAAGAAGCTTTTGAGCAGGTTTTAGTCATCGACAAATCCAATGCTTTAGCCAAAAAACATCTCTTAAAGTTGAAAAACAACCAAAAGATTATCCTATCTCGACTCCCAAGTAATGAAGAGTTCATTGAGGAACCTGGGAAAAGTAAGACCGTGGAACTCCACCGCTTAGCCGGCAAAGAACAGCTGGAAAGTTTGTCAGTAGGTCAAGAATGTACCTTAAAGTCCAAAAACCGTTTTATCTCGGTTGAATCAAACAAAGTCTACATTGGCTCACTTCCAGAGGATTTATCTGCTCGTTTAAGTAAGTTGATTAACAGTGGCAACACCTACGCCTGCTACATTCAATCACTCTCTTCTACCTCATGCACCGTTTTCATTAAAGAAATGAGTCGTTCTAAGCACAACCAATTCATTCACTCTTTCCCAGTGGCCAAGAGCCAACTTGGTGGATTGAACGATATGTACTTAAGTGACGATACGATTCCTCTACAGATGGAAGACATTCCTCTTCAAATGGTGGAAACAGACACGGACGATGAAAAAGCTCCAGACCGCTTTGACATTGACGAGCCACCAATGGAAGAAGGTCCTGTCGAAGACGACGATCAGAACTAATTTTTATTCTCAAAAAATGGCTTCATATCAGCGCCAATGAATAAGACCATATTGGCCCGGTATTGTTGGGCTTTACCTAGATCTTGAACGACCTTAATTGGCAGCGGCATGGCATGTAGCGTGTGATCTTGTTGATCCTGGCACTCGGTGGCTCTGTCACCTAAAACAAGCTGGGTTTGTGGCATGGCTGGCTCTTGGTCAGTAATCCGAACAATTGAAAAGCCACTGTTTTCTAGCATTTTGCCAACTTGCGTTCCTACCCCGCTAATTGAGATTGTATTCACCACCGCAAAGTTACAGTTCTTGGATTGGTCGGCAAATTGAATATCAGCTTGAATCTTTTGTAGCTCTTCCGCCGTATTCGCCGTTTTAACTCGCAGCTCATCACTCCGTAAACTTTGGGTAAATCGGTATAACCAAATTCGATCACCCAACGTTAAGTTACTCGCAATTTTGAAGAGTAGTAATTTCTGGACAACGTCACGGAAATTGGGATTTTCAGCATTGAAATTATTTTTGTCACTTCGCCAAACTTCATCAACCACTTTGTTTAATGCAAATGAATAAATTCCCGGTAACATTTTTTCATCTTTTTTATCTAACGACAACAGCGGGAAAACCGAACGAATTGGATAGTTGCCATAACCACCGATCACATTGACACTCAATTCAGGATTGATCATCGTCACATCAATTTGGTGATTAGAAGGTGAAATATGTGCAAAAAGTATTTTGCCTTTATATCCATCTATTACCTCTGGAACGAGTAAAATATTTCTATCAGCAGATTCTGACCAGCTTCTTTTGAAAAAGGCGAATAAAAACAAACAAATGCCAATCATCAGGATACCCATACCGGCAGCCACAATCATAAACACTTTGGAAGTTTCTTTACGTTTAATCCGAGTTCGATCTTCTAGGGCAGCTCTTTTCATAGCATCAAGAAGTATAGTGAATTTGTGATTACTCTACAATCCAGCTTCTTAACTGTTCGCACATCCGAATCATAAATCGGACATTATGAATGGAGGCTAATCGATAGTAACTCAACTCCTGTGTCTTAAAGAGATGATTTAAGTAGGAGCGTGAGTAGCCGGTTTTACAGGTGTAACAATCGCAACCTTCTTGAATTGGTTTGGAGTCATTCACAAATTTTTGATTACCAATGTTCAATCTGCCCTTTTCAAACTCAGATTTAAAGAGTGGTTCTCCACTAGAAAAGTCTAATTCGCCAAAGTAGACAGCACCATTTCTGGCTAAACGAGTTGGGGCGACGCAGTCAAACATGTCAAAACCAGCCATAACTGCATCGATAATATTTTGTGGATCCCTACCCAGTCCCATGGCATATCGCGGTTTATTTTCTGGCACGATATCTTTAATCCAATCCATAATTTCCACAGTGCCAGCCATATTGTAACCAACTGTTTCGCCACCAATAGCAATTCCATCAAATGGTAATCCGGTGATAAATTTGGCCGACTCTTGGCGCAGTTCCTTATGCATGGCACCTTGGACGATTCCAAATAAAGCCTGGTAACTGCCATAAGCACTCAGTCTCTTCTGCTCTTCCCAATACGTCGCACATTGTTGAGCCCAACGATGTGTCCTGTCGAGTGCCTCTTGGGTATACTTCATGTCTGCTTGATCTGGTGTACACTCGTCAAACGCCATAATGATGTCTGCACCAATGACTCGTTGAATTTCAATTGCTTTTTCTGGACTGAAAAAATGTTTTGAACCGTCTAAATACGAACTGAACTCTACCCCATCGTCAGAAATTTTAACTTGACTGCGATTCTGTTGTCCCACTAACTGCTTACTCTCCATTTGTTTTCCTAAGGAGAAAACTTGAAAGCCACCGGAGTCAGTTAAAATTGGCTTATCCCAGCCCATGAATTTGTGTAGTCCCCCTTGAGATTGGAGGCCTTCTGTTCCTGGACGCAAATAGAGGTGATAGGTGTTGGCTAAAATGATCTGGGCTTGTGTCTCTAGAACATCTCTATTGTCTAGCGCTTTGACCGTAGCCTGCGTGCCTACTGGCATGAAAATCGGTGTTTGGACTACTCCGTGTGGAGTAGTAAAAATACCGGCTCTCGCCTGTTTTTTTTGTTTTTTCAAATCGAAGCTAAAAGAATTCATATGCGTATTATAATGAGCAAATGTCTTTTCGCATCGAACAGTTTGACTACGTGCTGCCTCCTGAGCTAATTGCCCAGGTTCCCGCCAATCCCCGTGACACCAGCCGGATGCTGGCTTTGAACAGAATAACTGGCGACATTCAACATAAGCATTTTTATGACTTACCAGATTTTTTGGGTTCGAACGATGTAATTGTCCGCAACAACACCAAGGTCATTCCAGCCAGAATTTTTGGTCACAAAGACACTGGCGGCAAATGTGAAATCCTCTTAATTAAGCATCTCAGCAACGATCAAAGCTCTTGCCGTTGGGAGTGTTTGGCAAAGCCGGGATTGAAGGAAAACCAACAGATTACCTTCCCAGATTCTCCTCTTTTGGCAAAATGCGTAGAGATTACAGGATATACTCGAATATTAGAATTTAACATGAATTTACAATCTTTTTATGTTGAACTAAATTCACTTGGAGAGACACCAATTCCGCCATATATTCACTGGGCAAAGGGTGATGAAGAAAACTTGCGAGAACTCTATCAAACGACCTATGCCAAAATAAAAGGCTCTGCCGCCGCACCTACGGCTGGACTTCATTTCACCCCCGCCATTGATCAAAAACTACGAGCAAAAGGTGTCACTATTTTGGAAGTTACGCTCCATGTGGGGCTAGGTACATTCTTACCTCTTCAACCAGAACAGATGGCCAGTGGGAAGCTCCATTCCGAAATTTACGAAGTGACTGAGGCTGTTGCGACTGAGCTGAACCAGGCTAAATTAGCTGGAAAACGCATTATTGCAGTCGGAACAACCAGCACTCGTGTGTTGGAGTCATTAAGTACGATCGAAAATGGTGTAGGGGTCTTGAAAGCTGGTACTGGCCAAACAGAGCTGTTCATTCAGCCTGGGACTCGCTTCAAATTTGTGGACGCCATGATCACCAACTTCCACTTACCAAAATCAAGCTTGCTGATGCTCATTTCTGCATTCACTACTCAACCAAATGCGCCGCATGAATTTAGCGACTTTGCTAACACGCCGGTGGGCGCAGCGTATGCCGCGGCGATTGCCGAACAGTATCATTTTTTCAGTTTTGGTGATGCCATGTTCATTTATTGAACGAAAGAAAACTCAGCCCAACGAATAACGCCAAATTGATCTTTGCGAAAGTCTAACGAAACGAAGCCAGCCTCTTTTGCCTTTTTTTCAACTTTCTCTTCCTGCCCCATTCCAAACTCTAAAACCAGTTTTCCGTCTTTTTTTAAGTATTTTTTCGATTTTAATAAAATTTGATCAATCAATTCAAAACCATTATTTTGAGCAAATATTGCATGCTTTGGTTCAAAGGCTGTCTCTGGACCCACCTCTCCCGAAAAAGCTACGTAAGGTGGGTTCGCCACGATCAGATCGTATTCGCCCGAAGCTCCCTCAAACAAGTCAGCTTGCTGGACATGCGCCCGTTGTTTTTCAATCTGATTCAGCTCAATGTTGCGTTTGGTTTGGGCAACTGCTTTGGGGTCAATGTCGCGGAACTCAACTTCACTAGCCGGCAAATGTTTAAGCAGTGCAATGCCAATACAACCAGAACCACAACACAGATCTAATATTTTGAGCGGTTTGGAAGTTGGTAGTTCGCCAATTAGTTGCTCCACCCAATACTCTGTTTCTGGACGAGGAATTAAGGTTTTCTGAGACAGGTCAATGTGACAATTGAGGAAGTTCACCCAGCCAATGATGTAGGCCACCGGCTCGCCTGCATCCAATCGTTTAATATCTGCTTGCACGGCTGGATCCATGACCGTTTTAAGACCTTGATATTTGTCTTTGACGATCCAGTGAATTTGCCGAATTTTATCTTCAATTGCGAGCATATTAATCAATATCTAATAAAGTCAGTGCGTGTTGTAACTCAGCAGGCAACTCAGTTTGAAAAGTCAGCTCGGCTTTTGTTCTGGGATGAGTAAAGGTGATTTGCAATGCATGTAAAAATAATCGCGGACACCACAAGTGATCGAGCATATCTCGCTTGTGACCCAAGTAGATTTCATCAGCCACGATTGGGTGCTTTAAATGCGCCATGTGAACTCGAATTTGGTGCGTCCGGCCAGTTTTTGGCCAACAGTTCACCAAGGAAAAGCCTTGATAGGTCGTTTTCAATTTTCTATCCAAAGGTCTAGGTAAGTATTCTGAATTCGGAAAGGCAGCATGGATTTCAGTCACAGTATTTGGCACATTGATTCTGGGAAAAAACTGCTGCACTTCATAAGCTGTTGTGGCTGGTCGACCATCTGGAGTCACAGTATAACGAAGTCTGTTCTCTCGGGATCGCCCAAGTGGCAAATTAATCGTGTCACTTGGAATTTGAAATTTGCCATGTACTAAACATTGATATTTTTTTTGAACTTGGCGTGTTTTAAATTGATGGAGCAAGTTGAGTAAGGCGCCTGGATTTTTTGCCAATAACATTACCCCACTCGTTTCTTTATCTAATCGATGGACAATGCCACCACGTTCTAGAAAAATTTCCTCAGGAGAGCCGTAGTCTGTTGGATAATCTGCAGGTACTAAGCTTTGCCAATCTGTAGTTTGTGCGGATTGTTGTAGTCGATCCACCCACCAACTTTGAATTGCCTCTTCACGATTCGTGTCCGCATCATTTACCACCACACCTGCTGGCTTGTTGATGAGCGCAAAATCTTGATCTTCAAAAAGAATTTCAATCTGCATAAGGACCACGTTTCTGTTTCAATATTTGCACCAAGATATATCCTAAACTCAGACAGACACACCAATCCGCAACATTATTTTTTAAGTTCAATCCTGGCAATGTTAACCAGTCTCTCACACCACTATACATCATCCGGTCAAGCAAATTTGAGATAGCTGCTCCAAAAAAGAGTCCTGACCAAAAAGGATATCGCACCCATACTTCTCGCCAACTCCAAGCTATGCCGATCAAAAAGACAGAAAGAATTACAGTCAGAGTTAGTTGATTTGAGCCTGGTAGCCAACTCAGTGATACCCCAGAATTATATTGCAGTGAGACAAAACCTGCCGCCCAAATTTTGGTGATTTGATCTAGGAGCAAACTCAATAAAAAAGCGCCGATGAACTTCAGTTTGTTCATACTGTGGTGGGAGTAGTTGGTGTAGTTGGAGTGACAGGATAGTTCTTCTTAGGCAGGGCTAGTCCGTGACCACTTTGAATCCAAAGTCTGATCAAACCAAACAACAAGATACCAACTCGAAGAGGCAAATCTAAATTCACCTCAAATAATGTCAACTGTGCGGGACTGAGGAATGACAAAACGATTCCGTAAAATCCATAACCAATACAGAAAACCGCAAATAGAAATCCGCTCGGAGCACTGTGCTTTTTATTGCGGTACCACTCAAACATTCTGTAGCGCGGTTCTAACCAGTTTAAGTAGATAAACAACAATGTATAAAATAAGGCTCCGTAAAGCTGGGTAGGGTGTCTTTTATCAAAAACTGCGGGAAAGGTAACGCCCCATGGCATTGAAGTAGGATTTCCAAATCCAGAGCCATCAAAAAAACTACCTAAGGAAATAATGATCAGACTGGCGGTTACAGACAGTGCGGCAAAATCGAGAATTTCCGACTCTTCCCACTTCTGTTTTTTAGCTCGTCGATAGATAAACCATGCACCCATCGCCATTCCTAAAAACGGAAATGTACCAGGAAAGCTGAATACATCAATCCATTTCAATGGAGAAAACCCAAATTGCTGAAAATTGATGATCACAAACCCAATTCGCGCCCACAACGCTCCCCACAAGGTCGTGAGCAAAAAGGCATCAAATAACTCTTCTTCTTGATAGTGCTCTTCTCTGCCTTTTCGCCAAAATACGTAACCACTAGTCAAGAAAGCTAAGACGATAAAAACGCCAATAGTATAGATAGTGACGGGGCGAATGGAAAAAAGAATCGGGAACATATGAATAGTATAGCAGCTTTGGCTGAATGCGTTATAATTTTAAATCTATGTTATCTATTTCCCACTCGCTGACAGGCGCTTTTATTGCGAGTAAGCTCCCCTCTCCGATTTTATTTATCCCGCTCATCTTTGCCTCTCATTATCTAGAAGACTGGATTCCCCATTGGGATGTGGGAACCGGATTAAGCAATGGCAAGCGCTCTAGGAGAGCGGCAATTTTGTTGGAGTTTGGTGAGTTAGCTATTACGTTTGGGTTGGTGTATTGGTTTTTCCAGGCAGGACACACAGAAATTAACTGGCTGGCTTGGACGGGCGCTTTTGTGGGCTTGATTCCAGATTTTTTGGAAGCACCAAGGAATTTCTTAAAATGGGAACCGGGTTTTATCAAACCGCTCAATAAAGTCCACGCCATGTTCCATCACTCTACTCCCAATATTGCATTTGGTTTGGCACCACAAGTTTTAGTCGTCGCGTTTATTGGATTGATGAAGTGATTCTTCCCAAGGAACTTGAGGCTGTGCTTGTTTCAGCATTAGGAGTATTTCTTGTTCAAATTGTCTTCTATCCTCGTCGATCTGTTGCTGAGGGTTTGACTTACTCATAAGGAATAGTTGGTTTACTCTCTCAATTTTTAAATATTGAAGAAGTTTTAAGGTCACTTTTAGTGAGGGATACTTCACACCGCGCTCGATCATGGACACGTATTCTCTAGTAATTCCAACATAACTTGCGATAGTGAGCTGAGTTAACTTTTGCTTATAACGAACTTCTTTTAATCTGCAAAATATTTTATATTTATTCTTTTCAGTAGACGCCGGCAATGGCCAGAATATAGACATTTTATTTAGTCTAGTGGTAAGGCATTTCTTAAACCGTGAACGAATAACACTTTTCTTTTCCCACGTAACGTAACTACTGGTTACATCACGACAGCCAGATCAGAAACTGGAGTAACTGACAGTTACGTTACGCGTAAATTGTTACCACTCCCCAGTGATACAATCGTGATATGCACATCAGAGACCTCAATCTTCCTTTAGAACTCACAACCGCTCGACAAATTGCTGAGAAAGCTTTCTCTACCACCCCTGACGCCTCACTGGATGACTGGTTTTCATTTCCTGAAATGGAAAAATATTTGATTGAAAAACGTGGTAAATGCTTGATTGCTGTAGATGATTCACAGAAACCCCTTGGAATGATATATGCCCAACAAGAAAACCCTATAAACGGTCCTGAGGGACTCGATAAATGGGTAATTATTCTTGCAGCCGTTGTACCGGAAGCGACAGGCAAAAAAATTGGTGAGCAACTCCTTCAGCAATTAGAAAAAACCGTTAAAGATACTGGGGCAACTAAAATGTTTGTCTTCACGAATAAAGACGATGACAGGGTCATTCATTTCTATCAAAAAAACGGATATGAAAACGCAGGTTGGATTCGCGACTATCAATATGGAAAAGGCAACTCAGCCATCTTTTTACTCAAATACCTTTAGCTTCATTTACTCTTTAGTAAACTCACAACAATAAACACCCCAAGGGCTAGCAGCACGATGGCTCCCCCTGCGGCTAAGTCAAAATAGTACGAAAGAACTAACCCTACCATCACTGCAAATACACTGAACGCCACGGCGTACATCATAATTTGTTTGAAGCTTCTAGCAATTTGAGTGGCAGTGATCACCGGAATCACCATTAACGCGCCTACTAACAACACACCTACAATTTGCATTGAGACCGTGACTGTAATAGCTGTTAACACCATCAATAAAATATTTAACCAGCGCACTGGTAAACCACTGACCGTGGCCGTTTCTTCATCGAATGATATATAGAGCAACTCTTTATATAAACTCACTATCATGATCATCACCACCACACTCAATCCGGCAATGATGAACACATCTTGTGTCCGCACCGTGGCAATACTGCCAAAAAGATAGGATAAGACATTAACATTCATACCTCTTGCAGCGCTGATTAAAGTCACGGCTAAAGCTAACCCACCTGACAGAAACATGGCCAATGCTGCTTCTCCAGGAATTTTCTGATCGTGACGCAACTTCTCCAAAATAATAGCTGCTATCACCGTCGTGCCTATCGCTGCTGCCAATGGCGAGATGCCAAACAAAAATCCGATGGCCACGCCAGCTAAGGACACATGTGACAAGGTATCAGCAAATAAAGAATATCTTTTCGTCAACAAAAAAGAACCAATAACCGGCGTAATGATCGCAATCACTCCCCCAGCAATCAAAGCTCGAATCATGAAAGAATATTGAAAAATACTTAACATAATTTAATGTCCATGAATCAAGAATTTTCTTGATTTTCCATACATCTTTTCCAAATAACGACCAGCCACAAACGTCTCTGGATTCCCCTCAAAAACCAAGCGCTTGTTAATGCACGCCACTTGATTAACTTCATTCAAAATAACATCGATATCGTGAGAGACAATAATTAAGGTGAGGTTTGATTTGGCGAGTTTAGCTAGTAACGCATAAAACTCTTCTTGGCTCTCACTATCTACGCCTGCGGTTGGCTCATCCAGAACGAGTATTTCAGGCTCTGAAGCTAAAGCACGAGCAATGAAGACTCGCTGCTGTTGGCCACCGGAAAGTTCGGTAATCAATCGATCAGCATATGCCGTCATCTCTACTTCAGCTAAAGCTTTATGAATTGCCTGTGCATCTGCCTTTCCTAGTCGCTTAAATAGCCCAGCTTTGGCAACTCTTCCCAGTGAAACTACTTCACGGACCGTAATTGGGACTTGGACATGCGCTTGATCGGCACGCTGTGAAACGTAGCCTATGTTTGACCATGCTTTGAAGTTTTGAATTGGTTGATCATATAAAGTCACATCACCACTAGACGGTTTAATTAATCCTAAAATGATTTTCAGTAGCGTTGTTTTACCTCCACCATTCGGACCGATAATTCCGACAAAATCTCCTGAGGATATCTCGAGATTAATATCTTCTAGAACATCTTCTTCGCGATAACGAAAAAACACATGTTTAAGGGATAAGATTACTGGCATGAAAGTGCAACGCGTACGTTCTGTAGGTTTTGCTCCTGTACAGAAATATACTCCTTCCCAGAATTGATGTCAGTTTCAGTTAAACCTTCTAATGGGTTGAAGACAAGCGTTTTAGCACCAGTTTCCGTGGCAATCGTGTTGGCTAATGTTGGTGACACGAGCGTTTCAAAAAAAATGTACTGGATATGATTTGCCTTGACCTGTCGAACGATTTCTGAGAGTCGCTGAGGGCTAGGTTCATCATCTGGTGACAACCCCGCAATAGCCGTTTCTCGTAATCCATACTCCTTTGCCAAATAGCCAAATGCCTGATGTGACGTGACAATTTCGTTAGTCTGACATTTTTGAAGTCCTGATCTAAAATCTGCATCAAGCTTTAACAATCTCTTTTGATACGCCTCTGCCCGATGCTGATATTCAGCTTGATGAGCTGGATCTGCAGCAATAAATGCAGTAGTAATCGTCGTCACCTGCTTTTGAGCTAGAACTGGATCGAGCCAAACGTGTGGATTATTGGGAAGCAAGTTGATATCACTCGTTGAGTTGACAATACGAACCTGATTTTTTTCTAAATCGGGCAAAACTTTGTTAATCCAGCCTTCAAACCCAGCTCCGTTATAGACAAAAACTTGCGCATCATTCAGTCGAGCAATGTCCTGCGTGGTTGGTTCAAAGTCGTGAGGCTCGGTACCCGCAGGCACGAGCGTCGTCACATCAACCAATTCTCCCCCAATTTGCCGACTAAACTCAGCTAGCG
>CAZNOF010000003.1:78717-144709 GCA_964574595.1 uncultured Pseudomonadales bacterium | reverse complement strand
TAAAAGTTTCTAAATTTGTGCCACCACAGAACGGACTCACCGTTCATCAGGATGATTTAAAACAACTCCTCTCCTCTACTTTGGCGGAATTAGAAACCAGTACCGAGACGCAAAAGACAGTTTCTATTCCGGTGAAAGAAACCGCACCAGAAATTACTTTAGATAAAACAAACGATTTGGGAATTAATCAACAAATTGGATTTGGCGATAGTCAGTACTTCCACTCTATTCCGGGCAGAATTCATAATGTTGATTTGACGGCGAGCCGAGTAAATAACACCATCGTCAAAGCTGGCGAAGAGTTTTCATTTAATAAGACTCTGGGTGAAGTATCTGCAGCCACTGGCTTTGCCCCTGCATATGTGATTAAGAACGGCAAAACAGAATTAGGAGATGGTGGCGGTGTTTGCCAAGTCAGTACCACGGTTTTCCGAGCAGTCCTAAATGCTGGTTTGAAAGTCACCAAAAGAATTCCCCATAGTTATCGTGTCAGTTACTACGAACTTAACTCCAAACCAGGAATTGATGCCACTGTCTACGCGGGAGAGGTAGATTTGCGATTTATTAATGACACTGGTCACGACATTCTGATTCACACTGAGAACAACCCCAAAGCGTTGTATTTAGCGGTAGAGATCTTTGGCACATCTGATGGCCGAACCACCCAAATTGTCGATCATAAAACTTGGGATGCAGTTTCCGCTCCCGCTCCACGATATCAAGAAGATCCAACGCTTCCTAAAGGCACTACTAAGCAAGTGGACTTCGCTGCCGGCGGGATTAAGTCCAGCTTCACCAACGTCATTAAAGATAAAGATGGTAAAGAACTCCGCCGCGACACCTACTTTTCTAACTACAAAGCTTGGCAAGCGGTTTTCTTAGTGGGAACTGGGTAGTTGATCAATATCTCCAAAACAACCTCAAAATTGGCAAAAAAAACCGGAAGGCACTAACAAGACATGTAGTACACTTCCGGAATTTTTATTCAAACAAGACGAGAGTTTCAATTACTCTTGCCTCAGACTCTCGGCTGAAGCAAGCAGGATCTTTACTGAGCGGGTTTTGAGGCCCGTTTGGCATAAACACGAATTTCTGAGGCAATGCCGGCCATTTCCTCAATTTTAGCCAGCAGTTCTACGTCCTTTTGGGACAAGACCGGGGTGGTCATTTGATTCAAGGCCTGATTTTCAACCGAGTACAGGATCATCAGAAGCTTACGGACTTCGGCCTGAGAGATAAATTGCGCCGGTTGGCGAGGGGGAACTTCGATTCCTTCTTCCTTCACCATATCGACGTAGGAGAGATCGCGAAGACCGTTCAGCGTGGATACTCCGAGCCGCTGTTGCAGCTCTGCCATAAATTGAACATCCTTGCTCTTGCCGTTGCCCAGCGCATAAGATGAGTAATTGGCAGCTGTCGAGTCGGCAAAGGCTACCAAGTTCATCAAACGAATGACTTCTGGGATGGAAACTTGCGGTAATGAGTTAGGTGCAGGAACTGCTTCTTGAGTGTACGTCTTGGTGCGTGAATACCCTTTCAGGCTTTCCACACCCAAACGACTCTGAAGTTCGGCCAAGAACCCAACATCTTCCCCAGTCAACATCGGCACACCACTGAATGTGGCGTAGTCCTCACCGAGCGCCACCAAATTCATTAGGCGAATGGCTTCTTCCGGGCTAACGTACGGTCTGATAATCGGGGATGCCGGAACTTCGAGTTTCAAACGCTCAAGCGCCTTTTCGTAGGATCCAACATTAGGATGAACCTTTAACGAATACCCTAACCGACGCTGGAGTTCTACCAGAAGCTGGATATCCTCCCCGCCCAAAGCTGGGTAAGAAAAGTAGCACGCAGTATTATCTGCGTATGCAACCAGCTCCATGAGCCGTTTCACTTCTTCCAATGTAACCGGGAAGTTAGCCACTGTTGGCTTTACATCGGAGACCGGCACATTCATCGCCAGTCCCTTGCAGCCTTTCGGCTGGCCATTATCATCGCGGATGAGTTCACCGGGACTTGCCAGATCCAGACGATCAGGGGCAGCTTGGCGCACAACCAACGAGACAATGAAAACAGTGTTTTCGGTTTCCGGAGGGAGGTCCAAAATTTCACCAAATGTCGTGGCAAAAAATGGAATGCCATCTTGCTCACCAATTTGCGAGGTTTTGGTCGTGCATCGCGCGGCGGGGGCTGTTGGTGCAATCGACGTAACTAATTGTCCGTCTGCATTGCAAACATTAAGCACATGCGGGGTCAGGTTCACGAGCTTCTTCACTTTGTCTTCTCCATTTAGATATATGAGTAGGAATAATCCTTGACTACCAGAGTTGGCAGCCACTTTCAATTTCTTTTCTCAAGAAACCAAAAGTAGCCACCAACTCAGAGTTTGAAATTTGTTCGTGTTTAATTTTTAAAGATCCCTTGGTCATAACACTGCCATTTACGTTCTAAGAAGTGGGGAAAAAAATTCCGCGGAATGCTTTTCCCCACCTAGAAGTCTTGTTAGACAAATAAGTGGAAATGTTTCTTTAGGAAACATGTCTTGTTTATAGAGAAGCAGAGACTTACTCGTCTGTTCCGACAAATGTCCGACAGATCTGTACGTTTCTACTTAGTTACTATTTACTGCATTTTTTAAAAAGCAGTGTTATGACCAAGTTGTTAAAGTTCTCTGACACTTTCGTATCAGAATGAGGGTAGTATAGTATATTATTATAGGATTGTCAATAGTTATAGACACCTGATTTATATCTAGTAATAACCATTGCTGTTAATAATATTTGACAACGCAAATTTTACTTACACCGATACTAAAATACTGTCAGTGATAATTGACAGGAGTTATAAATCGTGCATACTGGAGGTATGTTTAGAAATCTGCTCATCTCTCTTGGTCTTTCTCCAGATCAAATCGATATTTATGAGTCTTTACTCGAAAATGGTGCTCAATCTGCCTCTGATCTGGCCAAAAGCACGAAGGTCAAGAGAACCTATGTCTATACCCTCACCGCAGAGCTCATCAAACTAGGCTTAATCCAGGCGGAAAAGCGTGGAAAAGCCACTGTTTTTATTACCGAATCTCCAGAAAGACTCATGCGCTTGGCGCAGGCAAAAAAAGAACAGGCAGAGGCTGCTGAATCCAGCCTGGAGGCTCTCTTACCCACCCTCGCCTCAAAGTACTCTCTACTCGAGAACAAACCGGTAGTTACCTACTATGAGGGCGTAGAAGGCATAAAGAAGGTGTACCTGGACACCTTGAGGGAAAATCAGCCAATTTTAGCCCTGGTTGAAACATCTGCTGTAGATCAAGAGATTTATGAGTGGGTAACCAAGAATTACGCGATTGAGCGCGTTAAACATGGATTATCTGTTCGCTCTATTGTGGCTTCCGGTTCAAAAACAGAAAAATATGTTGAGTTAAATGAAAAGGAGCTTCGTGAGACGAAAGTGATTGATAAAGACAAGTTCCCATTTCAGAACGAAATCAATATTTATGGCTCAAAAGTTTCGATTATCAATCATCGAAAAGGCACCCAACTCGTGGGCATTATTATTAATAACTCAGTAATTGCCAACACATTTCGATCTTGGTTTGAATTAACTTGGCAAAAACTTTCCTAACTGTGCAATACTAGATTTGCTTATGCAAACAGGTGAAAATCTCGAAGTTCTGACAATCCCCCAAAGCAATCAGGAAGACAAACGTCCAAACACTCTATCTCCAGATCTTTGGCAAAAATACCAAGCTGTCTACGCTCAGGCAGAACACGAATTGCAAAATGCGGTCTTCTCTAGAGAGATGTGGACCCAATCAGAGCTCGATTCACTGGGAATAGTACTCAGTTGCTGGAAATTCGCAAACGCACAAGAAGAAGGCAGCAAGAATCCAAACCAGGTGGATCCCGCATACAACAAATTTTGGGATAGTAAGAAAGATCTTATTCACCAAAGACTAAAAAAAATCCTCAGACAACCCAAACTTGTTGAAGAACTTCTGGGGAATAGTAACTTTAAAGAGAAGTACCTCCTGACGGAGTTCTTGGCATATCAGCTTTGGACAGAAGCTATCAATATTGAGGTACAAATTCCCGAAAGAACTCAATTAAATCAGGAACGATATGATGCTCTTTCTGAACAACAATCACCGGTAATTGAAACAGGAATTTTTTGTGCACTCAAAGATGGAAACGCCCAGTATCTACAGCAGACGCTTCACTACCTCCTCTCGTCAAACGAGGCACGCATCGCAAATCAGATTTTTCTTGAAGAGACATTAACTCCTAAGGAGTTAAACGACTATGCCGTTCAATATATCAATGCTTTTGGGTACATTCAGTTTATTGAGGTTCTTTCCCCATTAGCTAGAGACAATACCAAGATCAAACAGTTATTTGAAGAGTTTAGTGGCCAAGAGGTCATGGAAGTAATGGCAGAACTCGATGAAGTTTACAATAAATCGCTTGAGGATTTCTTAAAACATTATGAATCTGAAGTAACAAAGAACGAAGTCAACTTGGTTGCCAAGATCTTAAAAGAAGAGTTGAACATAGATTTAAAAGACGCGAAAGTCTTGGAGTTAGCCGCCGGCTTTGGTCGGGTCTCAAAAGCACTCCTTGAAGCTGACTGTGGTCATGTTACCTCTGTTGAGCCACAACCAGCTTTATTTGAAATTCTGTCAAAATTGAAAGAGACTTTTAAAGATCGAGCCACTGCCATCCAAGGCCGCTGGGACGAGCTCACCTCACTTAGCATCCCAGATCAAGATATTGGAATTTGTCTAGGTCGGTCACTTCCCCATGCTAACTCTCAAGAGAAACTGTTGGTGGCACTTTCCCAGATGATGGGGACCGTAAAAACCTGGTTGATTGACTACCCAGACCCATCTTATGGAGTATATGCAGACTTGGCATCTCGTCTTGAAAAGAGACTGACTGAAAAAGGCGTCACGCCTCAAAAAGCCAAAATGATCTATGACAGCCCAAATGGCAAGCATTTCTTCCACCGAATGATTGTGAACAAAGAGCAGCTAGAGAAGTTGGGACAACTCATTGGCTGCACAGTCAAAGAAGTGAAATCAGAAGAAGTTGGCCAAGACTTGAGTGTCAAGAATACCTATTACTTACTTGAACCAGATCCGAATTTTTCCTTAGCGAACCTCTGCGGTGATAAACTCATTGGGTTAACTCAGGAACTAGGATTGAGAGAACCAGGAGTCGATTTTAATCTGGTGCTGCCACAATGGGGAATTAGTCTCGGCCAAGCAATTATCTACAGTTTTGTGCCTGAAGAGAAAAGAGCACGTTTCTTAAACGAAGTCATTAAACAAAACAAAGAGTATGGAGTCCCTAAAGTGACCGCCATCTACGATGAGACTGGTGGGCTTGATTTGCAAATTTCTCGTTATGGTGACAGACGTAACTACGAATAACTTTCTCTGGTATAATTTCTCGATATGGACAAGACATATAACTCAGCCGAATACGAAAATCAGATTTACGCTGCTTGGGAAAAAAGCGGCGCCTTCAATCCTGACTCTAAACTACACAAACAGCCAACTGGTAAGCCATTCACAATTGTGATGCCACCACCAAATGCCAACGACCCGCTGCACATTGGTCACGCCATGTTTGTCTCTCTTGAAGACATCATGATCCGTTACCACCGCATGTTGGGTGATGACGCCTTATGGATTCCAGGAACCGATCATGCCGGTATTGAGACTCAGTTTGTTTTTGAACGAAAACTCAAGAAACAAGACAAAAGTCGCTTTAACTTTGACCGCGAAACCCTGTACAAAATGATCTGGGATTACGTGCAAGAGAACTCAGACACTGCCGTTAATCAATTGAAAAAAATGGGTTCAAGTGCAGATTGGAGTCGGTTTACCTTCACACTCGATCCTAAAGTTGTCAAAATTGTTTTAGAAACATTCGGCGAACTCCATAAAAAAGAGTTAGTGTATCGAGACTATCGATTAGTAAACTACTGCACCAAGTGTGGAACCGCCTATTCAGATCTGGAGATTGATCACAAAGAACAAATCGACCCCATGTACTACTTAAAGTACGGGCCATTTACGATTGCGACTGTCCGCCCAGAAACCAAATTCAGAGACACCGCTCTCGCAGTAAATCCGACAGACCCAAGATATAAAGACTGGATTGGGAAAACCTTAGATGTTGATGGCTTGATTGGCAAAATCACCCTTAAAGTCGTGGCTGATGAAGGCGTAGATCCAGCTTTTGGAACGGGCATCATGAAGGTCACTCCAGCTCATGACGCACATGACTTTGAACTTGGTCAACGCTATCACTTGCCAGTCACCCCTATTATTGATTTCATGGGCAAGATGGACTTTAGCTGGTTCCTTAATGATCCTGATTTTGAGAAGAAACCACAAAAATTCCAAGACCGCGCCAAGAAGTATCATGGCAAAAAAGTTCTAGAAGCCAGAAAATTAATGATTGAAGACATGAAGGAAGATGGCATCTTGGTCAAAGTTGACGAGAAGTATAACCACACCATCTCCGTTTGTTACAGATGTGGCACTACGATTGAACCACTTCCAATGCCTCAGTTCTTTATCAAGGTAAAACCACTTACTGAAAAGGCCTTAGCTGCCTTAGACAAAGGTGAAGTCACCGTCATTGGCGCGGGTCATGACAAAATTTTGAAACATTGGCTAGAAAACTTGAAGGATTGGAATATTTCCAGACAAATTGTTTGGGGTATTCGCATGCCAATTTGGTATGACACCAAGGTCAGTCCAGAACTAGAAGTCACCTTCTTAAATGAAGAAAAACAGCGCGTGACTGGCAAAGTGGGCGAACTTTTAAAGACCTACAAGCTCGATTTCATTGCCCAGAACCTCCAGCAGTTAAGTGCTCCAATTTCCGCCAAGTATGAGGTTTCCACTTCATCTCCTGGGGAGCATTTCATTCAAGAAACAGATACTTTTGACACTTGGTTTAGTTCATCTCAATGGCCGTTTGTAACACTGCTCGCCAACAGCGACGCAGACTTCAAGAGGTTCTATCCAACTCAAGTCATGGAAACTGGGTACGACATTCTCCCCTTTTGGGTAATGCGTATGTTAATGATGGGCTTGTTTAAAACGGGCAACGTTCCTTTCACCAACGTGTACATGCATGGTTTGGTCCGCGATCAAAATGGCAAAAAAATGAGTAAAAGTAAAGGCAATGTCATCAATCCACTTGAGATTATCGAGAAGTTTGGCGCCGATGCATTACGTATGGCCATGGTGATTCGCTCCACCGCCGGATTAGATAAATCTGTGGGTGAAGGCGACTTTAAAGCCATGCGTAACTTAACCAATAAAATTTGGAACGCGGCTAGATATGTTCAAATGATGGAAACTGACGATAGCCAGGCAGACGACACGGCTTTCTATACCAAGTTGAACCAAGTAATTACCGATGTCACGCAACAACTGAACGACTATAAATTGGGCATGGCAGCAGATACGGCATACAACGAGTTTTGGCATTGGTACTGTGATGAAGCAATTGAACAAGCCAAATCTGGCAAAGTATCTAAAGAAGCTCTCTTGGCGGGATTAAAGATCTGGTTAAAACTCTTCCATCCATTCATGCCATTTGTGACTGAAGCTATCTGGCAAGATCTTAAAGATGTCACCGAGCCTCAATTAATCACTGCTAGCTGGCCAACCACGGTTGCCGCATAATAACCAACGTGCAGATTTTCAAAAACCTTTATTTCTTTGCGAACTTGATTTTAAAGCAGCTCACTTCTCTGGTGAGAATGTTCATCCTATTCTTGTCATTTTATGCAGTTTTTTTAGCCGTCATTTGTCTGTTGTTGCTGATTGGTCTGTCTCACCTAGAAACCCAGAAATTGAGCGTTTCTGCTGCCAATACGGCCATAGCAAACCAGACTGCTGCCCAAACAAAACAGGATCAACAACTTGCCTTTTGGCTTAATGCCTTAAAGAAACAGCCAACCAGCAGAGATATACTTATAAATATTAGCTTGATTTATCAATCCAAAGGTGATTTAAAACTTGCGAAAGCATATCGGGAAAAAGCTGTCCTAATTGATCCCAATCATCAGAACTTACGTGAAAACTAGTTGACGTATATGGCTCGCGTGATACAACACGCCTAATGACAACTATCGAACATGCTCCCAAATACCTTGGCCCAAAGGCCGAACTAATCAAGTATCGGCTTAAACTGCTTTCCCAAGCAGCCTTGGCGTTATTCGCTCAGGAAGTCACGAAAAAACCAGAACACACCCATTCACCGATTATTTTAAAAATTGATTTGTCAAAAACAGACGGATACAACTCTACTGATGAACAAGTTTTGCAGCAGGAGTTAACAAAAAAACATCTTTTTGGCAGAGAGTTTGGCTACACCGCCTTTCCCACTTTTTTAGCAGAAACCACTTTAAAGACAGGCACTTATTACGATCAAAATGACAAAAACATCGATCCCAACCAGATGTGGTTATGTTTGCTTTCAGCAGATGGTCAAAATATTGTGGCTGACGAGTACTCGTTAGTCGACTACTTAACCAGCAGTTCGGAAGATATGGCAACAAGCTGTTTTGCAGTATATGACCTAAGCCACTTTACCCAAGGCGATGCTGAGTTTCACTATCAGTTTAAAAATCCCAAAGAAAAACGAGCAGCGCTCAGAGCAATTGTCCACGTTCGTTTGTAATGAGTGCTTCTCTACTCCTGACTTAAACGAAAAACCGCCTCCTGGTGGAAGCGGTTTCTTATTTCAAATATGGGTTGAGAGCAGTTACTCTGCTTTTTTCTCTTCTTCAGCAGGTTTCTTCTCAGCATCGGCACCTTCAGCTGGAGTAGCACCTTCTGCAGGAGCTGCTTCACCTTCGACGGCTTCAGCGGCTGGTTCTTCTTCAACTTGCTCTTTCACTTCTTGGACTAAGACAACTGGAGTATCCAATTGCTCTTCATCGATATCGAGCTCAACTTTACTCTTGTCGTATGACAATTGGGCAAAGGTGACTGATTGACCGAATTCAGTAAATTGTGAAATATCAATTTCAAATTTCTCTGGTAAGTCTTGAGGTAATGCGGAAACTTTGATAGCGTCTTGCACAGTCACAACTAAAGCATTATCCACATTTAATTCACCGACTAACTCAACTGGTACTTCAGCATTCACTTTTTCTGTTAAGTCTACTTGACGGAAAGAAACGTGAAGAATGGTAGCAATGATTGGGTCGATTTGAACTTCGTTGATCAAAACTGGTCGGGCAACTTTCTCGCCTTCTACTTTTAAGTAGACGAGACCCGTGTCACCGACTTTAGCGTACAGCTTGGTAAAAGCTGTTTTATCAACGGCAATTGGTACTGGTTTATCCAGGTCACCAGAGATGTTGGCTGGAATTTGATTGGTGGCACGTAACTGATGGCTCTTTTTGCCAAGGATAGTTCGTGGGGTTGCTGAAAAAGAAATTTTTTCTGGCATAGGTAATAACACTCCTCTAATACATTAGTTAAACGAATCTGAGTATTGTACCATGAAATTTCAACGTAACTTGATGCCAACGAAAAGATGCTTGTCTTGGGTGTTACTAAATCGAATTAACCCATCGTTAATAGTGGCTTGAGGCGCGATATACACCGGTTTCAAATTCGTGTCAGGAATGACGTCAATTTGGACAGGATCTGCTTCTGTACCAGATTGTTTTTGATCAAAGAAGGTGTAGGCAAATGGGGCGGTTAACGCCACTGGCTCATCGTATTGGAACTTCACGGTCACTGTTTGCTGAATTGGCACATCAATCATAAAGCCCACTACTTTTTTGTTTCCCTCAGCGAATTGCATGATCTGAGTTGGGTTTAAAGCCTCATCATTAATCGCTACCGTAAAATTGTCAGCTTTAGTTGGCAAATAGAATCGAACGTAATTTTTATACGCCCCGGCTGGCCAAGAATTAGACTGAGCGGTGTTTTTATAAGTAATTAAACGCAGGTGAGTAGCCTTGGCCGGAGAAACTTGCACTTGATGTTGGATAGATCGATCAATGAAGAAGTTGGCTCGATTAATGCCAATATTTGAATCTACTTGGAAGACGGAGTCGACCACACATTTTTCATTATCGTCAGTGAACTGTGTTGGACAATTCGGCGTTAACACTGCTCCACTCCACCCCACGCTATCCAGCGTAGATGCAACACCTTGATCAGTCGACCAGATATTAATCTGATCAGCTTTCAACGAGTTATACAAAGCGTCAATCAATTGTGGTGTTTTCTCGGCTGGGAGTTGTGAAAGTTGAGACAGTTGTTTGTTCAGTAACACGGTCAAGTAGTCTGGATTGGCGGTTGGAACGACGGCCAGCTCAGAGTGAAACTCAACCTTCTCAAAAACGTTTTTATCCGTCACCACTTCTTGATATTCTGGCAAGCTAATTGGACCCGTTGCTTTAATCAGTTCCCGCAAACTAATCAAGTTTAGCCCAATCACACCATCCACCTGTTTTCCTAAGCTTTTCTCGACGAAAGTAGTCATTTGTTGAGCCGCAGTTGGGAAGTTGGCACTCCAGTTAGCATCGCGCATTGACCACTTCTTTTGACCAAGGAGCGACTGAAGATCAGCTGGTGGAGCCACTTGTCCAGGGAATTTTTGGTCAATTTCAGGCACGTTGATGACTTGAGTATTCGTTAAAACGCCATTATCAAAAGTGATTAAAGCAGCCGCCTGAACGACTCCCCCAGTAGCTCTTAATTCTAGGTTGTTCTGTAGGACAACTAAATACGTTCTCCGGGCTCCTTGACCCATTAAAAACGGCAACATCTGCTCAAACTGTTGACTTACCGCTAAGACCTTCCTACGCTCCTGAATTTGGTCGTTAAACTGGACGAGCTGTTTATTGGTGTCTACACTGCCATCTTCTTCAAGATTCTGAATCTTGGCTTGAATTAAAGACAATTTTTTGTAAGCTTCTTCAGTTTTGCCTGCCAAAGTAACAACAGTAGGCAATGGGTTGCCAGAGCTGGAGCCATTCGCCACCATGGTCTGCTGCCAAAGTTCTTTACTGAGCTGCAAAATATCCGTATCTAGAGAAATACTACTGGCCGCCTCTTTACCAACTTCAGCCAGGGTAGCTGAGTATTTCAGACGATCTTTGCCTAAAATGGACTGCCAGACATCAGTTTGCAGCGAAAAAGCACTCGCAAACGCATTCAAACGCAATGCTCGATTCTGTTTTTCACTTGCCGAGTAAGTCTTGTTTGAGATCAATGAGTAGAGTGAGTTTTCTAGGAGATATTTATTGACAAAAAACCCGCCAGACAACAACCCCGCAAAAATCAGTACGCTCATGCTAATACCGAGTAGGAAAATAAATTTTGTTTGACGATGCGTCTTGGTAGCCACTTTTTCAACCTGCTGAACAGTGACTGTTTGAGATGATTGGCGTATGGCTTGACGCTGCTCTCCAAAAATTCGAACAATTTGTGAATCTAGCTCCTTTACCGATTTCTCAGAGTGAGCTGCTTTATCTTGTACAGAAACTTCATAAGAGTCTTGAGAAACAGTAATTTGCGCCCCATTCTTGGGCAAGTAAGCCTTTAATTTCTGCTGTTCAAACTTTTGTTTAACGAGTAGCTCGTATCGTTTTAAACGATTTTCAATTACGGGTGGAAAGATGGCTACGACTCTCGGCTTTTGTTTCTTGATCAAAATTTCTAATTGTTGATCAAGTTCTGGGTACCAAACTGGTGGCACAGGTGGTGAAATTGGCACGATTGGCACTTTTGCCTTGGGTTTTCTCTTCAGCGGATTCTTCAATAAATCAGATTTAGGGGTACGAGGAATATTCTTTTTCTCAGCTTCTTTTTTAGCCGGGGCTTGAGCAACTTGTTCAACCTTGGCAAAAACTTCGGCCGGCTGAGCTACTTCTTGATTGCGCTGTGGTGCAGGCTCTTGAGGTTTAACAACTGGGACTTCAATTTTCCACTGCTTCACCTCATTTAGCAGCTCTTTCTCCCCTGCTGGCGTATCCAAACGAATGACCGTCATTTCTTCTAAGAAATCAGTTTGTCTAACAACGTCTAAGACTTGAACCGGAATCGCATTTTTAACTTGGAATGACTCTAATACTTTACTTGATGGGATAAGCGTTCCCTGCAGGAAAATCTCGAGTTTTTCTCTCGCAGGCTGAAATAGGAAGGGCACAATCTTGGTAATAGCCTCTGTTCGAGTCGAAACAGAAAAGAGCGTGGCTGGAAAAATTGGCTGTGGTTCAGTCAGCTGCGCATAGATTAACCGAGTCACAAAGTCTTCCCTCTCCCCCACTAAACTGCCAGTTAGTAAGAGATTGGCGTTCGGCAAATACTGCTGTAAATACGAAAAATTTCTTCTCTGGAGCTCAAATATGCGCTGCCAATGTGAAAATTCTGTTTGATTGGCTGTGAATGGCTGAAGGGATGACGCACCTACAGTAACAGGTTCAATTCTCTTGAGTAAAAACTCGATTATTTGAGAAGCTGCTTGAGGTGCTTCTCCTAGTTCTCCCCACCACCAGAAAATTTTGTAAAAATAAGCGGAATCTAACTTCCTTAGGAGTTCTGACTGATCTGGAGCACCAAACGAATTGGCATCGACAAAGACCACGTCCATTTTCTTTTTATGAACTTCAGCGGTAAATGCGGTAGGAAAACTGCCTTGTTGGGTAATCAACAAAACTTGAGGCTTTTCGTCGGTAGTCTCGGTAAAATAGGCAGTCATTGGCAGTTGCCAATAATCGTATCATGAATTAACTCAGTTGAGCATCTAGAGCTTGGTTGTAAAGCGCATCAGCAGCGGAGTTCAGTTCTCGAGGAATATGAGCAATTTTATAAGGCACTTGTAGAGTAGCTAATACTTGCCAAATGTCTTTAGCAAATTGCTGCATTCTTGGTTCTTTAATTTTCCATTTTCGATTCAGCTGCTCTACCACTAACTTTGAATCCAGTTGCCACTCGATTGATGTTGGATTCCAGGTGGAAATATTCTTTTGTAATACTTGAGCTGAGGTATAAAAAGCAGTGTACTCTGCCTCATTGTTGGTCTTGCCATCGCCAATAAACTGACCTTCTTCGTACAAGACAACGTCATCTTTTCCGTCTGCTAAGAAAACGATCCCAATTCCGGCTGGACCTGGATTTCCACGAGCACCACCATCTGTATGAATGACCAAGTGCATAAATTACGCGTTTTCTGCTTCAGTTTCAGAAGCTTCTGGCTCAACTTCTTCTTGATTCATGACCTCTTCAGCAACTTCAGCGGCGTCACCACTTTTTACTCTGATTTCTAATCGGCGACTACTCCCCTCGCCTGTTGAGATACTTTCCAATTCGGAAAATTCTGGCATTTCAGACAAGGTACTGTGCACAACTAATCGCTCATTGGCTGGCAAAAATGGAAAGACGTAGGATTGTTTTGTCTCGAGAACTCTTTCAGCAATTCGAATAGTCATCTCTTTGAGTTGTTCTTCTCGGTGTTGCTTGTAGTCATTGATATTTAAAACAATCTTCTTCTCTGTTGATTCTCTCTGGGATAGCTGAGTTAATCGTTGTAAGGCTGCTAATGTTTCGCCATGGTATCCAATCAGCAAACCAGACTCCTCTTCTGAGACCTTAATCTGGATTTGAATATATTGGTCATCCTCGGTCACATTTACCTCGGAGTTTTCCACACCTAAGTGAGCTAACATTCGGGTTATAAAGTCGGTAACGTTCATAATTTTGTTCCTTTTTCTTTAAAAAGTATTTTTTTATTTTCTCGATCTAATACACAAATCGTGTATCAAAAGTGTGTATAAAGTGTATCAATCTAAATACCGGATTCACATGCAAGTTCATAAAGATTTCATTTTGTCTTCGGGTGCAATATTCTAGAACTAATGTAGTCTTTAATTCTGGTTGTATAGATGGTTAATCCGCCCGGTCCAGATAAGAAATACTGTTGAAAGATACTAAAGACGGTTGTAGCAACCCAATATAGTGCTAATCCAGAGGAAAGTTTCAAAGCAATGAATCCTGTTGTCAGAGGCATTAAGAACAACATTTGCTTCTGCATCGTAGCTGCCATATCAGCCATATCTTCTTCTTTTTTATTTGCTTCTTTAATGGCTTTTTTCTTACTATCATTTGGAATGATGTCTGGTGTTTCGCCACCAGGCAAGATCATGACAGACATAATTAACTGAGTTACGACAGCTAGGATAGGGAGGATGTAGATTGGATCTGGCTTACTTAAATCCAACCAGAAAAACTTGGCATTAATTAAAACGCCGTTCACTTGTCCTTGAGTGACGAAATTACTTAAGATGGGGTAGAGCAGAAAGAGTAATCCAATCTGGACAATTTGAGGCAAACAGCCATTCAGAGGATTGACATTATGTTTTTTATAAAGCTCCATTTGTGCGACCTGAAGGGCTTTTTTATCTGAGCCGTGTTTCGATTTAAGCGCATCTAAATGAGGTTTTAGCTCTTTAATTTTCTTTTGAGCTTTAATTGACGGAAGAGAGAGGGGGAGTAGCAATGATCTAACCACAAAAGTGAACAGTAAAATTGCAAATCCCAGATTACCGGTAAGGTTATGAAACTGAACAAGTACGGTTAATAGAGCTTGGGTGAATAGTTGCATACGTTCTTTTAATGACAAGCAAGGATGCGAGTCAAACCTTTTTTCAGTCCGATGATTGTACCATGCTTTTGTACCTGGAGAACCGTATATTCGCTGCATGTAGGAACCGATTTACAAGTCATTTGAACCCCAAAAATAGAAACAATCACCACGCGAATAATCGGACTTAATATAACTTGATAAAACCTAATGAGTAAAACAGTCAGCCATTTCATAAGAGTCTTGCTAATCAGCTAATCAATTTGAATTCCACGCAAATCAGTTGCAAGGATACTAAGTTCTTCTTTTGTCAGCGGTTTTTTAACACGGATAGCAATGCGAATATGGGGAGAAGCTTTCAGAAAAGAGTAGAGGACCTCAAGGGTTTGTCTCTTAAGTTTATTTCGATATGCTGACTTGGCGACAACTTTCTTGGGCACAACCACAGCTCCAGTACTCACAGCTTGATCAGTTTTCTGATAAAAGACGGTATAAAGAGGGGAGTACAGCTTTTTTGAATGAGAAAAAAACGTAGGAAAGTGACGGAGCATCAAGCGATGCTTTAGTGGCAGCATGATCCGACTTTAGACTGCTTTACGCAATACTGTCAAGCGGGCACGACCCTTTGCTCGACGTCTTTTTAAAACTAATTTGCCTGCACGAGTCATCATTCTTTTTAAGAATCCATGTTTGCGCATGCGTTTTAATTTTTTTGGTTGCCAGGTACCTTTGGTCATAAATACTCCGAATTACTACTTCAGTTGAAGGAGTGTATTGTACACAATGTTTGGGGATTAATCTAGCAGATGTATCAGAGTCATTTATTGATTCACTCTAAATGGCATAACAATATACCGATAATTTTCCATCCCAGCGGGCCTAAACAGTGCCGGCTTGAGTGATTCATTCATACCGAACCAGACTTGATCTGGTTTCACAACAGATAAAAACTCACTTAAGTATTTGGCGTTAAAAGCAATTTCTTGATCTCCACCAGCAATTAATTGAATTCTGACAGAGCTCTCTTGATGACCTATAGAGGAGGAAGCTGAAATGAGTTTTAATTGATCTTGTTCAATTTTCAAACGGACAATACCAGCAGACTCTCTAGCAAAAATAAGAGCTGTCTTTAACTTTTGACTAAACTCATTGCCGTCAAAAGTCAGTTGAGTGGTAAAACCAGCCGGAATAATTTTCTGATAGGGTGGGAACTCACCTTCCATGACACGGACCAAAATCTCAACCTCACCAAAGGAAAAAAAGGCTTGCTTAAGCTTCTCAGAGACCGTAAAAAGGATTTTCTCTTCTTTCTTTCTCAATGCCACACGAACCACTTCTTGCAACCCTTTTGAAGGAATAAGCAAGTTGAAGGGTTGAGCAGAGTAGGGGATTTCTAATGTGGCTAATCGGTAACCATCAGTCGCAATGACTTGCAAGTCTTGTTTCTCTTTAGCAGTTAACAACACGGCCGTAAAAATAGGTCGAGCTTCATCAAGAGAGGCCGCAAAAGCCGTATTTTGAATAGCGGTAGTAAATGTTTCTAAAGGAAGTTCCAGATCAAAACCTTCTTTTGCTGGAAAGGATGGGTAATCTGCTGCGGAAAGACATTGAATTTCGGCAGTCGCTCCTTCAGAAAGAATCTTCATAGTCTGATTTTCTACTTGAAGAGTGATTTTTCCGGCTGGCAAAGAATTAATAAAATCAATAAATACTTTAGCCGGAACGGCAACTTTACCTTCTTGAGTTACTTCACCTTGAATAGAAGCGGTGATACCAACACTTAAATCCGTTGCAGAAAAGAGAATTTTCCCTGATTGTTCAGCTTGGATTAATATGCAGGAAAGGATTGGTAAACTAGGACGAGAGGGAATACTTTTCTGTAAATCTTGAATTACTCTCTGCAAATTCTCATGAAGGATAGTGATGTTCATAGCTGCCTAACTAAAGAGAATTCTCTTTGACTAATATTACTGTATATAGATAGATAATAAAAATAGTAACAGTAGTATTAGGCGGTGTATAAGTTGAATAACTTTTAAAACTACTCAAGCATTTTCGGTTCTTTTTTGCGTTAACGAGTGACTTAAAACTTCTGCCTAACTTGTTAATAACAGTGTTGAAAAGTGAATAAAGTCACGTTGTTTTTGAAAGTAGCTTACTTATACACTTTTCTGCAAATATAACGCTCATACTTTTCAACAAAGTTATCCACAATTGTGCATAACTGTTACAAACTAGTAATTTACCTCGAGATCTTTAATAACATGTCCCGTATCTCGTTTACTTCTCGTCTCAAGTCGTCGTCTTGGGTGACCTCTTCGTGGATCTTTTTGAGGGCGTGCATGGCACTCGTATGATCTCTATTAGAGAACCAGCGTCCAATTTCCATATACGGTAGATTGAGTTCCTCTTTCATAAAATACATGGCTACATGCCTGGCTCGGACAATCGCCTTGACTCGTTGCTTACCTCTGATTGCTACCTGCTTAATGTGGTAATAGTCAGCCACTGTCTTAATTAAATCGTAGGGTTTGACGCGTAACCGTTTTGTAGTCTTCGTGTCATTATCAATCTTAAGAACGTCTTCAATTAACTCGAGAGAAATCTCGCGATGTTTTAGTTCCACTTCTGACTTAATACTCTTCATTAAGCCCTCAATTTTCCGAGCACTATCTACCTTTGAGGCAATAATTTGTGCTAAGTTCATCGGAATCGTAAATTGATAGGAATTTGCTTTAATTAACACGATGGCTGTTCGTAATTCAAAGGACGGTTGTTGAATATCGACCATTAATCCCGCCTCAAAACGGGATCTGATTCGGTCCTCAAGTAAAGCAATCTCTTGAGGTGGGCGATCTGACGTTAAAATGACCTGGCCAAAGCGTTTGGTGACGGTGTTAAATGTGTGAAAGAACTCTTCCTGAACCGTATTTTTACCGGCAATGAACTGAACATCGTCAATTAAGAGAATGTCCACTGTCCGGAACTTTTCCTTAAAGAGCATGGCTCGCTTGGTTTGAATGGCATTGACAATTTCATTGGTGAAATCTTCTCCGGTGCAGTAAAGGAGCTTTACATCAGGATTATTTTTAAGAATATTGTTTCCCACTGCGTGCATTAAGTGCGTTTTTCCCACTCCGACGCCTCCATAAATAAAGAGGGGATTATAGGCAGTTCCAGGCTGGGTTGAAACAGCCATAGCTGCGGCATGAGCCATTTCATTCGTAGTCGAAACAGCAAAGGTGTCAAAAGTGTAATCGAGTCGTAAACCTGCTCGTTGAGCCTGGCTTCTTGCTCGATCTATAGACATTGTCTGAATCGTAGCAGGGGAGAAGAGGTCACCTGGTGAGCTGTTCTGACCGACCATTTTTAAATTGGCTGGCGACTCTTGCCTTGGTTGTGGTCGCTCTGCCATCGCCCGTAATCGTTCTTGCACTGAGCTAATTGATTGACTAAGAGGGGAGTCTGTTTTAGCTGGTGCCGCATGATACTCAGCAGAAGCCGTTTCTCCCTCGGAAAGATTTGGTGAAGAAAATGACTGAAATTGATCTTGAATGGTATCTGCCGGTTGTGAGCCAAAAGTCGGAGGCTGGAATGGAGAAGCGGCTGGTTGTTGCAGAGTTGTTGGCTGCATCGGTTGCTGAGACGGCTGGTTTATGGGGGAAGCCGGTTGGGCAGAGATGACCCCAACCCGAAACTGTAATTCAGAGTTTCGGCCGGTTACTTGATCTAGGACCTCTTTGATTTGGGCATAAAAGTTCTTTTCAATGTTGGTTGAGTGGAAGGCTGTGGGGCTAGTGATAACGCCAATGGCTCTGTCATCGCCAATTAAGCGGAAATCGGTTAATGGATTGGAGACAATCCATGTGTTGTAGGCTGATGGACTTAAATTTGCTTGTAAAACGGAGCAAACATGCGACCAAATTGTTGAGACAGAAGGGTTTTCCATAGACGCTTTAAAAATATAAATACCAGAGAAAAATGAAGAACTCTGTTTCTTTTGAGGGCAGAAACTTGTCTACTTATACACAAAGTTATTCACATTGCGCAAGTGGGAGTTTCGGTTTTTTATCCGTAGTTGAAAAAGTGGAAAAACTTACTTGGGCGGTTGATAATCGTCAATGGTAAATGTACCAGCGTACTGTTTTGGTTCAGGAATACCCGAACCGTTCGCTGTAGCCGTTTGGATCGGTTGTGGTGCTGGGGCGGCTGCTTGAGTCGTTGGAATTTGGACTCTTCTCGTTTGAACAGTATTTAGTGGATTCCCTGGCTGAGGAGCCAGCGGTAAATTTTGTGCCTGACTTTGGAATTGAGGTGGTCGCATTGGTGCGCCTCCACCCATATTGCCTTGTAATGGAATACCGGCAGTTAATCCAGCTCTAACTGATTGGGTAATGGGACTGCCACCTTGATCAGCAATCTGGGCGCTGTTCCGTTGTTTTAAGATTTCTTCTGGGTTGGTGGTAATCAAACCGTATTCATCTGGACTGGCGACGACCCGCAAAGCCACGTGATTTTGTCCGGCAAAGAAGATACCTTCTCCTACATCTGAGGAGACGAGCAACTGCTTCTCACCTTCAGATAAGTAGAATGTTTCTGCCAAAATGGGCACTGAGGCAGAGGACTGCTTCATTAAGAATTTAATAGAAGCGTTTGTAACAATTGCTTTCCCAAAGTCGTTCGCCATAAAGTCTTCTACGTCCTGGGTGACAGTGGTAACGGCGAGATAGTATTTACGAGCACGCTTGGCAATTGACTGTAAGAAGAAGGCTGAATCTGGATATCTCATGAAGTACCAGGCTTCATCAACAACGAGTAATCGCTTTTTCAATTTTTTACGAATTCTGGTCCACATAAAGTCCAGAATCACAAACATGGCAATTGGTCGCATTTCTTCTTCCATTTCACGGACAGAGAAGACGGTCAATTGGTTTTTAATGTTAATGTTCGATTTCTGGTCAAAAATACCTCTGAAAGATCCAGTAATAAACTTCTCTAAGCGAGCCGCAATATTGGCAGCATCTTCATTTTCCATACCAATTAAGGCTTTGTAGAGATCTTCCATTAAAGGTGGTTCATTGGTTTGAGTAGCTGGATCAGGGGTAATGCCTTTGGCTTTATATGCTGCCACCAAAGTTCTATCGAGAATAGCGTCTTGAGTTGGCGTCATCTCACCAAGCATGACTTTTAAGAGAGCGTGTAAGTGAATAATCTTTTGACCGAGTTCATTTTCGCCTTCTTCATAAACGTTTGATAAGTCAAAAGGATTAATCTTTGCCTGAGAATTAAAAGTGAAGTTAATATACTCGCCGCCAACCGACTTGGTCAGCTCTTCGTACTCGTGTTCTGGGTCGAGAACTAAGACTTCTGTATCGAACATTAACTGGCGCAAAATTTCCAATTTAACGGTGAATGATTTTCCTGCACCAGATTTGGCGAAGATAACCATATTAAAGTTTTCCATTTTAAATCGGTCGAAGACCACCAACGAATCATTATGCTCATTAATTCCGTACACAATACCGGTTTCCATGGTCAGTTCTGAAGAAGTGAATGGAAATGTGGTCGCTAGGGACGTGGTATCCATGTTTCTCGTGATCATTAATTTATCGCTGCCAGATGGCAAAGTCGTTTTAAAACCTTCATCCATTTGTAATGTGGCTTTTTTGGAAACAATTAACAATGAACCCAATGTGGACTGGACACTCTTTGTGACTCGTTCCAACTCATCTTTGTCTTTGGCTTGAATAGTGATGTACAAACCGAACTGATAGAAACGCTCAGCTCCTTTTGCTAACTGCTCACGAATAATTCTGGCGTCTTCAAGTTTTACTTCGGTATCAATGTTACTAATTCGACCATTTCTCAAGTCAGAGGTAATTTCAGCTTCCATTTCTGTAATCTTGCGCTTTAAGTTATCAAGCACTTCACGAACGTCTACAGGATAGATGTACATGGCAATATCGAGCTGATGTGGAAAGTTAATCAACGGAGATAACCAGTTTGATGGGACGGTTCTCGGGTAGCCGGCTACAAATAATGTTCTGGTGTAGGTAGAGTTAATTTTTTGAAAGGTAAAGTCCACCTCAATAGCTTCAGGAGCGATAATATCCTGAATAGTGACTAGGCCCTGAGAAAACTCTTTGAGAATTTTCTCGTTATGATCCTTCATTTGCTGTGCTTCGTCTTCTGCGGCAACAGGTTTCTTAGGTAAAAATGGAAGGTTTGGTAAAGAAAAAGAGGGCATTAGTTCCTATTTTAAACAATCTCCACTGGTGGCGGAAGTGGTGCGTCCTGAGTATTGATAATGGGAGCGTCTGTAGCGATGGCTGCCGATTGAGCCGCAACTTGTTCTTCTGGCGTTTGTTGAATGGCGGGAGCCATTGGCAATTCATCAACTGAAACTTCTGTGGCAACTTGAGCTGGTTGTTCCATCTGAGGAGCTGGCTGAATAGGTTGTGTGACAGTTTCTTCCTGAACGACTGGTGCCGGATGTTTCAGGTTGTCTGGAGTTTGAGAACGGGTGGCACCAAATACCTCTTCCTCTAAATTGCCTTCGACTAATGCTGTCGTGTAACTACTACTATCCGTCATCTTCTGACCTTCAGATGCTTCTGGGTTATAAATCGTGTAGAACAACTGAATCAGTTCTTGAGTTTTTAATTGCTTAGAAGACAAGCCAATTCGTGAAAATTGAGCCATCAAGTGGTCCCGTTTTGGCTCGAGTAATTGGGTTGCTCTCTCAATAATCACACTTCTGTCAAACGAAGAGATGTCTGGACTTTTCACACCGGGCAAAACACTTTGGGTGGTAACTAAGCCCAACTCAAGCGCTGTGGCAGGGATGACCACATAAAACTTTTTATCCAAAACATTTCGTTCTTGAACGAGATCGGCCACAAACTCGCGATATTTTCGAATTTGATCCTTACGGACACGGTTGATTGTCTCGTCTTCTTTTAACTTCAAACTATTTAAATAACTCGTCACGTCTTTTGTCTGAGATCGAATCACGATTTGAATTGGATAATTGAGTGAGTTGAGTAAACCAGCGTACCCATAAATAATGGCGTCTTGCTCTTCCTCTGCTAATAAACCAAAGTTCATGGCGGTAACACTTAAAACGAGTGAAACTCCACCAGACTTTTGAATGACTAAATCATTGGTAATATCGTAAATTTCAATATATTGCTGAGTGGTGGAGGTGATGGCGTTTTGATTTTGCATGGTTATTGGCTTCTCACTTCAATAGGATCTAGTACCTGCCCTGTTAATTCTAGGCTCTGGGGTGGAAAAGTATAGCCTGCTTTTTCTGCAGATATTGTATATGTTCCATTTCCTAATGGGGTAGTGATAAAAAATTGACCTAAAATATTCGTCTTAACAGCTCTGGCTGGAATACCTTCTGGCGTTAAGATTTCAATAATCACGTTGCTTAGCGGCACATTATTACTATCTATAGACATGCCAACAATTTTATTTGGTTGAGTTGGCTTGGCAGGGAAGGGGAGCGTCTTATCTTGAACCGCCATCTGTGTGGCCTGTGGACCTTGGTTGGTATTTAAATTTTGACTGGTAATGTAGGTGTCACCCACTTGATTCTCATTTTGTGGTGATGTTCTTGGTCCAAAATCATCTAGTTGCGTTCTGGCTACTGAAATTCCTTGAGCTTGTGGCACAGAGACACCCTGGTTTAATAAATTTGCCGCAGTGGCAATGTCATTCACTGATGTCGAGTTACTTTGCTTAGTTTTAATTTCTACCCCAGAGACAAACCCTTGTGAAATAGATAACGGCACGTTGGCATTTGGATCAACTTGTTTTTGTGTCTGCTTAAATGAAACAGAATTTGCTTGTTCATTGGCTGGTATTGAGGTGGGTTGAGCGTCTGGCCAATTTGGGGCTGCCTGAGCTTGAGCTGGTTCGGCAGCTTGAGCTACTGGCATGGGTTGAGCAATTGGCTCGGTCATTTGAGCAGCCATTGGTTCAGGTTGAGGAATTTCCGCGATTGCTGGTTCAGTCGCAAATGATGGCTGCATTGGTGCATATTCTGGTTGAGCTAGTTGGTCAGGTTGAATTTGAAGTTCTGGCTGTGGCTGGTACACCACTTGATCGAAGACAGTCATCACTTCGTTTAATCTTTGGTTTGTGTAATCCTGAATCGAGTCATTCTCTTCTGTTGGAACGACGGAGTGGAGGTACTCTTTTACGCGCTGTCGTCTGGCTGGAGTTAAATCAACTTCTTTTACCAACGTATGTAATTCTGTTTTTGATTCATATAGCAAAGATTCTGGAATCTTTGACATCCTTTTCCAATAAAATTGGGTTGGTCTGTAAAGCGCTTTGAAAAGAGACATGATCCAGTGATCTAAAGGTCGTTCCTCAAATGGCACAAAAGCAGCTAACGCACCCACTCCAGCAAAGGTCAAAATAAGCGGCCACTTGATAAGATCCGGTAAATTGGTGAAGTAAATTAAAAAACCTACGCCAACGCCAGCTGCAACTTCTGCAAACTGTTTAAGCGTCATGTTACCGATGATATGAAACTTATATCCGGTAACGTCTTGGGGCAAGGCGTGATCTTTCATGCAACCTATATCCTATCAAAATTATGGAGTTGTTACCACGGCTGGGGTGATAAGTTGGAGTTGGGAAACAGTGCCAGATAAGAGCGTTGCAGTGCTGAAAAGTCGATAGTAGGGGAGAACCTGACTACTGGCCGTATTTAATCGATATTCAACTGTTGCAGACGTAATATCAAGTTGCTTGAGTTTTTGTATCGTAAAACCGTCTGGTGATTCACTGCTAATTTGCAACACGCCAACTTTATTTGCCAAAATTTGATTCTTTATCTGCTCAAACGGCAGGGTTTTCACTTTCACTTCTTGTGTAACTGCGGTTATAAGATTGGGAGCCATGGTGAAATTTAAAATTTTCCCTAAGCTGTTTACTTGAACGGTCATTTGAGGAAAGAGATCTGAATCAGTAAAGACGGGTTGGCCACCAACTTGATAGACAAACGGGATGACAGCAATGTCGGCTTTACCCACATCGTAGTAGTCATCCTCATAACCAGTTTGTTTTAATGTGATGTTTGGGGCGTCTGCCACCAATGTAGTAATTTGGAGTTTGTTGGCCAGATATGCAGTAGCAACGGATGTAGCTGTTTCCACATTTACAGGTGGCAATTTTGCAGAATCTGTTGCCTCCTCGGTACCTAAGTTTGAGTAGCCAATTCGATTCGAGTAAGGATCCTGGCTCAGTGTTTCTCCACTATCAGAATACCAAGTCACGCCTTGATCAGCTGATTGAAGATTGAGTTTAGCTCCTAGAATGGTTAATGAGACGGGCGCGTTTGTCACGTAATAAATTGACTGGGTTGTCGCAACAGTCGGTGCCGTTTTAGGTAAGTTAATAACTGCGCCAGTGAAACTTGTTTGTTTTTTGATGGTTGGAGCTTGCGCCGTGGAAACGGCGTTTAAGACTGGAGCCGTTGCTGGCGTAATGAGTTTTAAAATTGTACCCACCACAAATAGCACAACCATGGTGATGCCAAAAATGAGTTTCCAGTTTCTCTTTAACGCTTGCATATCGTTTCTCTTTTTAAGTGTAACACTTATGGTGTAGCTGCTGTCCCATTACATGTTGTCACAACACGTTGTTTACGCGTAACTTGCCACTTTGACGTGTACTGAACTGGCTCTGGCAGCAACAAGGAGAGATTACTGATAGAAGGTGCGCCACCCTGAGCTCCAGTTTTGGCGGGACGGTACTCATAGTGCAAGTGCTTTCCGTAGACGCCCGGTCCAGCATTTCCCGTTGTGCCCATAAACCCAAGTTGGTCTCCCGCATGAACGGGATAGGACTGTCCTGGCTGGAATGTTGGCATGAATCGTTCAAAGTGAGCAAATAAAAGGACAGCTCCTGTACTGGTTCTCACCGCAACACGATTTCCGTAATTGCCGCCAGCCCCTTCGCCAGTTGTCTGATTGTATGTATAAAAGGATGCGGTGCCATCAAAAGGTGTATAGATGGGTACTGGCTGTGGCGTGCCGTTTGAGATATCGACAGCATCAAGGAAAACCCAAACAGATGATCCCTTACTGGGATGATTATGAGTTGATTGTGGCGATTCATATGGACCTTCCCAAATCAATCCAGAAGCTGGCCAACAGCCCACCTTTGGAGCAGGACAATCACCAAAGCAAGTGGTTGCGGTAGCAGATGTAACTTGATCTGAGGTAACGCCTGCGTCTGTAACAGTGTACTTAATCGTAAAGGTGTTGGTGACTAAACTATCCACGTAGCTACTATCAAAAGGAACTGAGTAGGTGATATTTGTAGAAGCAGTTCCAGCAGAATCAAGAGTGGTCTTATATTTACTTAAATCTACTGGTGGTGGAGTTGCTGGATGGTTATTAGGATCTTTAGAAATTGCTACAATTGTGTCTGTTATGTCAGTAATTTCAATTTTATAGGTTGGATTTGCGGAAATGTTCACTGTGTAATTCACCGTTGTCGGCTGAGCTGCTTTTGAGGGAGTAGCTGTCTTAGTGACAGAGGCATACTCAGTCGTGGTTTGAACAATCGGTGGTAAAAAGGCGGTCGTGAGTTGGGTGTACACGAGGACTGAACCCACTGTACTCACACCCACAAATCCAGTGACTGCTACACCGGCTGGACTTGAAACTACTGATCTGATTGCCCCAGCGGCCTTGGCTGCTAAAGATGGAGCAGCCGCAGTTGCGGCAGGAGTTGCTGCGGTACTAGCAACGGCACCGCCAGCCCCACCAGTTAAATTACTGAGTCCAATTCCACTACTCTGCAAGGCTGCACCAAAACCAGCTCCTGCAATGGCACCGCCAATGGCTCCGAAGACTCCACCAAAGACTCCACCCACGGCTCCAAAAAAGATGGCACTCCCACCAACAGCGCCAAATTGACTGACCAACTGGCCAAGAGCTAAAACAGCACCGCCACCTACAACAGCGCCACCTATGGCTACGGCTTTACCAATTGTTTTCTTTGCTGATTTAGGAATGAAGAAGCCCACACCTGGCAAAACAGCGTTTGCGGCGGCGCTTCCTAGTAATGCGGCGCCCTCGTCTGCTACCGCACTTAATGCTGTATTAGAAAAGCCAGCTTTCTTTCCTTCAGCATAGTTTTGCTCTGCTTGCGCCGCACTATGAATAACTTGCTGATCTTCATTTGTAACCACGCCACTTTGATATTCAAAGGGCGACATGTCCATGCTTGTCTCAATTAAATTTAAGAAATTGGCATCATTAAAATGAACACCTACCTGGTTCATTAAGTATTTTCGGTACTCTTCATCTTGCTCAGCGAACTGTTTAGCGAGCTCAATATACAGGCGTTTGCGATTTTCTTGGAGGAGATTGGCGGCAACTTCTGTTTCCTCGGCTTCTGCATGTCCGGAAGATTTAAAGTTAGCTACTTGAGCTTTCGTCAGAACTGATGCACGAACAAAGTGTTTGGCACCCAAACCACTTTTCTTAATCATTGCTTTCTGCTCTAACAAGAGTTTTAACTCTTCATCTGTGAGTGCCCGGTCATTGTAGATAATGTCTTGAGCTTGGCTGACGGATGCGGAGTTATATTCTTTCTCAAACCATTGTCGACGCAGCATGAAATATGAAGTGAGAATATTTACGAACTCATCACCGTGATTTTTAGGGAGCTGTGAGATATCTACGCCAAAAATTTCAATGAGCTGGGCTGACGTGAATCGAGAGATTCTCTCTGGTGAGACTCTCATGAACATGAGTAAGTCCACGCCTTCAAACAGTGCATTTTGTTGTTCAGGAGTTAGGTCGTAATACTTCAAAAGTTCAAGAAAATGATCTTTAGTCAGTGCGCCTGTGTTGAAAACAGCTTTATTTGGATCCGATGCTGGTAATTCCTTTGAAAGACCTTTAATAATCTCATCAATATTAACGGCCGCATTTCTGGAAAGACCTGCTGTGAGTTGTTGTCTGAGAGTATTTTTTTGTGCATCCGATAAATTAGGAACTGAGGCATAAATCTCATTTAAAATGAGCTCAATACGATCAAGTGGGTTCGTACTAAACCTTCCTTGAAACTGTTTCCTTAACTCAGCTTGTTGTGCGTCTGTGAGTGGAGAAGCGGATGCCTGCATCTCTGCATACAACTGTTTAAGAAGATCATCAATTGAAGCTTTTGGATTTTTGGCGAGGCCGGCTTTGAGACGGGTTGTTAATTCAACTTGTTGTCCGGCTGACAAGCCACCAACACCAGAAGCTACTTTCACGGCGGCAAAGGTATCAGTTAAGAAAGCATCAACATTCAAACGTGGGTTTGAATTAAGTTTCTTGACGAGTTCTTCGCGAATCTGCTTTTCTTGTGTCTCTGTAAGACCAGCCAGAGCAGAGACCTTCATGGCTGAGTAGACTTCAGTTAAAAGTTGATTAACGTCTGCTTTAGGATGTTGAATAAGGTCTTCAAGGAGTTGCTTCTTGAGTTCGGCGCGTTCTTCTGCCGGAATATCTGGGTTCTGTTTATCAATTTGAACGTCAATGTACTTTTCTCTCAGTAGTGCTAAGTGAGCTTGGAACTTAGGATTGGCCATTAACCTAAACAAGAACTGTCTTGTTATCTGAGCACGGCGATTCTCATCATTTAGAGCATCACCATTTCGACTCAGCATCTCCATGATTTCAGAGTTAATTTCTCGTTCAAAATATTCAAAGAAGATGTGCTTATCAGTGCCAAGTAAGTCGTTACCTAGTGAGGTTGGAAGGTTATTAAAAGAAAGAACAAAGTTCGTAGCAATGGTTTGCAGACGAAGCGTTTCCTGTCGCACAAACGCTTGATGCTCATTGAGGTTCTTGATGAGTTCTTCTTTTTCTTGATCTGTCTTAGGAAGGTCGGCTTTTTTCTTCTCAGTTTTGTCATCACCTTCATCTCCACCACCATCTTCATGCTCGGTTCCATTTACGTGTTCGCCATCTTCTTTGTCTTCATACTCTTCAAGTGGAAGAAGCAGCCATTCTTTAAATGATCGAACGGCCTGGACATCCAAGTCTTGAACGAGCTCGAGATCATTAACCGCTGTTCCTTTATCAACTACTGGGAAAAAGATCAAGTTTTTATCAGCTTCAGATGTAAATCTGAAATGTCTGAAAGGGTCATGAGTATCTTCTTCTAGAATTTTTTCAGCCCATTCGTTGAGGAATTTTCTGAGGGCTACAATCGAGATCAATTCTTCTTTTGTTTTGAGTTGTATACCCGGGAAATCTGCTCGATTTTGCGACTGAATATTCCGATATCGGTCAATAGCAATTTCTAAAAAGCCTTTTTTGTCTTCTTTGGGTTTGATTATTTCAGCAATGAGTTTCCAGTGCTTTTTATCCCGCAAAGGTTCTTCCAAGGCAGCCTTAAGCCACTCTGGAATTTCTTCCGTTCGATTATCTTCCTTTTTTTCTTCAGCCCCTTGTCCCTCAGCAAAAAGTGCTTCTATGGCTTCTGCCAAACTTTCAACAATCTCCGTGAGTAACTCTTCTTTATTTGGAATAGTGACATTACCAGATTCAATCTCATGAGCCTTTGTCGCTAGGTAATTATCTTTTGTTTCTTTTAGATGTTCAAAAAAAGCAAGTTGTCGGCCATTTGGCTGATTTGAAACGTATTTTTTGTTGAAATCGGGGTCGTATAGTTCGGCGTAAGCCTGATTCAAAAGTAAAAAGACGTCAAATAACGTTAAACTTTGTGGAGCGCCACCTTTGTCGGCAATTTCTCCCGATTTCTTGGCATTTGGATTAATGATAATTGGTTGATCGGCTTGAAAGGGAGCTGTTCCCTCAATTGTGAAATCTTTATCAAGATAAAAGATAGTATTAGCACTAATATAGTCGGGGGACCGAACGCTTAACCCATCCTTGATTCTCTCAAGAAGTCTGGCTATTCCTTCTGGGTTCCGAAGTTGCTGATTAATGCGAAGAGACATAACGTGTTCTGTAATTATAGCGCTCAAGAGCTACTAAACACAGACGTGGAAAAGACCATTTCTTCCAGCAATTTTATAGGATTCTTTGACTGATGAAGTTGTTGGGTAATCTGTCCAGGCAAGTACAGACCAGCATCTTCATTGAATGGTGTCACGCCAGCGACCAACTCACTTAGACCGATAGTTGGCTTAAAAATAATTGTTTCGAGCTCAGCAAGTAGTTGCTTCGCCTTTTGTTTCTCTGTTTGTGAAAGCTGTGGGTTCTTGTCAATACTATTGGCCGCTGTTTCTAGCTCATCAGCAAATAGAAAGTTGTAGAGTTGCCTCGCATGTTCGGCAAATTCTAAAGCAGACATTTTGTAGACAAGATTTTCATTTGGGTCTTTAAAGATGGTGTCTAGCGGAATATCACACGGTCCCATGGCAACCTCTTGGCCATCAACTTCAGCCACAAAACATCCCTTGCCAGTCAAAAAGTCTGCCGGAACCATGTAGTGAACATCTTCACCATTCACGGTCAATGTGAGCTCTTGGTAATTACCTGTTTGAATTCGTTGATACTCGGCGAGTTTTAACTGATACTCCTCCGACTGTAGTTTTTCAGCATATGCTGGGGAAAATTCTTTCTTAAAATTCCCGTTCAGTCCTAGCACACCATTAAAGTTCCCGGCGCTTTTCATTGCGTTTAGCGCTGTTGGGAATGGTGCGAGTAGTCCACATTGCGAGACACTAAATCCTTTGTTCCCGATGTCCATGAATGTCCTCAAGACGGCAGTGTGATTTTTCATCTCTCGAACAGATGCTTTTTTGCCATACACCTTTACATCACAGTCAAAATGAAATGATTTTCTGACTTTTGGCCAGGGAATCATTTTTGCTTTATCACCTTGAGAAACAAAGAGACTAAGTGTTCTGAAGTAATAAGCAAAAGCCAAGTCAAGTTCTTGAACTACTTGCCGGTATTCTTCAGAGCTCCAGAATGGATCGTTGTCGGTTAAATCTTTCGGAATGACGCTTAACAACTTTTGAACTTCTGGCCAATAAAATTCTTGCCAGCCTTTTTCAACTTCTTGATCAAATTTCTCCGGATTCACGCTGGGCATCTCTACGGCATTGCTCCAGCTTTCCTGAGAAGCAAAGAAATCTTGCGAAACCTGATTCACGAACTCTTCAGGTGTTCCCGCAAAGTCCTTTTTCACTGTCAAGTTGGCAATGAGTTCCAGCAAAATATTTTCTTTATCGCCATGAGGAAACGGTTTGCCATTGAGCTTCTCCCAGAAGGAAACGAGCTGATCCACATTTGGCCAACCAGTTAACTGAACCGTTTTCATTTCGGCGCCCTCAGACCACATAATGTAGATTTTGGAAGGGAATTTTTCCGGAGCAGTCCAGTCTTGAGCTGAGGTAATACCTTGATAGCCTTGTTCTACTGGACCAGGTGGACTAATCCAAACCATGAATGTGCCTGGTTCTTCCGCTGTTTCGGCGGCGATAGTCTCTGTCTCTTTTAACATCAAGTTTTCTAGAATCGCCCGACTGATATCGCCATTTTCTCGGCCGATATAGGAGACGTAGTTTTGGGTCATTCTTTGAAGAGGATCATCGTAGCCTCCACCAGTTGTGCCATAGTCATGCAGCTCTCGACTCCACGACATTTTCCGCTGAGCTAGGAGTTCTTCATGGGCTAAAGCCTGAAAATCTGTTCTGAGCGCTTCCCGAGGGTGAGTTAAGTCACCCTGAGAATATCGTTTTAAAATAAAATCAATTCGCCACAATGACTCCTGTGAAGTTACTTCTGGGTTAAAACGTTCTTTTGAGGGCTGAAAGTCAGCCGCTTCTGAGTAGAAGGGGGTCTCTTTTGACATATGGATGCTCGTCCATTCTTTAGCCAGTAGCCTGGTAAAGAAGTTCCTTCAGATCGGACTTAAGCATTTGCTCTCACCGTTGCGGCACAGTGCTGGATTTTCACCAGCTTCCGAAGGAATGTTTAAAACTATCACCAACCTATCACTATTGAAAAGCCATTTCAAGAATCGCATTTTCCTGTTTTGACCAAAAAAGCTTTACTGGTATAGTGATGGTATGAATGAAGAAATTTCAGAAGGCGAATTTACAGAAATACCTAGTCCAGAGCCAGCGCCGGTTGATCCAAATGCGACCACTGGTCCAGATATCAATCTTCCTGATGCACAAACCACTACCTTGACAACAACTGGGTCAAAAGATCTCGCCCAAGTTGCTCCTAATGATCAAGAAAAAGGCCTTGCCATCCCGCAGCAAAAGGACAGTGTCCCTATTGATGACTTAATTGCCTCTGGCGCCTTTACCGAAGAACAAATTGCCACAATTAAGAAAACGGCGGAAATGAACCAAGCCGAGCAAAAGGAAATTGCAGCAGTTCAAGCAAAATACGATGAGTATTGGGGACAAGATGGAAAGATTAGCGCTGTGGTTCGGGCAAAAATTCATCCTGAGATGATGCGGCAGGTGACAGAAAAGTATCAAAAGGATGCGCTGGCAGCAGCCGAAGCAGCCTTATTAAACGAGCCACCTGAGACAAATAGAGAAGAGTTTATTGCCGAGTTTATTGAAGATTACATGGCAAGAAACGACGAGCAGATTAAAGCGGATATCGAAAAACTTGCAGAAGAGAAAGTAGCTGAAGAAACGGAATCTTTGAAGACCACAAATCTGGATGATGCCTTTGCTGTAATTTCTGGTGAAGAAAAAGGCAGTCCTCGGTTTGAAGAGAAAAAGAAAACATGGTTGGACTCATTTAAGAAGGCAGGCATGCAATGGGCTGTCGGCTATCTTGAGACTTTCAAGGATGTTGACCTTGGTACCGTTTTAGATTTCTTAATGAACCCGACAAGTTACGGAAGATCCTCTGGCGGCAAATTTGAGTCAAGTAAAGAACAAGGTGAAAAAGTGATTGATTTATCAGATTTTCAAGGTATGCTGAAGCGCCCAGATGGCCAAAAAGATTTTATTAAAGCGCTCTATAAAGTTTATGATGCCTCTGACGGTGCACTTAAAAGCCTGATGAGAAGCCCTGATATGGAAGCTCAATTTGCCAAGGCAAAAGAGGGTGATCCTGAATCCATGAGGAAGTTTATGGAGCTTTTCTTGCACGAGTTATTTAACGGTGAGGATAAAGTGAATGCTCGTTGGCACATTATTCGGACAAAAGTTTCTGAAGAGTTTACCGGTCAATATGGCAAGATGTTTAGTCAAGAGATTGGGAATTTCTTTGAGGACTTAAAGAATGATGAGGATGTTTTTGACCAATACTTTACAGAGCCTGCTGCTTCTGTTCCAACTCCATCCGAATCCAAACCTCAACCAGAAGCTCAACGACCATCTCAGCCGCCATCACAGACAGAGAACGATCAAGAGCTCCCTAACGCAGCATAATGGTGTCCGTGTGCTATAAAAACACCTGATAACTCCTTGTAACTTCACTCGTTATCACCGTATAATAATGAGAGACAATTGGTCTGTTTTTTTCTATGACCTGAAGATGTAAAATAAGCCAGAGAAGATTCAAGGAATTTATGGTGTTACCAGAACAACAACAGTATATCCCCACTCCAGAAGTAATTGCTCGAGAAGTCGTTGAACTAGACCTTTCCTACACTCCAGACTGGTCTAAAATAGTCCGAATTGCCTCACCAGAGCTTCCACAAAGGGAAAATAAATCAGATGATGTCTATAATTCAGAACTAACCAAAACGCTCAAAGAGGTAAACCAGCTGATTGCTCAAGTGACTGAAATCGCCAATAAAGCAAAGGCAGAAAAAACCCCTGAACTTGAAATATCAGTCAAGATTATTGAAAAGGCGAGTGAGAGAAAGATCAATGAGTTATTGGTCGTTCGTAAAGTCATCGAATCAATCCTTCTGAAGGCTGCCTTAGATCCAAAACAGATTGAAGAGTTAACCACTGAGGCTGTGACTGCCGCCACGCAAGAACTACAACAAGAAGTTACTGAGCAAAAAGAAAAAATCCAGCAACTAGAACAAGAAAAACAGAAGCTTGAAGATGAAAATCGAGAATTAAAAGAACAGCTTGATAAATTAAAATCAGCTCCACCTGTTGCAGAACCAGCTTCAGCTGCCAAGGTCCCGGCTCAAGACCAAGAACCTCCAGCCAATGCACAAGCGGAAAGTCCTCTGATAGCCCAAATTGCGAAAAGTAGTGAGCGATTGGCTGCAACCAACGATGTCAAAGCACGTTGGGCAATCCTAACTGATCTTCATGAAATTGCTACTGATAAAGAATCAGATCCTGATGTCAAAAAAGCTGCGTATGCCGAAAAGAAGCGTATCGAGCAGTCTTTATTAGCCGTTCCTGATTACAAAAAGAACCCACAGATTCTCGCTGACTTAGGTCTTTCTGCTGAGGATCCAGGTCAAAGACACAATTATTTAAAGCAAATTCTTCCATTGTATAAATCTGGTGAAGTAAATCCATCAACCCCACCAAATCCAGATATTATTAAACTGCTTGATGGTTATGGACTCACGTTCATTCCAACAGCCCCAAAGGCTGAGTCAGTCCCATCAGCAGCTGAGCCAGCAAAACAGGATGCTAAAGCCGCAGCTCCAGAAGTTGAAGAAACTCCAATTAATGCAGAAGTGGGAGCGTTGCTTAAATCATTAAAAATGGCAATTGAACGAAATGATCTAGAGCAAGTTCTGCTCTTAGCTGAAGAAGTTACCAAAGATGATCCAAATAACGAAAAAGCTTGGCAAGCGATTGCAGATTACAGTCCCGTTGCCACTCGAAAAAGAGGCGCTGAACAGATGGTTCTGAAAATTAAGCGTTCTCGCCAATCTGGCGGTCAGCCTCAACCTGCGAATGTCCAGCCGAATGCCGAGAAAAAAGCTCCGGTTGCTGAACCACAAGCACAGCCGACAAAAGCCGCTCCAGAACCTCAAGCCAAGACACCTCAAGCAGACCAACCAGACTCAGAAAAAAGTAAAAACAGTGGCAGTCCATTTGACGGCTTTGTGAGAAGAGCTAAAGATTGGGTGAGAAGAGAAGATCCTAAAGCTCAAGCTGCTCCAACCACAGATCAAGTCAACCAATCGGCTCCAGATGCTGCCGCCAAAGCTGCTCCTGTGCAAGAACCCGTGAATGAGACATTTAAACCAAAGCGGCCACAAGAAAAGGCTGCTTCACAGCCACCAGAACAAAAAGCGACCTCAGAAACTAGTGATGAGACCTCAACACCAGCAGCAAATGCTGAAGAGGTAAATCCACAAGATCCTGTCAAAGAAAAGGAGCTTACTCATGAAGAGCAAATTGCTGAGTGGGCAACTGCTGCTGGTCTGACGATGGATGTCGTAAAAACCTCTAAAACATTTAGTGTTGACCTCTTAAAAATGACCCTAGATCACTTAATTGATTCTGCTTCCCCAGGTGTGTTGGCAAGCCAAAAAGGGAATGTAGCTAAAATCCTGAACAGAATGTTATATAATCCAGAAGAAGTGGATGATTTAAAACCGATTGTGCTTAAGTACAATCAGAAAATAGCCACCATAAAATAGATTAAGTTAGACTCATATGCGATTTGACCACGAAGTTAGAGACGATGCAGAACAAGTTGAGCTTGCTGATAAGATAGTGGCTTTAACAAATGCTGTCCATTCGTTCGAGACCGAAGCAATTGATCCAGCCAATATTAAAACGGTTGATGACGTTTTGACGCTTATAACTCGATTTAAGCCAGATTTTGATAAAGCCTACGAAAAAGCCTCTAAAACACCAACTCTTGATGATGACATTCAGATTTTTGGTCTTCAAGAACGGGTGATGGATTCCTTGGAGAAGACTATCGACAAAATTGTAGGCCTTTCTCAAGATCAAAAAAACTCCCTGATCATGTTTACTGAGGCTCAAATCCGATTATCTAGAGCAATTAATAGTCCAAAAGTGGAGTATGCCGAACCTCAAAAAAAAGCTGCTCAACAAGCCCTACGCCAGATCACTGATGAAGGGCACATTTTAGCTCAATCAATCCCAGCCGAAAGAAATAGAATTGACGGAATTATTCAAGGTGCTACTGATGCCTATAATCGAAGCGGGTTAGAAGATATCGATCCGTTGAAAAATCCTTATGAGGATGGCGAACATGACTTGGAACCGGCAATAGATAGAATTGATACAACTTTATTTAAAGAACCAAACAAAGCAGACTCTATTACAAACGAGTTGCGAGCATACGCCAAAAAAGTCTCTACTAAAGGTGGTCGAAAACCACTTGATCAAGGTGAAGAAGAGCGTGTAAATGAGATTTTGCGATACGCTACCATTCAGCGAGAAGATGCTGACAGTAAGTCGCCACTCTTTGCAGAAGCTCAAAAATTAGAGCACTTGATTCGAGAACTTCTTCATGAAAATAACGTGGCACGCTTAGGTGGCAGCCAAGATGCTCGTCGCCGAGACTTTTTGAGACCAAGTTTGCTAGATGATGACTTCCCAGCAGACATGGATGGCCTTATTCAAATGATGATCGGGAGTTATGACCAGGAAATTCAAGAAGCAGAAGTCCTGGGTCGTATCATGGCTGCGGCTAAAGATGCTGGTACTGACATGCCTGGCAGTCTGCGTGATGAAGACCGTGAGTTTTTGAGAGATTTCAAAGATCGGTTTAGTCAATTTTTTAATCGACAACTCCTACAACTTCAAGAATCTTTTGATTTGAAAGACTCTGATAATCAAAAATATTTAGATGAATTTACTCTGTACATGAATCAGTACCTGGAATGGTTGAAGCGATTGAATAAATATTCCGGTGCTACAGTACCTCCTGGTGGAGTTGGTGGTCCACCAAGAACTCCAGGTATTCCTGAAGATAAAGAAGCCAGTCGTATTCCAAATGGATTAATGAGACGTTTCTTGAGTTCTCCAGAAGTTGGCTTTAGAGAAGATCAAATTGCGGCTCTTGGCAATGAAGAGCTGAAACAATTAATGTGGGGCTGGTACTTCCGCCAAATGGATAATGACGTGGGACCGGGACACTTATATCAAGAGTCTGGTTTTGATCCTAGAAAAATGTCATTCCCAGGTGTGGCAAATACGCCAGTGGACTTCACGGCTATTGTCGGAAACATGCCTGAAGGTGCTATTCTTAACGACGATCTTTACACGATGGCTCAAGTATTTCTGGCCTCAAAAAGAATGTATGAGTATCGTCAGCGAAAAGCTGAATTCACTGGAGCTGTCAGTACCCCTGAAGCTGTATATACAGGAGTAATTGCGCTTGAACCATTCAAAATTAAAGATAAAGTTATTCCAATTCCAGGAATCCGTGAGAAGCCGACGGCTGGTTTTCCGGCTATCCCGGATGTTATCCCAGAGCGACCAGGAACCTTTTATCATGCCCAGTTAAAGACAATTGGTGATTACACACGAGAAGCTGTTTTGGCGGTCTATAACAAAACAATTCTAGCTGATAATCCAGACAGTAAGTACGATATTTTATTTAATCCTACAGAGGCTATTAAAAAAATTAGTGATCACTTACGTGGTGCAAATCCAAATAGTACCTTCTTTGACGCAATTGCTAAGTTCTCAGGTATTTATATTGAAGGTGCTATGCAAAGAGGTATCTTTGACGAGAAAGTGCGTCGAGACTTCTATCAATTGAGTTATTTGGTAAACACCGGTGATACCCGTGCCAAGTACGTCAAAGAAGAAGGTAGAAACTCTGGTTCTCCAGGCTTAGAGTTGACCATTCCTTTCTTCCACGAACTGTACAAACCACCATTACAAAGATATCCTCAAAAATTTGCCTACGATGCCACGAAGCATCCACAAGCCATGGCTGCGCTAGATGGGCAAAGACGGACATTCTTGCGTTGGTTGCTTGACGGGAATGTCCCATCTGATGCCATCCCAACCAATGGTTTTCCAGAAGGTATTGCTAAGAAAGAAGAAGAGGCTGTAGGCCACTCAGAAAAGATGCTTGAGGCAATTACCAAGGGAACTGGCTTGGACTGGTTATCTGTTGCTTCAGAAGTACCAAGAATGGATAAATCTACTTTTGTCACATTTAATAAACATCAAGCAGAGAAATTGACGGGTTTAGAGCGAGCTGCTTTCTACTACTGGAATAACGACTATAAATGGCCATTAAAAAGCAAGACTGAGTACGACGAGTTAATGAAAATTTGGACTAATCCTGCCAGAGCAGATGAGCGCATTACTAGAGGCTTACCATTAAGAACATTTAAAAGAGATCACGATGGTCATTATTTAGATGCTGCCGGAAATGCGATTGAGGAGGACCTGATTCATAGAATTAAAGCTGGAGATACTTCGATCCCAGATCCTAGAGCCATTGAGTACGTTGAAATGTTTACACCAAAAATGTGTTTAATGGGCAATCAAGCGGATCACGCTTTGGGTCATCTACTGAAACATAATGAAATAAACAAACAGCAATATGACTTCTTATCAGGTGGTTTAGCTAGAGTCATGGATGATAAAGTTGACGATCAGTGTACGGCCTTAATTCAATATCAAATGGAAATTATTTTCATAGCCGAATTAATGGAAATTCGTAAAGATGGTGCCAAGTTTAACAAGTGGCGAGAAAACCCAGAAAAGAACATTAAGGCAATTAAGGAAATGTTAAGTCATGAAGCATACCTCAATTATCGTGGTGGCTGGAGACAAGTCTACTATAATCAATCAACATTACCGAGAACTGATGTCATGGGAAGGATTACCGGTCAAGAGATTCCTGAAGGTAAGTATACTGGTTTTGGATTGCTTTCTGAGCGTCGTGTAAATGACTTGCTGGTGGCTGCTGGATTGATGAACTACCGCAAGTTTGAACAGAAGAAGAAGTAATCACTAAAATACGATTGATTTCTCTTGACGCAAAAAAACTCACAAAAAAACATCTGAATTTAGGTTTTTGTTGAAAAACAATGTACTTTAAAGAGAATTTGCCCGCGTTAATTCAGGGAATTCACCAAATGGGGATGGTTGGGGTTTCTCAATGAGTTCTCCGTAACCAAACTCCTCAGAATCATCAGCTTCTTGTGATTGACGTGCAACGGCTTTAGAAAACGTAAATTTTCTTCTGATTATTTCGGAGATTTTTTGTTTGGTCTTGTCAGTCATGGCAGTCCTACTAGAAATTTAAATTAGACTCTATTTCTTCGACTTGGATCAGGCATATTCTTATTCTCATCAATAGTTGTCTTTTGAGGAGGTGTAACACGTCTAGTAAATGGCAAGACATTGCCAACTCCACCAGCCGCCACTTTGCCAGTCAAATCCTTGGCTAAACCGTATCCAGATGTAAATGGTTTGGTTACAACGTTTTGACCACTTAAGCCACCGAGTGGAAGTTTTCTGGTGTCTGTAAAGCCAAGTCCTGGAACCAGCTCTCCACCTTTCCAACCTTGTTTGACAGCGGCTGCAGCTTTATTGGCAAACTCATCAAATGGTCCTGCTGGAGCCATCTTTTTCACTTTAGTGACGATATCTGGAATAACGAGTAAGACACCCAATCCTAAGAGAGGGGCGACTGATCCGGCTGTTCCTACGCCACCAATGTATGGAGGTAAGAAGCCACCGTTATTTGAAATACTGGTTTGGAGCAAGAAGGCCATCACGATAGTTAATAACACAGTTGGGAAGACGGCTAAGTTAAAGAACAACCCTTTCAACCAACTTGAAAAAGCGTTGTTGCCTGGTAAAGCGCCAAGCATCAAAGCAACTGGTGCGGTCACGATCATAATGATGAGCGTGATGTAGGTTTTCAAAAGTTCAAAGAATAATCTAAAGAGACTGAAGAGGAGGGCAATGGCAAAGACCACCACAGCTGCTAAGCCGGTGATACTGCCTAAGATAGCGCCCGCTTGATCTGGTTGAATGCCTAAGACACCGTTCACCATGTTGCCCACGGAATTACTGACCGTGTTCTGGAAGCCACCACTGATAATAATGCCAGCGATGTTGAAGATATTACTGTTTGATCCGAACTGCTGAATGGTTTGGCCATTAATTTTTTCTGCACCCAATGTGCCAGAGGCAAATACGTTGACGATGAATGACATCGCCAAATACATCACCTCAATCATGAAACCAGCAATAGCGTATGAGAAAGTCACGGCGATCAAAGAGATTAAGAGTTTTGGTAATGCCTGTTGAACAGTTACGACGGTTTGACTCCCAATTTTTTGGCGGAACATAATCATGAATCCAATAATTAAGAAGATGACCACATAGAAGAAGTAGGCGACTGTTCGGAAAATTTTCCAGGTCTCAAGTACTGGAGCTAATGCTGAAAATCCTAATCCTTGCGCATAGGCTGGGGTTGCCACGCCGGCGTCTTTCAAAACATCGGCAATGTACTCTTGAGAAGTGGCTGGAGGAACGTAGAGCATACCAATCATTTTGGCAGCACTGGTTACACCAGAGTCACCGGTTAAAGTACCTTTTTTATCTGAGCCCGTTAAAACAATTTGTCCTAAACCACCGACCACTGTTGATAAGATATCGAAACCAGTTCCACGCAAGTTTGGGTTGTTTGCTTCTTGATCGTCTCGGCCCTTGTCAATTTGTTGCATGACTGGGATGGTCCATTGACTTGTTTGAAGTTGCGCCGGAGTCATACATTTACTAGCAGCACCGACAATTAATCCTGGTGCACAACCGGAACAAGTTGGATTCTGACCAATTTGACCGGGAGGTGTTCCTACTGGACACGTTACTTGAGCAAACGTACTAACTGGGCGAGCAAAAGAAATGAGCACAAAGAGGGATAGAAAAAGTATCGAGAACCATTTTTTCACAACTCATATTCTACAGTCTATTTTATGTCTGGTCAAAGGAGTAATTTGCTACATACTCCTTCCCCCTTGAATTAGTGAGATAGAGTTGGTTATAGTAGACAGAATCCATATGCTTACACCTGATCAAGTCCAAACCATCCAACATACCGTTTCTGAGGCCAAATCTATTTTAGTCATTTATTCCAATCAAGCCAGCGTTGATCAAGTTGCCTCGGCAGTGGCTTTACACGACGGGCTGTTGTCATTAGGAAAGAGTAGTCTTTTGCTTTGTCCCACCAAGCCTTCTCATGAGTTTTCTCAAATTTCCGGAGTAGAAAAAACATCCAAAGAAATGGGCAATAAGAACTTAGAAATTTCTTTTGATTATCAAGAAGATATGGTCGATAAAGTCAGTTATAACATTGACGAAGAAGCCAAGAAATTTCGCTTAATTATTCAACCACGCAAAGACTCAAAACCACTTGATTCAAAAACCGTAGAGTTTTCTTACTCAGGTGCCTCTGCCGACGCTATTTTCTTAGTTGGCGTGTCCAGTTTGGACTCGTTGAACGCGCTTTACGAAGGTTATGAGCAGCTTTACGAGGACTCAATCACGATTAGTGTGAATAGTTACGAAACACCCTTTGGCTCGATTAAAGTCAGTACCATGGGAGCTGCTTCAACATCAGAAGTGATGGCCTACCTGTTGCAAGAACTAGGCGTGGAAATAACGGGGGATATTGCCACCAACTTAATTACCGGCATTGAGATGGCAACGGATAAAATGCAATCATTGGCAACAACCGCTGATACATTTGAAATCGTCTCAAAACTGCTTCGTGCTGGTGGTCGGCGAGTTTCTCGATCTAAGAGTATGCTCACTGCTGCAAATTTAGCCCATCAATCCGTCATAAATAAACCAGTAAAAAATGAAGTCAAAAAAGTAGAATCAAAAAAAGTGCCTCAAGAATACACGCCCGCTGAAGGTTCCCGAAGTTAATTTCAGTTAGTTTTCAACTGATCCAGTACAGTTTCCTGCGTATGTTTGATGGCTGATAATGCCTATAATTTTGGTGAGGTTCTGGTTCTTAAATCCATTGGCATATCCATATTTAGTCAGTGCGGCATTGGCATCTAAGCCGGTGTTTTCATAGTTATCAAACGCCCCGACCATACAGTTTAACTTGCTTGGAATAGTGCCAAAGCCAATAGTTGGGCCATTTGGATCTAAGTTCACACCACAGCCAAAGTGAGGCCCGGAAGCGTCAGCCTGGTTACTGCGGAAACCACCAGTTTCGTTTAGGGCAATCGCAATTGCTAAGTATGGATTGATCTTGTGCGCCACTGCTGTATCAATGACTTTGTCATAGCAGGGTTGTGAAGCGTCACAACGAGCATCATTCACACTAAACAAGTAAGGCGTTGCTCCTGGCAGGTATCCAGCAAAGTATCTGGTCCATAAGTCTAGAGTAGAGGCTTGGCCCAAATAGTCCTTTAACTTGGCAGCATAATCGGCCAGCACCGCGGGGTCATCAATCTTTGTTTCAATACAGACGTTGCCCGTTGTTCCGGCAGATGGAGAAGCTGCCTGAGCGTTGTCTGGTGCTCTCAGACAGTTGCCAGTAAACCAGTCATCTGTGGCGTAATTTCCAGTACATCCGCGGGTGTAGTCATACATCGGTGAGCCATCGCGTAAGTTAACTAAGGCTAGCATTCGACTTGGTAAGCTAGCTACTTGGCCAGCTACTCGCCAGAAAATGCTTTGAGTGTAGGCAAAGTCACTGGTGTCATTAATTAAGCCAAATAAATCAACCATTTTCTTGTTGGTGGTTGGTACTGGGGTGGCTCCTGGAGCAGTGGGAGCCAGAGTGCCAGCTTCAAGTCTGTAGGCGCCAGTTTTCACTTCACGGCCAGTTAAGGTTTTAGCCAATTCACTCTTTAATAATGGACTAAATTTGGTTGGGTTATACACGTCAGCTTTGACTTGAGGATCAATGAAGCCTTGTTTCACACCTGTGGTTAAGAAAGATAAGAAGCTATTTTGCGCGTACTGCATTGCGTAACGTTGTGGCGTTACGAAGTATAGCTCGGTGTGAGTGGTGATATTGCCACCTTTAGTAATATCTTTGACCTTAACTGAGATATTTGTGGATATTTCAGTTCTTTTTTGATATGGACCAATTGGTTGGGCTTTAAGTTGGGCTAAGATTGTTTTTCCTTGTTCTGCAATTCGAGCTTTGTTTTTTTCTTCACCATAAATGTCAACTTCTCGGGCGTTGCAGGGCAAAGAATCCCAATCTCCTAGGTTTTGAACGGTCGCGCTGGCGTTGATGAACTTAACGAGTGCTGGTGGGACCTGGTCTACATAATTGTCTCCCGTTTGGGCTGGGATGTCACAGTTGGCATACAGCTTGCCGCCTACATTACAGAAGATCGGCATGTTCCCGTTGTCGCCAATAATGCTGCCATTTATTGAACCGCGCTTTTCAAATTCACGGAGGACCTTTCGTTGATCTATTTCCTGTTGGAACACATCTGATTGGTCTTCACTGGTTCTCAGCACGTCCGCCGTCAGTTGCATTGGGTCGCGGTAATTATTTCTGTCTGGATTGATGAGAGAAGAGCTGTGTTCTGGACTCTTGGTTGGCAAGAAGTCAGAAGCAAGTGCCGGTACTTTCACTTCTAGATAGTCAATGACTTGGAATTTTTGACCAGTGACTGGTTCTACGCCGGCGTCATCTGATGTGTGGGTCGTGACGTTGTCCGTACTATTTGGAGCATCAAATGTAGTAACCGCTACGATAAAGGCCGGACGGTAGGCTGTTTCCATTGAGACATTCACTTTAAGTAAGTCTGACAGAAATGATCTATCTTCTGGTTTTTGTGAATCTGCTAAATCTTCGCAGGTCATATTTTTACTTTGGAAAGCCGCAAGCATGCTTTCCTGATCATACGGTTTGCTGGTACTTGGAATATTGGTGTTCAGACCACAATCTTCAGTGGAGTCCTGAGGTGAGACTTCTCCTGCAGTTTTATATGTTTCAACTCGATTTTCAGGCTTACATAGTTCGTGGACAGCTTTTAATTTATCCACCACAAAGCTGCACTGCTGTGACAAAGTGGTCAGATTATACATAGGTGCTTGTTTGAGAGAGGCATTTGATTTATCTGAAGTCGTGGTGGTTGGAACTGCAGTAGATGTCGGCGCGTCTGGGTTAGGTTGAGAAATTAACGCCTCTACAGATTCACCTCTTTTTGCAGGCGTGTTTCCGCCTGATCGTGCTTCTACAGCCGATTGGTTTCTGAAAAGACCATAGGTCTTCCCATCTGCCGTCATTTTTAATTTGCCAGGGATATTCCAGCTTTTCCAATCAATCGGACAGATCAAGCCAGAATTTGGATCACCACATTTGGCTGGATCGTTTTCAAAGCCAAGCGTGTATTCCTCTTTTGGTAAGCAGGCCACAGAGTACTCATCGTAAAAATTATTGACCACATTTTGACTTGTTTCGCGCTGAATGTTGAATTCGTAGAAAGGAACTTTGGTGCCGGCACAACTCTTGGTGACGTTTTGGCCGTGCATGGTGAAAACTTGGCCTTTGACGTAAATCAGCCACTCACCGTCGCCATTACACACGTTTCTAATTAAAGGAGTGATTTTCTCTGCTCGAACTTGAGGAGCAAATTTTTTAATGAAGTAGAGTACTTTGGTGAGATCGGTATCTGGTGCATCGGCCACTCTTCCTTCTGGAGAAAGACTGAACTCAGTGACATAGAGTTTCTTGCCATCTGTGCCAGTTAAACCAGTGGTGTATGTGCCCATAGCACCATCATTACAACCTGCTGCTTTCGTACCCACACAGCCGTAGGCGTTGGCAGCTCTGATGCTTGAGCCATTAATCAAACCTTGTAAGCTACCAGGCAATTTATCAAACTTAAATGCCGGATTTCCATTGTAGAAGTCGATAGCAGATGGGGCAGTGATGCCGCTTTGAACGGCGCGGTAATTTTGCTCATACTTTGCCCAATCTTTACACTCAATTTCTTGGTTGTTGATCTCATTGCCAAAAGCGATGACCGTGTCAGCTCCAAATTCTTGTCTGACGATGCTCACGATTTGCTGTGAATCTGAAACGGAGTGGTCACAAATATGGTCGATACGCACAATCGGGAAAAAGCTGTGTCTCTTCATGGCATCAGCAATTTTCTTCACGTCATCTGGCATACTGTTTTCATAGAGTAACACCGTAACTGGAAAGCCTGCTCCCGCCCCGTTTCGAGCGATGACGTTATCAATGATGTCTACTTGTGCGGTAACATCTCCCACACCGATATTGGTACCCACATTGCTGCCACCGTCGCCACCAGGATCTGCTAAGGCCGCCAACGCTGATGTCGCAGAAGATTGAGCTTTTAAATATAAAGGGGAAGCAAATTTGGCCAGCAAGAGCACAGACAGAAACAAAACCAAGCTAAAGATGACGAAGCGTCTCTGGCGATAAAACATCATGATCCGTATTATATCGCGAGTCGAGACGACTTTGTTTTGGAGAATTAGTTCAGTGGGGTGGTACTTGGAGGTGAGATGGTGAAGTTCAAGATACTCTTCACGCCTGTGAAGCTAGAAACCAAGTTCAAAATAATGAACGCAGATAACGCTACAACTAGACCGATCACGGCATAGGTAATCGTGTTCTTGGCTTGCTCAGTGCCTTTGGCATTGCCACCAGACAACATGTAATGAAAGGCGCCGACAATAAACATCACAAAGCCAATTAAACCAATTCCGGTAATTGAGATCATTAAGACATTACCAATTAAACATTGAAAGCCTTGTATTGTAGCTACATCGCCAGCATCTACATTTCCGCCAGAAGTACCTGATGTCATTGATTTGCCTACACATACACCAGTCCACTGTACTGTTTGCGCAGAGACGGTTGGGGCAAAAATCAAGATCAAGAGAGGTAAAAGCAAAGTGGAGATACGGACTGTGTCTAAAATGAGCTTTTTCATGGGTGCTTTTCTATTTTATCAGTTGTTTGAGTAAGGAACTAGGCGTAGGTGTAACCAGAGGTGATGGTGAGACGAGCGGGGCGACTGGTGTTGGGGTAACAGTTGGGCCAACTTGTAAAAAGCCAGTTACGTCTCTGTAACCAATAAAGTTAAGGACAATTGTTAAAATGGCATATGAAGAAGCCACAATGATTAATCCTACGATTGCAGAAATCATTTTATTTCTAGCTGCTTCCGTTTTGCCTTTTTCTCCTCCGGAAGTAATGTACTGGAAGCCACCAAGCACCAAATACGCAAACACCAAAATTACAGCAATGATCATGATCACTTTAAATAGATCATTTACTAAGGCATTAGCACTTGGGAAAAATCCAGGTGGCAAGAAAACGTGTCCCTGAGCAATTGGAATTGGCGTGCCAGACAGAGTAGCGATCGGTGTTGGTGTCGTGGTAACAGTCTCTACTGTGGTGGTTGTGGTCGTTGTGGTTAAGTAAGTCGCGCCTGACTGTGTAGCAATGACCACATCGCCGGCTGCTTGAACTTGATTAACAAGATGAGCGCTACCTAAAAAAGTAAGAACAAGTAAACAGAAGGCGAGAAACGTTGATTTCATAAAGGCTCAATAATCAGAAATTATACCAGACAGTGATCAGAAACAAAAACCCCCTCCGAGGAGCCTCGGAGGGGGTAACATATTCATTTAATTTTTAGAATTTCAAGATATCTGTAGTGTTGGTACCTAAGAATCCTAAGACGATAGTCAAGATAGCATATGAAGAAGCTAAGATGATCAAACCAATAACAGCGGAAGTAATTTTGTTACGAGCTGCTTCTGTTTTACCTTTTTCACCACCAGAAGTGATGTACTCAATACCACCGAGTACTAAGAAGGCGAACACTAAGATCACGCCGATCACCATCACGATGGAAAGTAATTTAGAAATTAAGTCATTGGCGTTGGTGAAGAAGCCTGGTGTGTTTGGGGTCAAGTTGATTTGTTGAGTGGTGGTAGCAGCAAAAGCTGGTGATACACTCGCTAACAATGCACCTGCGACTCCGGTGGCGACACCGATTTTTCGTTGAATACTGGATGAAATTTGCACAAAGGCTCCTTTTTGAATTACTGTAATTTAATTATAGTAGTCCTCTAGCAACTGTCAAGCCCACTCGAGATCTACTATTTATTCATTCTTTATTAATAAAAATTCTTAGAACTGGGTTGGTACCATTCTGGAACCACCGCCGCCACCACCATTGGTAGTTGTTGTAGCTGCGCCACCAAGTGTAAACACTTGCACGCCCAAGAAGTTTTGAACTAATAGAATGATTACAAAGACAGATGCTAAGACGATTAAGCCAATAATTGCCCCAGTGATCTTATTTCTGGCTGACTCAACTTTGCCTTTTTCACCACCAGATGTGATCCACTCAAAAGCACCCATCACGATGTAGATGAAGGCGGCTAAAACACCAATTGCCATCACAGCAGTAATCACGGTACTTAAAGCAGATCCTAAGTTGCCATCGGCATTAGGAAGTTGCTGTGTAGTGGCTTCTTGTCGAAAATTCAGCGTTTGAGCTAAGAGAGTGTGTTTCATAGATATGTTATGGAGTACCGGTTGGGCCTGCGCTCCCTACAGTAGGAACAGTTAAGTTCAGCAAGTCAAAGTTAAATAAGAGACTACTGACGTAAGAAATAATTACGAATGATCCGGCTAAAATGACCATACCAATAACTGATTGGACCATTTTGTCACGGCCTTTTTGAATTTTGGCGGCTTCACCACCAGCTAAAATCCAGTCAAGCCCACCATTGAGTAAGTTGAAGAGTAAGGCTAAAACGCCCACAAAAATTAAGGCTCTCCAAATCGTGACGAAGTAGCCAGTAAAGGTACTACCACTTTCTGCTTTGGTTGAACTATCACCCAATGAGCCAATGGCTGGGTTGGTGATACCGGCTGCAAAGATTTGAGCTGGCAAAATGACAGAACTTCCAATAAAAGAAGTTGTAACGGTAAGAGTTTTTAAAAACTGTTTTTTCATGGCGTTCCATTCACGATATTTAAGAGAGCAGTGCCTGGGTTAAGAATGTGAAGACCTAAGAAGTTGCCAATTAAGCCAATCAAGCCGTAGGCAGCGACAACGAGGACCATTCCAGATACGGATTGAATCATGGCTTCACGAGCTTTTTGAATTTTACCGGAATCACCATTTGAGGTAATCCAGTTTAAAGTGCCGATAATAAAGTAGAAAATCAAAGCAATACTGGCCACGATGGTGACGATACCTAGGAATTCAGAGAGAACGGCTTCTAACTTGGTGGTTACACCTGCTCCAGATGTTAAATCTGAAGATTTTAAAATGGTAGATGGTGGTTCAAAGGTGCCGAGTTTGGTTTCTGCAGCAATTAATCTTGATGTCATTATGGTCCTGTTGGCGCAGTTGATGTTCCTGGCCCGGTAATGGTTGGATTTAAGATATATCCTGGATCTTTGAAGAGGACGAAACTAATTAAGGCAATGATTAAGTAAGACAAGACGATAATGGCTAAACCAATCACGCTGTGCAGAATTTGATCTTTAACTTTATCTGGCGTGCCTGAATCTCCAGCAGCACTCACGTAGGTAAAGCCTGCCATCAAAATGTTGACGAAGACTAAAATTCCGGCAATAACGGTACCGATTTTGATTAAGTTGGAGAAGAAGACGATGATTCCAAGACCATTTGCTCCTGGCGAGGCATCAAATTCTTTTACACCGGCCGGTGGATTAATTGTTCCAAATACGCTGTCTGCTAGTAAAGTTAAAATCATATGACTATTTTACACTATCTAAAAAAGGATGTTTGCTCCAGTTATAATTTTGATAATTCTCAAGATCCAGTAAGCCATAAACATAATAATAAAGCCCATTAAAGCTGTACCAAGCACACTTTTGGCCTGTTCCATGCCTTTAGCTCCGCCAGTAATGAATTGAAAGCCAGCGTAAATGATCATCACTAAGAGAATAATTCCGCCAGCAATGAAGATATTACTGGTGAGGAGGTTAACGAGAACAGCTGGTTTGTCATAAACACTACTAACTGGTTGACCCTCGCTAAGTTGTAAACAGTCTCCAATCTTCAAGCCTGCTGAGGTTGGGTCACAATTTGTGTTAGCTGCCAATACTGTTTGAGGTACAAAAAAAGAAAGGGCAAGAAAAATTGCTGTAATCGAGATAATAATAAAACTAATCCCAGATTTCTTCATCTAGTTAGTATACTACATTTTATTTTTTTTATGCCAAGAAGCACTAATTAGTTAATAAAAATGCCTCGTTTATAGAGGCATTTTTTGCTACAAGAAAAGAGAATCTAGTTTATTCCGTTAATTGATAGATACGTTCCAGTGCTAGTTGTACTAGGATTGGGATCTTTGATATAAACATCCCTTGCGACATACAGATTTCCTGTTTGTCCAGGAGATTCGTTCCAAGTAACAAAAGCCAAGAAGTGACAATATAGACATTCTACAGAATCAAAGCCATATGGTCCAAAAGCTACTCTTCCGAAGTTATTTAGGGGAGTATGGTTTTTGAAAGAGACCCTGTTGTCGTTAAAGTTTACAGCGCTGCTAGTAAAACCGTCTGGGGCAACGCTTCTACCATCTAAGCTTACGCTATTTGAGTACTGCAATTCACAATTAAATACCTGGTGCTGCTGATCGAAAGGGCAATGCTTGAAGAGTACGTGTTCGTCATCATTCCAGGTAAAACTCAGAATATCTCCTGGCGTAGAATGTACAACTTGATGGTCTCCTGTTCCATCTATATTCACGACACGAATTGAGTTTTCTTCTCCGCGATACAATATCTTTGATCCATTTGGAGACCAAGAAACTTCTGAGGCTACTGATTCTTTCAGATTGTATTGTAGTCCTTGGAAATCAGTCACTTCGATATCAGGTACTCCAACTATCGTCCTTACCTGATTTGAAATGATCCGAGCTCCAAATGGAACTAATGTTGGGATAGATGTTGGGACAGATAGATGGGTGTTGTCCAGTTGAGAATTTCTGTTATTTTGATTTCCACTGAACATCCCTGAAAACAGTATTACAAAGAATGCTCCCCAAATCACGATTCCGAAGATTGTTCTTAATAGGCAGCCCGGATCTTGCGGTCCAGCTTCGATCGGAATGAGAATTACCAGAAACTTACGCATCAGTTTTTTAACCTCTCTTAACTTGTTAAAGGGTCCTCGTAGAACATAAACTCAGGAATTGAGTTTTCAATACCGCATCTGGTATTACTTTGTTTCTACAAGCAATTAAATTATATCACAGTGTATCAGTTCTTATTAGAATTTACTTCTAAAGTTAGAAAAACAGCATTTCCTACACATCAAAATCTGGCTTGGAAGCTTTCAATACCCTCCTAGTGGTAAACTACTCCTATGAATGAAGAGCTTTTGCTCCAGCAGTTAAAGCAGGCTTCTCCTAGAGCGGTGCGGGAGTGGTATGAGCTGTTTCATCAAAAGATGTATCGGCATGTTCTCAAAAAAGTGGTGACAGCCTCAGATGCAGAAGAAGTCACCCAGGATATTTTCTTAAGTTGTTTGAAATCGCTGCCACTTTTCCGTGGTGAATCAAGTATTTGGACTTGGATGATGCATGTGGCACACCATGAAGTTGCCGATTATTACCGGAAGCGGTATGCCAAAAAGTTTATTTTAGCCCTGCCTCTGTCTGAGTTTTTAACCACCGAACCAGTTCAGCATCCAGAAGAAATCTCCCAACACGTCATTTCAGTTCTGCAGCATATGAATCAAGAATATAAAGAAATTCTGCTAATGAAGTACTTAGATAAGAAGAAAGTTGCCCAAATTGCCAAAGAAACCGGTCGTTCCGTCAAGTCAGTGGAGTCTATTTTATTCAGAGCTAGAGATGAGTTTAGAGAGTTGTATGGAGTAGAAAGCACATGACCAAATCCAAATCACAACAGCAATTTTTAAATGAGTTGCAACATCAAGCTAATTTGCAGGCACCGCTAAATACCGTCCGTTGGCTACCAAAGCAAATTGATCCAATTACTTCCTTAATAGGTAAGTATCCTTGGCAGACATTACTGATTTTATCGGGGATTACAACATTGATCGTGCGAATTTTCCTCAAGTAAGTTTTTAAGAATAGATATGAAAAACGCCAGGGTACCACCTGGCGTTTTGTTAAGTTAAGCTTCGAGTTTAAATTTATTGCTGATAGGCAATATTAATTTCCCCATTGGTTGTTTGGTATACGAGGAATCGTTTTTCTGGTGAAACGTATGCAATCCCATTTGTGGTTCCTAGCCAGTTTATTGTCTGAGTAACTTGGTAGTTAGATGCACTATACCATTTGCTTTGATCATCTGACCTCAATGTCACAGGACTGTTGTCGTTGGTCATGCTAGAGAAATCATAAGTTGCGATACCCTGATTGTCGGTTCTTACTACTTTGTGAAGGATGCTTGCTGTGCCTGATTGATCGAAGTATCCGTAACGCACGTATGTTATTTTGCCATTGAATTCTTGAACATCATTGCCACAATGATACTCTTGGTTGAGCCCAGTTCTGGAGTTGAAAAACCAGCTGAGAAGATATGTTTTGTTACCGTCTTCAGTGACCAATGAAAAATAGTTATCAGTTGCGTTAAATGCGACCTGAGTTAGTATTCCCTTCATTTTAGAAGTTTCAATACATTCAGGTGGCCTTCTTGATGTAATTGTCTGTACGACTGAGTATGAACTGATAAATGTCTTTGTTGCCTCAATTGCCTGAGCCTGTGGGTCTAAAGTAACATAAATGGTCGGAGTTGCTGTAACAATTACTTGACGAGCGGGACCTCGACCAGAGCCACTCTGATTCACGATACCTACAATCCCAATAATGATCAGGATAACAAGAAGTACCCACCCTCCAAATCCACCACTTTCTCGGACTGGGACGAAAATGATCCAGAACTTCTTCATCGTATTCACAACCTTTCTTAACTTATTAAAGATGAATTACTCATCACTTTAGATCTGATTCAGCAATGTAAAGCAAGTAATGAGTAATTTGATACATATTATATCACCTGGTACAATCTAGTCTGATGAACTACAAACACCTTACTACTTCGCTCGTGTACTCTGTTGGAGAGATTGGACAGGGCTTGTTGCTGCATCCTTACCAGACGATGCAGAGTTTGCAGCAAGAAAAAGTCTTCTCTTGGATGACGTTGTTTCCGAGTTTGGTCTTGGCAGTTTTGACAGTTGGTTGGCGATTTGCAGTGGTGCCACTGGTGAGAATCTTCTTTTCTTGCAGTGTGTCCAACTTTTGGGGTTGTGATGGATTAGTGTTTTTATCCGATTGGATCACCTTTTTCTGTATTTACTGGCAAATTTTGTTGCTGTACTTATTCTTCAGATTTTCTTCTGTATTGGGGCACGCCGCTAAAAAGTAATTTTTGGTGTGCGTGATTTCCGCTCTTTTTTCCGACTATTACTACTACGATATGTCTACGCCTTCCATCACCTTGATTAAATTAGGTGGCTCCATTATCACTGATAAAGAAAAACCAATGGCTTTGCGCGCTGAGTTGTTAAGGCGTCTGGTAGCAGAAATCGTCAAAGCCAAAACCGCTCTGCCAGATGAATTATTCTTAGTAGGTCATGGTTCTGGCAGTTTTGCCCATCCACCCGCTGCGAAATATCAAACCATGGATGGGTTCAAAGACAGTGAAAGTGTTTACGGCATGGCTGTGGTTCAAGATGTGGCAGCCCAACTAAATAGAATTGTGGTCGAGCAGTTTTTGAAATTGGGTCAGCCGGCGGTCACGCTGGCAGCCAGTAATATGGTGCTCAGTTCCAACCGAATTGCCCAAACATTTTGTGGCGATGTCTGTGAAGAGTATCTCAAAAAACAGTTATTACCGATTACCTATGGTGATGTTTTAGTAGATGTAGTGAAAGGGTGTACGGTGTGGTCAACAGAAGAAGTTTTGGCATTTTTAGGTCAGGAGTTAGTCAAACGAAAGTGGCAAGTCAAACAAATCATCCATGTGGCAGAAGTTGAAGGTTTTTATGATGTCAATAAAAATGTAGTGCCACATATTAGTTCGCAAAATTGGCCAGACTTACAGCATGCTCTGACTGAAACCAAAGGTTTTGATGTCACGGGAGGCATGGGTTTGAAAGTAGAAGAGTCTCTAAAATTAGCCAAGCTCGGCATCCAATCACGGATTATTTCTGGTTTAGCACCAGATCGTTTATATCAAATTCTAATGAATCAATCAGTGAAGGGAACCGTGATTTATGACGAATAATATAGAACATCTCCCAGCTCATGTGGGAATTATTATGGATGGCAATCGCAGGTGGGCTAAGCAAAATAAGCTGGCTGCATTGCAAGGTCATGCCTATGTGACGGAGAAAGTGATTGAACCATTGGTTGATCGCTGCATTGAACTGAACATTATGTACTTAACGTTGTGGGCATTTAGTACTGAAAACTGGAAACGTGATGAAGCAGAAGTGACAGGTCTGATGAATTTATTTCGCCAAGCTTTTCAGAAACAAAGCGAAGCGCTCCATAAAAAGGGCGTTCGTTTAAGAACTATTGGTGATATGTCTAAGTTTGACGAAGATATTCAAAAAGGTGCTAAGCACTGGCAAGAAATTTCCAAAGATAATAACAAGATTACGGTTACTTTTGCGCTTAATTATGGCGGCCGAGACGAAATTTTGCGTGCCATTCACAATATTCCTCCACAAAAATTGGCAACTATCCAAGAAGCGGAGTTTAGCGAATTGCTTGATACACGGGGAATTCCAGATGTCGATTTAATCATTCGTACCGGCGGAGAGGAGCGTTCATCTGGCTTTATGCCGTGGCAAGCCGTCTATGCGGAATGGTTTTACACTCCAGTACTCATGCCTGACTTCACTCCAAAAGAGTTCGACAAAGCCTTGGCAAACTATTCCAACAGAAAACGAAATTTTGGGAAGTAACGATTAAAAAATCTTAATGCCAAAAATGAGCTCAAGCAGCTTAGCCATCCAGTAAGAAACGAACAGTAAGACAAAACCAATCACTGCCGCAGTGATTCGTTGTTTGCCAGCATCTTTGCCTTTGGCAGAAGTAGCGCCAGACAGCATCTCAAAACCACCCCATAAAATCATTACAAAAAGAATCATGCCGGCAATGGGGAAGGCGTAGTCGAGAGCTTTGGTAATAACACCACCGGGGCTATTAAATGTATTCGCGTTTGGAGATTGGTCAATAACCAATGGGTTAAACTTATTAAAATCTGGTCCGGCTGGTGCTCCGCCTGCTAATAATTTGTGAATCATATTACGACCCAAATCCTGGAATATGGAACAGTTTTACTCCAATGAATTGTAACAGAGTAACAGAGAAGATGATAAAGAGTAAGCCGATTACCGCAGAGGTGACGAGCTCTTTGGCTTCACCAACTCGTTTGGTATCACCTTGAGAAGTACTCAACATAAAGCCGCCAGCGAGAATCATCAGCACTGCTGCAGTTCCAGCAATTCCTAAACCAAGTTTGACCAACGAACCAACAATTCCTTCACTAGTAGTAGGAATACAACCGATTGAGGTCCAAATGGCTTTTATGTTTGTCTCATCACCGCCGTTTGAAGAGTTGCAGGTTTGGCAACTTTGCTTTTGCGTAGCATCTGGAATTTGATTACATAAACTAAAGGGACTATCTGGATTGGTGGTTGGAGGAGTAGTGGTATTTCCAATCACGTTGAATGCTGTGTTCATTGTTAATGTGGTTTTGGCGTTGCAGTAGGTTTGTGTACCGTCGGCTGAGGTGACAGATCCATTCCAGTCGAGCAAGCTCTGGCCGTTTGTACCATTTAATGTAGCTAAGCATGTTTTAGCTTGATCGAGTGCAGCTTTCCCAGCCGCCCCTGAAAGGCCAAGTTCTGCAGCGTTCGCAGTAACTACCGTTCCAAGCATTGTGAGACTATTACCAGCCGCTAGAGGAACTAAAGCAAATCCCGCTCCAAGCCCGGCAACAATTCCACCGGCTGCACCTGCGCCAGCACTTATTGTTTGTAAACACTGTCTTACTCCTTGAGCCATCATAAAGTCGCGAATGTTCGCTTGGTTGTAATCCATGCTGACACATTGAAAGTGACAGTTTGGACCACAGTCTCCAGGTTGAGTATTTCCAGGTAGGGTATTTGGGTCAACGATTTGGTAGTTAAAACCAGTGGTTTGCATACCCATCTGGGCCAAAATGCCACCACAGTCATTAATATTTCCGCGATTAACACAGTTAAATCGCAGATGACTATTCTTAATTAAAGGCATGTTGGGATCTGATTCTTTAAAAGACCAGCAATAGGTTGGTTTACCACTGGAATTCACACTCCAAGAACACTCCGCTGGTGCGGGGTTTGAACCTTGATAACACGCCGATGGGAAGGGACAAGACATGTTCACAGTGGGTTCCGTGTGGTACCCAATAGAACAAAAAGTAGGCATACCAGATGCTGTTTGCTCTCCACAAACCGCTGCATATGCTTGAGAACTAGCTAAAGTAGGCGCAACAATAAAAAACATTGAAAAAAACAACGCAAATGCTTGCCGCATACGCTTCACTAGTTTTGACATAGCTGTGATTTTATCATTTTTATAAGTAATAAAGAAGTATTTACATTTGTGTGTATAAAATGCATTAAAATAGCTCAAAGTGGTATAATTACTTTGCTCAAGTATGTCGAAGTGATTCATTTGCTGAATCAGTCAAATTCGTCTCATTTGTCCTTAAAAAGTAAAGAAAGGTTAGAAACCTCATGCGGAAGATTGTAGTGATCATTTTTGATGAATCTCCTTCTGGCTGCGGTCCACTGTTTGGAATTTGGGTAATCCTTCTCATAATTCTTACAGTTGCTGACCAAGTAGGAAAGCTTCTGAGTCAAATTCACTTTCAGAATCTCCTTGATGCTGTAAAGTCTCCCGAAGTAATTGCCATTACTGTAGTTCTTTTAATACTGTCTTTGGTTACAAGGGGGCCAGCAGCTCAAAAGTTTATAAAAGGTCAGCGGCCTATTGGCCGAACTGCCTATTCCACCACTCAAGCCGTCATTATGATGGTTGGAGCATTTCTGCTCGGCGCACTAACGTTGTTTCTTGGAGTGAGTATTGATCTTGATATTGGCCTAGTATTCTTCCTTATCATGGCAATACCAGCGGCAGTGATACTCATCTTGCTACGAGGCAAGCGTAGTTTACGCTAATTGTTTAATTACTCTTCGCAAATTCAAAAGTAAAGGAGCCAATAACATGGCACACGGAACAGGTCACACGCCACATGGATCAAGACATGGTTTTGGATTCTTCCGCTCAATCTTTATGATTGCCGCTTTCACGCTGCTTTGGGCAATCGTCCCGGGAATAATCTTAGGGAGTACCGCAGCAGCAATCGGTGCAGCAATTGGGTTTGTCATCGGTGTGATTATGGTCATCCGCGGCAAACACTAGGTTTTTCTTTCTTATCCTTTTTAGCAACGCCGGAGTTCACACTTCGGCGTTTTTGTATTAACTTAATTAATTTCTCTCGACACGGGACCTATAAAGTGTTATTATATGCGTTCGTTCAAATCTGAACGAGCAGTTTAATAGTCTAATAAAGGAAGATGACAAATGGTCCAATTGCGATCTGTATTTGTATTGATCGTTCTCGCTCTTGTTTCAATTTTCTCCACCGCTTGTTCACCCGCAGTGGCTACACCCTCGGCGGCAGATATTCAGCAGGCCATCAATGCTACTCAAGCAGCTGCGGCGAGTACTGCAACGATGAATGCCCAAGTCTCACTTGCGATTCAAGCGACTCAGACCGCGGCAGTTGCTCAACCCACTTATCCACCCGGTGTCTTGGCGAACCTGACTACAGTCTCTCTGCCCAAGACTCTGACGTATCCGGGCTTGTTGACGCTCTCCTATCCAAACGACTGGCAAGAAAATGCTTTGCCACGAAATGGTCAGCCGGCAAACGCAGGTACTGTTTCGGGGACTTCATTTTTTGTTGAAGTCGTAAAAGGGGAGGAACGGTCGATCACTGTCCAAAGCATTGGCACAGATCCGACAAAGGTTGTTGAAGCAATGATCTCTGGGTCTGGTCCAGTAAATGCGACGGGGATCCTGTCTTATACGATTGGTGACAATCCAGCAGCCCGTGCTGAAATGGATTTTGCGACTGGCCCAAGTGAATTCAATGGCCGGTTAGAACTAATCGTTATCTTCTCTGTCAAGACAAATAGCTACATTCTGGTTTTCATCGGTGCTCAAGATAAAACGCACTGGAATGAACTGCAACCAGTTCTTGAAGCGATGATTCCGACTATCAAGCTAGTCAACTAATCTCGTGTATCAAGTTTGTTGTGTACTATAAATCAACCAAAGCCCTCGTTTGTTCGAGGGCTTTTGATATCTTTTTATCCACTCTTTGCGCTGGTCTCGGACCCCCTTCATGGACTAAAATACGCATAGATGTTTAAGAGAAAATTGATTCTTACTTTTAGTGTGCTTTTCCTGATAGCTGGGCTAGTTGTTACTCGATTGCCAGCCTTTACGGTCCATGCGGATGAGATCGATGATATTGAAAAGCAGAAGAACGAACTGCAACATCTGCTTGACCTGTCTGCTGCGGCCACCACGCCCTTAGAAAGTGCGGTTAAGGATTTGCAAAACAGAATCAATAAACTGCAATCGGACATTAAAGCGGCTCAACTCCAAACGACCCAAATTGCTAAAAATATTGATATCAGTCAAGCCAACTTGAGCTCCCAATATCAACTTTTTTCATTTCGAGTGGCTGCTCGGTACAAGCGCAAGTCATTTAACTCGCCATTGTTGATCTTCCTTAATAGTAATAACGCCACTGATTTAACCCGTGATTTACAGTATCGAGCTGCCGCAGAAAATCAAGATAACCTCTTGATTCATCAGACCGGTCAGCAAATTCAAGATTTGCAGAAACAAAAAACAGATTTAGTGGAACGACAGAAAAAATTAGCTAGTTTGACGGCTGATTTAGACAAGCAAGCAGCCTTCTTTAAGACACAAATTCAAGGTGCCAAAGCCTATCAACAACAACTGGCTGGTCAAATTGCGGCACTCAGTGCGCGTCAGCAGTCGATTTTAGCGGAAAAATCAGGCACTTTCCAAACCGCAGTGGGAGATGTCCCATTAGCAGATGATCCCGCAAGTCAGCCTGGATACAACCCAGGATTCTCACCGGCCTTTGCGGCTTTTTCTTTTGGAGCACCTCATTTCCAAGGTTTGAGTCAGTATGGTGCGCTGGGCCGAGCTCAGAGTGGCCAATCTGCTGAGGATATTCTCAAAGCCTATTACGGGAATGACATTGAAATTAAAAAAGATTACTCCACCGATATTCAAATTGATGTCCAGGGGTATGGCAAAGTTGATATTGAAACATACGTAAAACGCATTTACGAAATGCCATCTTCTTGGGGAGATCAGGGTGGGATGGAAGCTTTGAAAGCGCAAGCTGTGGCGGCTCGCTCGTATGCGTTGGCTAGTACTAATAATGGTGCCAACAGCATTTGTGCCACAGAAAGTTGCCAAGTTTATAAACCGTCAAATAAAGGTGGCAAATGGGACGAAGCTGCTAACGCCACGAAAGGTTGGGTGCTCCAAACCGGTGGCAAGCCCTTCTTTGCTAAATACGCATCTACATCAGGAGGTTATCAAGAGTCCTACTCATCAAATGGCCACTCCACGCCAGCGTTTTGGGATACCAAACGAGGCCGAGATGGCTGGACAAGTGACGCCTATGAAAAAATTGCTGGCAGTCCTTGGTTTTATAAAGGTTGGTACAAAACTCGTTCTGGAGATAGCTGTGGCAAGAGTAGTCCTTGGTTGACCTCGGAAGAAATGGCCGATATCTTGAATGCTTGGGTGGTGCTGGTAAAGCATAGTCAAAGTGATGACCGTGTGGCGCCGATAGGTTCCTGCTGGGGAGGAAATCCGTATTCTATTAATGAGCTGCGTGATAAAGCTGGCGGTGACGGTTTCTCCAAAGTCACCAATGTGTCTGTTAGTTACGGTACGAATGGTGTGACGGCCAAAGTCACTTTTGATACCAATAACGGTTCTGTGTCTATTGATGGCAAAGATTTCTATAAAGTCTTTAACTTGCGAGCTCCTGGTAGAATCGCGCTCAAGAGTGGTTTGTTTAATATTGAGCATAAGTAACACTCCTCATGTTATAACTGTGGCATGAAGCTTGCCGGTATCTCTCTCCAGTATTTTCGAAGTTACACCCAGAAAAGTTTTTTGTTTCCCAAACAGACCACGGTTATTGTTGGTCAAAATGCCCAAGGCAAGACCTCAATTATTGAAGCCATCGTAGCGCTTTCTACTGGGGAGAGTTTCCGCGCCGAAAAAGTTGATGAGATGATTCAGTTCGATCAGGAACTGGGGCGGTTAAAAGGGAAGGTCAGTTATCAGAAAGTCACCGAAGAAGACGAGCGGGTAGATGAAGAAGTAGATTTAGATATGACGCTGACGAGAGGCTTTGTGAGTGGCAAGAAAGTACAGACTAGAATGTATGCGGTGAACGGTGTGAATCGGCGCAAAAAAGACTTTGTAGGACACTTCTTTACCGTAGCTTTCAGACCCGAAGATATGCGCCTCGTGGAAGGCTCTCCAAGCCGCCGGCGAGAGTTCATTGACACTGTGCTAGCGATTACCGATCGGGAGTATGCCGCTTCACTGAAAACCTATGAAGATGGCTTAAAAAGACGGAACAAATTGCTGCAACAAATCAAAGAAGGTTTCGCCCCTAAGACCGTTTTAAGTTACTGGACAAATCTGTTACTCAAACATGGGAAAATTGTGCAAGACAAGCGGTTTAATTTCTTCGCCACATTTGCTTCCGTACCTTTCCCGGTGCAGTTCGAGTTACGCTATCAACCTTCGGTGATGAGTGAGGCGCATTTAGCGGAACACGAGGTTGCCGAAATTGCCGTAGGGCACACCTTAATTGGACCGCATAAAGATGACTTTTCCGTTGAGCTTTTGTTTGGTGATCAAATGCGAAACATTGCCCAATATGGTTCGCGCGGCCAGCAGCGGTTGGCGGTCTTGTGGCTGAAGGTTTGTGAGCTGAGTTTTTTGACAGAACAAACACAGCAAATTCCCGTGTTATTGTTAGATGATATACTTTCTGAGTTAGATGAAGCTCATCGGCATGATGTGTTGTCTTTGCTTCAACACGGTCAATCGATCGTCACTACCACAGAAGAAAAAATTGCCGAAGAAATTCAAGCCTACGTATCGGAACTTGATATAGTAAGATTGTAATTCATGACACAGCCTCAATCCCAAGACATCCAACACCTTCTCCAGGAAATGTGGTTACCCGCCGAGAACTCTCACAAAGGCCAGAATGGCAAACTGCTGATTATTGGTGGATCAGATTTATTTCATGCCGCGAGCCGGTGGAGTTTGGATGTAGCGAGTAAGTTTGTGGATATGGTTTTTTACTCTTCAATTCCGTCAAATAATGATCTGGTACTTGAAGCAAAAGGCAAGTTTTGGAATGGGATTGTGGTGGAACGAGATGACTTAGAATCCTATTTGTCAGAAGCCGATTGTATTCTGATTGGTCCAGGAATGACTCGGGTGCCAGAAACTGAGAAACTAGTGAATAAACTGCTCCAAAAACATGCTGATAAAAAATGGGTAATTGATGCCGGGGCATTGCAAATGGTTGATGTACGGCTTTTAAATCAAAACTGCATTATTACGCCACATAAGCAGGAGTTTCTGCAATTAATTACTAGAATTGAGGCAATGTTAATTGAACAGTATGGAGTGACCAATCCACAGGATCCCAATGTGATTACTGTTGAGCTGGCAGGCAACCACTGGACTTTAAACTATGACGCCATCCTTCATAAAACAGCTTGGTTTTGGAAAGAAGAAGACGGACAAGATTTGAGTGCATTAGAAAAACAATTCAAATTAGTTTCTGAGATTTTGCATGGGACGACGGTACTTCGAAAAGGCCCTCATGATGTAGTCATGCAGCAAGATCACTTTGAAGAAATTGCTGGTGGGAACAGTGGCATGACCAAGGGTGGCACAGGTGATGTATTGGCTGGTTTAATAGCGGCCTTGTACTGTAAAAATGATGCATTGACCGCTGCAACTTTAGGAAGTTATTTCAATAAGAAGGCTGGAGATGATTTGTACCTCCAAGTGGGTCCAAACTTCAACTCCTCTGATTTAGTGGAACAAATACCAAAAACCATTTGGAGAGAGAAGCAGTCAACACATGATTAGCCCTGAACAAGCTGCCGCAGTAGAGTTTTTAAGTAAGAGGAAAAGAGTTCTGATTCCAGAATCAGAAATTAGTAACAGAGTGAAAGAAATGGCTGTAGAAATCAAAGCCACGTATGCCCCAACCGGTGATAAAAATGAGGCGTCTCAACTCGTCTTGTTGGGTGTGCTGAAAGGTGCAGCTCCATTTACTGATCAACTGCACAAAGAATTATTTCGTTTAGGTTTGGACGTGCCTGTAGAATATTTACCTGCCAGTAGTTATGGCAATGGTACCGTCAGTTCAGGCGAACTGATCTTCACCTTAAGTGATAAATTGATCCGCCACTTACATGGCAAAGATGTGTTGATTACTGAGGACGTGATTGATACGGGTTTGACCTTAACCCAACTCAAAGCCAAAATTCAAGAGCTCGCCCAGCCAAGATCAATTAAAATCGCAGCCGCAGTTGATAAAAAAGAACAGAGGAAAGTGCCTTTAGATGGTGATTTTGTTGGATTCCAGATGGGGAAGTATTGGCTGGAAGGATACGGCATGGACACAAATGAGCTGGGTCGAGGAAATCCAGATATTGTCCAAGTGATTCCGGCAGCAGAGTACTTAGTGCAACTTCAAGCCTTACAACAGATTATCCAGTCACTGATGGAGGATGACGTCTTGCCTTCGTCGGCGTAATCTTGCGAGCTCGCGGCGTTTTTCTCGGCTTCTTTCAATTCCTTCAAGTTTGCGTTGAATTTGCGTCAACTGCATGATGACGAGTATCGCGATCAAAGTCACTATCACTGCATAGATAAATAGTGAGATGAGTCCGCCATTCTTTCCAAAGTAGGCAGTCACATAAGTATCAACTAATTTTTGAATCAACTGATTCCAGGCTAATGCCACCACGAGTCCAAAACCACTCGTGCTTAAGACGATCATATTTTTAATGATGCTGAGCGGTAAATCTTTAATTGTTTCCGGTGATTGTAGTTCGGCCATACCAGTATTATACAGGGTGATGCTGAAAGGAAACTTTATCCCTGCATTTCTTGCGGAAATAGGCTAGAATCAAGCCACAATGTATCAACCAACATTTACTATTACCCAAAATTTACTGACATATATTTCTAAAATTGAGGCAGCCAAAGAAGTGATTGATAATGCCGCCTTAGTTCCGGCTTGGGAAGCAAAATTTCGAGATGATGCCCGTGTCCGAGCTGTTCACTATGGAACCAAAATTGAGGGAAATGATTTAACGCAGGCTCAAGCGGAGCAAGTTATTCGACTCAATTCTTCGCAAGATCCTCAAGATATCTCTGAGAAAACAGGTATTGTGGCACGCGAACGAGACATTCAGGAAGTAATTAATTACAGAAACGTCATGAATTGGATTGATCAATGGGAAAAATTTCTGCCAAAACCATTGTCCCTTTCTGAAGATGTTTTGAAAACATTGCACCAATTGACCACTCATCGAATTATTGAAGAGCAGTACATTGGCGTCTACCGTGATAAACAAGTAGTTGTCAGAAGTGCCACAGATGGAGCAGTGGCTTTTAGACCGCCAATTGCTGCCGAAATTCCCTATTTGATTGAAGATTTTTTCAGCTGGTTTAACTCTGCAGAATCGCAACAAATGCATCCTATTTTTAGAGCTGCGATTACTCATTACCAGCTCGTTTTTGTTCATCCATTTATTGAAGGAAATGGTCGAACGGCTCGAGCAATTGCCACTTTGGTGTTATACAGTTCGGGGTACGATTTTAAAAAGTTTTTTTCAATTGAGAAGTATTTCGATGACGATGTGAGTCGTTACTACTCCGCTTTATTGTCTGTTCAGCAACAAGCCAATCAAGATTTGACCTATTGGCTAGAGTATTTTTGCTATGGGCTGGCGATTGAAATTGATAAGGTAAAACAACAGGTTTTAAAACTGTCTAAAGATCTCAAGTTAAAGCGGCAGTTAGGTGATCAAGTTGCTCTTTCGGAAAGACAAATTGTGCTGTTAGAATTACTACAAAATCAGCCTGAAATATCATCTCAAGATGCTCAACAAATTTTGCCAAACGTCTCGGTCGATACGATCTTGCGTGATATTAAAGATTTGTTGCAAAAAGGGGTGGTTGAGAAAAAAGGTGTCACCAAAGGCGTGACCTATCGATTGAAAGAGTAATATGACATTTGTCGAATTCGCCGGGTATTTAGAAAAGTTAGAAGGCATCTCTAGTCGATTAGAAATTACGGCTGTTTTAGCCGATCTCTTTCAACACCTTGATTCGGAAGAAGTCACAGAAGCCTGTTACCTTTTACAGGGTCAATTGTTACCATCCTACGAAAAACTCGAGTTACAAATTGCCGTTAAAACGGTTATCAAAGCGTTAGCAAAAGTGCTGGTGAATCAAACTGAAAAGTCTGATTTTAAGGATACAAATTTGTTTGGTGAATCAGAAAAAGATAATCAAGAAGAACTAGTTTTAAAAGAGTACCAACGTTTAGGTGATTTAGGCGAGGTGGCAGAGAAAGTTATTCAAGAAATTCAGCCAACTCAACAAGAAACCATTCAAAATGTATATAGTTGTTTATTTCAACTTGCCAAAGATACCGGTTCTGATTCTCAGCAACGCAAGCTACTGTCCTTAACAGAGCTGCTTGAATCTCTTCATCCAATTTCAGCCAAGTTCGTGGTCAGAATTATCTTAGGTCGGTTGCGACTTGGGTTTTCCGATATGACGATGATGGATGCGCTTTCTTGGGCCATGACCGGTACGAAAGCTGAGCGAGTGTATCTGGAAGAGGCCTATCAGCGGAAAACCGATATTGGCAAATTAGCCGCCTTTTACTTACAGCAAAAAGATGAAAAAGAACGCTTACTCGGATTGCAAAATTATAAAGTAGAAGTGGGTGTGCCGGTCTTGCCAGCCTTGTGCCAACGACTCAACTCTGCCGCTGAAATGATTGAGAAGATGAGTGAAGTGATTGCCGAGCCAAAGTATGATGGCTTGCGTGTCCAAATCCATGTTCGTAAGAATGAGAAAAAAGAGTGGCGATATCGCACCTATACTAGAAGTTTGGAAGAGAACTCTCATCAATTTCCGGAGTTAGCTGAGGCGATCGATTCACTAGATTGTGAGACCTGTATTTTAGATGCGGAAGCAATTGGGTATGATCCTCACACGGGCGACCTGTTGCCGTTTCAAGAAACCATCCAACGAAAGAGAAAGCACGGTATTTCAGAAATCGCCAAAGAAATTCCCATTCGATTTTACGTGTTTGATTTGTTGGAACTCGATGGAGAAGACCTACTGTCTTTGCCATTAAGTGAGCGAAAAGAGAAACTTCACAGGGTTTTTAAAGATTCAGATATCCTTTATCACTCACCAGAATTTAAAACCAAAGATCCAGAAGCGCTCCATAACTTTCATGAGCAAGAGTTGGCAAATGGGTTAGAGGGAGTGGTAGTCAAACAAATTTCTGCCGAGTACCAAAGTGGCAGAAAAGGTTGGAGTTGGGTGAAGATGAAAGAAGCCGAAGGCACAAAAGGGAAACTTGCGGACACGATTGATGTAGTGATCATGGGGTATTACTTTGGCCGTGGTAAACGGGCAGAGTTTGGGATTGGAGCTATCTTGGTTGGTATTTTAGATGAGAAGCAAGAAAAGGTTGTTACATTAGCAAAGATAGGGACGGGTTTAAGTGATGAAGTCTTGCGTCAAACCAAACAACAATGTGATGAATTAGCCACGCCGACGATGCCATCTCACTATGTGGTCAGCAAGCTGCTAATCCCAGATGTTTGGTGCTTACCGGGCTTGGTAGTGGAAGTAGCCGCTGACGAAATTACTCGCTCACCACAGCACTCTGCTGGAGTTGCCTTACGATTCCCAAGACTCGTGAAATTTAGAGAAGATAAAACTTGGCAGCAAGCTACGACTTTAAAAGAAGTTCGTCAGTTAAGTAATTTGTCTATTTCTTGAAGTAAAACTTTTCTGGAATTGTGATTGTACTCAGCTAATTTATTAACTGGTTCTGCAAACTCATCTAACTGTGCTGGATCTTCCATAATTTTCTTCAGTAGCCGAGCTGCTTTAAATGGATTTTCTTGAACATAACCTAAGTGATAATTCTTAATAATTGTTAAATTGCCATCTTCTTGGCCAGGAATATGAGTTACTGCAAAGAATGGTGTTCTAGTAGCGATTGATTCAAAAATAGTATTTGGTCCAGCTTTCCCAATAACCAGATCAGCTGCTTGCATATAAAGATGAATTTTGTCCGTGAAAGGCAAGCCAATGAGCACAATTTGGTCGCGTAACTTCTCAGTAATTTCTGATAGTACTTGAACGGTCTTCAACAAGTTTTTGTTGTTGCCGCAGGCGATCACGATTTGAATTTTTTTTGAGGATGAGAGCAGTGATGGGAAAATCGTACTGACAAAATTGCTGCCTTCAGATCCTGATGCAATTAAAAATGTCAGTGTGTCAGGTTGCAAACCTAATTCTTTTCTAACTGCGTTTTTGTCATATTTTTCTTCAAATTGTGGTCGGACGAACCAGCCAGTATGTGTGTAATTTGCCTTCATCAATTTGGCACAGTTTATTTCTTGCTGTTTATCAAACATGGCATTAAAAGTTGCCTTTTTGGAAATTGTCATTGGATGAACACTGTATGGATCGGGCAAAATGTTGATAAATGGAACTTTATTTTCTTGGCAGTACTGCTCGATAGAAGAGTTGTACATGAAGTAAGTGCTGATAATTAAATCAGGTTTGTTCTTTTTGCAAAACTTCATGACTTTTTCAAGATACTTTTTTTTGCAATATTGATGCATTAAAGTGAGTAATCGTTTCCGTTTGCTGAAGTAAAAAGGCAACTTCATAGCAGCTGGAAAGTACTTATAAAAAGTTACGTAGAAATCAAAGAGATCATCACGCTCAAAGTAGAGTTTCACCGAGTACTTGTTCTGAACATCTGCCATGACGGCTTCGGCGATACTGAAGTGGCCTTCCACACTGGTAAAAATAGCGATGGTTTTTTTAGGCATAATTTGACGGACCAGTATTCATTTTAGCATGTGTTATTATCAAACTATGTATTTTATCGTTGGACTGGGTAATCCAGGCAAAGAATATGAGCAAACTAGGCATAACCTAGGCTTTATGCTGCTTGATCGCTTGGCGAGTCGCTGGCAATTACAATTTTCGGCACAGAAGAAGTGTTTCTCAGAAATAGCCAAGCAAAACTCCACATATCTCGTCAAACCACAAACATTTATGAATGATTCAGGTTTGGCGGTGCAAGCAATGACTAAATACTACAGTGATTCGGCTAGTAAATCTGCGCAAGAATATCCCAATGTTTTTGTGGCATTTGATGATTTGGATATCGAGGTGGGTCAATTTAAAATTCAATATGGTACAGGACCAAAAGTGCATAATGGGACTGGCTCGATCTATAACCACTTAAAAACGAATCAATTTTGGCATATCAGGATTGGGGCAGACGGAAGGCATGGTGACCGAACAGTTTCACCAACTCAGTATGTTCTCTCCGGATTTTCTCCAGCTGAAAAAGTTCTTTTAGAGGATGTTTTTCAATCAATCATGCAAGAAATTGAAAAAAAGATAGAACACACAACTTAGTATGGCTAAATCAGTTTTCACTCCAATTGGAGACCTCTTTTCTCAGTTCAAACTAGAGGATAAAGGTGGCTACATTACTCAAGAGTTTCAGGATTTTGGCTATCGATTGGCCATGGCGCTAGATGATAAAGCGCACACGAGCATGTACATGCGGTTGTCAAAGAAGGAAAGTCGGGCCATGCTAGAACAGGCCTTATCCTTTGTTTCCGATGCTAAAGATGTTAAAAATAAAGCGGCACTGTTTATGTGGAAGCTGAAAGATTTGCGGCAAGCAAAGAAAAAGAAACCTGAAGTATGACAAAAAATACCATGATCTTTATCGGATTCTTGGCTGTTTTGACAGTTGGGGTGGGGATTGCCAAATATGTTTGGCTTCCAAAATATCAAACTGCTGTACAACAAACGGTGCTGGTTACTCCAAGCCCAATCGCCATGTCTGATGCAATTCAATCTACTGATGAGTTGGCTGTCAAAGCAAAGGCTCTTTCAGACAAGCAAAAATTTGCTCAGCTCGTTTCGCTGACTTTGACAGTTCCTACGGGAAGTAACTCCGCCGCATTAAAATTAATCACCAGCTCCGCATCAGCACCAACTATTAACA
>CAZNOF010000003.1:0-78707 GCA_964574595.1 uncultured Pseudomonadales bacterium | reverse complement strand
AATTGATCAGGTGAACAGGCTAACGGCGACCAACTCGGCAGGACCGGTTTTATTTGCGGTCAAATCGATTGGTAATAAACCGCAGTTATGTGCACTTGATCCCAAATGTTTAGCTTTATTAGCACAGGTCTCTCCATTCTCGAATCAAATTGAATCTGCGTCTGCGTCGGCAAGTGTGGAACAAGCAATTGACTCATTTCAAAATGGGAAAGCTATTCTCAATTTAGCGCCAACATTTAAACAGAAAGATCTAGACGGGTTAATTGATGGCTTGGTGACCGTGTATCATCAGGATCCAGCATTTCAGAGTCTGATTGATACTGATCTCTTACAGATTCTGAGATTGAAACAGGAGTATCATTAAACTATGTGGTACCACCTTCTTTTACCGTTTGCCTTTAGTACTCTTTTTCTTCTTCACTTTAGCCAGCAACCTTTTCAATTTATTCTTTTTTTGATCGGTGTTTGCCTTGGTTTTTGTTTCATCATCGTTGATCGATTTTTACATGCAATGTATGTTGATCCAGACACGGAATTTAGCAAGAAAATTCAGCATAGTGTGACTACCAAGAATCTCCGTTCACTCTTTTTATTGTTGTTCACTGAGAGTGCTAGCATGCAATCACGTTTGATTTCTCGATCCACGATCTTTATGATTTTTTTCATGGCGATCGCGGTCTACGTGGTAACTTCGACCACCAACGTATTAGGAATAGGGCTGGTACTGGGTATTGGATTGCATTACTGCTTAGATTTGTTGTTATACCATGTCAGCTTAGATGCGTTGACAGAGCAATTTTTCTGGCAAATTAAACACAAACTCACCCCGATGCATTTCAAGTTGATTATTGCTGGATTCATCTTTTACTTCATGATGTTGACGCTTTTAGCGCTAAGGTAAGCTATGCCGCAACTACAGTTTCATTGGTATGGTTTTTTTATTGGCCTTGCTGCAGTTGTTGGGTTTTCGTTAGCAGAATTTCAAGCGAAAAAAAGAAACATCCCGACAAATGTGTTTTGGAGTTTAGTGATGTGGCTTTTAGTGGGCGGACTTGTAGGTTCCCGCAGTTGGCACGTTGTCACAGATTTTCAGTTCTACAGAAATGATTTGTGGAATATCTTTGCGATTTGGAATGGCGGGCTGAGTATTTTAGGTTCAGTGGCGGGTGCGCTTATCAGTTTCTGGCTCTTTTTTAAGAAGTATCCAGGATGGGAAAAATACAAATTCACGCTGTTAGATGTGAGTGTGTTTGGGCTGCCGATTGCTCAAGCGATTGGTCGATTGGGGAACTATGCAAATCAAGAATTATACGGCTTACCAACCAATTTGATCGTGGGAATTAAAATTGATTCTGCGCATAGATATTCTGGTTTTGAACAATATTCAACTTATCATCCACTTTTTGCGTATGAGGCTGTTTTACTCTTATTGTTTAGCATTTTTGTGTGGGTGAAGCAGCGAAGTTTACAGGTTGGGAGTGGCAGAATTTTTTGGTGGTATATTGCCTATTATTCTTGGATTCGATTCAGTTTGGATTTTCTGAGAATTGATAAAGCAGCTTCATTTGTGGGCGGGTTGGGTTTCAACCAAGTTGTGCTTTTGGTAGTGGCGGTTTTGACAACTGCTTATCTCTTACTTCCAAAAGCGAAAGAGCAAACATGAAGAAATATCTTTTTTTACTTCTCATTTTATGCATGCCTCTTCTGGCAGCTTGTTCTAAGCCAATTAAAAATACAAATTCACATGAGCAGCTTTTATCAGTTAAAGATCATTCATTCGTGACAATGCAAGTTAATGACGTACCACGGAAGTTTGAGGTCGTGAATAGTCCGCAGAGTACTACACAAGGTTTAAGCGGCAGATCAGAAATAGGTAGCGACGGATTGCTTTTTATATTTCCTAAAACAGGATTTGTCCGGTTTTGGATGAAAGAAATGACTTTTGATTTAGATTTGATTTGGCTTCATGATTTGAAAGTTGTAGATATTACCCCTTTTGTACCTCAGCCAACGTCTCCAACTGAGTCGTTACCGCTTTATTCTTCTAAAAATCCAATGAATGAAGTGCTAGAAGTTCCGGCTGGAACCGTCCAAAAATGGCAACTTAAAATTGGTGACACCTTCCGTTATTCATGGTAGGATGATTGTATGTCTACGCCTGCACCGCAGTTGTTCCAGCAACTGAAGGGACATTTCAATTCCGATCAACCACAGCCAGCCGCCGATCCGTCTCAACAAGCCGATCCTGCAGGAGATATTGGTGCGTTGGCACAAGCTGTCCCTCAAGCTGTGCAAACTGCCACAGATACACTCAATCCGGTCAATGCCACCTCCTCAGCCAAAGAGACTCAAGCAGGTATTACTTTAGAGCGACCTGCCTTTGATCAAGTTGGTGGTTTACAGCAAGTTGAAAATGAAAAGAGCGTAGAGATTTCACCAGAAGTCGAAAGCTTCATCTCTCAAGTGGGTGAGCACCCGGATCAGTTGCCTCAAGAAATTGTGATTGCTGATCAAGCTGCTCCGGTTCCGACCACTAAATATCTAGCTACACCGGTCATTATTTTGCCAATTACCCCAGAGATTGAAAAGACTGGTGCGAAGAAAGCTCCTCAGTTTAGTGTGCGTTGGCTAGTAGAGTGGAGTCGCAAATTGATGAAAACCTTTGCTGGTCAAGTTATCTACCGAGAAGCAACTACCAAATAAGCCTCAGAAAGCTGTAAAATAAAAGCAATGTATTCCTTAGATTCGATTATTAGTACCATGATTCACTACGCGATCATTATTGGCGTAGGAATCTCGTTGTTGGTGGTGGTGCTGTTGTTTGGCTACATGTTTGTTCAGTGGTTCAAATATCGAAATCGTGAGAGATACGCTTTGGACTTTGTCAGCTTATTAATTCGGTTACCTAGAGACAGTGAAACCAAAATTGATGCAGCTGAACAGATGTTCGCCTCCTTACATTCAATAAAACACGAGGGTTTTTTCTCATTCCTCCAACCAGAAGACATGTTTTCTTTTGAAATTGTGGCGCTCAAAGAAGAGATTTCTTTCTATATGAGTTGTCCTCGGAAGATTCGAGATTTAGTAGAAAAGCAAATAAATGGTGCCTATCCTGGTGCTGAGATTAAAGAAACTGATGAAGTCAATATTTTTTCTGAAAAAGGGCGTGTAGCTTTTGCTGCATTGCGATTAGAAAAAGAAGATTACTTCCCAATTAAAACGTTTAAAGAATTACCAACTGACGGTTTATCTCTCATTACTTCCGCTATGTCAAAGTTGGGTGATGGCGAAGGTGCTATCTTGCAAATCCTCCTGCAACCAGAGGGGAAGAGTTGGCAAGACAGTGGTTACTCCTACATGCAGAATGAAAAGAAACGTGAGTCAGATCCAGATAAAGCGACGTACAAACATGATCCAAAGAAAATGGAAAGTATCGACAGTAAAATTGGCAAACCAGGTTTCCGAGTCACTATTCGAGTTGTTGTCTCTTCGCCAAATCAATACTCAGCCCAATCTCACTTAAATAACATTGTGGGTGCTTTTGCACAGTTCACGTCACCTCAAAACAGTTTTAAAAAAGCGCGAATTTTGTTTAAACATTTGTTCATGATCGATTTTATTTACCGATATATGCCTATTTTGCGCCGTGGATCAATGATTCTAAACTCTGAAGAGTTGGCAACTATTTTTCACTTGCCAAATAAGACTGTGGAAACGCATCACATCCGCTGGTTGAACGCGAAAACCGCGCCTGCACCTGCCGAGATTCCAAATGAAGGTTTATACCTAGGTAAGTCAGTCTACAGAGGCCAGATTCGGCCGATCTTCATGAACCTGGATGATAGACGTCGTCACATGTACATCATCGGAAAAACGGGTACTGGAAAGTCTGAGTTCTTAAAAGAAATGATCTTACAAGATATTGAAGCTGGCCATGGTGTGTGTGCAGTGGACCCACACGGCGAGTTTGTGGAAGACATCTTGCAGCTTATTCCACCGGAACGCGCGGAAGATGTGATTTACTTCAATCCTTCTGACCTTGAACGTCCAATGGGTATGAACATTATGGAAGCTGATACCGAAGAGCAGCAGCAATTTGTGGTGGGATCAGTGATTGGCTTGATGTACAAGCTGTATGACCCACACAAGACTGGTATCATCGGACCTCGATTTGAGCACGCCATCAGAAATGCCATGTTGACCATCATGCAGAAAAAAGGTGCCACCTTCATCGAGTTGGTCCGTATCTTAACGGATCCAAAGTATGTTGATGAGATGTTGCCATATGTGAAAGATCCAATTGTTAGACGGTACTGGACTGACCAAGTTGCCCAAACGGCCGACTTTCATAAATCAGAAGTGCTGGACTACATTGTTTCGAAATTTGGTAAGTTTATTACCAATAAAACCATGCGAAATATCATCGGTCAGTCAGACAGTGCGTTTAACATGCGAGAAGTGATGGATACTGGCAAAATCTTTTTGGCCAATCTTTCTAAAGGTGTTTTAGGAGAAGAAGATGCCAAATTCTTGGGTTTGATCCTCGTGCCAAAAGTCTTAACCGCGGCCATGAGTCGCGCCGATATCCCAATGTCTGAACGCAAAGACTTTTTCTTGTATGTCGATGAGTTCCAGAACTACGCCACAGAGGATTTTGCGGTGATTCTGTCTGAGGCTCGTAAATACCGATTGAACCTGATCGTAGCGAACCAGTTCGTGAGTCAGATTGATGAAGAAGTGAAGAACGCTGTTTTTGGAAACGTGGGGACGATGGTCTCGTTTAGAGTCGGTGTGCCAGATGCCAACTTCTTACAACATGAGTTTGCACCAACCTTTAATGAACACGACTTAACCAATATTGAGAAGTATCACGTCTATGTAAAAACAATCGTGAAGAACGAACCAGTGCCGCCATTCTCGATGTCCTTGGAAAAGGATATGGATGCGCAAAAAGCTCGCATGAATCCAAAGTTATCTGAGATGATTAAACAGTTGTCACGCTTGAAGTTTGGTGTTGATCGGGCAGAGCTTGAAGCCGAGATGAAAGTCAGAGCGAAGCTCTAAAGATCTTTAGTTTCTTATTTTCTGTATGGGGTTGTTGGCTTGAGTAATGGACTGCCTACTGGCCTTGCGCTCTCTGATGGTTTTGGAGACGGTTTGGGAGTGGCTGAGCCACTTGAGACAATTCCATTTCTAGCTTCATAGTCTTTCACTACCTGTTGGCAGTAGGCATACTTGGCATACTCCAGGGTTTTCTGTGGTAGAGAAGCTTCCTTATTTGCACCTGGCACAGGACTGGCCTCCGTTTTAATACCTAAAACTTGACCTAATTCTGGCAACTTAGATTGAATCTGTGCTGCACTGGCCAGTGTTTCATTGGCAACTGGCTGTAAAACAGCTAAATGCAGTTTATCCATGACCATTTGGGCTTGAGGATATTTTGGTGCTGCTATCACAATTCCTACGCCTAATACGCCAGCTAGCAGAACAAGAGTCAACAATCCTTTGAGGAATTTCATATCCGTAAGCGTAGCACAGTCTTTACTCGGATCTCAAGGCTTCGATCGGAGAGAGCTGCGAGGCGAATCGAGCGGGAGCTGCACCAAAGATGACACCGACGGCGCTAGAAACACCAAAGGCCAACATGATAGACGACGGTAAGATTCTAGCTGGGAAGACGCTTTGGATAGCTAGGGTGCCTAAGAAGGCAATGGCAATTCCAATTAAACCACCGATGCCAGAAAGCAATGATGCTTCAATTAAAAATTGAGTTAAAATGGTGTTGGGGGTGGCTCCTAAGGCTTTTCGTAAGCCAATTTCTTTGGTTCGCTCTGTTACTGATACCAACATAATATTCATAATTCCAATGCCACCAACGACTAAGGAAATAGCGGCAATTCCGCCTAATCCCACGGTCAGAATTCCCAAGACACTATTAATAGTTGTGAGTAGTTGGCTTTGGTCAAAGACAGTAAAGTCATCTTTTTTGAGTCGCTTTAACATCACACCTTCAATTCCACTTTTGGCCGTTGGAATACTTTCTTTATCTACAGTCTGAAAAACAAAAGAGCTGATGACTTGAACGTTAAAGTTGTTACGTAAAGTGTTAAACGGTAGATACACGTAATTATCAAAACTTGGTCCACCAAAGCCGCCACCTTTTGATTCGAGGACGCCGATGACTGTATAGGATTGACCATCCAGTTTTATTTTTTTATTTACGGGGTCAACATCTCCAAAAAGCTCGGTGGCAATTTTCGGTCCGAGTACCGCAACCCGGCGGTTTAGTTCATCATCAGAAGAATCGTACCAGCGACCTTTAGTGGCCTTCGTATTCTGAACGAATTCATAGCCAGCGGTTGTTCCGTAAAGCGTAACTTTTTTCGTCACCTGAGCGTATTTCGCTTCACCACTACCTAAACTAGATGCGATACCGCGTACCAACGTGTCACGATTGGCTCGTAAGATTTTGTTTAGATCTTCAATTTTTAATGTTGGTTTGGTTCGTTCCACGATGGCGTCTTGACCACCCGTTGCACCATTGCCACCGAACGGATTTCCCGGAACCACATATAACGTATTTGATCCAAGACTCGCAAATTGATCACTGACGTACGACTGCAAGCCAGTACCAATACTTGTCAAAAGAACCACAGAACCCACACCAATAATCACACCAAGCATGGTTAAAAAAGCTCTTCTCTTGTTAACGAGAATCGCTTTTAAAGCTGTGTAAAATGTGTTCTCAAAACTCATATTATTTACCGGTGACTTTCCCAAACATTCCTCGCACTTTTTTACCTTGTTTCTTTAAGGTTGCCAAATACTCCATGGCTTTTTCACTCTTAACGTGTTCATTAAAACCATACTTGTCATCGTACAAAATTTCTCCATCATGAAACAGCACAATCCGCTTGGCAATTTCTGCGACTTCTTGTTCATGAGTCACCATGATAATAGTCTTACCTTCTTTATGAAGGTTGATTAGCAAATTCTTTATATCTTCGCCGCTTTTTGAGTCGAGGTTTCCAGTTGGTTCATCAGCAAAGATAAGTGCCGGCTCATTAACCAAGGCTCGGGCGATAGCTACGCGTTGTTGCTGGCCTCCAGAAAGTTGGGCCGGGGTGTTTGATAAACGATCACTCAGTCCCACTTTGCCTAACATTTCTGTGGCTCGTTTTCTTCGTTCAGAACTGAGAACGCCACCATACACTAATGGCAACTCCACATTTTCTAAGGCAGATGTACGGGCGAGTAGGTTGAACTGTTGAAAGACAAACCCAATTTCTTTATTTCTGAGTCTCGCTAGCTCAATTTCGGTATACTTAGTGACGTCTTTGCCCTTTAAGTAAATTGCACCACCAGAGACATTGTTCAGCAAACTGGCAACTTGTAAAAAAGTCGATTTTCCAGATCCAGATGGACCCATAACGGCCACAAACTCACCCTCATCAATCTCCATAGTAACTTCATTTAAAGCACGAATTTCTTCAGTACCCACGGTGTAGACTTTAGAGACATTTTTGAGTTGAAGTAGCATACGTTATGGCACCACGACTTCATCACCTTGATTGAGTCCGCTGGTAACTTCTATTTGAGAATCAGTTTCTAAACCAGTTTTAATTTCTCGGTCAGTCGCAGTATTTGCACCAGTTTTTACTCGGACGAAGGTTTGACCATTCTTTTCACGAATCGCGCCGACAGGTACAGCGAGGACATCATCTTTTTGATTCAAAATAATTGAAGCATCACCATTCATTCCCAGTCGGTATCTATTTAAATCTGCGGCACCGGAAGCTTGAATAGGCATCTCAACGATGTAAACAGTTCCTGTTGAACTCTGCGCACTCTTGTAGGAGATGTATGACACTTGAGTACTCAACTTTTGATCTGGGTACGCGTCCAGCGTGACTTCTCCAGGTTGGGCTTTAGCTACTTTGGAAACGTCTGCTTGATCCACTGTCGCTCGGAAAACGAGTGATTGCGGGTTAATGACTTGGAACATATCGGTAGCAAGTAAATTAGTGCCAGTCACAGATGCTGGTGAGCTGACTAAAATGCCACCAATTGGAGTACTCAGCACCGAGTTTTGAATGGTGATATCTTGAATTTCGACACTCAATACAGAGTTGTTCAAGGTTGCTTGATCTTGTTGTTGCTGACGACCCAAAGCATCAGTGTAGGTTTTATTTGCTCGGTCGGCTTGATCCTGGTCGTACGTTAAACGTTGAATGAAGTAGCTATTCAAACTTTGCTGCATCTGTTTTTGAATAGTTCGCGCGTCAATTCTAGCCAATGTTTGACCTTTTTTCACCACATCACCCTCTTGGGCACCCAAGTAGGTTAGTTTCCCACCAGTGGCAAAGCGTAAGTTAGCACTTTCTTTCGCGTCAATGACCCCAGAAACAGAGAGTGTCTCAGTTAATTGAGTTTTTTCTGCCTTAGCAAATTTAAGTTGAGGTACTGCTGATTTGGCTTTTTGATACTGCCAAATGCCTATTCCTGCTATTATGACGATAATAAAGAGTGAGAGTTTCCAGTGTCGACGAATCCAGCCAAACACATTCCCAGGTAATTGTAACCATTTTTTCATATTCATTTATGATACACGTAGCCTAGTAGAACAGCTAGTAAGAAACAGCCGTTTATCAGATTAGCAGAGCAGTTTTTTTCGAGCTGGTTTCAGCTGAATATGGGAGAATGTTCTGACCTCACCAGTTTGATGGTTTTGTACGGAAATTGAAAAAACTGGTGGATCTAGTTCGTCCGTGGTCTCGAGTAATTCTTCTAGACGGAAAAACTCTTCCCAGAAAGATTGATCGCCTGGATCCATGATGTCCCACACTTCAGGTTGATCAAAGTGATTAATCTGATCTGGCTGTGCTGGCTGGTCGGGGTTATTTTTGTTCTTTGCCATATCTGATGACATTATAAGTCCTGTTTCTGAAATTTCAGTAAGAAAACGGAAAACGAATTTGCATAGCAAACCCAAAAGAGACGTGTTAATATAGGCCAATATTTGAATGGTAGGTATGGAAAAAACTCAGTTAGCCATCATTTTACTGGCGGGAATTGGATCCCGGATGAAGAACCTTACTGAGGTGACGCATAAATCGCTGTTGCAAGTCGGCACGAAACCAGTCATCTGGTATGCGCTTTCTTCTTTACGAAAAATTGGGGTAAAAAAGTTGATTCTGGTTGTGGGTGGCCGACAAGATCAGATTCGAAGATATATAAATACAGAATTTCCTGAGTTTGAAAAAGTCTACGTAGAAAACCCCTCATATCAGGAAACAAATACCCTTCACTCGTTTTCTTTAGCTGCCCCTTTTATTAAGGGTCAAAGTTTTTTTCGACAAGATGGTGACTTAATCTACGAACCTGAGTTGTTGTACCGTCTCATGAGTTCCGGCCAAGGAATAAATGTTGCTTTCTTGCCCAAAAAGGCAGGCGAGGACTTAACTGAGTACCGAGTCTCCTTAGAGAAGAATTCTCATAAAATTCTTCGGTTCAGTAAGCAGTTGAAAAGTGATGAGTCAGACGGAATCGGTATTGGAATTGAGTTCATCTCTAAAAAAGCAGCAGCTGGGCTGGCAAAAGAGCTAGCACTGCTCCAAGGTGAAGAGTTTTATAAGCTGTATGCTGAAGACTCATATACCTCATACAAAGTGAAAAAATCAGTCCCGATTGCTGTAGACTGCGCAGATCTCTTATGTTGTGAAGTTGATACACCTGAAGATCTTAAGATTGCTGAAAGCAAATGTGCTGCTGTCCTGAAGAAAATTCAAGCATAAGTACCTCAATATGTTACATAAAATACCAGTAGTGATATTAGCTCTAGAAGATGTTGGTTGTGGTAGAAGTATGGAAATTTACTACCAAGCTTTAATGAATTCTGAAGTACTTGAACCGATGATGGTGTATACCAATCGGGGATCGTATCAAAATGCTCCCGCATTTATCAAAAGAAAAATGCTTTGCGAAATTGCGGGTGTGGATTGCTATCCAAAAGATAGCTTGATTAAAAAAAAGCAGTTTCGACTCTATGATAGCTGGTTTGCTGAGTTAGAGCCCTACATCTACTCGGTCAGATCACTGGTAGGTGAAAAAGCAATTTGGTTGCTTGATATGGTCATTCCAGAATTGGAAGAAATGATTGGCAAATATACGGTGCAGGTTTTTCATGGACATCTGTTTGAGATCGGGAGCTCATACTTTGACGAGACTCGTGTAAAAAGTTTCAAAAACTATTGGCTGACTTTTACAAATGGTCAATTTACTAGACAAAAAGTAATCGAGCGCTGCCATTTATCGCCAGCGCAAATGGATCGGGTAATTTCTCCTGGAAGACTCCTCAATTTTTACTTGAATGAAAAAGATTTTGAAAAAAAGGCGTATCTGAAAAAGATTGGTCTGGATCCAAAGAAGAAAACGATTTGCTACGCACCTAGCTGGGAGTCGAAGAAGATTTGGCCAGTCGGAACTTTTGAGGAAGACGAGCAGCTATTAAGAGCGTTTTGTGAATGGACGAAAAAACATCACTTTAACCTCATTCTCCGTCCGCACCACTTAGCTGTTCAACATTACCAAGTTGACAGAAAAATGAAAAAAGTTGCCAAAGAATTTTCCGGCTACGTACATTTAGAAAATACCGAACAGTACAACTACCAAGGGCCGAAAAATAACCTGTTAGCAAGTGACGTTCTTGTTACTGATTTATCAAGCATTTCTATCGATTTTATGTCATTAGATCGGCCGAGTATTTTTTTCTATCCTGAAGAAGGTCAAGGAATTTGGGGAACACTGCCTTCACTTACTGAAGTGAGACGGTATTCATATGCGGTTGAAACTTTTCAAGAGTTGTTTAAGCTGATTTTAAAACTGACAGAATCGCCAGAAAAAAAAGCCACTCTTCTAGCTCGGAAAAAGGTAGTCAAAGAGTTTTTCTCACTCAGTGGCCAGGATTCCATAACTCTTTTTAGGGAAATACTAGAAAAGAACTGTGCAGAGATGAGTGCGACGCGATTTTTTGATGTAACGTACTTGAGACGATTTTTTGCGTTCCAGCTTAAGAAGTCACGAGTCCCAATTTTACGGTTGCAGTCAGAGTATTTGAATACAGTGGCTCAGGTTTCCAAATGAAAATATTTTGCGTTGAGCTAGAAGCAATTGGTGGGCCGCCCACTCAATTAGCTCATTTCCTCTTGTACCTTGCTCAAAAACAGCCAGCTTGGAAGATCACTGTTGCCACGGTTCCAAATTCCGTGCTACATACCTATCATTTTCCTCAAAACATCAAAATCATTAATATCTCTGCTGATTTTTTTACGAATGTCTATCCAAAATCATTTCGCTCTCGATTGGCACAATTGAAAATGCTGATCAATTGTTTTTGGCAGATGATCGTAAGTAATCCAGATCTGATCTACTGCAATCACTATCAATGGGTGCTTTTTTGTGCGCCATTTGCTCACATATTTCAAAAAAAGCTAGTCATACATGATCGGGATATTTGGACAATTGATAACTTCCTGCTAAGGAGTTTGTTGAGAGCTGGTCATGGAACTAGTCACATTGCCATCTCTGAGTATGTGAAAGAAGTATTCTTGGATGAGTACAGAATAGACCCCCAGAAAATAACTCTGATTTATGATGGAATTGATGAGAAAAAGTTTCAGCCCAAGAAACTCTCTCCCAGAACTAGGTCAAGCAAAAAAATTATTGTGACGATGAGTCGAATTGACGTAAATCGAAATTTAGAAGAATTTATTGATTCAGCCGCAATTATTTGCCGAAAGCATCCAGAAGTCGAGTTTCATCATTATGGAATGAGGGAAGCAGCATCAGACAAACAATATGTAGCGGCTCTGATTGAGCGGGCGAGTGCGGCAGGTGTGCGGCAGCAAGTATTCTTTAAGCCCTATCTGGCTTCAAGTGAAGTGGCTGAAGTTTTTCAAAAGGCATTTATTCATCTCATTCCTAGTCGAAAATTCGCCTTGCCAAATGCCGGAATTGAGTCACTCCTGTGTGGTGTCCCAACTGTTGTAACGAATGGTTCAGGAAATATTGAAGTAGTTCACGATGATGAAAATGGCTTTGCAGTAGCATATCCATCAGCATTCTTTTTTTCGCAAGCAATTGAAAAGTATCTGACTTCACCAAAAACCTATAGGAGGCATGCTTTGCAAGCAAGATCATCCGTCGTTAAAAAGTTCTCAATGAAAAAATCATACGAAAAACTAATGCAGCACTTCATCAAGGTAACCTCTGAGGCTGTCCCAAATTGACTCGCGTTTAGTCCCTTTTTTGACCACCATAATTTTTCTTGGGGATGTGGCTGAATATCGAGATCCATCGTAGTTGCCGAGCACTTTTTCAATATATAAGCCGTTTTCTTGAAACATGCTTTGATACTGATCAAGCGTGTAATGGATAATATCCATGGTATAAGAACCTTTTTTCTTAGCCTTTTGCCATTTGCGGAGCAGTTTAACTCGACCTTTATCTAAAAAGTAGGTGTCATGATCAATATACGAAATGCCATTGTTCTCATACATTCGTGTTCTTGTCCACACTTTTTGATTAACCTTTACTCCATCCCGAAGAATGTCACTAAACAGGAGTTCCGCATTCATGACATCAATTACCAACCGGCCATCAGGTCTTAATGTTTTTGTTAATTTCTTTAACAGTTTGCGATTATCTTCGTCTGGAAAGTAGCCAAACGAGGTATACATCACAAAAATAAATTGAAAGAAAGCATCAGTAAAACGAGATTTGCGGATGTCTTGCGCAATGAAGTGCGGTTGAATTGCTTGTTTTTGACTAAGCTCTTTTCCTAACTTAATGTAATCTTTTGAAACGTCAATTGCTGTGATGTGAGTGTAGCCTTTTTTTGCTAAAGCGAGTGAGTGGCGGCCAAATCCGCAGCATACGTCGAGAATTTCAGCCTGCTTAGAAACTTTTCCGACGCGTTCTAAAAACGCAGTTTCCTTTTCAGTATCGCCTTGGTGATTGGAGAAAAAAGTATCCAGTTGTTCTATTGAGAATGCTTTTTGCCACCAATTTGGAGTCTGTTCTTGCATATGCGTGTAGTAAAGGCATCATAACATCAAATTTATGGTAAAGTATCGACTATGCGTTTGTTCTCGTCGTACTTTGATCTGACAACTCCATCTTGGAAGCATGGATGGGAACTTCTTATCGCAATGACGGAACGTGAGATCAAAGCAAGATATCGATATGCTATTTTGGGGTTTCTCTGGATTATTTTAAATCCTGTTTTGCAGATGGTCATCATTGGCGGTGTCTTTTCGTTTGTGTTTAAAACGTCAGTTGTAGACTACTTTCTCTATCTTTTTACTGGGTTATTAGTTTGGAACTATTTCTCATTAAGTTTTTTGAAAACAACCCCGGGAATTGTTTTTGAGCTTCCATTAATTGAAAAAGCAAAGTTCCCCAGAGAAGTGATTGTGTTATCAATTATTTTGTCTAACTTATTTCATACCTTGATCGCTTTTGGGCTTTTTGTGATCGTCCTGATTGCCCTGCAAAAAGTAATTATTTGGAAATTAATTTTTTTGCCAATCTTGCTGATTTGGACGACGGTACTTTTGACTGGAATGAGCTTTATTACTTCTGCTCTGAATGTGAAGTATCGTGATATTACATTTTTTGTTCAGGCATTTGTCCCGTTGTGGTTTTACGCTACGCCGATTGTCTATTTTTCGTCAGTTCTGCCTAGTCACTTGCAAACGATTATTAAGTTAAACCCGTTGACCAGCATGATTGAGACGTATCAATCAATTTTATTAAGTAGGCCAATGCCTGATTTATGGAGTCTTGGACTGAGTATATTTGAAACAGGTGTTCTTTTTATTGCAGGAGTGCTGATCTTCAGACATGAAGCGCAGTTTTTCGACGATTGGATATGAAAAAAGACATTGTAATTGATATTCACCACGTGACAAAAAAGTACACGCTTCATCATCAAAAGCCGACTTTTTCTGAGCAAATTCTGAAAGGGTTTCACTCTGAGCAGTTTACTGCTTTGAATGATCTCTCGTTGGAAATAGAGAGAGGGGAGAAAATTGGAATCATTGGGAAAAATGGTTCGGGAAAAACAACCTTGCTCAAGGTTATAGCAGGTATCTCTACACCAACAACTGGCTCTGTTAAGACAAAAGGGCGTATTGTTTCACTGATCGATTTAGAAGCAGGGTTTCATCCGGATTTAACCGGCGAGGAAAATATTTATTTGAACGGGTTGATCATTGGCATGACCAAAAAGGAAATAATTGCCCAGTTTTCCGATATTGTAGAGTTTGCCGGTATCGGTAAATTTATTGACACTCCACTTTATACATACTCTCAGGGTATGAAACTTCGGCTAGGTTTTGCGATTGCCATTCATGCTAATCCAGATACGTTAATATTGGATGAGGGAATTTCAGCAGGCGATGATAACTTTCAAAAAAAATTGAGTCAGCGTATTAAAAGTCTATTCAAGCAGAAAAAAACCATCATTGTGGTTTCTCACTGGCTAGAATTTCTTGAAGAAAATTGTAATAAAATTATATGGGTGGATAGCGGGAAAATTAAAAAAATTGGTGGAGTAGAAGTCATCAAAAAATATCGAGCTAGTTAATCATTTTTGAAGCTTCATCCATTTGGCTTAGGAAAAGTTACGCCAAATACTGGCTGATTGCCTCTAATTTTTTCTCCCAGCTGTTCTCCAGCGCGCGTTTCCTTTGGAGTGAACCATTTTTTTGTGACCATGGGCTACTTAGGAGTTTCTTCAGTTCTCTCTCCCAGTCATTTGCAGATCTAGCGATTGAGAGAAGCGGCTGAAGTTTCTTCAGTTCAATGATTTCAGTTGAGATAACTGGTTTTTGAGCATAAAAGTACTCAAATACCTTCATGGGATAACAGTAACGATTAAACTCGTATTGGATATCATAGGGAATCATACAGACAGAGAACTGATTGATCAGAGAGGGTATGACATTTTTAGGCTGTTCATCGATCCAAACAACATTATCATGGTTTAAAATTTCATTTATTTGATCATGATTCTCAGTAATCGCCACATTAATATTTGTTTCTTTAGGACCGACAAAAACAAACCTCCACTGAGTATTCTTTTTGATGAGCTTTGAAAGTAGTGCGAAGTCGAGTCGCTCATTTATATGGCCAATAAATCCAATGATTGGTTTATCTTGCTGAAGAAGTGGTATGTGAGGTGATTTTTTTGATACCTGGAACATTTCTTGGTTGAAGCCCTGAGGTACAACATGTATTTCTCTCTTATGTAGTTTGAGGTAAACAGACTTGAGTGTCCCTGAAATGGTAGTCACTAAAAAAGAAGTGTTCAGCAAGTATTTCTTTTGCTCATCTAGTTTTTGATTGATTTGTAGATTTGGGGAAGTGTAAAAATCTATGACGTCATAAATGGTCTTCCAAGTTTTCCCAAAATATTGGTGAAGATCTGCTAATTGTGGAAAGAAAAACCAAAGGAATCTTTTTTGATACTGTCTGAAGAAAATGTCTAAAATAAGTTGCATTATCAATATATTTATGACTGTATTTATTTTGACAATCGTTGGAAATCGGCGAAAAGGTAGCAACAAAACTGGTGTAAAGTAATATACCTGTTCCTGTTTTTTCACTAATTGAAAGTCAGATTGACTATGAAACAGATTTTCTATGATTTCTTTAAAACTTTTTGCTTTTTGAATATTGATGACTATAACAAGATTATTTTTTGCTAAGATACGACAAGTTTGGTAAAGAAAATCGCAAATCTCAGATTTGCCTTCATTACTTGGAAACACAATGAGACTTCGTTTTAATAAGTTTTTAGAATACATAATTTCGTCTTGGAGGCAGCAACCACAGCTCCTACTGACCCTATTCTACTTCATCGGTTCCGTGGCACTAACGGACAATAAAACCTTCTTTGCCTGGTCAATACTTTTCTTCTTAGCTTTATTCTTTGTTACCAACTCTTTTTTTGAGTCACTTGTCTTTTCCTTTTTTCCAATGAGTCTTTTTAATATTGGACAGTTGTATCAGTATATTGTGGTGCCGCAACATGCGGAATCGGGAAGGATTTATCAGCCAGGAAGATCACTGTATTTTACTTTAAGCCCGTTTTATCTATTTTTAGTGATTTGTATGGTAGCTATCCCTCTGCTGATCTTGAAGATGAGAAGCAAATTGAGCGTTCCAATCTCATTCGCTCTTTTTCTGTTGGTTTGCTCTTTGGGACTCTTTTCAGCCTATAAATCAAGTGTTTTGCCAACGTTATCAATTTTATATCTAAGCTGGGAGTTAGGTGTCCTTTCCTGGGGTCTTATTGTCTTTAATTACTGCAAGAACTCCAAAAAGAAACGAACTATTTTTTCTCTTTTGCTCATCCAAATTATGCTGGCACTCCTTTTTCATTCGTCGATTGTGCTTCTTCAAACAATTAAGAGATCTTCGCTTGGTTTGAAGATAGAGCAGACAGAGCAAATTCCCTACTTTGGCTTGGGTGCTGATGAAAACGCAAATCAATTTCGACCAATTGGCCTGAGAGGTGACGCAAACACCTTGGGTAACGATTTCCTCATTTTACTCAGTTGTTTCCTACTTATTTGGGTTTACTTAGAAGAAAAAGAAAATATTGGCACAAGAAATATTTGGCTCTCTTATACGACGGGTATCGTTTTAGTCGTCATACTTCTCTGCCAGAGTCGATCAATTTATTTGGGTATGGCAGGAGGACTCACACTCCTGTTTTTGACACAAATGAAACGTTTGATCAAATACACTCAGTTCGTTTATAAAAAGCTAGAACCGTACAAATACACCATATTTTTGCTCGTTTTCTTCTTGAGTTTAATGGTTGGTGACAGACTGTGGAGAAGTAAATTTAGTTTTAGTGAATCGGGAGGGTTTACGGTTAGAAATCAATTAATCACAGAAGCGACCGCCATTATTCAACAAAATTGGTGGTGGGGTGTTGGAAGTGCCATGTTCATTCCGACGGCATACCGAAATGATCCCTATGGTGTGATGTCATATTTCCCAGAGTCGGTGCACAACGGATTTTATTTGTTTTTATCTGAGCGAGGTGCTCTTACTGCCATGGCAACGGCAGTTGCAATCTATTGGGTGACCAGGCGCATCTGGAAAGCAAAAACTAGCGATTTTTTTAAGTGGGTGTATGCTAGCCTTCTACTTGCTCAGTTTATTGCAATGTTGTTTCAACCATTCAATAACTTTATATCGTATTACATTGTGTTAAGTTTAATTTTAGCTGAGGTTAAATCATATGAATAAGACAGTAGCCCAAATCAAAAAACGAATTCTTAAATTCCATTTAATTGATTTAATTGGTGTAGCAATATTTTTAGCGTGCGTGGTTCTCATTGTTGTTGCCTTTTTGAGAAGAACTGAATATGTCAATGTCACGCTCAGAATTAGTAATGAAAAAACATTCTTGCCACTTTGGCAAAACAACCCAGCCGATTGGTATATTGCGAACCTAAAAGAAGGTACCTTAGATAAGGACTTTCTAGGCAGAACAAACTTAGAAATTACTAAGCTGAATTATTACCCAGTTACAAATACCACCCAAGCTGTGTACGTGACGATTAGAGTTCGCTCTGTTTATAACAAGACCTCGAATCAATATCTCTACAATGGAATCCCTGTTTTAATTGGTGAGCTGCAAACATTCAAACTAGGTGGCGTTTCCATACAGGGTGTAGTTATAGACGTTTCTGCCTCTTCTGTGGAGCCAGAAAAGAAAAGTTTTATTGTCAAAGGAGTGCTTGAAACACAATATAATGAGGATATTAAATACCCACTGAACATTCGGTTTAAAGGAATTCGAACCTTTTTAGCAGACAATGTTAAAAAAGGGATGGTTGTTAAAGACAATCACGGGAATGTCATTGCTGAAATTCTGGATGTTAAAAAATCTGCTGGTCAGCAGCAGTTTCCTTCTGGAGATACGATTGTCTCAGCACCTGATCCAGATAGAGAACAAGTAGAATTGACGGTGAGGTTCATAACAACCCAGATTGATGGACGCTATCTATATCGAGAAGAAGAGCCATTGACCTTAGGTCACTTTCTGAATCTCGATTTCCCGGATTTTACGGTATTTATGACACTCATGGATGTGAAGCCAGAATAGCTAGTGAGCAGATGGACAAGTCCACTCAGCAAACCCATTCATTTCACTGGTCAGCGCGCAGCAGGTGTGAAGTTGAGATTCAATCAATTTTGTTTCCCATTTTAAGTTTTCAGTGATGAATTTTTTCGTGGAGACATTCTTCCCCTTCACTAGTGAGCAAATTTTTTGAGTATCAGATAAAGCATTTTCTACTTGTTTTGCATCCTCAATTTGTTTAGCTATCACTGGAATTTCTGAGAGTCTGTCAGGTTGGAGGGTTTCAATATAGAGCCAACTTGGAAAAAGAATTGCTGGGTGATTCCTAAGTAGAGTTTCTTCTACTTGAAGCTGTTCAGTTGGAATTTCAACCGGTTGGGATAGGTTAAAGCGGTAACTGTTGACTGCCCAAATACATCCGATCAGTAAGCCAATTGGTAACAAATATTTTGTTTGTTTTTTTACTACTAAGCACTCTGTAAGATAGAGTGAGCCCAGCATGAAGAACCCAAGTTGTACTCGGGGAATGAATAGAGAGACCCCAGGAATGAAATGATAAAAAAACGGTAAATGTGACAGAATCGGAAGTACGAGCGAGAACAGAAAAAGAAGCAGCATGGGGACAATGGAAAAAAGCAGCAAATTTCGTTCTGAGCTATCTTTGTTAAGATTAGCTCGGTTCTGCCAAAAGAATCGTCCTGCCGTAATTAGTGAAATAACTAGGACACCATCAAAGAGCATATCGCCAATTTGCAGTTGCTTGTGTACGGCAAAAAAATCTTGGGAAAAGCCGAGTATTGTGCCATATACTGACGCGATTGATGCCAGATTTGGTGTGGAAATCCAGCCAACCAAGTTCAGCTTATCCTTTCCAATTTGACCGGATGAAAAAAGCGTTGCCAATAGCAGAAGTACCCCAAGTCCAAGCCCCCATTGTTTCAAGTTCTTTCGTTGATCAAAAAGCAAAAGCAGGGTTGTCGCAGCAGGGAGCCATAGCAGCGAATAATCAATTAACACCGTAATTACCAGGAGAACAGACAATAATTGTAAATACCCGAGTTTCTGTGTTTTTTGCCACGTATCCAAGAGAATGTAGAAAAGGCAAATGACCATCACAACTAGTCCATACATTCTTAGCTGCCAAATGACATTAATTAAGAGTGGATGAAGCATTAGGAGTGAAACAGCAAGCAAGAGGTATTTTTTGCTTTTCTGCCTTATGCCATACCAATAAAGCATACATAAACCGATATATGCAGGTACAACAGAGCTGAGGAGTCGTAAAACGAAGGGACTTTGTGTGATTAACAATAACGATTTCAAATAAAGGTAATATAATCCGGGGTGAATGTCCGCAGTGAAGTTCATTAAGAGCTGTCCAGGTGAGAACATTTGAGAAAACAAAAGTGAATATTGTTCATCGAGCCAGAGTGGCTGCCGATATGCTGTTTGCAGGGTAATGTACAAAGAGATAGTGATAGCAATAATTGGGAGAAAACAAGTGATGTATGTGCGAAGACGAGTCATATGATTACAATTTTATTTCCATTCTACAATCTCGGCTTAGGCGGTGTACAAACCAAGATTATTGACTTAGCAAACACTTTAGTCAAATCAAAAAAAGTTAAGGTCATTCTCTATCTAGAAAAGAAGGAGAACTTTGATCGGTCTGCAGAGCTGGATTCTAGAGTTCAGTTCATCTATTGTCCTCAGATTTTGCCAAATCTCATTAAAAGAAGATATTATTACTACTTGCTGCTTATTATTTTGATATATCGACCTTTGTCAATTTTTGTTTCACTGGAAAAAACCACGATTTTTCTCTTACAAGTGAAAAAATTCCTGCCATTTATCAAGAGTAGATTGGTGGTAAATGTCGATACGTACCTAAGAAAAGAACAGATTTATAGTACAAAACTCCTGTCAAACCTTTATCCAACTGCGGATGAAGTATTAGCTCCATCACAAGCTGCTCTGCATGATTTCTACATGCGCCTGCACGTGCCCACGCCTCCTGCACGCTATTTGCCAAATTGGATAGAAGTTCCAGAAAAGTCACTTAAAAAATATCAAAAAACTGAAGAGTTCCTGTTTGCGGGACGGCTTGTGGCACAAAAAGATCCGATGCTGTACATCAAATTTATGAAAGAGTTAAAAAAGAAAAAGATCTCAGCCAAACTTGCAATTTTTGGTGAAGGAGTTCTGAAGAATCATCTGGCTACGGCGATTAAAAAAGCTGGTTTGTCGAACTCAATTAGTATTTACCCGCCATCTCACCAAATCGCAAGAGAGCTGAAGAAGACAAGATTTCTACTCTTGCTTTCAAAATACGAAGGAATGCCTCTGATTGGACTTGAAGCGATGAGGTATGGTTGTGTGATTCTAGGGAAAAATGTGCCTGGGATTCAAGACCTGGTGGTAGATGGTGAAACAGGTTTCTGCCAGAAGAACGTCAAGCTTCTGGTCAAAAAATACTTGACTGTCAGGTCTAATTCCAAGATGTATCATCAAATGCAGCTTTCAGCATTTGCGTATTTAAAAAAGAATTTTGATCAAAAGCGGAGAAGCGAAGTTATTAAGTTACTCACCCAAACTGAAGCGTAAATCAACAGAAGATTGAAAAGAATCCAGGTTTTTTGAAGTGGCGTCATTTTCAGTTGCGTCCAGAGTGTTCTAAACTTTTGATTTGTAGATGCTGATCCAAAAAAGTTGGGATATTTTTCCGCAACTTTTCGGAATGATTTAGACAATCTATACCGGTGTTGCACAAACTGCCACCACTGCGTTCGTTCTTGATGAAAAACTGAGATGTTTTGAGCAAAAACAATTGAGAAATGATGTCGTTGAGTTAATAGAGCTGCCGCAGCGATATCACTCGCATATGACAATGTCGGATCAAACAACTCACGAACTCGCTGAAATCTTTTTAAGTTAAATGCAACATGCTTGGTATCAAGTATTTTTAGATGAGATTGATCAATCATGTTTTCGCCCAGCCATAGTTGGGTCAATATCTCAGTTGTTTGCGCGTAGATGTTTTGTTTTGGAAAACTGTGGAAGTTGCCTTGCACCACTTCAGTCTGGTTTAACTGTGCAACTTTCAACTGCTTTTTTAACTCAGAAAGCCAGTTTTGAGAAACAACCACGTCGTCATCAAGAAATAGTAAAAAATCGTGAGCTACTTTGGCCTGGGAAAACAGATAATTACGAGCTATTGGAATTGATTTGGCAGGTAAATGGAAAAGAGAAATCTGAGAATGAATTGATTTAAGCCTTCTTTTATTAAGCTGTCGACTTCCGTTCTCCAAGATCCAGACAGCATCATCACTTGCTAGCTGGGGTGCTAGTAAGCGAGCAATTCTAAGAACCTGCTGAGGTCTTTGGTGAGTAATGATGCCAATTACAATTTTCATTCTGTGTGGTGAAGTATATACTCTGGCGCAACCATGCAAAAACACCTCGTTATTATTTTGTGGGATCTAGACTTTGGCGGTATTCAAACCAGGCTAGAGGAACTGCTTTCTTCGCTATTGAAACAGCCTACTCCAGGCGTAAAAGTAACCCTGCTGTTGAAAAGACGCTACCCAAATAGAGTGAAACTTCCCAAAAGCAGCCTGTTCCAAGTTCACTCGTTTTCTCAAGAGCTGTATCAGGGGGGGCAACTGCAATTTGGTATTTGGTTACTAAAAAATCTCTGGAGCTTGCGTCCAACCCATCTGCTAACATTTTCAAATCGGTTTTCTTGTTTAGCTGTGCTCTACAAAAAACTAGCTCAGGTGGTTGGAGTTGGCGTGCGGGTCACTATAAGTGAAGAAATTTATTTATCAAAATATATCGCTCAGTATGAGAAAAGCTATTGGCGATGGATTGTTTCGTTTTTCTATCGACAGGCTGATGCAATTCTGGTTCTAACGAAAGCAATGAAGGCGGACCTTGTTTACCAATTTAAGCTTCCGAAAGAAAAGATACAGATTATTCCAAGCTGGTACGATTTTCAAAAGGTTTCGCCACCCCATCAAGAGAAAAAGTTTGATCTACTTTTTGTTGGTCGATTTGCCAAAGAGAAGCGAATTGATCTCGTTCTGGCACTAGCTAGTGTCCTTCGGAAAAAACGAGTGGCTGTTCAGGTTGGTTTGGTGGGTGACGGCGTTGAAAAAGCCTATTTAGAGGAACTTGTTCATAAAAATGGACTGGGAAAATCAGTTCACTTTTTAGGATATAAAACAAAGCCAGAAATTGCTCTTCTTTTCAAACAAAGTCGGATGCTAGTTCTTCCATCAAAAAATGAAGGCTTGCCAATGATTATTTTGGAAGCGGCCGCTCACCAACTTCCAGTAGTTGCAGCTCACTTTCCAGGCGTTCATGAAGTGATTGAGCAACAATTCACTGGTTTTATTTTTGACTCTATTTCGGAGTTTTACGCTAAGGTGGACATGCTTTTGAAAGATCCCAAACAGCTCCAGACAATGGGAGAGCGGGCTCAGCAAAAAGTAATTCGTGATTTTTCTCTAGTTAACAGAGAGCGATTTCTAAGGGTTGTTTTGGCCAGTTAACCAAGTATTGATGGTGAGTAAGTTCCAGACATCATTTTTCTTACGAACATTCCCTTGAAAGAAAGAATCGAGCACTGCTGTAATCTCTTTTGGGTTAAGGTAATTTGTCAGAAGTGGGTGCGCTTTATACAATTTTTCCACATCTTCTCGCAATGAGTGCTGAAGCAGGTCGCCAATTGGCAAAGAAAAACCGTGTTTAGGCTTATGAACAATTTCGTCTGGTAAATACCGGCTGGCAACTTCACGAAGCAACTGTTTATTTTCACTTGTTGGCGAAGAAGCCATGTCACGACCAGCTAATTGCATGTACGGAAGCAGGGTTTTATCAAGGTACGGTGCTCTTGATTCAATATCATGTTGCATTAAGATTTTGTCTGTTTTCATACACAACTGCTCAGAAACATAATGGCGTAAATCGTGCAGCTGGAGCGATTGAGGGATTGAGAGATTTTTCATGTTGGGTTCTAGTTCGATTGTCTCCTGCCAGACTTTCTCGATCATATCGAGATATACTTTCCGGTGCGTATTCCAGAAAAGGCCGTAACTGACTGGCGTGTAAGATTTTTGGGGAGAAGCAAAGAGTTTGAAAAGGTTTAGGGGAACTGGTAGTTTTTTTGCAATTAGATCTGCTATTGCATCATTTTGTGTTTTTTGACTGAAGCAATAACGTTGATACCTACGATAGCCTCCAAAAATTTCATCTGCCCCTTCACCAGTTAAAACGACTTTAACATCTTTTTTAGCGGCTTTTGCTAGAAGAAAGGTCGGCAAGATAGCAGGATCAGTGAAAGGTTCATCGCCTCTTGAGTGAATTTGATGCCAAATTGGAGCAATCTCTTTTTCTGAAAAAAGGAGGTGCTGATGTTTTGTCTGTAATTTTTCGGAGACGAGTTTTGCTTCTCTGCTCTCATCATGGTTTGCCTTTTCAAAGCCAATGGAGTACGTAAAAAGCTTGTTTTTAGTTTCTTTCTGCAACAAAGCAGCAAGTAGACTAGAATCCAAGCCACCACTCAAAAAGAGGCCTATGGGTGACTCACCAGCAATTTTCTTATGAGTAATCTTTTGCAGTCGTTTCTCTAACTCATTTGATGTGCTTTCCGTTGTAGCTTGATCAAGCCGTGTATCTAAGTAATTGCTCAGCACGTCGAACTGATTTTTTATGACTTTGCCATGGGATATCTGGACAAATTCGCCTGGTAAAACCTTCATTACCTGCTTATAAAATGTTCTACTCGAATTCAAAAAACCAAACGTCAAAAACTCTGGAATAGCCGATTCATCAATTTGATGAGTAAAGGCGGGAAGCGCTTGAGTCTCAGAGGCAAAAAAGAGTGAATCATCAACAACTGTGTAGTAGAGTGGTTTCTCACCGAATAAGTCGCGAGCGAGTGAGATTGCTTTTCTTTGTTCATCATAGATGGCAATAGCAAACATGCCGTCGAGCATTTTAAACGCTTCACTACCATACAAATCAAATAGCGGGAGAATGACCTCTGCATCGCATTTTGTTTTGCACTTAATTCCTTTTTTTAGTAAGTGTTTTGTGAGTTCAGCTAAGTTATACAGTTCACCATTTAAAAGCAGAGAATACTGCTTGTACTTGAAAGGATATAAACCAGGTTGAGAATCTTGAATGCTCAGCCGATTCATTCCCAAAAATGCGTGAGAAGCACACTGGGCAAAAAACTGTTCGTCTTTGCCACGATGTTGAAGTAATTCAAGTCCGGTGAGAATGTCTCGCTTTTGACAACGAGAGCCAAAACCACCTACGATTCCGCACATACAAGGGATGTTATACTCTGTCTATGAAAACGGCAATCGTCACAGGTGCAGGTGGGTTTATTGGTTCTCATCTAGTGAAATTCTTAAAAGAAAAAGGGTATTACGTTACAGGAATTGATATAAAAAAACCTGAATTTAGCCCATCTATAGCTGATACGTTTCTTGTGGCGGATTTGCGGAATCCTGTAAGTGCCATGCAGGCAATCACTCATTGCGATGAGCTCTATTGCTTAGCCGCCGATATGGGTGGGGTTGGCTACATTTCAGAGCATCATGCTGATTTAATGACACATAATGTCAGAATAAATGTCAATTCATTAGAAGCTGCTCAGAAAAAGCAGATCCCTAAAGTTTTTTATTCCTCATCAGCTTGTGTCTACCCGCTCCATTTACAACGTAAAACTGATAAGGTGAGTTTAAAAGAGCAGGACGCGATTCCTGCTGAACCAGATACCGCCTATGGTTGGGAAAAGCTCTTTACCGAGCAACTTTGCCAAGCCTATCGAACAGATTTTGGTCTGGATGTAAAGATTGCTCGTTTTCACAATATTTATGGACCAGAAGGAACGTTTGAAGGTGGACGAGAGAAGTCTCCCGCGGCTATTTGTCGAAAAGTTGCTTTGGCCAAAAAAATTGATGAGATTGAAATTTGGGGAGATGGAGAACAGACGCGTTCATATTGTTATATTGATGATTGTTGTGATGGGATCTTTCGTCTGATGCATTCTTCTGTTGATCGACCGATTAATATTGGTTCAGATCGAATGATTTCGATAAATGAAATGGCTCTTTTGGTCGCAAAAATTGCTAAGAAGAAACTGTCCCTAAAACACGTTGAGGGTTTTCAAGGTGTCCGCGGTAGAAATTCGGACAATACGCTAATAAAATCTCTTCTGAATTGGGCGCCAAGCATTTCCTTGGAAAGTGGCCTCACAAAAACGTATTTATGGATTGAAAACCAAACGAAATCCATGAATTAACAGGTACTTGGGAATGGTATACAAGTATCTTTTCCATAGTCTTTTAGGTTCATTTATCAATCTAAAAAACCACTCAAATCCATTTTTTTTCATCCAGTTTGGAGCACTGTTTTTTGATCCCGAGACAAAATCAAATGCGGCACCTACGCAGATAAATGTTGTCTTCTGAAGAGCTTTTTTCCAGCGGGCTGCTTGCTCAATTTGGGCCGGTGAGCTAATACCAATCCAGACCACATCCGGACGTGACTTTTTTAATTGAGAAAGGTATTTTTTTTCTTCCAAGTCAGATAGCTTTCTCATAGGCGGAGAAAATGTTTCCACAATTTGTGAGTGTGGAGCTAGATGCAGCAATTTCTTTTTTAATAAAGCGACTGTGTTTGGTGTAGCACCGTAGAGAACATGTCTGGCTTGACTCTTTTGCAATTTTTGAAAAATGGCTTTCATTAAGTCTGGTCCATAAACTCGCTGATTGAGGTTTTTTGTTTTGAGTGAAGAAATCCAGACGAGAGGCATGCCATCTGTTGTGCAAATATCTACTTTTTGGTAACTCGCAAAGAGTTTTGGCTGAGACGAAATACTAGCCAGATCGTTAAGAGAACAAGGTAAGATGATTTGCGATTTCTTTTGTAAAATGTTGTGACAAATTCTGTTGATTACCTCGGGGAAAGTCCCTACAATGAAGGGCAAGCCATCGATTTGAATAGAGTGCACGGCTGAATCTGGCTGCATGGTAACGATTTTAGCTTCTTTTGTACTGGAAGATAGAGGAAACCAATTCTGATGTTACGACTCAAGCAGCTCCCCTTTTCTAGTAGGTCAATTCAGTGGCTGTGTTTTACTTGTTTGATTCTGCTCGCACTTTTTTCCAGAATTTACTCTACAACTCGATACGATTTCACAGAAGATGAGATCTTTGCCTTAGAGTTTAATCAAGTCCACAGCTTTACTGGCTTGATAACAGCACCTGACTTTGATCATCCGCCTCTTTGGTACATGGCTATGGATCCACTGGTGGACCTAAAGCCTTCAGTATTTACCCTGCGTTTTGTCCAAATATTGATTTTCACTTCTGCCATTGGAATCAGCTTTTGGTTACTGTCGCCTTTCCCACTCAGATACCGAGTTTTACCTTTAGGATGGTTAGCATTAAACCCCTATGTCATTCACCTAACGGCAGGATATCTAATGTATGCCAGTGTGCTTGGGGCAACACTCATTTCCTTCAGTTGGGTTCTAAGAATTCTTTGGAGAAATCAGCAGCACAGAATTGAGCCAAGTAAAAGAGAACTAGTTGGTCTGAGTCTGCTGATGGCGGTTGGCTTGTTGTTCGATTATTCTTTTTTCTTATTCTCCTGCTTTTTACTCGTTTTTGCCGGTTTGGGTTGGATCCAAAACAAATCAAGAATTTGGAGAGTTTTGTTAGGAAGTGTTGTTTTATCAGGGTTATTTGATATTTGGTATCTCCCGATTTTTTGGAAAAATCTCTTTTTAACAGCACACGCAAATCAGTGGGCACCAGTGCCTAGTTTAAAGGAGTTTGTTTTATTATTGGGTGATTTATTTGGATTTGTAGATAACCTAGATTTTAAGTGGTTATTTGTAAATGGGCTATTGATTGTTGCTAGTTTATTAGTCATCGCATTACTGCTAGAGAAGTCGAAAAAAAGAAAGAGTCCGTTCCCATTCCTTCTCAATCAATGGATTGCGTTAGGTGGGATGATAGCCGCTTTTGTGGTGCTGTGTGTTTCTTTTCAGAACTCATTTTTTTATGCTCGGGTTTGTTTTACATTTATTGTTCCGATTACTTTCACATTGATTTTTTCTGTTATCCCATACTTAAAGAAGAATATGTTCTTGTCGGCAGTCTTTTTTCTTTTCATCTTTCTGACCGCATTTTCTTTTTTTGACTATTATCGGAATACGGATTTTTATTACTGGGACTTTCATGCGAACCCAGTGAAAATGCTGTTAAATCAGTCTTTTCCTACTGGTTCCTGTTTGTTCACTACACCTGATTGGATTTATTCTTCTGTGGTTGCGAACATGCCAGCCCAAAGCAACGTTCGACTGATGCGTCCTAAGGTAGAAGAGGATGTTCAGAGTTGTGTTAACTATTACTACATTGATCAAACAACCATTTTAGAAAAACCGAGACGAACGTCTTTGCAAAAAATCAAAGATGTGTATGGAGTCTGTTTTAAATCGAGGGATATTCTGGTTCAGGACAACGTAACTTTGCGCTTGTGTGATTAGTTCGCTGTAAACTGCCATTTTTTATTTTGAGTAATCTCTGTGAAAAGCTGATCGGAAAACATTTTATTAGCTAAAGCCGAAGGATGTCCTTCTTTTGGACTTACTTGAAATCGGTCAAAACCGTTTGGCTTAAAAATATCAGGATAGTTCGTTTTATGACTCTCAAAGTACGACTTGGTTGAGATGACTGTTAAACCTGCTTTTTCCAGTTCGTTTCCATAACTCGATATGGGTTTCCAGTCATTCTTAAACTCATCAAAATTGTAGTAGAGTGTTTTTTCCTTTGGCAGAAGTGGGAGGATGTGTTGAAAAGCGCAGTAATTTTGAGAAGTTGGATCAAAACTACGCTCCACTACTGTTGAGTATTCTTCTGTCTTCATTTGATTGTCCCAAGCTACCGGACCAGTTGTGCAGGAGGACTGGATTGCTGTTTGTTGTGTTTCGTCATAGCTGTCACCTTCTGAAAAGATGAGATCATTGTTCACCAATCCAAAGATAACTAAATCATAGGGCTCTTCGAGTTTTTGTATTTGGGTGTACTTGATGTAGTTGTCAAAAATTGAGTCACCACAGCGAGAGAGGGAGACAACTTTTGTTGGTCGAATTTTGGAGAGTCGCTTCTCTAAAAGATGTACAAACCTGTCTTCATCGGCAATTCCTTGACCCCAAACATATGAGTCACCTATCACAGCGATTTTATACGTCTTGTCATCCTTCATTCCCAGTACCTTCTGTCCGTTTTGCTGATATCGCGCAGTGTCTGAAACAAGCTTCGTGAGATCTGCATTTCTGTTACTAAACTTTGAATCAGCCCAATTTTCTTGGGGACCCACGTAACCTAACTTTGCATCTTTGTGATAAAACAATTTGTCAAAAAAGAATTCATTTCCGACAAAAAACACTGCTTTAAGGCTTAAAAAAGCTGAAGATAGCATTACTACTATCAATATGAGAATTTGAATCTGTTTTGTCATTTTAAAAATTAAAAAAGCATGTACACGAAAGGACCAATAGGTGACGTGGTGGAGAAGACAACAAGTAGTGCAAAAATGACGAAGACGATTACTGGTGGAATAAGCCACCATTTTTTGTTTTGTAGCAGAAACTGCATTAACTCTTTAAACATAGTTACTTTCTCACGATGAACTGATCAATGAACAGGTAATCGATGTCTGTTTTTAAGAAACATTGAATTGCATCCTCTGGAGTACAGACAATTGGTTCACCACGTACATTAAATGATGTATTAATGATACTCGGCACTCCAGTTCTTTTAAAATATGCACTTACTACGTCGTAGTATAAACGGTTATCTTTGCGGGCAACAGTTTGAAGTCTGCCTGTCCCGTCAACATGAACTACGGCCGGTAAAAGTTTCTTCTTTTTCTCCTTAAAAGGGTAGACCATCAACATCCATTTTGCCGAGATAGGCAGATGATCGTCGGTCTCAAAAAACTCATCGGCATATTCTTCCATAATGACTGGCGCAAATGGACGAAAAAGTTCACGGTGTTTAATTCGAGCATTAATAATGTCTTTCATTTCTGGTTTTCTGGCAGAAGCTAGAATGCTTCGATTACCCAGCGCTCTAGGACCCCATTCCATTCGACCCTGGAACCATCCAATGACCTTATCTTTTGTTAGATAGAGCGCGGCCTTGTCGATGAGCTTTTTTTGATCAGTGACTAGCTCATACTTCAGTTGATGTTTACTTAGTAGGTTTTGAATATGATGCCAACTGTACTCGGGGCCAAGGTACGGAGAGAACTCATGCTTTTTCACAAGTTTTTTTGCTACTGTATCTGAGCTTTGGTGATGGTGGGTCCACAGTGCCGCACCCATTGCGCCACCCGCATCACTTGGATCTGGTGGAATAAATACCTGCTTAAATGGAGTTTCTTTGAGAATTTTCCCATTCATAACTGAGTTAAGGGCTACTCCACCAGCTAAACAAACATTCGGTAGTTTATACGTATCATAGGCAACCCGCAGAATTTGAAAGGTGATTTGCTCGAGTGTTTCTTGAAGTGCGGCTGCAATATTCTCATGATAAGAATAGGCCTTACTTTCAGGAACTCTCCTGGGGTAGCCAAAGAGCTCTTCTAGAGCCGGAGTGAACATATGTTCAGCATGATCGTACTCAAAATACTTCATGTTCAGTTGGTAGCTACCATCTGGAAACTGAGTAATCAACTCAGCAAATTTTTTCCGGAAAGGTTTAGGATTTCCGTAGGCAGCTAAACCCATGACTTTGTACTCAGCATCATTGGCAGAGAAACCAAGGTATGTCGTTAGAGCACTGTAAAGTAAACCGAGTGAATGGGGGAAAGCTATCTCTTGATCTATCTGGATTCCTTTTGCATTTGCTTGACCCACGGTTGTGGTTGCCCACTCACCCACACCGTCCAGTGTCACGATCACTGCTTCTTTAAATGGTGAAAGATAAAAACTACTTGCGGCATGCGAGACGTGGTGCGGGATATACTCAACTTTCCCAAAAAAGTGTAAGTCGTCTTGTAAGCGTTTCTGAATGTTCAGTTTCTGATTAAACCAACCTCCGGCTGTATTCATGAAAGCTTTATAGCTTAATGGGAAATGCTCCAAGTGTTGATGAAGAATTCGTTCAAATTTCCAGATTGGTTTTTCATAAAATGAGACCACATCTACCTCATTCATGGCAATTTTTCCGAAGTCAAGACAAAATTTAATTGCCTCAATTGGGAAGTCATTATCATGCTTTTTTCTGGTGAAGCGCTCTTCTGCAGCAGCGGCAATAATTTTCCCATCACGCATCAGACAGGCAGCAGAATCATGGTAGTAACAGGAAATTCCTAGGATTGTCATACTAAAACATGTGTTCAGAGGCTACAGGCTTGGTTGTGCCGGCTTTCTGCCAGCTTGTTGATTGATATTCTCGAGTCAAAAAATGCTTGCCCACGGCTTTTGCCACCATGGCCGTCAGTCCAATTCCGATGAAGTAGACAATATGAAGGACCAAAAAATTGAATACGCTTTGTTGGAATTCTTTTATTTTTTTCCAGATGTTTATAAGAGTGTGAAACGTCATCGACACCTTCAAAATAGAGTATAAAGATAGGTTAGTCAAGGAACACTCCTTGGGAACCATTTCGTATCGACTATCTTGGTGAAAATGCTACACTCAAGAGGTGACTCTTTCTCGAAGCCAGTTCTTCTTCTACCTGTCTTTTTTAAGTATCTTTTTTCTGATTACGGTCATGGGTGAGACGCCTGTAGGGATATTGCTTTGGGGGTTACTCGGTCTGGTTCTCTTTTTTTCACACGGGCTTCAGAATCGGAAAGAAGCTTTAAAAAAACATCCCCTCGCGGTCGCGCTGCTGTTGTGCTTTTACCTTGGCACATTCCTCTCACTTTTCTTTAGCATTAGTTTGCCCCTGACGTTGAACGCTTTCATATTAATGTCACTGGCTGTTTGTGCGTTTGATTTCTTTTATCATTCCTCTCCTCAGAAATTACCATTACATTTTTTGTTGTATGGCATCCTTTTGATTGGATTGAATATTTCATTTCTCAGCACGCTCTTCTTTTTTCTGCCGAGTTTGAGTAGTCATTTACCGGGAATGAATTTATTGGTAGCCAACTTCGGCCACAACCATGCATCGATTTTGTATCTTTTCTGTATCCCAATTGCTTTTCTGGTTATTCAGGACAGCAAAAAAAAGTGGTACGGCTATGTCCCCTTGGGAATACTCCTGATTACATTGGTCATGAGTTTTGCCAGAATTGATATCGCCATTGGCATTGCAGTAATAATATTTCTTTGGTTCATCAGTCAAAAAAACAATTCAAAAACAACGTTCCCACTAAAGTTAGTGCTGGCATCAATTGTTGGGTGTCTCGTTCTAGGTCTCTTTGCTGTTACGAAAATAAAGCCAGAAAAAATATGTTTTGCTGCTTCGGTGAATAGACAAACCTGTAAAGAGCTGACTTCTGATTTCCGCATTCAGTACTGGAAGCAGGCAGTCCAGTCGATAATTGAGAAACCACTCTGGGGATCGGGTGGCGGCACCTTCACAGTTGTATCAAATCAAAAAGCTGCCTTGCCCTATTATTTCAGTTCTTACGCGCACAATGAAATGCTCCAACTCTTAGCAGAATACGGACTAATATTTAGTTTGCCTTTCTTTGGTTTAGTAGGCTATGTGCTCCTGGTGGCTCGGCCAAAAAATCTCAGCGTGACTTCTCCCGCTGACATTTTGTACGTTTCGGTGATGAGTATCTGTATAGATAGTTTATTTGACTTCAACTTAAGTTACTCTGTTGTTTGGCTACTGTTACTGATTTCATTGGCATTACTGTTAAGAGAGAAGGAAGATTCTCCAAAACGCTTTCATCAATTTCAAGCATTGGCAGCGTCTCCCGTTCCCGTTTTTTTCTCAGGAGTATTAGTAGCTTTAGGGTATATTTTCCTAGGGCTGTGGATGACTGGCTATCTAGTGAGTACTGTCCTTTGGTATTCCGGAATGAAGGTTCAGAGTGTCAAAATATTTCCGGTCATTTATTGGCGAGTTCAAGATCAAATAAAAACTTCACCGGAAGTGTCGTACCTTTTGAGTTTCTATAGTATGAGCCCAGAGGTAATTAAAAGTTACTTGCTGACTTCGGGAATTTCTCCCGCCCAAGAAATAGAGTTGAGGCAAAGATTGATGAAACTTACGCCCTTTGATCTTGCAAATAAGGTGCAACTGCTAGATCTCGCCTTGAATCAGAATAAGCCAGATCTCTATTTAAGTACTTTTGAAAACATTCGCCAGACCTATCAAGGAGAGAAGATTCAGTTGCTCGATTTATCTATAAAGATGGATCTGTTTGATCAAGCGAGTACTGCGGTGAAAAATTTTTCTGAAAAGAACATTGGCTATAGTGCAAAAATCTATTTATCTATGGCAACATTTGACTCAGGGTTAGCAATGTCTCGCCCATTTGATGCCTTCACAAGTCCCTCGCGTTTTCCGCCAAATGAAATGAAAAAAACTATCGTCTTGCTCCAGCCAACAGGATTTTTAGTAAATTACAAAACAACGCTTACACCTTGGTTGATAGGGCAGATGCAGTATGACCTGGGGCAGCAACAATCAGCGGAAGCGATCAGGGACGTCCAGCTATTGTTAGCAGTTGATGATGGTAATCGATGGCAAACCTGGAATGTCTATTCTGACGCTGCAGATGCCATGTTGAAAAATCGAGATGCAAATTCAGATCTTCAGAAAAGAACACAGATTCTTGATGCTTGGTATCAAGTTTGGCAACTTCTTGATAAAAACATGGCAAAAGAAACAGTTGAATTTAGCTGGAAAAAAATCTTATCAGCTGAGCTGGCGAAATCAGCGAATCAGCTATATTTGTCTGGAGACATGGGCAGTGCCACCAAGCTCTATCTTAAAGCTCAGCAAATAGATCCAGATTTTGAGTCAGCCACGCCATTTCCCTTTCACCCATCAACGTATGATCGCCAGCTGTATCGTTCATTTATCTTAGAGCTGCAAAAACAGCATGCTTTAGATATCTTTTTAGCCAAGTATGAACTGCGTAAACAAACCCAAAGACTGATTAACGAGTTGATCGAACAAAAAAGGTGGCAGCTGGTTCAGCAGCTCTTAATATCTTTCTCTTATGATCTAAGAAGGGATTACTTTTCATCGGCTCAATTAGCAAATTACTACTATCTTCGAGGGGATATTGAAGCTGCTCGCCGTGAATATGATATTTGCCTGAGTAATTTCAAAGATCCTGAGCGAGAAACCGACTGCTATTGGGGTAAATTTGATTTAGATCATCAGACACAACAAGGTGAACAGCGTTACTTCCGAATCAGCCAAGAACTTCTGAAAAGCTAGCAGATTTTTTCATTTTCCACTCATCACTATAACAGCGATTTATCAACTATTATAGGTTTTTTACCAGATTTGATATATAATCACCAAGAAATTTGAGATTATCTCGCTTAGCGGTTCAACGCCGCTCATTGCGAATAATGTTTCGTTTCGGAAATTTAACAAGTTCATATTGTCGATTAGACATAAGGAGTACATGAGATGACCGTGCAATCGCGCATTCTAGAGGATTTTATCAAAGGTGACGATGCCAAAAAAATCGCCACTATCCAAGTTACTGATCCACTCGATTTAGGAGTGGAAAGTGACATCTATAAAAATCTGGGTGTGTCTAGACAAGTCTGGCTAGCATACCTCCACCAAGTCGGACTCAACGGCTTTTTAGCTCTGCCACAAGAAGTTCAGGAGCAGCAAATTCTGCCGCTACTCGTGATTGATCAGTCAGAAAAAACGATTGTGATTCTCTTGGAAGCAAACGCCCATGTGACGATCGCGCTGGGCGTCCTTTCTGTCTGGTACAAAAAGCCCACCTGCATCTTGGCGCATTGCGTTGATGCAGTGAAGGCGCTCAAAGAACGAGGATTACCACTCATCAGCACCTTGCTGAAGGATCCGGATTACACTCAAGTGGCGTTCAGCTTCTTTAATCCAAAGCAGTGGACAGACCAAGCGGCGCTTCAAGACCTGACTTTTCAAGTTAACGCACTTCTGTTACGAACCACAAGTGAGCAGGACGTGGTCCAGTGTGCCCGCGTTCTCGCCATGATTGACCCAGTACAGCTCATACGGTTTGCGACTGATGTTCTCACCGAGCTTGACCGAGAGTTGGTCAGGAAAATTGAGGGATATCTGACGGCTGCTTATTACAAGCTGGAAGATCAGGAACTGAAGAAGGAATTTGCCCTGAAGATGATTCAGGCTAACTTGCCCTTGGTCAACTTTCCTATCTGGGACATTGTGTGCTTACTCGTGTCATCGGATGAAGCGGCCCTTTATCAGGTCATTTCAACTACCTCGAATTATGTACGGGCGAAGCTAGCCGCTGAGCTGGCTGCTGCAAAGCATTCGGCTTCAGCACAAGCATTTCAGCGGGCTCTGGAGCCAATCACGAAAGTTATTTATCGAATGTTTGATGAAGGTCAACCGATTCATAACTTTCTGCCGTTTCTGGTTGAAGCTCGGATGGCATTTGAAAGTGCGGATCTAGTGGAGTTCATGATTCGTACTCAGCACCTTGGTGAAAGCGCCGACGAGCTCTCTTACGATGCGCTGTACAACGAAGCTAGCCCTGAATTACTGATGGAGTACTTGGGTGTTCTGAACGGTCGACCAGAGTCTGATGTGGCCCTAGCTATCCTTAAGAAGCTCAACGGTGAGCCCGAGAAGCTGGAGGCGCATCGTGAAGCCTTTGTGAAGGCGATGGATGCCGTCGTGTATCAGTACACCAGCAGTGATCCGCAGGTTCGAGACAATAGCGTGCAAATTGTCCAAATGATGCCGGTGGAATACTGGCCGATTCATCTCAAGATCATTTTGGATCGCGCCCAACCTGTTTTTGCCATCCAGTTCGCCATCTTTATTCTTCAAAAGGAAGAAGAGAATGAGCAGGCAAGCAAAACCTTTTTGCGACTGTTCAACTCTGGAGACCCCAAGGTCCAATCTTACGTGAAGGGGTATCTTAAACCAAAGAAGAAAGTGGAGGAGAAGGCGGCTGAGTGATACGTGTCTCGACAATTGAATATGTTAAAAAGCCTCTAGGATTACCTAAGAGGCTTTTTTGTATCTATTTACCATACTTGCTAGACCCAAAGCCTTTTGGCACCGAAGGCGTGCTATGTAGGAGCTCAGAAATACTTCTTAGGCGAGAGGAAATGCCAATCAACGCAATAAAGCCTAATCCAATAAATAAGAGGAACTCTTTACGAGTCATTTCCTTTTGAAAGAGTTGTGAAAGCTGACTAGACACGGTAGACCTTTTATATATAACGCTATTCTTATTCTGAACTATGATCAATTATCATGTATTATTTTTGTTTCGTCGAGCAATAAACAGAATTCCACCTGACAAGATGATGCCAATTCCAACCAATGCCAAAATGAGATATCGCCAGGAACTAAAGAGTGACGTTTTTTCCTGGACAGTGACTGTTACGTTTACGTCTTGGTTTTGCACCACAATATTTTCTTTCCCCACAAAATCATTGTGTGCATATGTTAACTGATGAACTCCATTTTCTATTCCTGAAAAGGTAGCTATACCGGCATCATCTGTCGAAGCCGTTTGGGTCTTGGGGTCTATGGTGACTTGAACAGACTGTACGGGAAGTTGATTTGGGTCGAGGACTTTGACATGTACTGCTGAGGCAGATTGGGCTGATGAAGTCACCTGGACATCAGTACTCACAATTTCTAGTTCTTTAGCTGGAACACGAAAAGCTACCTTGCCCACTGTCTTTGCCGAGAATTCGTTTGACCAACCGCCAGCTGCACAGCCATTGCCAGCTCGTACTTTAAAGAAGTAGGTAGTGTTTGCTGTCAATGAATTTACAGTAAAAGTTCTTAAACCATGACCGCCTATATTGTCTGAACCGAATGAATACTTACCGGACTGAAGTCCGTAGGTGAGTGCGTAGTGATCAAATGGCTCGCCAGAATCTGTGAAGTACAGGGTAATTTGGTCCGATTTTGAAGAAACGGCGGCATAGATTTGAGGAACCGTGCCTGGCAGACTTTGTTCACAATTTGGCGTAATGGCGGGTGTGGTGGAATTTTGTGAAGAATTACTTCCAGATGATGAGTTAGAAGTTGCGGGGGGAGTAGCAACTTCTCCTATGCCGTACTGGCCGCTGTTATAGTGTCCTGAGCCATAGGTTGTGGCAAAAACAGGATTTGGGAAAAGGATAAAAAAAGCGATGTATAAACCTATTATTATCTGATGAAAAGTAGGCTTGTTTTTTCTGTAAAAAATATTACACTCATTCACGGTACTGAATCCAGAAGGAAATTGCAATGTTTGGTTTAAAATCTGAAGAGCTTCTCATCGTCCTCCTCATCATAGTGTTCTTATTTGGCGGCAAAAAAATCCCCGAGCTTTCTCGTAGTATTGGTGAAGCAATTCGAGAAATTCGCAAAGGCTTAACAGATGATGTCAGAGAAGAGAAAACCCCTCCCAAAGCACCCAAAAAAGAAGATTAAATTACTTGAGCCAGTCATTGTAGTTGCTGAGCTGCCGAAAAAACAAACCTTCCAAGAACATTTGTCAGAACTTCGCCAAAGACTCCTTATTTGCGCCGGCAGCATTTTTCTTTTAGTATTTATTGTTTCATTCTTTCATGAACGTTTATTAGAACTCTTGGTCGAGCCACTCCACGCCTCACTTTTTTACAACGCCCCGATCGGCGCCCTGTCATTTACTTTTACAGTCGTTTTTTTTGTTGGCATGCTGCTATCAATTCCAATCGTCTTGTATGAAGTGTTAATGTTTTTAGCTCCCGCATTTCCACAATTTGAACGGAAAGTAATTTTGTTGATTGTTTTAGTGAGCGTAATTTTATTTACGGCTGGTATTCTCTTTGGCTACTATGTGAGTTTGCCTGTCACCATCCACTTTTTTAATACTTTTTCATCTCCTGAACTCAAGTCGCTGATTACCACTGATGAATACTTATCTTTCATTACAGAGTACCTGTTTGCATTCGGTTTGGTGTTTGAAATCCCGCTGGTTTTTTATATTACCAATCACCTTTATAGACTCGATCACCGCTGGTTATTAAAACAACAACGCTATGTAATCGTATTCAGCTTTCTGGCGGGTGCTATCTTAACTCCAGACCCACTCAATCAGTGCATTTTAGCCATTCCGCTAGTAGTGCTCTATGAGATTTCCATTGCCGTTGTGTGGTTGATGAATAGAGGAAAGAAAATCCAAGCGACTTATTAATTATGAAAAGTATTTATTTTTCAAAAAAGCAGTAAATGCGTTCATTTCCGCTTGATATTGCTTGAGCTTCAACGCTTTGTTCTCATCTGATTCGAGTTCTTGAATACCAGCACCCTGACTTTGAATTCTGAGTGATTGACCAAAAGATTGAACCGTAAGCTGGGTATCGAATGGAACTTGATGATTCGAATAGAACTCGGTTAGAAGAGTAATGATTTTCTTTAAGGACTCTAAGGTAGGACGCTCAATTTGACGCCGTAGTTCGGAGGCCTCAGCATACAATCGATTCATCTCCTGAAGCTCTGCCTCAGTCACCTTATACCCCTTTTTACTGTCAAAACGTTTCCAAATAGCATCTGCCATTTTTGATTTTCTTTTTTCTAATTGAGAGAGCCTATCGTCTGGAAGAGTACTTTCTATGTCTACCCAAGGTGCAGCAACTCCATGGTCGAGGTGGCCTTCGCAGGATTGACGCGTTTGGATTCCATTGGCGTTAAAAGCGACCACCGTTTCTAAAATACCGATATCCATTTCACCACCGATGCCATCCACATATTGTCTGACTTCTGCGAAGATGGCATCCCACTTGTTTTGTTTCATTGAAAATTCAGCATCAAGTGGGTTGTGTTGAGAGGCTGATTCAAAAGAATGATTAGGCATATCTAAATGTTGTGAGCCGGGAGGGACTCGAACCCGCGACCAGAAAGGTATAAGCTTTCCGCTCTACCAACTGAGCTACCGGCTCTCACTAGATGAGATTATACCTGAAAAGCCCCCTGATTCACATCAGAGGGCTTTTTATTTCTATATCGAGACAGAGATTAGAGGAGGAGCAGTCCGAGTGCGCCTAAGACGACTGCTGCTGCACCCATGAGTAAGAATCGTACTGTTGTCTCTGTTGAACCTGTTCTTGGTAACTCAGCTGGTTTCTCTGGCTGTGGTGTAGCAGCTGCAACTGTTGTGGTTGGAGTTGGTGACACATAGACAGTGGTTGTAGTCTGAGAAGGTGGCAAACATGTCTCACTGTTTGGATAGTTATCCAGTCTGCAGCGTTGGCCAGCATCTGTTTGTACACAGACTTGGTTACTTGCAGAACAGTCTGAGTTGGAGGCACATGTCTGGTTACAACCAACTGGGACATTCACGATGACTGGTGTACTTGGCTGACAGTTCTCGGCAGACACATTACTACTCAGGCGGCAGACACTGTTACTACATACGTAGTTACTGTTGGCTGTCTGACATTGAGCATCAGTGGAACAGCTACTGTTACAGGCATAAGTGTTCACAGGTACTGTACAGGTCTCTGAGCCTCTGTTTGAGTCTAAGCGACACTTGTTGCCACTGTTGGCGTCACAGGTGTAACTACCATTGGCTGTCTGACATTGTGCGTCTGTAGAACAACTACTGTTACAGGCATATGTGATGTTAGCTGGAGAACAGGTACTTGAAGACGTGTTCGCAGCTAGTCGACAGTAGCCAGATGAACATGAGTAGGCACTGTTCGCAGTTTGACATTGGGCATCGGTTGTACAGCTACTGTTACAAGCGTAGGTTGTCGTGGCAGGTGTACATGTCGTTGATGACGTGTTGGTACCCAAGCGACACAGGTTGTTGGAACAGACATAGGCACTGTTCACGGTTTGACATTGAGCATCTGTGGTACATGATCCATTACATGTGTATGTGGTCGCAGTTGGAGTTGGACTAGGACTTGGTGATGGAGATGGGCTTGGACTTGGTGATGGACTTGGACTGGCAGTAGGATTACTTACAGTTACGTTCACTTCACAAGAGGCATTCGTGGCACCGGCTACGACGGTAGCGGCGTTCTTAATGACAGTACCATCAGCAATACTTGCTGCTAATCTGACACGGAAAATGTGATTTACAGTGGCATTGGCAGCTGATTGAGTGTCCGTACAAGTTAATGTCTTTGTTGTGGCGTTGTAAGCGTTTGCACCACAATCTGAGTCTAAGAAGGTAACCTTACCCAAGTTATTACCTGAAGCATCGGCCAGAATATCTTTCAAAACTAACTGTGAAGTTCCCAAGTTATTGGCAGTCATGGCTACTTTGTAGACAACAACGTCAGATGGACTAAAGGTGGACTTGGCAGTTGTTAATGTATAACTACCAGCACTGTTACTGAGTTCATCTCGATACGATGACTTAACACAAGAGAGTGAAGTAGTCGTGGTGGTTGTGGCCACAAAGTTCAGCACACAAGCTGATTGGTTGGTCAACACACACTTGTTCGCGTCACAAGTTGCACCTGTGGCCAAACAAGCCGTCAAAGCACATTTACCTGCAGAACAGGTGTGAGCGGCTGGACAGTCTAAGTTTGTAGAACAGGTGGTGTTACAACCTGGGGTTGCGGTACCTGTACTAGCTTGTTGTCTGATATCTGAATTGCGTTGTGATAAGTAAAAACCAGCTCCGCCACCAATCACTAAAATAAATAAAGCAATCACACCTAAGATCATGCCCATTTTATTTTTCTTCTTTGGCATCATTGGTGCTGCAGGAGGAGTAGAACCACCAACTGAAGAAGTTGGTAATGAGGATGTATCGATAGAAGTCTTGTTTTCTCTCAAATCAGGTCTGACAGGCAATGGCTCAGCAACTGAAACTGGAGATGGACTTGCCACCGGAGCTGCCGGTTGAGTCATTGGAATAGAAGATGTTGTCGTAACAGTAGCCATTGGTGTAACTGGAGCTGCTGGTGCTGGGGCAACAGGGGCTGGAGGAACGACTGCAGTATTTGGCATATTGGTGTCACCAATTGGGCTAACTGGTTGGGCGTTGTTGTTTGGCGTTGAGCTTACGGCGTTAATCATATAATTTCTTTATATACTTGAGTATGCTTGACAAGTACTTTCAGCTGCTCCTGTGCAGAGTCTACATTGTGCAAAGTGTGATCCTGAACTATTAACGGTGAACGAGGTTGAGACGTTAACGCTTGTAGTTGAGGTAGCCAAGTTTTGAATTGTTCCATCTGGTAACTTGACTCTGAATTCGTATCTTGCAGCGCCAGCTACTGTTCCACAGGTGAAGGTAACGGTGTCACCGACCACTGGATTTGGTTTACTCATAGCGATGTTCAAACAGACTGGGCCAATTGGTGTTGGAGTGACACCTGGAGGCGTAGACGCAGGTGGGTTGGTTGAGGTTGGAGTACAACCTGAACTGAAGATGGTGAAGCCACCACATAGATTGCGTTGAGCTGCACAGACAGTGTCAGCTTGTCCACATGTTCCGGCGTAGGCGACAGCCGCTTCCATTGTGTCAAAGGTCTGAGGATTACTATTACATTGACCGTTTGTTAAGTTTGTGCAGTGGAAGCCGATGTAGCCTTGGTTGCCACCACAGTGGTCTGTTGGAGCACAGTCGTTTGCATTCTGCTGTTGGCATAATCTTGAACCAGCTACACCTTGGCAGACTAATCCACCACAACATGTTGCACCAGCGCCTTCACAAGAACCTTGTGACTGAACACATGATCCTGCGGTCTGACAAGTTGCAGAGTTAGCAATACATGAGTTTGTTGCTGCACAATACTTGGTACCAGTCGCACAAGAGCTTCCATAATTTTGACAGTCAGCTTTTGTATAGTAGATGTATCCACCAGTTGCACCACATGTCCCAGCGGTAGCACAGTTGTTTGTTCTACTGTAACAACTCGTGGCTTGAGGGTTTAAGGCCACAACACAGGCATTGATGTTGTCATATGTGTTTGGTGCCGTACATGAATAAGTTCTACTATTACATTCATTTGCGGTACCCCAACAGGTTGTTGTCTGACATTCAGCCTTTGTGTAGTAGATGTATCCGCCAGTTGCACCACATGCTCCAGTAGCAGCACAGTTATTTGATTTGCTGTAGCATTGTCCGACTTCTGGAGTACAGATAGCACCACTACCAGTTGTTGATTGAGCAGCTTTGCTCACGTCAGCAGCGGTACAGAGATGATAGTTAATACATAGACCAACTGATGTACATTTAGGAGTGATACCGTTTAAGGCGATTAAACATGTAGCTCTATCTGGTAATGGGAAATCAGAACTTCCACATAGACCAGGTCCATTACATTGATTATTTACGCCGTAGCAGGTGTTGGTACAACTTGCGCCGCTACCGGTTGTCTTATTGGCTGTGGCATCTGCTGCAGTACAGAGCTTACCACCGCGACATTGACCAGATGCGGTACAGATGTTTAGGTTAGCTAGTGCTGCCTGACAAGCTGCCTGGGTTGTATAGTTATAGCCATTTGATCCACAAGAACCAGCTGGAATACAATCTGAGTTTGTTGAGTAACAAAGAGTACTACTTGGATCGTATTTACAGCAGGTTAAACCGCCGCCACATGTGCCAGTTCCAGCAGAATAACCTGTTCCACAAGAAGTTGAACAAGTTTGACCGGAAACGACTAGACAGGTTTGTGGGTTTGGTTTACAGCAAGTTAATCCAGCATTACATGTGCCTGAACCACCTGCAATCATGCCTGCCCCACAGGAAGTTGAACAAGTTTGGTTCAAAGATTGAAGACAAGTTTGAATAGGTGCCGTGCTTGGAGTTGGAGTATTTGCCGTACTGCAACCAGCGAAACATTGACCTTGAGCTTGACCTGGAGGCATAGCATTACAGCCAGCGATACAAGTGTCATAACTTGAACTAGCCTGCTGTCTTATATCTTGAGATTGTTGTGAGAGGAAAAAAGCAACTCCACCACCTAATACTAATAATACGAAAGCCACTACACCAAGTATCACTTGGATAGGAACTTTCTTTTTCGGTGCTGCTGGGGGAACAGTAGCTGTCGATGTCTCGCGAATGTTAACTGTATTTTCCATTTTTACTTCCAAACAGGGTAACCACAGGTAAAAAGTATATAAGTAACAATACGTGAAATTACTAGGCTAAGTCAATAGAGAAGAAAATCCGAAGCTAGATCTGGTAGCTACGAATTTAGTGCTGTCAGATATCGCAGAGTTCTGAAAATGAGCTGAATATCATTTCTCAAACTGCCTTTTTCTAAGGTTTCAACTTCTAACTGCTTCCATTTTTTCAAGCTTTCATATCGTGAGCTATTAACTGCCCATTCAGAAATAATCCCTGGTTTTACAAGATATCTGAAGTCCCAATCTTTCCCTAACAGTTTTGCTTCCTCAATGGGTAATGGCCGAGGACCTACCCAGCTCATCTCACCTTTTAAAATATTGAGCAACTGAGGCAGTTCGTCTAAACCGGATCGGGATAGGAGCTTGCCAATACTGGTATATCTGGGATCATTCGCCATCTTAAACATGGGATATGGTGCCTGGTTGTGCTTATAAAGCTCTTTTTTTGAAGCGTGTGTGTGAAGTTTCATGGTTCTCAATTTATAGAGAGTGAAAGGTTGCTCAAGCTGTCCTTTTCGTTTTTGTTTGAAGATAATTGGCAATCCCGAGTCAACAAAAATCACCAGTGCAATCAAGCATAGAAGTGGCAGAGAAATAATCAAAACGAGCAATGTAAAAAAAACGTCAAATAAGCGTTTCTGAGAACTGAAGTAATAGGGAGACACAATAAAAGCAACTTTTGGCACGGCACATCTTAAGAGTCTGGCAGACTGATCAATAATAGCTGTTATCCTAAATCTTGGGGATCTAATTGTCGAGCAGTAACCCAGTAGCTGAAGCCACCGGCGAGGATAAAGAACAAACCGCCTCCAATTAACAGGAAGGTTGTTGTTGCTGATCCAGATCTTGGCATAGCACTGGTGGTACTTACTTTTGAGATAACAGTAGAAGTTGTGGCCACCAAAGTTGGAGTTGGTGAGGCGGACTCAGTGGCAATAATTGGAGTTGGGGAAGGAGTGGCGATTACAAACGGATTATTGGTACTGTACGGTGTTGGAGAAGGGTTGGCAGCAGCAATCAATCCTTGGCTTTGCACCGTAAATGTTTTGGTTTGAGTGACCGACTTATTGGTGTTTGGATCTGTGTATGTGACGGTGATGGTATGTTGACCTGGCTCAAGCTGCTTTTCTAGTTGCTGAAGATCCACACTATAGTTGCCTTGACTGTCTGTCTGAACTTGGGTGTTGATGGCAGCTTCAGAGTGAATTTCAACACTTACAAGTACATTAGGAACAGCTTTTCCTTGAATAACTGGTTGATCCGTTTGAACTGTTTCAGTTTTAACCGTGTTTACTTCAACGACCGTATCGATTGGTGTTTGTGTGGTAAGTTGTGTGCCAGAACTGGTAGTACTGACAGAAGTGTCATTAGGAACTTGGTAAGCAACTCCTGAGTTAGTTAAACTCCCCAGGCTGTCTGAACCAGCCAAACTACTAGGAGAAGCTGAGCTCATCGGCGAAGCCACAGGTGATGAAGAAACAGTGGGTGAAGTTGCACTATTGTCTGCTTGGGTTGTGCCAGCACCTGAGTTTTGATTCACTTGATCTTGTCCTAGGGTTACAGTGGTAACCGGTTGAGCATTTTCTACTGACGTAGTTAGGGTACTTGTCAGATTCACATCTACGCCTTGAATGGTCACGGCTAATTGATCGGTCGGATTGACCGCGCGGTACTCACCTGTTGTTGCAGATCGAGCGTTGGCTAATGGAATTGCCCAACTCCCAGAGTCTTTGGTTAAGGCTGAAAGTTGATAGGCGCCATCTAAGTTGACATAGACAATGGATCCCGCGGCAGGACTGCCTGAACTGGTATTCACTGTGCCGTAGATTGTTTTGGCAATAGGTAAGGTGCCACTTTTGGGTGTGGTTTTTGTCGAATAAGGAGCGCCGTTGTTATCGTATTTAGAAGAAGCGGTGGTTCCGAGTGTGTAGTAATAGGTGGTGCCTGGTTGTAAATCGTGAATCGTAATGTGGTGAGTGGTGAATTGTCCAACACTGCCAGAGAATTGGTCACGGTCATCACTTGCCTGGGATTGCAGGGCATCGGCGGTTGTGCCGTACTTTACAAAACCAGCGGTTGCATCATCGGTTAAAAAGGAAATAGTGAAACTATCATCCTTCACATTACTAACAGTCACTTTTTTGGGAGTAGTTTGAGCAGTAGCTCGAGGAGCGAACACACCACCGCCTTGACCAATAAAGAAAATTCCGCCTACCAATGCAGCAATTAAAATTACCATACCTAACAGAGTAGGAATTTGTCGCTGTGTAAACGTTTTTTTCATTATAATTACAAATCTCACTAAATTTGTTCAATAGTGCTCTATATACTGTAGGTGAATTCACAAGAGTCCGCAACGCGAAGAAGACACGAAGACTTAGGGTTGCAGTGCAGCGTTGGAGCCGGTGGCAACCGCGGGACTAGCTGGTTCTGTTATGGCAGGGGTAGTTAGCCCAGAAGCAGGAGAGGTTATGGCAGGGGTACTTTGGCTTTGTTGAGTCTGCTGCGCATTCACTGGAGAGCCGTCTTTTGTGGAAATGATTTGGGCTCCAGATCTGTCAGTAGTAACGACAAAAATAGTGAAATTCTCTAGTTCTGCATCAGTGTAACTTTTCTTTTGTTCGATTCGACTAATTACATCCATATCAATATGTGGACTGAGCGGAATGGCCATTTTTTGCAGCTCTTCAGAAATTTGTGGTTTTTGTTGAGATGAAAAAATACTAAAGCCGATCCAAATCATGACTGTCACAAATGAGAAGATCAGTAACTTGAGAAAAGTTTGCTGATTATTGAGTGATTTAAGTGTGGTCTTCATTTCCATAATTACTTTATTTGGTCGCTGCTCCTGGTACTGACGACTGAACTCCAAAATACTGCAAACTGACGGTTACTTTCGCTGATAGTTGTTTCTTTCCTTGAGCATCGGCCAGGGTGAAAGAGACGGACTCGATCACCATTTCTCTACGTAAATTCCTGATCCCCTCAACAAATTGCGCAATATCTGGATATGTACCAGTAATATTGATTAACAATGGCTTACTTAAACGAGCTTTTTTGGAGAAGTCGATAGTAGTCGGGTCTTGCTGAGGAACTTCTTTGGCTTCCATTTCCAAAATGGCAATATTATTTTCGCTGGCAGTTTTTTCAATTAGTAAAAGAGCTCCTTGCAAATCTGGAGTTGAAGGCAGGGCAGCATCTAAAACCTTCAAGCGTTCTTGCTCATTTAAGTACTGAGTCTGAACTGTAGAAAGGGCAGCAATCTTTTGAGTTAGCTGATCTTCCAAAGCTTGTTTATCGTTAATTTCTTTAATCAAATCAGACATGGTTAAAATTGTGGGTCTGATCGCAAATACGGCAAAAAAGATCACCGCAAAAATAGAGAACAAAAGTTCAGAAGATACCTTTGCTACAGGCTTTTCGTAAAACTGTAAAAGAGTGGTGGTAATTTGGCTTCTTCTTGATGTCATTTTGCTTTCACCGTCGCGTTTATCTTAAAAGTGAATCCTGGATCTTGCGCTGTTCCAGAAGTAAGTCGCTCAACTGAGACGTCTGCGAATTTATTAGAAAGAACCAAGTTGTTAATTAACAAGTTTAATGAAGTTGTAGAGTTGGTTCTTCCTGAGAAACTGACAGCTCCAGGTTGGATTGTTAAGTTGATGAGCGTGACATCGCGAGGAGTGATTTCAGATAAGGCTGGAAAGGCGTCGGCCAAGCTTTGCTTCTGTTCCACCTGAACGTAACTTTCTGTCTTCTTTTGAATTTCACGAACTTTTCCTTCCAAGTCACCATACGAAGCAATGATGGTACTGCGTTGCAAGATGCCACTATTTAAATCAGTGACTCTGCGATCAAGCGTGAAGCGTGATCCAAAACTGATAATCACGATTAGCTCGGTGAAAACCACTAAGTAGCGGCCAACAGTCAAAACCCATTGCAAAAATCGACCAGCCGTACTGGTTAAAAAAGGATCTTTTGGTAAAAGATTTATATTGATGTTGGCAGGCTTTTTCATTTTAACGCAATTTCATTTTACACTTCTTCATTGCCCATTGGTGACTCTAAAACAACTTCTTGGCTTCGGGACAGAATCTTGCCCCAAGTGCCGAACTTATTCATTACGGAACGGATCATATACAGTTCCGAAACGTCAAAAAGCAATGCGAAGTATATATAGACTAGCATACCAATAGTGGATGTAGAAATCGTCAAAAGGATCAGTTCGATTGTCCTGCTGGTATTAAAGACTAATTCATCCAAAATTCTGAACGGTAAGTATAAGAAGATTGCCATTAAAAAGCTGGCCATCAACATTTTTATTTGTGGAATCCAGAAAGACTTTCCAAGCATCCCTTTGACTCGGCGGTTCAGGAAAAGGAGGAACAAGAACATTTCAACAAAGGCGGTGATCGTGATGGCAATCGCCATACCAACCACTCCGATTTGCATCATAAAGATGAAAATCCAGTTCAAGGTCACATACAAACCGACTGTGAAACAAGTAATAATGAATGGTGTCCGGGTATTCTTTAACGCATAAAAGGCGCGAATTAAAACTTGAACGATTGATTGAGCAGTAATAGAAATAGCGATGATTCCAACAATTCTGGCTGTGAGAACTGTGGTTTGCCATGGGAAACTACCAGTTCCATAGACAATACGGACGACCGGAATGCGTAAGATCAAAAGCAAAATTGAGGCTGGGAAGACGAAGAACGAAACCTGGTGAATCGATTTCAGGAGCAGATCTCGGAAATTTGTTAAGTCACTCTTTTCAGCTTCGGTGACTAGGAACGGCAAGGCTGCTTGAGCAATTGGAGCGCCAAAGAAGCGGATGGGCAAGGTCATTAGCTGCTGCGCCAAAGTTATGACGACCACGCTGAGTTGGGCAAACTCACCAACCACAATCGATGTGGCAAAGAAGTTATCAGCCAGATCCTGAAATTGATTAATACCTAAAGTAATGACTCTTGGTGGAGTCAACTTAAACATGGTCTTGATTCCTGGATGTCTAAAATTGAAGTTTAATCGATAACGAAAGCCCATCTTGTATACCAGCGGTAGCTGGATGGCCATGTGCAGGAAGGCTCCAATCACTACACCAATTCCTGTAGAGTAGATACCAAATTTCCCGGAGAAAATGTATACACCAAGTAAAATACCAAGGTTATAAACCAGGGGAGCAATAGCTGGGATAACAAATCGACGATGAGTCTGCAAAATCCCGGTAAAAAAGTTAGAAATGGCAAAGAAAAACTGGGCGCCAAGCATAATTCTGGTCAAATTGGCGGAAATTTCGATTTGCTCGGCGGTAAAGCCTTTGCCGGTTACAGCTCGAGTGATTGGGGCAGCAAAGATGAACACGATAACCGAGAAGATCAAAAAGATGAATAACAGCACGTTCATCATTGAAGAAGTCATTTTGTAGGCTTCTTCTTCACTTTGTTTTTGATATTGACTGAAAATCGGAATAAATGAAGCCGAGAGGGCACCTAGAATGATAAATTGGAAAACGATATCTGGCAGCGTTGACGAGACGGTGTAGGCTGCGTAAGCACTTTTCTCAGTACTTAAGAAAACACTCAAAATCAGTCGTTGACGGACTAATCCAGATATAGCAGAGGCCACATTGGCGATCATAACCACTGCGGCAGCTGATAAAATGGTGCTCTGCTGCTTCTCGAGCCAATCGGATGAAAAAAGCCTTCTTGGAAACTTAAACATATGCCCTTCGCGTAACAAAGCCATTATAGGGGGAAGACTTCTTGAATAAAACTAGAAAAGAGGATTTGAAATTTAGGCTGTTATCTTGTACAATCCAAGGCTACCGAATTTTATATAGAATAAAGGTCTTATGCCAATTTTAAAAAACGCAAAAAAAGCTCTTAGAGTGAGTGGTCGCAAAGCAGCAATTCGTCAACCAGCCAAGTCACGTGTTAAAACCATGCTTGATGCTGCTAAAAAAACTCCAACCACCGAAACCGTTTCAAAAGCATTTTCTGCAATTGATCGAGCTGCTAAAATTAACGTTTTCCACAAGAAAAAAGCTGCTCACATGAAGAGTCAAATTGCTCGTTTATTAAAGACAAAGTAGGATCTCATGGTGGACCAAAAGCCCTTGTCCACGCAAGTGATTCGCAATTTTTCAATCATTGCTCATATTGATCATGGTAAAACGACCTTAACTGACCGTTTACTTGAATATACCCACACTGTAGAAGAGAGAAATTTTGTTGAACGCTTAATGGATAGTAACCCTATCGAAAAAGAGCGTGGCATTACGATTAAATTAGCCCCTGTCCGAATGGATTACGAAGGCTTTATTTACAATTTGATTGATACACCAGGACATGTTGACTTTGGATACGAAGTCAGCCGTTCTTTAGCCGCCTGTGAAGGTGCTTTGTTGGTGGTTGATGCGACTCAAGGTGTCCAAGCCCAAACGCTCTCAAACTACGAAAAAGCCAAAGCCCTTGGTTTAAACATTATTCCAGTGATTAACAAAATTGACTTACCATCTGCTGACGTAGATGCGGTCAGTCTCGATTTAATGGAGATGTTTGGGGTCGCTGAAGATGACATCGTGGCAGTTTCCGCCAAGAGTGGTCTAAATATCGATAAATTACTCGCCAAAATAAAAGAAAAAGTTCGTCCACCTGCCGGTTTAATTGATGTGCCACTGAGAGCATTAGTGTTTACATCCAAGTTTGACCAGCACAAAGGAGTGATTGCCTACATTAAAGTGGTTGAAGGTGTTCTCACAAAAGAAAAATTGCACTTAATGGCAACCGATACCACCTTCTTACCAGTGGATGTAGGTATTTTCTCACCAGATATGATTCCTCGGGAAGAATTGAGAGCCGGTGAAGTCGGTTACGTTTCTACTGGTGTCAAAGAAGTCGTCAAAGTCACAGTAGGTGACACGATTACAACTGAAAAAGATCGAAAACGAGTGGAACGATTACCAGGCTATAAAGAGCCTCAGCCAATGGTCTATATGGAACTGTATCCAATTGACGGTGATGATTTTACGGCTTTAGTCGATGCGATGGGCAAATTATCACTGGATGATGCTGCTTTAAAATACTCAAGTACCCACTCACCAGCTTTAGGAAATGGCCTGAAAGTTGGTTTCTTAGGTATTTTGCATGCTGAAATTGTCAGAGAGCGACTTGATCGTGAATTTAATATCGATTTAATTGCCACCTCTCCTTCAGTGACGTATCAATTGACACTCACAAATGGCAAAACCATGGAGATTAAAACCCCAGCCGAAATGCCGGATCCCGCTCAAATTAAAGAAATTCGTGAACCAATTACCCATGCCATTATTTTTACGCCCAAAGTGTACTTAGGTGGAGTTATGCAGTTGGCAGAAGAGCACCGCGGTATTTTACTGAGTGTTCAAGATATTGGTACTCGAGTGAAAATTGAGTATAAGATGCCATTGGCAGAGATTATTATTCAATTTCATGACCAATTAAAATCAGTTTCTTCTGGATTTGCCTCATTAGAATATGAAGTTCTGAATTTTGTACCAATTGATGCTGTGAAACTTTCAATTATTGTCCAAGGTGAGGTAATTGAAGCCTTATCAGTGATCGTGATTCGCGAGTCTGCCGAGCAGATTGGCAGATTAGTCGTCAAGAAACTGAAAGACGTGATTGATCGCCAGTTATTTGAGATTCCAATCCAGGCTGCGATTGGTGGCAAAGTCGTGGCTCGAGAGACGCTCAGCGCCTATCGAAAAGATGTAACTGCTCATTTATATGGAGGTGACAACACCAGAAGAATGAAGTTGTTGAACAAGCAAGCCAAGGGTAAAAAGAAGATGAAGGAAATCGGGAAAGTGACTTTAAACCAAGAAGCTTTCATGGCAATTTTAGAAAGATAAAGTATAATCAAATCATTATGCCAGAGGTGTTTGACTCCAAACGCGATCTAAAATCCAAAAAAGCCAAATCACCTGAGGCCGACCTTGCTGACCAACCAGTTGTTGAGCCAGATTCAGAAGAATCCACCCTGCCATATGTGAGCAGTGATTCACCCCTCAAAAACCGTTCCGTTGATGAATATTCTCAAGTGATGGTGAAAGAAAAACCAGCCAGAAATCCATTCCGGGCCTTTGCTCCAAAGCCAGTCAATACCTTTTTCGATACCGTCGATAGTGACGAGACAGTCTTATTACTCCTCAGACAACATCCAGTTACTCAAGTTAAGTGGGTGGTTATTGCCGCCATCATGGCATTTGTCCCGTTCTTACTGTCATTTGTGAATGTGCTGAGTTTCTTACCACTGCAATTCCATGTTGTAGCGGGAGTCGCCTGGTACATGATGATTATTGGATTTAGTTTAGAGTCCTTTTTAAGTTGGTTTTTCAACTGCTACATCATCACAGACGAAAGAGTGATTGATGTGGATTTTAAATCTTTGCTGTTCAAGAATATTTCTTATGCCAAGTTTGACAAAATTGAAGACATTAACTTCACCACCAGCGGAAGCTTAGGGGCTATTTTTGATTTTGGAACCGTGGTGATTCAAACGGCAGCTGCGACAGACGAGTTTGAATTTGAAGATGTCCCTTACCCAAGCCAAGTTACTGCCTTCATTAATGACTTACTCACAGAAATGCAACGTCAAAATGGTTCAAGGAGAAACAACTAATGGTCTTTGATCTTTCTTTAATTACTGGCGCCAATATTAGTCTTGTAGTCTTTTTGTTTATTAAAGCAATGTTTTTACTTGGCTTTGGTCTGTACGTTATTTTTGCTTTTATCGCTGCACGTCAAATTGATAACATGGGCAAGACCGTCATTACGCCGTTGTCTCCATTGATTCAACTATTGGGCTACCTCCATTTGTTAATGGCGATTGGTGCCTTCGTTTTTACCTTCACTTTCTTACGTTAATTACGGGCTCTTCAGCTCTGCAGTAGTTTTTCAGATCATGTTACAATCAACAGAATGAAGGTTACTTTTTCGCCAGTTTTCGGTTACGCGCAGCCGCAGAGCTGGGCAGAATTTTTGAGCGACTCAGTCGGCAAAACCTATTTTTGTCTCTCGATTTCCGGTGACAAAGCTCTCCAGTATCGTTCGGAGTTTTCAACACTTTTAACTAATTCATCAATCCATTCTGCTCTTGAGTTACATCAAATTTGTCAGGAAGCTGTTCAAGCTGCTGAGTCTGCAAACTTGCATATCGAGTTAGTGGCTGGTTTTTTTGATTTTGATGCGCACCGTTGTAGTGTTTGTGCTATTGACTCAACCGTCCTACTGAAAAGAACGCTCAAAGTAGGCCAAATCTTGACTGCGACAGAAGAACTCAAAATTATCGAAGGCAAGCTGCAACTCGATGATGTCTTTGTGTTTGTTTTGAGCTCAGCCAGTGCTGCTGTGCCAGTCATAGAGGCGCAGTTGCCAAAAGCCAGGAAAATTGATGCCTTGGAAAGTGATGTCACCAAGTCACTACGTCAACTTGAATCCCCAACCACACAAGCGCTTTTAGTCGAGCTGCAAATGGCGAGCGGAGATCAAGCTGAACCGCCATTAACTGCCTCTCAAATTATTGCTGATGGTGATGCAGTCACCCCCGAAAAGTTTGAAGTGCCAGTTCAACCACAAATTCAAACTTCACCAATGGTATTTAAAACGGCGGTAGGTGCAGTGATTTCCTTAAAACAGACAGTTGGCTCGTTTTTTTCTAAAGATGTTTATGTCCGCCGACAAGCCACCAAGCAGATGATTCGAATTGCGATTCCAGTACTGATTCTGATTGTGGCGATCACCGCTTTCTTCGTCTACCAAAATGTCCAACGCCAACAAGAACTGAAGAGAGCCCAAGGTATTATTCAACCAATTGAAACGCAACTCGCTCAGATTAAGGAAACGATTAAAACGAATCCAGTTCAGGCTCGTCAACAAACTGAAGACTTGATTGTGTTGCTTGATGGCAAAATCAAGCAAGAGTCTTCCCGCAAAACAACAGTTGCAGCCCTCCAAACAGAACTTACCTCTGTCAAAAACTATTACACCAGTATTTCGGGACTTGATGAGTTTCCAGTCTTGCAACCATTTTATGATCTTCGCTTAGTCAAATCTGACTTTATTGCCAACAGAATGGCTGTTCAGGACAACACGTTGTTATTCCTAGATAGTGGTCAAGGGAAAATCATTGCCCTCGACACAAATACCAAACAGTGGACCGATATTCCAACTGGTGATGCGGCTCAGATGAAAGATATTGAAATTCAAGGCCAAAATGCCTATGTGATGGGAAATGGTTTGTTTCGAATCAACTTAGCAAACTCACAAGATATTAAACTTTTGAGAGAGAATAACGACTTATTGCAGAATGCGACGGGAATGCGTACGTATCAGCAGTATATTTACGTGATTAGTATTGCTCAAAATAATATCTTTCGTTACTCCCCGGATGATACGAAAAAGGACACGCTTACCGATCCAATTGGCTGGCTACATCAACCAATTGTTTTTGATCTGAATCAAATTCAGTCATTTGCAATTGATGGAGATGTCTGGATAGGTACCAAAACAGGCGAGATTAAGAAGTTTACGACTGGCACTCAATCTGACTTTTCGATCACTGGACTCAAAGAGGCCTTTTCTAACCCAATTACGATTTTCACTCAAGAAGGCTTATCGAACCTGTATGTGCTGGAACCAGCCAAGGAGAGAGTGGTCGTCCTAAACAAAGAAGGTGTCTTTCAAAGAGAGATCAAAAGTCCAACTTTAGCCACCACAACTAGCCTGGTAGCCAATGAAAAAACCAAAAAAGGCTATGTCTTAAGTGGAGCGTTAATCTTCCAGATCGATTTGTAAGCTATAATCCAACTATGCTGCTATTAGAAAATCGAAAAGCTAGACAGGATTATGAAGTTCTCCACACCATGATGGCGGGGATTGTTTTGACGGGTGGTGAGGTCAAAAGTCTCAGAAATAAGAGTGGCAGCTTTACGGGAAGTTTTGTCAAAATTACTGAATGCTCAAATCACTCCATACAAATTTGCTGATAATCACGATTACGATCCAAAACAAACGCGCAAATTGCTTCTAAAACGAAAAGAAATTAATGAGCTGCTGGAGCAGATTGCAGTCAAGGGTTTGGCAATCATTCCGCTAACCTTTGAATTACTCGATAATAAAATCAAATTAAAGATTGCTGTCGCCAAAGGCAAAAAAGAGTATGAACGCCGCGCCGAGCTGAAGAAAAAGGCTGTGGAACGAGATGTTCAGCGCGAACTGCGGGGCAAAGTCCGAATGCACTAAATTGCTTGACTTGAAAAATAATTTCATTAAGTCAATAATGATCATATTCAATATCAGGAGGATATATGCCTAAAAGAACTTTTTGGCCACTAGCCATGATCGCGATGGGTCTCATTTTCTTAGCTTCAAATTTAGGACTTTTACCAGCAGCCATGTGGAGTCTCTGGCCAATAATTTTAATTGTGGTAGGATTGGGTGGATTGATCACAAATGATCAAGAAGAGTGGTTGTCAAAACCAAAATCACAAAAGAAAAAATAGAAAGTCTTCACTCATGTCATTTCAAATCGCAATGGATGGTCCTGTTGCAGCTGGTAAAGGTACAGTTGCTCGATTAACAGCTCAACGGCTAAACCTGTTGTATGTCGATACCGGAGCCATGTACCGAGTCACAGCCTTAATTGCTATACAAAAAAACATTCCCTTTGAAGATGAAGACGCATTAGTTACAGCAATTCAAGATTCACGAATTGAGATGAGAAATCCAGCTGAAAAAGAGAAAGACGGTCGTTTAACCACGGTTCTCTTGAATGATGAGGATGTCTCCTGGAAAATCCGCACCGAAAAAGTGGGTCAAGGTTCATCCAAAGTGGCTGTTTTGAAGAAAGTTCGACAAGAGCTAGTCAAAAAACAACAACAAATTGCTGCCGCTCAAGACGTGGTAATGGAGGGGCGAGATATTACGTTTAGAGTATTACCAAATGCTCAATTGAAAATTTTCTTGACTGCTAGTGATGAAACCCGTGCTAAGCGTCGACTTGTGGAGCTCCAATCAAAAGGGCAAGACGTGACCTTCCAAGGTGTTTATAATGACCTTATTGAGCGAGACAAACGAGATATGGAACGAGCTGTCGATCCACTGCATGTAACTGAGGATGCCTGGGTAATAGATACGAGTGACTTATCGATTGATGAAGTTGTAAACTTAATTGTCTCAAAGGCAAAAGATATTCAACATGTTTAGAAGAAAAAAAGAAAAAGAAGAACCAACTCCAGAAGAACAATTAGCTGAGGAAGTCCAGCTTTCTACAGAAGAGATTGAGGCTGAAAAACTACGCAAAAAACAAGAGCGCGAAGAACGAAAATTTCTTAAAGAACAACAACGTATTTCTCAACGAAGACAGCGATTTGTCGCTCCAATCTTACTCCTAATTACCATTTTCATTTCCCTGTTAATTTGGAAATTCTCTAAATAATTTTACATTTTGCGTCGAATTGGCGTTCTTGGTTTAACCACAGGTTTGGGGCTTGGTTTTGGCGAAGGAATTGGTGTGGGTTTTAAGGTTGGCGCCGGTGTGCTTGAAGGAATGCTCATATTATCGCAGCTAACAGTAGGCTCAGTTCCAGGCGTAAATAGTTCTTCTTTATTATCTGGACAAGCGGCGCAGGCTAGCGTACCTGTTCTGCCACAGATCTTAACTTTAATAAGTCCTTCTGGAACTGGGAAGACGAATGGGTGATCATCATCGAGTTGTGTTCGAATAATTTTATTCCAAATAGGCGACGCACCAGTGATACCAGAAGCAACGTAACTCATTGGGGAGTTGTCATTGTTTCCAACCCAAACACCCACAACTCTGTCTGTGGTGTACCCAAACGTCCAGTTGTCTCGCATGCTGTTGGTGGTGCCGGTTTTTACCGCCACTTGTTGATTGGGAATGTAGAGCACTGATCGAAGGCCAAAAGCGGGGCTCCTAGCCTGATTGTCAGACAGAATATCAGTGATTTGGTATGCCACTTTGGGATCAAGAGTTCTTGTGCTTGGACAGCCTTTATTATCTAAGGCACAGGTATTTCGATAAATCTCTTCACCTTTATTATTCTTTATTTCTAGAATCGGATTCAATTTTACGGTTTCTCCATACGTAGCAAACGTGCCATAGAGTTGATTCATATCAGTCATTAAAACTTCACCAGCTCCCAGGGTGAGTGACAAACCAAATCGGCTGGAGTCATCCCAAGTGGAGATACCAAACTCCTTAGCTTTAGCAACTTCATCTGGAATGCCGATCTCTGCCAGCGTTTTTACCGCTGGAATATTGTAAGAAGAGGCGAGTGAGGTTCTCAGAGTAACATTACCGTGATATTTGCCATCGTAGTTTTTTGGCGTATAGGACGGTGAGCCAGGTATGTTATAGGTAATAGGTTCATCCAAAATCATGCTTGATGGTGTCATGCCTCGTGACAGGGCAATTGAGTAGGTGAGCGGTTTAATTGAGGATCCTGGCTGCCTTTCTGAAAGTGTCACATTTACTTGTCCATCGTTTTTGACATCAAAGTAGTTTTTTGAGCCAACCATGGCCAGAATTTCACCAGTTTGCGGATTTGTCATTAAAGCTGCACCATTTGAAATGTGCATGGGCGCCAGCTTCGCCACTTCTTCAGTGACGATTTGTTGAGTGGTATTTTGGGTATCAAGATCCAGCGTTGTTCTGACTTCAAGACCACCCTGGTTCACACCGTCCTCTCCATACTCCTGGGCTAGCAGATTTCTGACGTACATCACAAAGTGAGGTGCTTGAATGTTGGTGGTATCCGATTTGAACGTCAGTTGCTGTGCTTGAGCTTGGGCCGATTGTGAGGCGGTAATGTATTTATCTTCAACCATTCTTCTTAACACTTCTCGCTGTCTAGCAAACCCAAGGTTAGGACTTGGACCATATGGTGAATAGGCAGATGGGGCAGCCGGTAGTCCAGCAAGATAACTAGATTCGGCCAAGTCAAGTTTATAGGCGGGTTTGCCAAAGTAGCGCTGAGCAGCCTCTTCAATGCCATAGGTAGAACCGCCATAGGGAGTTTCATTAAAGTACATTTCCAGAATTTCATCCTTGGTGTATGTTTTCTCCATTAAGAATGATAGTAGGAGTTCGCGAATCTTCCGCTTGAATGTTTTTTCAGGAGACAGCAGCGTTTGTTTGACGAGCTGTTGGGTGATGGTTGATCCACCTTGAGCTTTATCACTTTGTAGATCTGCGCCAATTGCCCGAACGATACCACTGATCGAAAAACCATGGTGGGAATAAAACTCTTTATCTTCAATCGCAATCGTGGCGTAACGGGCAGCAAGAGGAACGCGGGACAAAGGGATGAGCGTGCGGTTTTGATCTTTGTAAATGCTGTAGAGGAGCTTGCCGTTTCGATCTTCAATTTTCGTTGTCAAAATCTGTTTGCGTTGATTTATCTGGCTAATAGACGGTAAATCTTTAAAGACAGTGTCGTAGGTCCACCACGATCCACCCAGAATAAAGACACTGAAAAAGATACAGGTAAATGTAATGATTGGGTGGTACCAAAAAACATAAAGAAAGGGAGAGATAAGATCGTTGAACAAGAAGCCTAAAATACTGGGATAGTTGGCGGGTAATCTGAGGGGTCTGGGGGCAGTTCGTCTAGCCTCTGCTCGAGCCTTCGCTTCGGCAACTTCCTTCTTTCTTTGGCGAGCTAATTTTTCAGCTGCTTTTTCTTCTTGAGTATCTCGGTAATCTCGAAATGGTCGACCCATCGCATAGATTCTTTTTAAGATCCATTTGGCAAAACGATACCAGCCCGGAGTGGGGAGGTGTTCATAAACGATAACACTTTTGGAATGGGTCGCTGACATGCCTTGTGTCGCGATACTACCATATCAAAATAGGTGCGACAATTGCATGTTATATCTTGCGATGAATAACGTCCCACAGGTCGCGAGAATTTCCCTCGTAGCCTAATGACCAAATCGCAATCCCACCTAAGTCTAATTGGTTCACGAGGTCCAATTTATAGGAAATTGAACGTGAGTTTTCGTAGTAAATGATGTGCGTCTCTTTGTCCTTCTTGTACGACAAGTAAGGTGACAGAGCATCTTCATTCCAGTACTCATGAACATCGTTTGCTGCTTTATTATTCAACAGGTCTTCCACACGGCTTAAAGTAGCAGTGGACCCCGTGTCTGGGAAAGTGGCTGCCTGGCTGTCTGAAGAAATCGTTTGCCATTCGTATCCATAGAAGGGAATGCCAAGTAATATCTTTTTCTGATCTGGTACTTGTGCCACAAAATCTTTCAAATACTGGGTGATGTCTGAGTCCCAAAGTTTTTTGCCGCCAAACAGTGGAGCCACTGGCCCTGCCGCTGGGGAGGACTTCCGATGAAAGTCATACGCCATCACAATAATGTAGTCTACTTGTTGTTGAATTGCCGCTACGTCCCAGATGTAATACTTGGTAGCTCCACTCACGTACATATCGATTGAGAGCTGAGGGCGATTTTTCTTTTGGTTGAGGTGTTGTCTAAGGGTGGTCATAAATGTGACCATGTTAGTTCGAATTTGTGGCGAAATTTCACCGGAGTATTCAATATCAATATTGATGCCATCAATGGGGTAGGCTTCTAAAACCGAGTCGAGACTGGTTAAGAATTTTTGATGAGCGTTTGGCGATGCTAAAAAGTTATAGATGTCATCATTGTCAAATTGGGTAAATGTCAAATCGACGCGACCTTTTTGTTCTTTCTGTTGATTGAAAAATGACAGCACCTCATCACTGCCGAGTTTCAAGTACCCTTGCTCGGTTTCACCGCCTGATTTAGTCAGGATTGAGCCGTCACTACCAATAGCTAGCGAAAAATAAGATAAATGCGTAGTTTCTGGCTGAAGAGTAAATTTACTGAGATTCCAATATGGCAAAAATCCATAGACAACACGCTTGGCATGTGCATTCTCATCTTCCGTATTGAATAAAAACTGGAACGAGCTGTTTTTGGTAATTGGAGAAATAAGGGGAGTTTTTTGATTACTAAACCAAATCACACCAGCAACCAAACTAATCAGACCAAAAATCAAGAAGAAAAGTCCAAGTTTCTTTTTATTGTTGAGGTGGTGGAGTGTTTGTCGGATTTTGCGTGTCATCAATAAGTGCTCCAGGACTGTAAGTTGGTTTCCCTTTATCGTCAAGAGGTTGCGTACAGTCTGAGCAGTACTCGCCGGTGACGGGGTCACTCAAAATGGTCTTTGACTGTAGTGATAAGTTATCAGTTGAGTCTCCTGATTTGAAGGGGATTCCGGTGTCGTTGTGAATCCAAATATTCTTCGTCTCGAATTTTGAACTAGATGGGTTTGATTTTGTCCAATACAGATCCTGTCCTTTGGGCTGGCAGTTTGGATCAGATAATGTGGCACTGCCTGATGCGTTAGGTGGAAAGCCGTTGACGCAGACTTGGGCTGAAGCTACATCATCGGGTTTTTCTTGCCAAAGTGGTTGTTTATCTTTCAAGATGAAGGACATGATGTCATTCCAAATAGGTGCTGCTCCAGTAATACCAGATACCAGCGCTTGATTCATAGCGGTGTCGTCATTATTTCCCACCCAAGTAATAGTCAAGAACTCTGGAGTAAAGCCAACTGTCCAGTTATCTTTTAAGTCATTTGTAGTTCCAGTTTTAACTGACACGATCTGTTTTGGAATGACTAATTTTGAGCTTGGACCAAAAGCCATCGTTCTAGCCGAGTTGTCTTGCATAATGTGCGCTGTCAAATAGGCAGGTGCCCGATCCATCACTCTTTGCAAGGCGTTCAGTGACGACTGAGAGTCGTCTTCTGTCATAGATTTTAAATCGGCTTTTCGTTGCTCTACATCGACACTATCCAATACATTTCCTCGGTAATCTTCAACTTTCAAAATAGGGGTTAATGGTACTTTTACGCCTTCATTTGCAATGACGGAGAAGGCTTGCGCCATATCGATCATCCTGACTTCGCCACCACCCAAAGTCAGTGATAAGCCATATTTAGAAGGATCAGTCCAGGAAGTAATACCCATTTTGTTTGCTTGTTGAATAAAGTTCTGAACGCCAATCATCTTCAAGGATTTGACCGCTGGAATATTTAAAGAGTTACCTAATGATGGTCTAATGGCGATTGGACCGTGAAATGAACCATCATAGTTTTTCGGACAGTAATCTTTTTGTCCAGCCACTACAAAACAGGTTGGTATATCAAGCAAATATGTGCCAGGATTCAGTAATTTATTTTGAAAAGCCGTGGCATACATGATCGGCTTAATAGAAGATCCCGGTTGTCGTTGAGCGATGGTAACATTGACTTGACCATCTTCTTCCGTGTCAAAGTAATCTTTGGAACCGATCATGGCTAAAATCTCGCCAGTGTTTGGTTTAACTACCATTGCGGCACCGTTGCCCACCCGTAGGTTTTTGAGTTTCGTCACTTCAGCAGAAAGTGAAGCTTGGGCGGTGTTCTGAATATCTAAATCAAGTGAAGTGGTAACTCGTAGGCCACCTTTTTCTACTTTATCAATCCCATACTTTTGAATAAGCAAATCTTTGACATAGAACACAAAGTGAGGAGCTTTAATATCTGTTCGGGATAAAGCAAAGTGGAGAACTTCATTTTTTGCTTGATCAGCTTGAGCTTGAGTAATGTACTTATCTTCGACCATTCTCCGGAGCACTTCAGCTTGACGCAGTTTCCCGGCTTCAGGATTTGAACCAAATGGCGAGTATTGAGATGGCGATTGAGGTAAGCCTGCCAACATGGCCGCTTCAGCTAAATCAAGATCTTTCGCGTGTTTGTCAAAGTATCTTTGAGAAGCAGACTCGATACCTACTGCCGTTCCCCCGTATGGAATATAGTTTAAATACATTTCCAAAATTTGCATTTTTGAGTAGAGCAATTCCGTAGCCACGGTTAAGACGGCTTCTTTGGCTTTTCGTTCCCAGCTTCGTTCCCGGGTTAAGAGTGCATTTTTGACAAGCTGTTGGGTGATCGTAGAGCCACCCTCTAATCTACCCCCAGTTAAAGTTGTGTAGGCGGCGCGAGAGATACCAATAAAGTCAAAGCCAAAGTGATGGAAGAAGTAGCGATCTTCAATTGAGACACTTGCCTGATATACATATGGAGGCAGGTCATCAATTTTAATTGGTGTTCGATTTTCGTCAGCAAAAATCTCGTAGAGTTCTTTGCCGTTGCGATCGACAATATGACTACTGACCGCAAATTTGTCTCCAGATCCTAATGTTCCGGCAGATGGTAAGTCTTTTAAGGTGTAGGCGAGTAAGGCAATAAACAAGACGACCAGAATCAGTAGGATGATTCGCAAGTATTTGTTGGTAAAGGGAAAGAAGAGAATCCGCAAAATTTTAGGCAAGGGCTTTTTTGTAGCAGTACCTTTTTTTTGTTTTTTTTGCTGAATTAATTTATGCCAAGTCATAATCAATAGATTTTATTATATCTCTTCTTGTGGCTTTAATGTGGCTGTTTTATAGTGGAGTGATTATCCACTAAAAGCTAGGGTTTATGCAACGTTTTGGCTCATACTATGCTCAAGATTGGTATGTGACTCTCACTCAGTGGCAAAAAGAGTTAGTCCGCACCTCATTAGAGCTACTTGCCCGTGAAGAGAGGATGAACTCGAACTTTGCTGACTATTCTTTTATTGTTTTTCCGATGGCCAAAGCCTATGAGGGTTTTTTAAAGGACTTCTTCTTAAAAATTGGATTGATTAATCAACAAACTTATACTGACAAGCGTTTCCGAATCGGAAAGGCCATTAATCCAGATATTAGTCCTTCTCATCGTGACAACGAGTGGTTATATGATGAAATAGCGCATATGTGTGGTCCCGAACTGTCTCGCGAAATGTGGAATACCTGGCTAGAGTGCAGAAATCAGTTGTTTCATTATTTCCCAGGAAACGAGAAAAGAATTGTGCTGAGTGAGGCAGAACGTAAAATTGAGATGATTGCTAATATGATGAATGGCATGACTCGGTGTAAAATGCTGGGTCAAGCAAGTACTAAATAAGGATCTATATGGGTGATACTGAATCAATCTACAAAAACATTACTATTTCTGGTTTGCCAGGTTGTGGTTCTACAACCTTACTAAACTTATTGAGAGAAAGATTGAAGTTTCACGGTTGGAAAGGCTTTAGTGGCGGTGAGTTTATGCGAGCCTACGCAGCCGAAAAAGGACTATTTGACGCACAAAAGAACTCAGTTCATCACGACGCAAGTGTTTACAGCGATGATTTTGATCGACAAGTAGATTTTGGAATGAGAGAGAAGTTAGAGACAGAAGAAAACTGGATTATTGAATCTTGGCTATCTGGTTTTATGGCTCAAGGGGTCAAAGGTACCTTAAAAGTGCTGATGACTTGTAGTGATGACGCTGTCAGAATTGACCGAATTGTCAATCGTGACCAGATCAATGTAGATCAAGCAAAGCAACATATTCATGAAAGAAAAGAGAAAAACGTTGCTAAATGGACCCGAATGTACTCAGAGCAATGGAAAGAGTATGTGATTGATAAAGGCCTGGCAAAACCAAATGACCCAATTGATTTTTGGAAACCTGATCTCTACGATATTGTAATAGATACATTTTCCATGAACCAACAGCAAGCGCTTGAAATTGTGCTAGATGCCATTAAAAAAGACTAAAACCTCGAAAAGCTCGAACAGACGACCCACAACTTCGTCCTATTCATCTATCACCCACGTTGCATTTATCCCATTACTGGTTTTAGTGTTTATTGTTTGGGTCATCTATAGAAGTCTGTTTAAATTTCCGATTTGGTTTGATGAAACAATTGGCAAAGCCATCTTTTTTGGATTACCTGTTTGGTTATACATGACGCTGACCAAGTCCAAGTCCATGGCGCAGACCTTTTCTTTAGGGCGGTTATTTCCAGGATTGTTCTTAGGGCTAGCCGTCGGAGGTATCTTCGGATTTTCTGGCGTGTTGGCCTCACTTTTTCATCAACACGTGACCATTCAAGCCGTCCCACTGTTTATGTCTGATCAATTTTGGTGGGAGTTCTTCTTGGCAATGATGACCGGGTTCTGGGAAACCTTGTTTTTTTACTGCTGGGTGATGGTGATTGTGACAGAGAAGTATGCAAAATGGTCTTTTGTGAATCAGCTGTTGATGATTTCTACCATCTTTTTGTTATTCCACATCCCAAATACGTTACTGCGATTTGAGGGTGTAACGGTGGTCAGTCAACTTTTCTTGTTATTCTTCTTTGGATTAGGTCAGGCCTTGCTGTTTGCTCGCTACAGAAATCTGTACGCGCTAGCCCTCTCCCAGGCTATTTGGGGGATGGTTATAGTGATCTACACAAGGTAGTTTTCTTGACTATTACTCCTTAAATGAGTATACTAGACAGTTGTCTCTCCAATATTATGAAGACTCGTCTGACGCTCTCTTTATTAGCTTTTGTGTTCGCGGTAGGTATCTTACTTACCTCCCTTGCTACGGCAACACAAGTCAACTCCAGCGGTAACAAACCGACCGGTACTCGTGAACTCTATTTTAATCGTGAAATTTTGCCAGATCACATGCTCTATCCAGCTTTAATGGCTGCTGATCGCATGAAGTTAGAAACTGCCAGTAACACAGACAGAATCTTTTTAGAGATTCAATATAGCAACGCACGCCTGGAAATGGCCACACAATTACTTCAACAAAATAAAAAAGACTTTGCAGTCAGCACTTTAACGAAATCTTTGAAATATCTTGAGCAAGCTGCTTTAGAAGCCCAACAACATTCTGCTCCTTCATCTGTCAAAAACGTGATTGTACGAGCCATTGAGTACAACGAAAAAGAAACCAACAAAATCATGGACCAAATTCCAGATAAAGACCAAGCCGCAATTAAATCCCTCCTAGATCAAAACATCGTTATCGCCACCTCCCTCAAAAACTAACATTTCTCTCAAAATCACCACAAAAGTCCTATAAGATTGATAAATCGTAATAAAATTGTTATAATTCCGCCGCTTGCTACAACTCAAGTTCCTTAGTGATTGGAGTACATAAAATGTACGGAATTGGTTTGTATTACAACCCAGAGTTCCTGAAAAAGGATTATGCAAAGTGTTTTGGTTTCGTGATTGTTGGGAGCAAGATAGCTGAACCCATTCCTCATGGATGTGTGTTAGCTGGAATGATTGCTCCTGATGAATCCGGCAAGATGCGGGAAGTAATTGTGGTCCCAGAACTCAGTCCGGGTCAGGCACAAGCATTGGCGAATGTGCGCCAATATGTGCTCGCAGTATTTGCAGAAGACACCACTACGCAAAAGCGCTTTGAGTCCAGCGTGTATTGGCCAGAGGGAACTGGATCGACATTTGATCCTTTAACGGTCACGTCAAAAGCGTAACGGTCTTTCCTTAGCTGATCCGCAGAGCAAATCCCCGCTGTACTCAGTGCAGTGGGGGTTTTTATTTGTTATGATCCATTCATCGTGAAATCTTTCCCATTCCTCAAAACTCACTATCAGTCACTCCTCGTAGCTTTTCTGTTGGTTGCCGCGTTACTGCTGAGAGCTTGGAAAATTGATTACATTCCATTTCAAAGTGATGGAGATGAGTTAGCCTACGTCTTTGCCGGTCAAAGTTTGATTGAAAAGCATGTGCCAATTTCTTGGTCTAGTTTTGAGTACCCTGCTTCATACAATGATCAAAAAATTACGCTGGGGGATGCCAACTTTAATGCAATAGACACGTTTCAAATGATCAAGCCTTGGTTTGATCATCCGTTTGTGTTGCCGCTTATTATTGGTAGTTGGGTAGAGGCTTGGGGGTACCATTTTGCTAGTATTCCACCTTCTAGCTTGCTCCGTTGGCCAATGCTGATTTTTGCCGGCATGACGCTTTATCTAGTCTATGCCTTAGCCAAGGAGTGGTTTGGCTACTGGGCAGGTGTGTTTAGTTTATTTCTGATCAGTTTTAGTCCGATTTTGATTTTTGCCCAAAGAATGGTGGTAGGTGAAAACCTTGTTACACCTTTTTTGTTACTGGCGGTTTATTTAGCCGTCAAAAAAAAGCAGGTGGCATGGCCAATTATTTTCTCAGTACTGGCAGCTCTTTCTAAATTTACTGGATTAATCGCGGTGCCAATTTTGACTGTCTATTATATTTTGCAGAAAGAGTATAAGACTGCTACTGTTTATTTTGTTTCAAGTATCGCTCTTTTCTCAATCATCTATGGTGGTTATGGGGCGATGTTGGGTTGGAATCAGTTTCTGGCAGCATTTGCTTATCAGTCTCACCGATTGTTGGGTTGGAGTAATCCAGCGTTCATTTTACAAAGCCCCGGTTTCCACCACTTCATTGTCTTGGACATGAGTTACTACCTGATCTTATTGCTTGGTTTGGCGCCCCTCCTCTTCCCAAAAACGAAAATGAAAAAGCACCAGCTCTTCTTATTGCTGACAGTCTTTATTTTGATGGTTACGATTTGGGCAACTAGCGCAGAGCAGGATTTACTGGGTTGGTACAAAATTCCCTTGTTTACGGTATTGGCAATTTCAGCAGGTCAAATTGTGACGGAGGCCACATTGCCGCTAGGTGTTTTGATGTTGCTGTGGGTCACCATAATCAACAATTTTGGCTTAGTTCGCTATCCAACACATCCATTGCCCGAAGCCACTTCTTTGCGGGCCGTTTTAGGTGGGGTGTTTGGTTTAACAGGGTTGGGCGTGTTGTTTGCTGACCAAAAATGGGGACAGTGGTTGCTGAAAGCAAGCTTAATTCTGGCTGTGGTTGGCTACATGGCTAGTTCCGTCTATATTGATACCAAATATTACCAGGCTTTCTGTCGAGACAGGCACTGTCCAGTGCCCTTTATGACAGTCAAAGATGCCTTCCAGAGAAGACAGTAAAATTCGTGGAAACTGATATCTTTTGATCTATTTAAGACCATTGTTCCAATCACCCAATCGTGTCATTCTTACTACCCGCTAAGCAAATACAACATGTTGTATTTGGAAAGCGAAACCCATACTAGATGTTGTGGTAGAGATGAGTATTCGTTACATATGAAGTGTCCGTATTGCTTTAAATGCCAGACAGTGGTTTTAGATAGTCGAGACGCTGACGATCAATCTACCATCCGACGCCGTCGAATGTGTGAAGGCTGTCAAAAAAGATTTACGACGTATGAGCGGGTTGAGGGTGTAGACCTGATCATTATTAAAAAAGATGGCCGAAGAGATCAGTTTAGTAGGGAAAAGTTAAAACGGGGAATTGTGAAAGCGACGTGGAAACGACCAGTCACCATCACACAGATCGATGAATTATTAGACGATGTGGAACGAAAACTCCGCATTAAAGCGTCTACAGAAGTAAAGAGTTGGGAAGTGGGCAACTTGGTGATTAATAGATTGAAAAAAATCGACAAGTTATCTTATTTATTATTTGCGAGTGTCTATCGAGATTTCGCCAGCGTCGAAGATTTCCAACAAGAAATCGCCCGGCTGGCTCAAGACCAAGACACTGAAGAATCAGATTAGTTGAAAGGGAACTATGACTGCAGCAGCAACAGCTTTACCGAAGAAGAAGATGAAGTTCATGGATCGTAAACTTGATGGTGGAATGGGTATGGCTGTGGCAAAACGCACCTACCTCAGAAAAGTGGTAGAAAAAGATGGTGAAGAGCGATTTGAAACCTGGGCTGAAGTTGCTGACCGGGTGGCTAAAGGTAACTCCATGCTCGGTAAAATGGATAAGAAAATGCGCCAAGCTGAGTATGATGTTTTACGCAAGCATATTGCCAACGGTTCTCTGTTAATGTCTGGTCGTCACCTACAACATGGTGATGAATCTCAACCAACTCGTAACATGGAAGTATTCACCAACTGTAGTACGGCTTCCTCCTCCTATATTTTGTTCTACCTGCTAATGAATGGTTCCGGTGTGGGCCGTCCATACGATGATGACATGTGTATTGTGGACTGGAACTATATGCCAAACGTCCGCTGTGTGATTGATGACACACATCCAGATTTTGTGTGGGGTTTTGACGAAAGTGTTCGCGATGCCAAGCACAAATATGGCGACTGTGATGATGACACCGTAACCTGGTTTGACGTGCCAGACAGCCGAGAAGGTTGGGCACAAGCCGTGGAAATGGTTGAGATCATGGCCTACGAGAAAAAATATAAAGACACTGTCTTGATTTTGAACTTCTCTAAAGTTCGACCAAAAGGTGCTCCAATTAAGGGTATGCAAGATCGACCTTCCTCTGGTCCAAAACCATTGATGAATGCGATTGAAAAAATGACCACCATTAAGGGTGCCTGCATGTCTCCTTGGAAGCAAACCATTTTTGTTGATCACTACTTAGCAGAATGTGTCTTGGTAGGTGGTGCGCGCCGTAGTGCTCGTATCGCTACAAAAAACTGGACTGATCCAGAGATTTTTGACTTCATTAATATTAAACGCGGTGGTTTCTTATGGAGTGCCAACAACTCCGTAGCTGTGGATGACAAGTTCTGGAAGCAAAAAACCAATCACTCTAAAAAAGTTCTCGAAGCCATTATGGAAGCTTCATACAAAGACGGAACTGGTGAGCCAGGGTTCATTAACCAGCACAAACTTGTCCAAAATGACGAGGGCTATGAAGAGTACAAAGATGGCAAATTTGCCGAAAGTACCAAGTACAAACCTCTGGCGAGAACCGAGAAAATGTTGGCCAAGTTAGCACGCAATGCTGGTGCCAAAGTCTATTCCCAGATTCCAAACCCATGTGGTGAGATTTCATTGAACATGTTGGGTGGCTACTGTGTGATTGCTGACGTAGTGCCTTACTACGCACCAACTATCGACGATGCAGAAGAAGCCTTCCGCGCCGCCACTCGCGCCTTGATGCGCGTCAACACAATGGACTGTCTTTACAACCGAGAAGTGAAACGCACCAACCGAATTGGGGTGGGAATGACCGGTATTCACGAGTTTGCTTGGAATCAATTTGGTCTTTCATTTAGAGATTTAATTGACGAGAAGAAATCTCAAGCATTTTGGGACACCGTGGCTCGATTCAAACGTGCTGTCGTTGAAGAATCAATCACCTACGCCAAAGTCTTAGGTGCCAACGTGCCTCACACGAATACTACTATTAAGCCATCTGGCACGATTTCAAAGCTGTTTGCTTTGACAGAAGGTGCACATTTACCAAGTATGCGTGAGTACATTCGCTGGGTCCAATACAGAAGTGATGATCCAATGGTGAAGAAGTATCAGAAAAAAGGCTATCCAATTAAAGAGTTGAAGAGTTACCAAGGTTCTACCGCTGTAGGTTTCCCAACTCAGCCACTGATCTGTCGTTTAGGCATGGGTGACTTGTTAGTCACTGCCGCCGAGGCAACTCCAGAAGAGCAGTACAAATGGTTAATGCTGTTAGAGAAGTACTGGATCGTGGGCGTTACGGAAGATGGTAAACCAATGGAAGATACTGGTAACCAAGTTTCTTACACCTTGAAGTACAACCCAAAGAAGGTGTCTTACAAACAGTACGCTGAAATGGTGCGTAAGTATCAATCCTTGGTCAAATGCTGCTCAGTCATGCCACAGCAAGACAGTACAGCGTATGAATACCAACCAGAACAGCCAGTCACCATTTCTGAATTCATGAAGGCCTTACAAGAGATTGAAGCAGATGAATCACTCTTGGAAGACATTGACTATGAACATTTGAAATGTGACAACGGAGCCTGTCCAATTTAATCGAGAATTTTAAATTGCAATAAAAATCCCCTCCTTAAAAAAGAGGGGATTTTGGTTTGTAACTGGACTAGAAGAAGTTATCGCCAGAACTCCCACCAATGGCGACGGCGGCGAGTAATTTTCTTCAGATAAGCCGCGTACCCACTTGGAAATTGTGACTGAGCGAATTCATCTGAGATGAGTTCATTCAACACCTTTTCAAAGTTTGAGTAGCGGTTTCCATTCAGGAGAAACGCCAACTTATTCGTTGGCTGCCCCAGAGCATCAGGTGCATAGTAAACTTCAAAATGCACCCCCTCTTCCATCATCAGATCAATGTGCATCTCGCCGGCCAGCATACCGGTATCGAGGAGCTTTAGCTCTTTGTACTCGATAATATTGATCAGTTCATCAAGGGGCACCAGTTTTCGGCCATCCTTTAACTGACAATATCGGCTCCACAAAATCTGAAAAGAATTGTAGAGACGAGGGTCAAGGATGATTTCTAACAGCGCTTCGTAAAGCGGTGATGTCATTTCTGAAAAATGGTTGCGGACAAATGTTCCGGTTTCGAGAATCGTAAGCATTCCAGGCATTGTCGTTTCCTCCATATATAGCCCAGATTTTAAGGTTCAATTATTTAACCTCAACAATTGAGATTGAATAATCAACCGAATTATATCAAATAAGCAATAAAAAACCCCTCCCGATGTAGATCGGAAAGGGTTTTTGGTTACATGTCAGCGGCTCGTTAGAAAGCTGCTGCGCGTGAGATTAGGCAAGGTACGGACGAAGCCAAACGGGGAGCTTCTGCGCCTTCTGATAACGGGCATAGCCCTTGGGGAAGCGAGCTTGGGCATAATCCACCGATTTGAGTGTGGCGAGGACTTCCTCCCACTCAGTATATCGATTGCCGTTCAATGAGTACGACAGTCTGGCCGTTTCTGGCAAATGTGGGCTGCCGGTGTAGAAAATCTCCAGCAGCACGCCGTCTTCCACCATCAAGTTGATATGGACCTCGCCGGCCAAGAAGCCGGTGTCCGTCGCCCGCAGTTTGTCATACTCTTTAACGAGCACGGCTTCAGCAAACGGCAGCTTGCGGCGCAAAACGACATGGTGGCTCTGAGTGGCAAAACAGTAGTTGCTCCACAATGTTTCGAGAGCAGAGGCCAGTCGCGGGTCAGTCACTTTCGCCATCAGCGCCTCATATCGTTCGTTTCCGGTCAAACTGAAGTTGTTGTTAACCAACTTATCGCGGGTCACATGGGTGATCTCAAGCAATGTAGCCATTTTGTTCTCCTATAGCTTCTGAATAGTTCGTTTGAGAGCGAAAGGATTTCGCTTTACCAAACCCCTATTCATAAGTTGGAGAGGTATTAAGGTTCTGTCATCCGACCCTTTGTTATAAAGAGGGAATAACGCCCAAAGTATATCACTGGTATCCCATAAGAGGTAATATGTTACAGAAGTGTACGGCCAATAGGGCTGTAAGCGGGATTAGTTACTTTGATCAATTTTCCAGTTAGGTAATCGCTCGATTTTTTCAATCTCTTGTGTTGTCTTGAAAACTTCACCACGCTGGAATTTAAAGTTTGCCACTAAGCCAATCATGGCGGCATTATCTTGACACAGTTTTTTTGAGTACGGCACGTACAGGGGAACGCCGGTTGCGGTCTGAATTGCTTCTCGCAAAGCTTGATTGCTGGCCACACCGCCGCCTAAGAAAATCGTTAGGAAGTTATATTCAGACTGAATTTTTTGCAATTTGTAGGTGATCGCACGGAAAACAGAATATTGAAAAGAAGCGCATAAGTCAATCTTTTCTTGATCTGTAAGTGGGTGATCAGTAATCATCTTGGTGATCATGTTTTTAGCAGAGGTTTTCATACCCGCAAAGCTGAGATTAAAGTTACCACTGGTGGTCATCGGTAATGGAAAAGCATATTTGTGAGGATTGCCAGTTTTTGCCAATTTTTCAATTTCTGCCCCAGCTGGATATGGCAGGTCTAATAGGCGGCCAAATTTATCGAGTGCTTCACCTGCTGCGTCATCGACCGTAAACCCGAGCCGCTGATATTGGCCAATTTTTTCAATCAAAATAAAATCAGAATGGCCGCCAGAAATGACGATGGATAGAATTGGGAAGTTGAGCTCTTCTACTGGCAGATCAAAAAATTGATCAACTGCCGGGGAATCTCCAGGAGGTTTGGCCAATGGGGACAAGGCGTGACCCTCAATATGATTGACCGCAATCAGAGGCAGTTGATGCTCAAGTGCGAGCTCCTTGGCGACCGTGACCCCCACTTCCAAAGAGGGTGCTAAACCGGGACCTTGAGTCACAGCAATCGCGGCCAAATCAGAAAATTTAATTCCAGCCTCCGTCAGCGCTTTCTCAATCGTGGGCCGAGTGTTTTTAAGGTGTTCCTGTTTTGCCACGGTCGGAAATACTCCACCGTATTGCACATGAGATTGAGTAGAAATGACATTGGAAATGACCTCCAGGCCACGCAAAACCGCGGCTGAGCTATCGTCGCACGAAGTATCTATGGCTAGGATGTAATCATTCATTACTGGGTATTATAAGCTATAATCATTACAGGTATGAATTATTTGCCGCAGCAATTCTATAAAGATGAAGTTGGTCACGTTCCACTCAAGATTGATCTATTCACCAAAATTCATCAACTGCAAGGAATTACTGATCAGCTGATTCAAGTCAGTGAGTACGCCAAACCCAAAAAAGAAGCTTGGCTGACTGAACATGAAATGACGTTACATCAGCTGCTTGAAGAGTTTGTGCATCACTTGCCACTCGATATGGATGATGATGGTTTGGATAAAGAGTCGGTCGCGTTGTTAATGGAGTATAGTAAACATTTGCAAGCCATGGTGACAGTCGTCCATTCCATGTTGCACGAAACAATATGATTTTCGTTGATCTTTTTATTACCGTCATTTACCAACCTTTTTTGAATGTGTTGGTGTTTTTTTATTGGTTAGACGGTTTAGTGACTCACGGTCATCCAGATATGGGTGTGGCCGTTATTTTATTGACCATCGTGATTCGCATTTTGTTACTACCAATGTCTCTTTCTGAAGATAAAAGTGCCGAAGAGCGCCGAGCTTTAAATCAAAAATTCCTCGAGATAGATGCCCTTTATTCTGCTGATCCTATTAAACAACGAGAAGAGCGGAAAAAGCTTTTCAAACACAACCCAAAAGTCGTTTTTGCTGAGGGATTTTCGCTATTTATCCAAACAGCTATCACTTTGATGCTGTGGAAAATGTTTGCAACAGGCCTTGAAGGACAGGATATTCACTTGATTTATCCATTTATTCCTCATGTGCAATTGCCATTTAATTTGAATTTTTGGAACATGTTTGATCTCTCTAAGCCTAATTTGACCTTAAATATTATTCAGTCATTGATGGTATTTGTGGTAGAAACAACGGGCATTTTGACTTCTCCATACCCGCCAATGAAGGGGGAAGTAGTTCGTTTACAACTCGTTCTACCTCTGGTTTCTTTCATTATCTTTTTGAACCTGCCGGCAGGTAAAAAAGTATTTATTATTACAACCTTGATCATTACTTTTGTGTTACAAATATACAAATACGTGAAGCGTAGATTTGAAGATTACTCAGTCAAAATGGCTGAAAAGGCCGCGGAAGCCGAGCAAGCAGCTCATCCAAATGCGCCGGGAATGGTTGTCACTACCAAGTAATGTCCTCCATCTTCACCTTTTATTCTTTTAAAGGTACAATATAGGTCTAGGCTTACGGAGTTTGAGTGGCAGCATCCATCTCTGGTGAGCGAAGGTATTTTATGGAATTTGACAGATTAGTCGTTTCTTTTTTAGTCGATGAAGTTGTCGGCGGATTTTTCATCTCCGTCCCGCCAGGACATGTTGCTTGTATTTATGATCGCGGTCGCGGTGTTTTACCACGCGTCTGGGGTCCAGGCTTACACTTAAAAATTCCATTTTGGCAAGTTGCCAAGTTATTTAATGCTCAAATTTTAGAGTACTCAATTCGTCGCGATTTTGACTTCTCCATGAACAAAGAAGCCCTCGGCGACCAACCAATCATCACCACCACCAAAGATAAAAAAGATATTTCCATTGAAGGCTCGATTCTCTTTAGAATTGACCGACACAATGCACCAGAATTATGGGAAAACCTAGGTGAAAACCTGGTTTCAAAAGTGGTCAGACCTTTCTCTCGCAGTCGCATTTCTGCCGTTTTCTCCGAACTAACCTTAGATCAAATCAAACAAAATCGCAGTCAAGTTGAGCAGATCGTCAAAGACGACCTGAATCAACACTTTAAAAATCGTGGCTTAGATTGCCAAGGTTTCTTACTGTCTGAGATTAAACTGATCGATGCCCAAGGAAAAGAAGAAACTGTCTTAAAAGAAGACGTCTCTGTCATCCAACAAAACATCCCAAACATGGTTCCTGCTCACACATAATTTCCCCGAATGTGCTAGACTCGCTTGAGACGCTTGACTTTAAATTAGCAGTTGAGTATATTATCTGCTAACTCAAAATTGAGTTATTTTCTAAACAATTATTTTAGGAGGATCCTTATGACAGGAACTTTAACCGTTTCTCAGTTACAGCCTTTAGCTGGATATGTGTTGGTGCAACCAGCCGAAAGCCAAAAGCAGACCGCCTCAGGCATCTACTTACCTCAAAACGACTCTGAAAAACCTCAACACGGTACTGTCTTAGCCGTTGGTCCAGCCATTATGGAAGATGGTCAAAAAATTGAATCTCCAGTCAAAAAGAATGACAAAGTCATCTACAAAAAATGGGGTGGCAACGACGTCAAGATTGGCGACGTTGAGTATCAATTTTTAAAATTTGAAGACTTATTAGCAATCGTTAAATAAATTATTACTTGATTTCTTAGGAGGAACATATGGCAGCAAAACAACTTGCTTTTAATGATACAGCTCGACAAAAAATGTTAATTGGTATTAACAAATTGGCCGCAGCAGTCACAGTGACTTTAGGACCTAAAGGTCGCAATGTGGCGATCGATAAATCCTGGGGCGCTCCAACCGTCTTACACGATGGTGTGTCTGTGGCTCGCGAAATTAAATTAGAAGACCCATTTGAAAACATGGGTGCTCAGCTCGTCAAAGAGGCTGCTTCTAAAACCAATGACGCAGCTGGTGATGGTACAACCACTGCTACACTTTTAGCCCAACAGTTGGCTGTAAAAGGAATGAAATACGTCACTGCTGGTACTAATCCAATGATTATGAAACGTGGTATCGATAAGGCTGTAGAAGCCGTGGTAGCAGAAGTTCGTCGCTTGGCAAAACCAGTCAAAGAATCTGATTGGGAAAAAGTCGCCACCATTTCCGCTCAAAACCCAATGGTTGGTAAAAAAGTGGCTGAAGCGTTGAAATTAGTTGGTAAAGATGGCGTGGTAGAAGTTGAAGAGGGTAAAGGCTTTGAGATCACGATTGATCACAAAGACGGTATGGAGTTTGACAAGGGCTATGCCTCTGCATACTTCGTCACCAACCCAGATGCCATGGAAACTGTCATTGAGAGTCCATACATTTTGGTGACTGACCAAAAGATTTCTTCTATTCAAGACTTATTGCCTTTGTTAGAGAAATTATTAGCCATTACTAAGAGTTTCGTGATTATTGCCGAAGAGATTGATGGTGAGGCATTAACCACCTTAGTGCTGAACAAGTTACGCGGTAGTTTCAATGTCTTGGCTGTTAAAGCTCCAGGCTTTGGTGACCGACGCAAAGCCATGTTACAAGACATCGCTGTCTTGACTGGCGCAACTTTAATTTCTGCCGAAACTGGTCATGACCTCAAGTCTGCTACTCCAGATGATTTAGGTCGAGCCGATTCTGTCCGCTCAACCAAAGATTCCACCAGAATTGTGGGTGGCAAAGGCAAGAAGATGGATATTTCTGGTCGGATTGCTCAAATCGACAAAGAAATCGAAGCCTCAACTTCTAAGTTCGATACCGAAAAACTTTTAGAGCGCAAAGCTAAATTGAGTGGTGGCGTAGCCGTCATTCAAGTTGGTGCTGCCACTGAAGTGGAGATGAAAGATCTTCAAGAGCGCGTCAAGGATGCTAAAGAAGCAACCAAGGCCGCTATTGAAGAAGGCATCATCCCAGGTGGTGGTGTGGTTTTATTGAGAGCTAAAAAAGTGCTCGCTAAGTTAGAAGAAGAAACAACTATTGCCGATGAAAAATCAGGTGTGATGCTGGTGGCTTCTATCTTGGAAGAACCATTACGATTACTGGCTACCAACTCAGGTGCTGACGCCGGTTGGGTTGTTAACAAAGTCTTGGAAAACAAGAGTGCCAACTATGGTTTCAATGCTGTCACCAATGAATTTGAAGATATGTTGGCTGCTGGTGTAATTGAACCAGCTAAAGTAGCAATTTCTGCCTTAACCAACGCCGCTTCTGTGGCTTCAATGATCTTAACCACTGAGTGTTTGATCACTGATATCCCAGAGAAGAAAGATGCAGCTCCAGCCGGTGGAGACATGGGCGGTATGGGTGGAATGATGTAACCTGAGTGAATCGACCGCGGTCGAAACATTTGAAATGAAGACTCCTCTGCAGAAATGCAGGGGAGTTTTTGGTTGTGAGGGGGATTAACGTTTTTTTTGACGTAACGTAACTGCCAGTTACGTCCACTCTCCCAGATCTACTTGAAAACGTAACTACGGGTTACGTTACGCGGCAGAATGGCGAGAGCAAGATGATAAAATGAGCCTCACTCATGAACGAGCAATCTACACAAACTCCAGATCTGATCTACACGATGTCCGATGCAATGAGAGAAACGGGGCTGGGTCGGACAACGATTAAAACGTTGAGCGATCTGCACCTGATCTCACTGGCCGATGGAATGGGAGCGGGAGTAAAAAGATTATCTGAGCCAGACCTATTACTTTTAAAAGATGCCGCCGAGTTACTAAAAGTGCGCCACACCCCAGAGCAAGTAGTTCTTATTTTGCAAAACCGAGAAAAATATTTACACTTGATTCAAGAAACCATTCAATTCATGTTGTTGTTAAATGAAAACCCAGAAGATGATGAATTATGGCAAAAGTATACGGCTGCCATTTTAAATATGTCACTTTTAGATGACGAAGAAAAATCAGTAATGCAGTCACTTCTCTATAGACATGGAATAAGTGGCAAGGAAGCCAGCCGAGTTGCAAACAGGGCCTACCAAAATATCGGCTATGCATTCTTAGCATTAATGAGACTTAAAACAATTTCGGCTACTTCTTCACCTCGGGACTCGGACTGACCACTGGTCCTTTATCGCGTACCTGTAATCGCAATGTCCCAAAGAGTTCTTCACTGGTGGTTGGGCCGGCGATGTGTTCCTGGTCACCACCGAATTTATTGACGAAGTAATCTGGAATCCCCTGAGTTGGCTCTTGGATGGAGAAGTGAATTGGTTCGGCTTTGTCGACTTCAGTTAAGAACTCGTTGCCGATAATTCCGGCTTGGGTAGAGCCAGTGTATGTTGGCAGGTAACCATACTTGTCCTGACCATACCAGTGGTACAGGTAAGCCCAGGTGGTGTTATATCCATAAGGGACGGTCAGAGTGGAAATAGAGAATGGTTTACCAGCCGCTTTTTGATAACTCGCGTCAATTAACGCCATCTCATCTTTCAGGAAAGTGCCTTCTTGCAGACCGGCGAGTTCTTGGCGTTTGGCCAGCATTTGTTTTCCCGCCATGATCTGAGTGGCTAGCATTAAAAGTAACAATCCACCTGCCACAATCTTGCCCAACTTCATTTCTTGAATTTTAAAAATGGCCAATGAAATAAGCAGAAAAAATGCTGGGGAGCTGCCAATCATGACATGATAGCCGTTTCTAAAGACGACAAGCAGCAGTGCCAATGGTGCGAGTAACCAAATCAATAAAAATTGGCGAATCGAGCCAGGATACTTTTTCAGAATCATAAAAAAGACCACACACACGAGTATTGATAAGACCACTGAGTTTGGAAAAAACACATACTGAATATTTTTTTGGTAGAGATTGAAAATCTGTTCAATTAATTGAAGTACTGGCATTTTGCCTAAATCGTTAATGCCAGTCAACGTTTTAAAAGGATTAAACAAGCCATTTTTATAGAGTAATGCTTGATTGGCAATCATCGAACTAATTGATACAACATAGACAATCGCGGAAATGACGAGTTGCTTCATTGAAAATGAAACAGCTTTTTCACCAACTTGTTTGTTTTGATTAAAGAAGTAGATCAAACCGAGAACTACAAATAAATACGCAGAGTAAATAATTGATTGATTACTTAATCCTAAAAAGAGTGCCAGCCAAGGTAATTCGGTAGCCCGCTTCTGATAAAAAATCCGCCATACAAAAAAATAAAAACAGGTCAAGGTAAATACGGCAAAGCCCGGATTAGATAGCCAAGTTCCCATTTGAGCCGCCTCAAAAGACAGCGCAAAAATGCCAGCAGCCAGATAGCCAATTTTGGCGGAACCGGTCATATTCTTGGCCAGTAAAAAGAGTGGGAAAATCGTCAAACTCGTAAAAATGCCCAACCACAAACTCGCGTAAAAAGGATTGCCGTGGCCAATGAAATAAGCTGGTGCTAGCAGGTAATAGTAGAGCACACCATGATAGACGCTGTCAGCGGTTCCACTGGCAGATGGACCTTGCAGTTTAATTGGATGACCATGGGTAATTTGGTAGGCGGCAGTGGCATCACGTGATTGATCGAAAAAGAAGAAAATGGAGTTATCTTTGATGACCAAAAATCGAACCACAATGGCAACCACAAACAAACCCAGCAAGATGGCAAGTTCTTTTTTAGTAAAATCCAGAAAACCCAGTTTCATATTATTTTGTCCATTCTTCTAATTGGAATATGCCAATTTTTTCTGATGTAATTTGTTTACCACCTTCAGTCGCTTTTTTATACCAGTCATCTAAGATTTTTACTTCGGTATGCTCGCCAGTTTCAATGAATAAGTACCAATACTGATCAGCAGGCTGGCGGACAGTGGTAGGTTCCTGTAAATTATGCGCTTTAGCGTACCAATGGAACAAGTAGTCATACTGCTCGGTGTAGGTATTGGCTGTAAAAGTGGTGACGACAAATGGTTCTCTCTTGGCTTGGGCTTGAACTTCATAGACTCTAGCTACAGCAGTTAACATCGAGTGCAAGTTGGCTTGCGCATCACTTTTCCAGTTATTTTGATACCAATTGAGCCAAGAAACGGCCACCAAATTCAGTGAGATAAAGACAACTAAACTCAGCACAAAAGTGGTCAGTTTTTGTTTGCTTTTGACTGCCTCAATTAGCTTAAAAAATCCATAACACATTAGGGGAATCACGAAGACAAATTGACAGGTTAAGTAGTACCAAAAGAAGTTGCCATTATTTCCTCGCCAGACCATGTAAAAGGGATATGGTAGCAAGCCAAATAGGGCGATCAATCTCCACAAAAATCCAGTTTGCTGATTCTTTTCCCTGATCGCAAAGTAGACACCAATCAAAGCAAAAAGTGCCATCAATGGGAAAAGATATGGTGCCACGTTACTACCGCCAACCAAAACCTGTTTGGTGGTTTCCCAAAGCTGGGTGGGTCGCTGATGAAGTTGGAGTGCCCAACTGACGGTTCTTGAAGTGTCTTGGAAACCCTTGAGCAACGAGGTCGTCATGATGAATTTATTGCGAAGCTCAAACAGGAGTTGTGGCAGAAAAGTTAAACCACTCGCTACTATTACTGCTGCATAATCTCGCCAATCAAATTTCTGTCGAATCCAGGGGATCAATAAGAATAGTGGCACGATTAAAAAGATGGCGTAGGCAAACTCACTTTGTAATGTTAAGGCTAAACAGAAGAAACCCAGAGCCAACCACTTTCTGGAATTTTCTTGGCGGCTTTTCCATAGACTTAGCAAGGAGCCTAAAATCAGCGGCACTGACAAAAGTGGATTCCAGATCATTAGACTGGCACTGAGAGCACCGGGGATAATTGACAAGAAATACGCACACAACATTGCCCAGAATTTTTTCTGAAAGAGTCGATGACTTAAATACCAGAACAAAGGAATTGCTGCGCAGGAAATAGCCATGTACCACAAGCAAATTCCATATGGATTTCCTCTAGATAAAAAATACCCAGGTAGTCCCATGTAATACCAGAGTGGTCCTAAGAAGAACCCACTTAATCCGCTGGTTGGGCCAACTAAGACTGGATGACCTTGGGCAATTCGGTCCAAAACCCATGCATCTCGACCTTGGTCGTAAATAAAGTAGAGGGTGTGTTGAAAGTTCCAAAAACGGAGAAAAATGTTTATCAAGAAATATATGACAAAAGGCCAGTATTGTTGCTTGTTTTCTTGAGGTTTTAATTGTCTCATGCCTGTATCATTCTTCAGGAAAACAGATGAGTGTCAAGGGGGAGACTCGAACTCCCAACCTCCACGTTATGAGTGTGGCGCTCTAACC
>CAZNOF010000002.1:124854-165083 GCA_964574595.1 uncultured Pseudomonadales bacterium | reverse complement strand
TCCTACGATGCACGGTACGCTGAGCGAGACATCTGATTGACCATAGTAATTATGGAGTGGGACAGAAACGGGCAGCACTGTTTTGGAATCAGCATAGATACTTTTGACAATACTCATTATGACGGTGGCAATTGCGTAATAGGTCGCACCTTTCGACTGAATTATTCGATAGGCAGCGTTCTTAGCTCTCAAGTAGGCGTCGTTTACATTTTTCTCAGAATATTCTGGGAAAGAGCTTAACAACTGTCCACCAATATTGGCCGACGAAAGTAAGGGAAATGAACTATCCCCATGCTCACCCAAAACGTACCCATGAATACTTCTCGGATTTACTCCAAATAACTTTGACAGTTCTTCTCTAAATCGAGCGGTATCTAACACCGTCCCACTTCCGAAAACTTGACCCGGTTTGAAGTCGGCAATTTGGTAGCAATGATAGGTCAAAATATCCACCGGATTTGTCACAATTAAAATGACACCCCGAGGATTAGCTTCTTTGATCTTAGGAATGATTTCTGAGAACAATTTGAGATTTTTTTGTAATAAACTTAACCGGTCCTCACCTGGCAACTGAGCAGCACCTGCGGTTACAATAGTCAGTTCAGAACCACCAATTTGGCTGTAATCGTCAGTGACACTCACATTCGTATGCTGCAGAAAGGGCAGACATTGCTCTAAGTCATCCTTTTCCCCACTCGCCTTTTCCACGTCGTGAGCAACTAATACGAGGTCGGTAACTGAGCCATCTAATAACAAGGCATAAGCAGCAGTCGCCCCTACCTTACCAACTCCTACTATTGAAACTTTAAATGTGCAGCGCATCTGATTCCTTTCTTAATAGAGTTGGGAAACCTGATTTTCGCCAAACTCCACAGCTCATCAAGAACACTATCCCACAATTAAGCGCTGAAAGTAAGCAATAAAGGCACCAAGCTTTTAAAATCACACCCATAATCAAGACAAGATACAGTGAAAAACCAGCTCCAAAACAACCTAACATAAAGATGAGGCTAGGTAGCGGTATTGAGAACTGTCTGAATCTTATGCCTTTCACCTCTAAGACTGAAGCTGCGGCTGTTAAGAAAAAGGTGGAATAAAACAAAATTCCTAATACTGATAGTGGCACCGGACCAATCTTAGACCAACTACTATTTAAGACAGTTTCACAAGCAAATGGGGGTTTGCATGGAGGTAGCTCTCCAGAAAATCGACTCCACGTAACGTAGCTTGCGTCTAAGATTCCCAAAAAAGTGAAAATCACGATGAGTAAAGAAAGAACTGTTTTCATACTTGCCTCCGGCATCACATCTGCATATATTTGAGAAATGGGTTTATAATTGACAAATCTCCGACGCCCCAGCTCTTAATTGTTAGAGTGTAACCTGGTATTCGGTTTATTTACAGTAATCGAGATTACAAACATGCCGACAGCTAACCATCTTCAATCATTTGTAAAACAATTCCCCTTAGTTGCGTACCCTCCCGGTGAATTTTTATTTCGGCTTCAAAAAACTCCTGATTCATTTTTAATGATCAAAAGCGGTTGCATTAAAGTAAGTCAAACCACTCTGTCTGGTGACTCAGTCACGATTCACGTTCTATTTGAGGGTTCATGCGTTTCGCTTTTATCACTTATTGATACTAGAGCAACCTATGAGTTTGAAACACTAACTGACACAGAAGTTTATAGAATCCCTCGTGCTCAATTTATTGAGTATCTCCAATCCACGGCTGAAGTTTCTTATCATTTCTTGCTTCAAACTTTAAAAGGTTTAGATGGATTAGTCTTCAGAATTAGACAGGACTCATCCGAGCCAGCATATGAACGTGTCGCTAGCTTACTATTATATTTTGTGAAGCATCTAGGTTCTGTAGGTGAAAAACCAGTGATCCAACTATCAATTACTCATCAAGATATTTCCGAATGGCTTGGATTAACCAGAGAAAATGTCAGTATTCAAATGAAGAAACTGGAAAAAGCTGGTTTCATTGGTCGCAAAGACAGACTCATTGAAATTGTAAATCTGCCAGGTTTGAAAAAAGTTGCTGAGTAGCTTCTTACTTTTCTGATTTCATTAAAGCGGAGTTGATCTCTCCAATCAGCTGCGGGCCTTGAAAAATCATGCCGGTAATAAGCTGAACCAAGTCAGCACCCAAAGCAAGTTTCCGTTTGGCATCTTCTGGAGAAAAGACCCCACCTGTACCGATAATTGTAAAGCGCTTTCCAAAGTTCTTCTTGGTGAGAGCAATCAAAGTGTTGGAACGATTCCATGTAGGTTTACCACTCAGGTTTCCGGCAGAAACCATCCATTTTTGCCTATCTTCTTCCACGATGTCCGGATTCTTTTTATCCTTTGTCAGGTTACCAAATATGACACCTTGAACTTGATGCTTGTCAGCCACTTTTAATAATCGAAGTGTCTCTTTTTCACCCAGATCAATTGGCATCTTGATATAAATTGGCTTGGTAATTCGAAGCAAGTCGACATGACTCAGTAGATCTTCTAGTCTCTCGGGTGTCGTAAATGGTTGACCGCCCTTTGTGTTAGGACAGCTAATATTCAACTCATAATACGAATGCGTAACTGTCGATTTTTCAAAAAGTCGAAATGTTTTTTTAATATCTTTTATCTGATCCGCTTGAGACTTAAAGAAAGTATTCGTACTGCCAACACTAATTCCAAATGGAGCTTCGTAAATTCTTCCTGACAATTTCTCAATAATTGCAAAGGCACCAGGACTTTTAAAACCTTTATTAATTAAGAGCGATTTTGATTTAGGAAAGCGTTGGAGCCTTGGAGTTGGGTTCCCTTCATACGGCTGAAAAGTTACCGTTCCGACTGTCATGAACCCAAAACCAACTTCTGGCAGAATCTGCAACAACTTGGCCTCATAATCAAAACCCGCCGCTAACCCTACAGGATTTGGAAAAAAGATCCCATCAATCTTCTTCCCTAACGATCTGTCTCCAACATAAAAAAGGACCTTAATAAGTTGTCTAGTCAGAAAAGACTTGCCCAGTAAGCTACCCATATCTGTCATGAAATTATGGACTTGTTCCGGATCACATAGGAAGAAAACTGGCTTCAACATAATCCGATAGGCAGTTCCTAAGAACTGTTGTTTCATGGAAGACTCTTCTTTCATGCTCCCTTCTTTCTCGTGTGTACTCTAAGCGCATTCAGGATCACGATCACGTCAATTACTTCTTGAAGCGCAGCACCGATCACCGGCTTAATGTAACCAAATGCAGCAACAATCATGAGTAGAATACTCAAGCCTATGCCCACAAATATACACTGCTTGGCAATATAGAGCACGCGTTTACTAATTTGAAAAACTTCAATTACCCGGTCGAAGGCATCAACAGTAATAATAATGTCACCTGCTTCATGAGCAGCCGTTGAGCTACCACTGCCGATCGCAATACCCACATCTGCAGCGGCAAGAGCAGGAGCATCATTGATACCATCTCCCACCATGACCACTGGAGAAGATATTTTCTGCAGCCGCTTAACCTCTTTTAACTTATCCTCAGGCAAGCATTCTGCCATGACGTGAGTAATACCAATTTCTGCTGCAATCGAGTGCGCTACCACTTTTTTGTCTCCCGTCACCATCGTTATTTCCGGCACCATCGAAGACAAAATCTTAAACTGAGCTTTCATGTCTTTTCGAATTTCATCAGCAAAGTGAATAACCCCAATTGTCTCTTTTTTAGTCGCTAAATAAACCGCAATCACACCAGTTGTCTGAATCTCCTCATGCGCTTTTTTCAACTGAACAGGTAACTTAATGCCATTCTCTGCTAGAAATGATTGCTTGCCTAAAAGGTACAGCTCTCCGTCAATTTTCCCCTGTACGCCATACCCCAAGTGCTCTTCGAATAGGTCTGGATAACTGAAATGAATCTTTAAGCCTCTGGCATGACCTACGAGCGACTGAGCCAAGATGTGCACAGATAGTTGATCCAAAGAAGCTGCAATTTGTAAAATCTCTTTCTCGCTCTGTTTCCCAAGCGAAATAACTTTCACCACTTTGGGAACTCCAAGAGTTAGAGTGCCAGTTTTGTCAAATAAAATACTTTTCGCCTCTGCCAACTTTTCCATCGCATCACCATATTTAATGATGATTCCCCGTTTAGCGGCCCGGCTAATTCCTGACGCAAACGCAATTGGGGCAGCTAAAATCAGTGGACAAGGTGTGGCCACCACTAATACCGCTAACGCTCGAGCGGGATCATGAGAAAAAAGCCAAGCAGAACCTGCCAAGAAAAAAGCAATTCCAGTAAACCAAACACTGTAACGATCCGCAAGGCGTACAAAAGGTGCTTTCTGTTCCTCAGCTGTTCTGACAAGCTTTACGATTTGCGCGTAACGACTCTCACTACTTGATTTGAGTGCTTTTATCTCCAAAACACCATCCATGTTCATACTGCCACTCATCACGTGCATGTGCTCGGCTTTTTCAACAGGCAATGACTCACCTGTTAAAGCTGCCTCATCGACCATTGATTTCCCGCTGAGGACGATTCCATCAACTGGTAAGATTTCTCCTGGCTTGACGACGACAATGTCATTTATAACGACGTCATCCACTGGGATGTCCTCAATTTTTTCACCAACTTTTCGGTGAGCCTTCGTTGGAGCTCTAGAAAGCAGTTCTGATAGCTCTTTTCTGGCTCGACTCAATGCGTAGACTTCAAGAGCTTTACCGCCTGACAACATTAACAGGATTACACAGCCGGCTAAATACTCTCCAATAATCAAACTGGACAAAATTCCTACCGCAGCAATCAAGTCGATACCAAAATCTCGGTGGAACACACTAATCAACATATCTTTAATGAATGGAAGAGAACCTAAAAACAAAATAACAGCTAAGGTAAGATTTGCCCCGGAGTGGTTACCGACTAGATAGAGAACACTAGCAAGAACTAAACCTAAGAGGACAAAAACAGGAATCACAACTTCAAGAGATAAAATGCTGCGTGATTTCATTGTGTGAGTATAGTCTGACAGCTAACAAGTTGAAAGCAATGTAAATTACTTCTCAGGCTCCCACGGAGTCATTAACTGGAAGTAGTTTCCATCTGGGTCAGCCAATGTTGCAATCGTCATCCCACCCATGTCATAGGGTTCCTTCACTACTTTAGCACCGGCAGCTTTTATGCGAGCAAATTCTTCAGCTACCTCTTTGGTTTCAAAATTCAAAATAATTCTTTGAGGTTCTTTTGAGGTGGTCTTAATTTCTGAGTGATCACCGATACTCAAAAAGCTATCTCCAACTTTCCAGCCATGCCAATCACCATCAACCATATCTGCTGGCCTCCCAAATACTTTCTTGTAAAATTCAGCCATTACTTGAGGCTGCATGGAACCAATCATGGTGGAATTGAAGTTTAGCATTCTCAAATTGTAACAGAGATTACTTTTTTGAATAAGGAGAATTTTGGCGCTTTAAGCAAAGCCCGGGAAGTAGTCTATTTTAATTTGTTTGACTGGCACCCCCATGGCTTTTAAGGTCTCCTCATAAGCTGTGACCATCTGGTGTGGGCCAGAGAGGTAGAAGATCCGTTCCATAAAATCTGGCACCTCTTCACTCATCATTTGCGCATCAATTCTGCCTACTCGTCCGTGCCAATCTGGAGGTAAGTGATCTTTATCCGTCAAAGTATAGACTGTTTTTATGCCTAGCTGCGTCAGGGCATCATTAAATACATCAACATACACAATCTCATCTGCGGTTTTATTTGCATAAAAAAGCACAATTGGTCTACTCTGTTTGGTATCAACTAAAAATTTAAGCATGCTTCTAAAAGGCGTCACCCCGATGCCACCAGCGATGAAAACCAGCTTCTGATTGACATCTTTGGGCATAGTGAAATCACCACTGAGCTGGGCACCAACCATTGGAGTTTGATGATCAATCTCAGCCAGCGCTTTTTTAAAACTGCTTCCCTGAGGATAAAATTTGACACCTAAACGAACTGTGTCTTCTGTTGGGGATGAAGCGATTGTTAAATATCTTCTATTTCCTCTGCTGTCTGGATGCTTGTGCGGCAGTGTCCACTCCATATATTGACCTGGAGTAAATGACAATTTTTGTTCAGGAGCAAAAACAAAATCCATCATGTTCGGAGCTGTTTGAATTTTCTCTTTGACAGTACTCATGATTTTATATTTGGGACTGACAGCATAGGAAAAAATATTCCCCAAGACCAATGCAATTTCTGGCGTAGTGTAAAAAGAACCGATGTGAAGCTGTGGTGAAAAAAGAACTCCAACAACTGCACCATATAGAATTTGCAATTTTTTCGTGGGTGGCGTAGTAAGCGGTTCAGTTAACATGATAAATGCGAAGAAGAAAATTGGCGAGGAAAGCGCAACCTGCCTAATCGCCGTCAGCACATTCCCGCCCTGAATCATCCTCATACCTAAGATTGCTACCGCTGCCGTGAAGAAAAAGTAAAAGACTAAGTCAAATCTTCGAATTTTGCGAACAATCAGAATACCCAATAAGGAGGCCGGTAACATAATGGCTGTGCCAATCCACCAAGAAGCAGATCCACCAAAACCAACTGCGGTCAGAACAATGGCAATTGCCACTGGGTTAAAAAGATGTTTTTTATGAAGGGCCAAAATATACTTCGTCGCCATCGTCAGAACACTCGCAAAGATAATCAATGGCAAATCGGCAACTGATTGAATGGGCTGTAAGATGAGTATCAAAATGAGTGCAGAGATATAAACCGATTCGACATTTGTTGGTGCATCGTATGCTTTAGAAAATAGAAAGTTGGTAATCCAACAAATGCCCGTGATTAAGGCCACAGAAATGATCAGCGAAATTGGTGAAAATGAGAGAGCGCCAAGCAAGCTAAACACCAGCGCGATCATTACGAGAAAAATCAGGTAATACAGAATCAACCGATACATCGTAACTTGGTCCAAAAGATTATCGATATATTTCATATTAATTCTTTGCCTGATCTAGTGCTGACTGCATTGAAATAATAAAAGCTTGACTAGAGTCGGTTGCACCTGAAACCACATCTACTTGAGCACTTTGGGCGGTAATCGCCTCTTGAGCCAAAATTGGGTCAGCATGGTTATTAATAGCAATTGAACGACTTCGATCATTTGGAGCCTGCAAAAAGACAACATTTGTAATTTTGCCATTGGTAATTGTAGCTTCTACTTGGATAAAGCCATAGAAAGCGTCAGCCGCCACACCAGTAAATTGACCATCTTTGTATTTTGAAAGAGGCGTTGGTGAAGGCACTGGAGAAGGCGATGGAATAGGTGATGGTGAAGGAGTTGGAGTCGATGACGGAGATGGACTGACAGCAGCCTTTGGAGATGTGGTTGGACTGGAACTCGGTTTAGGTGAAGATGAAGCTGAGGATGCGGCTTTAGGTGTGGAAGAGGGTGAAGAAGTTGGTTTTGGTGATTCACCCAACAGAAGAGCCGCCGGAGAAGTTGCTGACGAATCTTCCCTCTTTTCAGTTTCTACAGGTAACGGAGAAATAACGGGCGAGGGAGTCGCCGTAGTGGTCTGTAGTGTTACATCATCTCCAACCATTCCAAATACTCGCTGATAAGCAGAGTATCCCACAAACGAAGTGATCACCGTAGCAGAAGCCACAATTTTTTTTAACTGCATAAATTATTCAAATATATTACCAAGAATTACAGCTGAGTTGAGTGTTTCATGTTACAAGATACTGTTCAAATCCACTAGTCAGAGTTGCGATACCATCCTTATCAATCAGATAGCCTTCAAAACCTGGCAACTTCTCAATAAATTGAATACCCGCTCTTCCCATCGCAAAAGCCGGTGTAGCAAACCGATCGGCTTCGTAGACATTGGGGCCTACTACTGTCAAACTCACAATATCCGTTATCTGAGCACCTGGAAAGTGAGGATTATAAATGTGTTGGCCACGCTGGGCAGTACCTGATGTGGCAATGCCGCAATTTTTCAACTGAAGAACTTTTACAATGCCCTGTTTCTGAAATGGGTTCTGAATTCCAACTCTCCAAAATTCCCCGTCCTTATTTTTACCAGCCACCTGAACGTCTCCACCAGCATCTACGTAATAATTTTCAAACCCCTTATCCTGTAAAATCTGGGCTGCATTAAAAATTGACCAGCCTTTGACAATTCCTGAAGGATTTAACTTCCCGTCATGAGAGATATCAAAGTATCCATTCGTTTCTTTTTTTGTCCGCTCACAAAGCGTGAAGATTAAGTCCATATCATCACTATAATCTTCTCTCTTTAATTCTCCGCGATTTATTTTGGAAATTTCACTATTTTCTTTATAGGTACTAAATGTCTGATCCACATAGGTAAAATAGTCGTAAACGTCATCAATATCTTTTTCAGAAACTGCTTGGTCAGCTACTTCAATCGTGATGTGCATTCCCATCAGTGAACGAGTTTGTTTCATGTTATTTTGCTTGTGATAACGCTGAGTAAAGAGACTGCATGAATGCAATACTACTATCAGTTGCCCCTGTCACGATATCTACTCTGGCACTTTGAGATTGAATTGCCTCAGCTTTTAACTTAGGCATCGCTAATTTATTTGTCGCTGTGGACCTGGTTCTATCATTTGGATATTTGAGAAACTGAATGTCTGCAATGAGCCCATTTGATATGACCGCTGCAACTTGAAAATCACCATAATACGCATTAGTGACTTTGCCTATAAAAGTACCGTCTTTGAACGGAGGCTTTAGACTCTCTGGAGTTGACTGTGCGGCAATTATTTGATCAGCTGGGACTTTTTTGGCATCAGCGTCTAATGAAAGAGTCGCCAAAATTAAAAGTGCCCCATTCTGATAGAACACATAACTGAGAACTATGGCTACTAAGCAGGCCGTTAAAATTCTTTTCATCGTGACAACCTCTTGTAAAACTCATTTCCAGCTACCATCTGAGTCCCATCATATTGTGATCTCAAATCTTGCCACATTGTTTGAATTTTCGCCACACCTGTTTGGTCCGTGTCAAAAAGTGCTTTAGTCAGTTTTCTAAAGTTCGCTTCCTCCATTCTCCTAAATGTCAGGTCGTGAGTTGTGTTATCTGTTCTACCGGTTTCACTCCATTTACTTTCCTGATTATGCGCAGCTTCGTGAGCAATAGTTGCACCTACATTCTTACTAACTAATATGCTCATATCATCTTTATCTAGTGCAGTTTTAAACAGTTGAGTTGTCATGACACTATCTGGATTACTTGTCTGAACATCCGCGACATTGAATCCAAGCACTCTTCCCCCAGCCCGAGCACGACTCACTACATCAGCCTCTGTGTAATAGCCGATATTTTCCGTAGTAAACCGTGCCTTTGGATCAATTGCGTTTACTGCGTCCACTGTAAACCTAGCTAGACCAAAATAAGCCTTCTCATCCTCTTTGGGTTTCTGATTTCTTTTCAAAGTCACAATTGGTAATACGTTAGCATTTTTCTCAACTTGTAAAACCGCGTTAACCTCACTAGCCAATTGAATATGTTTCTTTCCTTCACCAGTAAACAGTGCAGCAATTTCTTCTTTCGTCGCTTCAGCGGTCAATGGGACGTGGCCATCTTTTTCCGGTTTTAGAGTTTGGTCTGCCTCATTTTTCCTACGCCTGACAAATTTTCCTAGCGCAGAAAGCACTTTCACCTTATCCTGCATTTTTTGCCAAAGTGGATTTTCTTCCAACTTTTCCTGGATCATAAACTTAGCCAACCTAGCTCTATTCGCCAACTGAGTCTCGGGTCGTGCCATCCAAGCCATGCGAACAAGTGCATCCTGGGAAAGAATCATAGTGCCGTCAGCATCCTTTTTTAGCTGCCCAAACTCGTTTTTCTCTACCAGCTGTTCAATTAATTTTCCTATACTGTCATTATTCTTCATTTCGTATTGCAGTAGATAGGCAGCACCTGATCTGATAACCATCAAATCAAATAAGCTGTATTCTCTTTTTAACTCAGACTCTGGAATTCCGGGAAGGAGTTTTGGTAATCTAAACAGCGGCAAGTGCAAAGCGAGTTTTGAGATCTCTCTTCCTGGATTCTCCGAGTCAAAAATGACGGCACCTGCATCTTTTTTACCGCTCGCTAAATCAGTTACTGTTTGCCGAGACTTTTGATCTCGCAAAGGATATCGTGTCATGAAATCTTCACCAGCATCGTAAGAAAGTAAGACCTTTTCACTTATCAGCTGCTGAGCTATTGCTTCAGCTACCGCTTCCACCAGAAGGCCTGCAATAAAGCTCTTATTTTCTTCAATGAACGCAGCAGCATTGTTGATGCTATCTCGAGCCTTATTTGGCGCAACATCTTTAGGAATTCTCAAAATCATGACCTCATTCTTTTCGTGGAATGCTTGAAGCAGCTCAGGTGGAATCAGGCGGGTAAGTTCCGCTGGCCAATGGTCACCTAAGGCGAATCCGCCTTGGACTAATAAATCTCCTTCACCAAATCTTTGACCGACAACGTCAAATCCCCACTCTCCTTTACGTACAAGTGGCTGATTATCATTTCCCCATGATTGCATAAATAAGTTTGTTCTAGTTTCTTCCCTGTCTCCGAGTTGGATATGATGCATACTCCTCACACCATCATGGAGCTGACTAACTTGAGCAAGACTCAAATCTGTATCGGTCATCACAAAATGTTCATTATCACTAACCTCATAGGTAGCAAGTTCTGTGAGGTCATGATATCTGGCAGCGTCTATCATCACACTCTCAAGCGGATTTTCAAAAATATTTTTTTCCGTCGGCACTTCATATCGAGTCATATCTGTGAAAGGAGTCGTTGCTTGGGAATCCAATACTTCCCAAGTCTGCTGCTTCACTTGTATGAGCTTCCTCCCTGATCCATCTTGTTCGTAAATTGGTAAGAACCTCCTGTAGAGCACTTTCCCGTTTCCAGTGCTTGTCTTTACCCGTACCTCTGCGGCACCATTCAAGGATGTCAACCAACCAGCATGGAAGCGCTCCAAACTTTTTTGGTCAGCATCTCCTTCTTTAAATCCAGGACTTGTTCCCAGATTCCAGATTGCTTTGTCGCTGGACATTCCATTAAAATCGAGCAGCTTTGTAAATCTTCTCACTTGCCCTTTTTTATCTGTACTTAATCCATTCATTGTTACCGCAAACCTATCTTTCTCATTTTTACCTAACGCAGCATTTTGGCTATTCTGATACCACTCTTTATAGAACCGATATGGATTTGAGTCTTGGCTTTGGATGGTGCTAATTAGTCTGCGTTGATAGTATTTTCTTTGCTCATCGCTGAGATTTTGCTTCATTTTATTGGTCATTTCAGCAATCTCAGCAGGAGTAAATTGTGTCAAGTCTTTATCGTCAGCTTTTAGACTTAAATAGACAGCAGTTAATTCAACTAAATCACCTTCGATCGCAGAACCATCTGTGGGCGGCTGCCATTCTTCATCTAAAGTCGTTTTTTCCTTCAAACTTTCAAACAACCGAAAATCCCCTGTTTCAATAACTGTTTCCTTGCCCTCTGAAATCACAACCACTTGGCTATCTCTTTTCTTAAGAGTACTTAGATCAAGGTCACTTGGGATAAAGCTAAGCAGCTTCTCAGCAACTGCTAAATGAACAAAGACTACTCCAGGGTCCATTTCTGGTCGGTATCTATAAAGCGTATTGCTCAGTGCTGGCAAGTTTTCTACATCCATCAAGAAAACTAAGATTGGCAATACTCGTGAATCTTTTTGCATCAATTTTTGAAAGATGGGAAATGCTTCAGGCTGTAGAGCAAACAGGTAAAGATAATCAGTTACGAGCTTGTCAGTCACTAAGAGATCTCCAACTTTAAATAATTCATTATGTTTAGCGATCTGCAAAATAAGCTCTGCAGCAGATGAGATCTCATTCTCGTTACTGAATACTTGAAGCAAGGGCAGTCCAATTATCATTAATCTTTTGTAAATCTCATCTGTCGTTGCAGGATTTGAAGAGTAGTCAGCAGCTAATTGATGGATAACAGCGCCTAGGATAGCTAACTTCTTCTCATCACGTTCTTTACCAAGTACTTCAAAGAAATAAAGACTTTGAAAATTTAAATTATTTGAGCGATAAAAATCGGATGCAAACCTCGTCTGATCCTTTGCTAATGTGACCAAGATACTTGGTACCCCTAACTTGAGACAGTTTTGATGTGTTAAAACAATTTCAGAAATTGAAACGTGAACATTCTCTCTAAGATATGAAATAAGAGCGATAGTCTGATCCAGTGCCGCAGTGGCAGTAGCATGCGTGTCTTCGTACCCATGTGCTCGTTCCTTCTGAAACTCACTCTGAACAATTTGATAAATTGCGAGAAAATCAAGTGAATTTTCTTTACATTCTGTGACCAATTCACTATCACAGATGGTATGTCGTGCTAAATTGTCTTGGGTATTAACATGCTCAACCGGTTTTTGTTGGTTATAGAAATATGCATCTGCAGAAAGTTGTAACTTTTTTTGAATTTCTTCTTCGGTATACCCTTTTGGGTGCAGCTTATTAGTAGTCCTTCTCAGTTTCTCTTCAAGTTTCTGCATTCGCAGTGAATATTCTTGGTTCGTGTCCTGTGCGTACAACGCTCTAACTGAATCATTCTCTAACAGAGACCTACGAGCAGCTTGGACATCATTTGACTGAGCGACATGATAGGTAAGTAATCCTAATCTTAATAGTTTTACTTGCTCCGGTTTTTCTTTTGCAAACTCTGCCCATAAGTTATGTAAATCATTTACAAATTTAGCCCTGTCAGTCACACCACTTCTTTGAAATCGGTACTCATTTAGGTTCAAATATTCAGCTTCATTACCTGAAAGCCACAACAAGAGAATACTTCCGAAGTGACCACCAGTATTTGATGCTTGGTCAAATTTTGAGTTTATTGGCTCGCTATCGACGTACTCTAGCAGCTTTTTAAAACTCTTTTGAGTATTTTCATCTTTCTCACCACAAAATAGTAGAAAATCAGAAAATATTTCTATGTAACTGTTCTCCGTTTGTTTCACTAACTGGTCAGGTTTAAGCCCTTCCACGAGTTTTTCCAACAACGCTCTCTCACTTAAATCACCCCACATGTTACGAAACGCATCAAGAAGCTCTGCTTCTGTATATTCCTCTACATGGATTTTTCCGTCTTTCATTTTTAATACGCGGGTTAGAAGAGATGTGTAAACATCAAATTCATCTGTCACAAACTGAGTCATTTTGTCTTCCCAAGAATCGCGGTTAGTTAATTTTTCTACGACTGATTGCTCCTGTTCAGTTAAGACCGCAGAGGTAAACTCAGCCGGGGTGATAGATTCCAACGCCCTAGGAAGCAGCGTAGCCAGATCTTCATCACGTGGCTTTCCATCTGCTATAACAGAACGATCTACCAAGGTTGTTTCTGGACTGGGTGGGGTTGAAGAAAGTTCCGCAGATGTCAAAAATTGAACATAATCAGTTGAAGTGAAACGGCCTTTAATTTGTTCCGCTGCAAGTGGATGAGTGTAATTGTAATGAATCAACGAAGTATTCAATGCGGTGCGTAAACTATTTTTTACCTGAGTACTCTGGGTTTTTGCTTTCTCGAAGATTTCAATATTCACACAAGCTGCGGGTCCAATTCTCATGAAAAATTCATCATTTCTGGCGCTTTGAAACGCTGAAGCGAACATAGTTGGACCGTCAGCAAACTCAACTTTTTGCAAAGCATTGGTTCTCAAATTTTCTGGCACAAGTGCCGACACAGTTTCACCTACTAACACCGTTTTTTCTGAGAAGAGTAGTCCCTCTGTGCCGGGCCAAGCTGGAAAGAGCGTAATAACTTTTGATTCTGCCAATTTGGAAAGTTCATTAGAGAGACTTTTCTTTGCTTCACTGAATTGAATTTTTTCATCCGACAGTTGATCTAACTGCCTTGAGATTGAACTTAGACACTTTGCCAAATGCAGTGGAGATGTTTCATTATCAATAAGCTGCTGAATAAGATTCTCCACAGAATTTTGATCTTCCTCTAAAAGTGATAAATGATTAAATGATCTGGCCTCTGCTTTCATTCGCTGACGAGGGAAGTTAATGACGAGTTGCTCCGCAGTTGAGAAATCGCTTTCCTGCCAAAGAGACTCTCCAGCTACGTCAATAGCAGATAAGACTCTTGCATCTAAAGGCGCGGACTCCTTCGTTGGGATGACGATGACTTCTACCTCGCCAGATTTATAACGAGGCGCTTCTAGCGCCCTTTTATTTACAACTTCCGATTTGCCATCGACAGTCAGATTTATTTTGGCAAAGTAGACGTGTTCCACTGCTTTGTGAATGTAGTCAGCAATATATTGCAGGTCATCTTTTGTGACTGGTTTTCCATTTGCCCTCGGTTGCTCAAAAACAACAGTGGTACCTGGTTCACTATTTGATTGCGGCTTTTTAAGCTCAACTGCAATACTTTTTCCCTTTGATTTATCCTGTGAGTTGTTTTTCAGACTTACATCAAACCCTCGGCTATCAGGATTTTCGGGCACTGAAGATATTGTGACATTCTCACCGGCTAACCAGTATGATTTAGTACCTTGCCCAAATTGACCACGAACTTTGCCTTCATCACCTGAGTGAGGCCGAACTACTTGTCCGACAAAGTTCTTTTTAAAATCCATCCCTTTTCCATTCCCTTTGATTGTGATCGCTTGTAAATCTAGGGTAACATCTACGGTAACTTGCCTTCCATCTGCTCGGGCAGCTTCAGCTTCATTAATGATCGCCTCAACATACGGCTGAGCAATCGAACTAAATTGTTGAGGTTCAATTTGAAAAAGATATTCAGTAGATTTAACTAAAGAATTTTCCGGAGAAAGCAAAACGTCTTCGAGATTACCACCCTGATCAATTTGCTGCTCTAACTGCTGAGCAAAATTCGGTCGTCTTGGATCGAGGCTAGATGCTAATAACTGAGCCGCCGAGATTTCTCGTTTGCTAACAATCAATTCTCTTTGTTCACGATCAGTCATACAGCATCTAGTGTACTATTTTCTGCGACTACCTGTCAGATCTTAATTGAAAAATATTATTTTTTGGGTGGGAGTGGAAAGAAAATACTTGTTTTTTTCTTATACTCTTCAAAATCAGCTCTGCCTTGGTACTTCTTTTCAAGTAATGGCACACCCGATACAAATAGAATCATTAAGGTGATGGTCAACGGACCAATAAAGGTAATAAACCCACCTGGAGCAGAGATCGCCAGAATATAGATTCCCCACCACATAGTCACTTCCCCAAAGTAGTTAGGATGTCGAGTGTATTTCCAGAGTCCCTGATCCATAATCTTGCCTTTATTATTTGGATCTGAGATAAAGTTCTTTAACTGCCTATCTCCCACTGACTCAAAATAAAATCCCGTTAGCCAGACAGCTACACCAATAACATCTAAGATGTTAAATGGCGTTGGTCGCATTGCGTTCACAAATAAAACAGGCAAGGCAATGATATAGAGCAAAACTCCTTGAAGTAAAAAGATCTGCAGGAAGCTTCTTAAATAAAAGAGTTTCCATTTTTGTCGCCACTCTTGATAACGAGAATCCTCTGGTTTTTTCCGATTGCGAGAGAAAATATGCCATGCCAATCGGCCGCCCCAAATTGTTACTAAAATATTGATAACGATCGCTCGTTGAAAAAGGGGTGAGTAGGCAAAACTGAGCCACGCCAAATAAACAAAACCAAGTCCCCAAGCGATGTCCGCCACGTCATTCCGTTTGAAAACCAAAGAAATGACATACCACACACTCATGTAGGCAAGTAAGAAAAGTGCCATCAAGATGTAAAAACTCATAGACCTACTTTCACGGCAATTAAGTAACTGATAACAGATACTGATGCAGATAAGACTGTTCCCCAGATGAGGTCAATTACCGTAATTAAAAGTGGCCAATCTTTTACTGTTGCTAAATTAGTTAGATCATATGTGGCATAGCTGATCAAACCGAGTAATGCTCCAAGCATGACCGCCGTCATCCATGAGTGCGACTGCAATGCTGGTGTGATTACAAAGACGACGAGGCCTACAATGAATAACAAATAAAACAATAAACCTGCTGCCCAGTTTACGTTTGCTTTCATTAAGTATCCCAATTCTCTTTGATACAAATTCTTAGAGATCAGTCCTAGCCAGACCATATCAATAGCAAAAAAAACTGGTAATGTGATTGCGTAGAGTTTAAAAAAAATGTTCATCAAATGAGTCTAGCACAAGCTTTGCTCTACTTCTAAAGAGAAAACAATTATCGAATTTTTGAATGATAATCCAGTGCCTGAATGACTGACTGAATCTGCGACACTGTAATTAGTTCAGGATTATATTCAATTGTGGTAGTTCCCTTCGCGTAACTGGTATCAGACTTTAAAACGCCTGCTGTATCTTCGAGTGCATCGTCAATGTTCATTGCACAACTGGAACAGTGCATGCCCGTTATTTCAAAAGTGATTGCAATTCCAGCGGATTCTTTTTTCTTCAAAAAATCAAACATATTACAATACCTCCATAGTGCCAGTGTACATCCCCATTGAACAATTAAATGGAAATTTGCCTTTTTGCGTTGGCGTGAAGGTGACCGTTTTGCTATCGGTCGGTGCTAACTGCAAAGCAATCTTGAACGACTTCATCAGGAAAGTACTGGCACATGAATAAGTCTCTTTAGTACTCACCGTCAGCTCAACAGGAATTCCCACTTTCACTTTAAAGTAATTTGGCTCATAGCCATTGCTAACTACTTTGATTTTCACCTTTTGAACTGAATCTTTAGCTTGTCCTACAACAGCATTCTGTCCACTCATTGTTCCAGAAACATCATTGGCAAAGCGTTCATTTGAAAAAAAGTAGGTGATTGGCTGAGTAATTGTGTTGAATGAAATTGGCGAATCCAAGACAACTAAAATCCCGTTCAAACTCACTAAGGACATGTAGATCAGGGCAACTGCTGCGACCTTCATAAACTTGTCGGAAAATGTCTCTGACAACCTTGCCGTAGCCACACCAATCAACGCAAACAACGGTGAAGTTCCCAATACAAAGGCACCCAAAATTGTAGCGCCCAAAATAGCGTTACCAGAACTAATTGCTAGTACTTCCATCGACTGCGTTACACCGCAAGGGATGAGCACCGTCATTAAACCCAAAATTGCTGGAGTGAAAAGCGCGTCACTTGTAGTTGTGCTCTTCAGCAACTTCCGAACAAAACGAGGCGGTTGAATGACTAAATAACGAAAAATCGGATGTACACTTAACAAATTCATGGCCGTGCCAAACATGAACAATGCGGCTAGACCTTGAAAAAATAATTTTACTCCAACACTCAATTGCAGAATGCTTCCTAACCAACCTAAGAAAAAGCCTAAGATAACATGAGCAATCAACTTACTCAGAAGGAAAAGAACCACCGGCGCCCAGTCCAACTGATCAAACGAATCGGACAAAGAAGCAGCATTTTTCTTCGTTAACTCACCCTCTTTTTGGTTCGCAATCACACTTGTTAGTAACCCGCCTTGGACAGCTAAACAAGAAAGGCCGCCTGTCGTTAAGCCTGTTAAGAAAATGACCCATAAATTCATAGATGCCTTTATAAAGTAACTCGTTTTAATCTCAAAGCATTAAGGACTACCGAAACACTCGAAAACGCCATGGCTGCTCCAGCAATTCCTGGATTTAACATGATTCCCCAAATTGGAAATAAGGCGCCTGCGGCAATAGGAATCCCGATTATGTTGTAAAAGAAAGCCCAAAACAAATTTTGCTTAATTGTCAGCATGGTTGCTTTTGAGAGAGCTACTGCCTTTGGAAGTTTTGAGATATGACCACCTAATAAGGTGATTCCTGCTGATTCAATCGCTACATCAGTCCCAGTTCCCATGGCAATTCCCACATCGGCAGTTGCCAAGGCTGGCGCATCGTTAATTCCGTCACCTACCATTGCAACAGAGTAACCTTGTTCTTGAAGTTTTCTAATTTCAGTAGCCTTATCTCCTGGGAGTACTTCTGCGATAACCTGATCAATTCCAACTTGATTCGCTATAAATGTAGCAGTCGTTTTGTGATCGCCGGTCAGCATGGCTACTTTAATGCCCAGCTGGTGTAACTTCTCAACTGCCTGTTTAGCATCGTCTTTGATCGTATCAGCGATTGCCAAGTAACCCAGAATTTTTTTCGATGTCATGAAGATAACTGGTGTCTTACCTTCAGTTGTGAGCTGTGAAATTATTTTTTGATCTACTGCTAATTTCAAATCTGCAGCAAGCTTGAGATTACCAACGAAGTATTCTTTCTGTTGAATTGTTCCCTGCATTCCCTTTCCTTCAATCGTTTTAAAGTCGGTTACTTTGGAGAGAGTAACCTCGTCTTGTTGAGCTTTTTTAACAACCGCAATTGCTAATGGGTGTTCTGAAAGTGATTCTAAGGAGGCAACATAGGATAACAACTCCGACTGACTCAAATCTTGAAGTGGCAACAAATCTGTCAGTTCAGGAGTTCCTTTAGTGACAGTGCCTGTTTTATCCATCACAACGTAGGTAATATGGTCTAACTTTTGCAGACTCTCCGCATTTTTAATCAGTATTCCGTTTTGAGCAGCTTTCCCCACCCCTACAATGACAGCGGTAGGCGTTGCCAACCCCATTGCGCAAGGACAAGCAATAACTAATACACCCACTAAACTGGTGATCCCCAAAGTGAGTGCTTGAGTGAAAGGCATGAACTGTGCCCCGACGAGCAGCCAAAGAGCCAAAATAGCGAGTGAGAGGAGCAATACAATAGGTACAAAAACAGCAGAAATTTGGTCAGCCAGTTGCTCGATCGGTGCTTTGGATCCTTGAGCATGTTCAACCATTTGAATAATTTGAGACAACATGGTTTCATCACCAATTTTGGTAACTTTAACTTGTAGCGACCCCTGCTTATTGATTGTCGAACCAATAACGAGATTACCCACTGTTTTATCAACCGGGATGGACTCACCGGTAATCATTGATTCGTCAACTGAGCTCGATCCTTCTATCACTTCACCGTCTAAAGCAATTTTCTGTCCTGGTTTAACTAATAAAATATCTCCTAAAACCACTTCATTTACCGAAACTTCAACTTGCTTGCCGTTGCGAAGAATGGTTGCTGTTTTAGCCTGCAAACCCAGTAATTTTTCAATTGCTTCTCCAGTTTTCAATTTAGATTTTGCTTCTAAATACTTGCCAATCGTGATGAATCCAATCACTACAATCACCACATCATAATAGTTATGTTCAGTGTTGAAGTATGGCGCGAGAGTCGTTTCAAACGCCGAAAGAATGAAGCTATAAGCAAATGCCACTAGCGTGCCAATTCCGACTAAAGTGTCCATGTTGGCAGCTCGATATTTGAGAAACCTCCAGACTCCTTTTAGATACGGAGTTCCAATGACGAATAACGTATAGGTAGCAAAAACAGGTAAGAGGTGATGAAAGAAAACTGAGGCAATTTTAGGCATTTCTGGCCACAGTTTAAACGGTGTTGCCCCTATCTCCCAAACCATCAGTAAAACACTCACAAGTACAAACGGGGTGACGATTCTTATCTGCTGAGCTAACTTCTGAAGTTCTTTGAGTTTTCTGTCTTTCACCGTCTGATCAGAACTCAGCGGGGTCATCATATCGTGTCCTGCATGGAGAGAATGATCCATGCCCTGAGTTGTAGTTTGGTCTTCTAGCGAGTATCCGAGCTTCTCAATTTCACCATTCATTTTTTCTAGGGTTACTGATGTTGGGTCGTAGGAAACCACTGCCTTCTCGGTTCCGTAATTTACTTGGCAAGATTCAACACCAGCCAGTTTTCCCAACTTGCGCTGGATAGTACTTGCACAAGAAGCGCAGTGCATACCCGTAATTACAAATGTTTTCTTTTGGTTATTCTTTGACGTACTTCTCCGGTTTCTCTTGAAACTTTTTCAAGCAGCCTGTGGCACAGAAATAATATTCATGACCTTGATAGGTAGTACTGCTTCCTGCAGTTTTAGGTGAGACACGCATTTTGCAGACCGGATCATGAACTAGTGGCACTAGCTCCTTAATATTCATTTTGAACTGTTCCGCGAGCTGATCACCGTGCGCGTCGATCAGGACATCTTTCAAAATGTCACACGCCTCAAGCACTCGTTTATCAGAAAGCGAGTAGTTAATTAGTTTGCCGTCTCTTTTTGTCGATAAAATTCCAGCATCCCTCATCACCATTAAATGTTGACTGATGTTTGCTTGAGGTAGATCCAACATTTCATAGATCTCAGAAACACAGAGTGTTTGATCTCTGAGAAGATTAATAATTTCTAATCTTCTTGGATGAGCGATGGCTTTCAATAATTCAGCTTGAAGCTCAAATACTTTTGAATACATATTCGAATATTAGAATATATAAATTCCTATGTCAATGGCAGTTCTTCATTTTGCTTGCTCATTGAAATATAGATTACTTTTTTGTATAATTAGACCTATGACACAAGAAAATTTACAACCACAAAATGGATCAGTAGATCATACTGAAACACAGCAACCACCAGATTTAGCTAAATTGCGACAACAACTTCAAGAAATTTCTGCTGTTTCGCCAGCTCAGTTACTAAATACAATGTCTGAACACTTTGAGCACACAGCTAAGACAATTAGTGAGATTGATTCTGAAGAAAAAAAGGCAGCTTAATCTATTTGGCTGTTTTAATAAAGTCGTCAATCCGAGCAACAGCTTGATTCCAACCTTCATCAATTTTTCGTTTATTCTCGTCAGTTAAAATGATACTTATTCGTATCAAGTTCCAAATAACATTTGAAAGATGTTTCTGAATGTTCCCCGTTTCTTTGTCGGTTTTACCCTGAAAAAGTGAGGTTCCAAAAGTCTCTCGTGATGCTTTGTCAGCTGTTTGAAGAAAGTTAAAACACTCATCTATGGAAATAGAGTTTTGAACCCCTTTATCCATAATTGTTTTAAATCGCAGCATTACTTCCATTGCCCCAGTGATTTTTTCCATGGTCAGATCTTTTGTCTGCTCATCGAGATCAATTAAGAAGTACTCCATTCCCTCATAAAAAGAAAAAGAGTTCGTCAGTTCTTGAGCGAGAAGATATAATCCTTCTTCCACCTTATTTTGGGAAATAATTAAATCTTTAAAGTCCTCGGAGTTAATTGATTCAGCTGAGCGATCTAGTAAGCCCCAGCTTCTTGCGTCCTGCGCATGTCCTGGAGAGAACATAATTTCTTGAGTACTTCGTTTATCACCACTCTCACCAGTGAACATAAAAACCTTTTTATCTATACACATCTATGATGTATGTGCATTTTACTTTATGGATTAAAATATGCCAATCACCAATCTAATTATTGAACTGAAGACATGATATTAAACATCCAGTGCACGCCAAATTTATCTGTCAACTGACCATAAATATCACCCCAGAATTGTTTTGCGAGAGGCATATCAATTTTGCCACCTTCTGCGAGTGCGTGAAAGTACTTAGTTAACAATGCCTCTTCAGTACCAACAATACTCATGTGAATGTTATTGCCCATCTTTACAGGATGGGTAGCATCGCCATCACTCGCCATAAAAGACAATGATTCATTTCTGAGATCTGCATGAATAATTCTGTTAGCAAAATGAGGATCTGTAGGCATGCCACTCTCACCAAAGGTCTGCATTTTTAGTTCACCACCTAAAATGGACTGATAAAAAGACATGGCCTCCCTTGTCTGTCCGTCAAAGTTTAGGTATGGGGTGAGGGTGGGTTTCATATAAAGAAAGTGTAACATGTGTTACATTATCAGCCAAACATTTTTGTGATGTATTCTAAAGATTGTTCAATCTAAGAAGCAAGTTGGGATCAGGAAACTGAGCGCAGTTCTGCGGCAAGTTGTTGATTGTTGAGTACCCAATTGGAATCACATTTTCTGGAGGAAGTTCTGTTAAGAGTTGAAAATGAACATGTCGTGACCAGCCACCATTCTCACCATTTGCAAAATCACCCAGATGAGCGAATGGCTCTCCAGCAGAAAATGTTTGACCAACCTCTGGCAGTGACTGACTTAAGTGTCCATATAAGGTATAGATTTTTCTGCCTTCAATCTCGTGCTCTAAAATCAAATAATATCCATAGGTATGAGCTCCCGCCTCCTGCCCGGCTCGGACTACTCTTCCAGGAAGAGGTGCGCTGACAGCTTCTAGCTCTTGGGTAAAGATATCAATGCCTAAGTGGTACGTTCTGCCTTCAGCAGCAATACTCGAACCTTGTAACATGGCAACTCTGTTTTCCGCATACCTGCCAATCAAATATTTCTTATTTGTCTCAGCAAGAAACTGATTGTTGAATCTTTGTCGCTCTTCAGGCAAACGAGGATTTCGACCTGCCAACTGTGTTTCAATAAAAAAATGCTGAATATTTCGACTATCTAAAATTCCTTCAGGAATTTGGCTAAAATCCAGAATCATCACCTCAGATTCCGTTTTCAGTCCTGGAAAAATTTCGACTACTTCAGCTCTCAGTATTTCTGGTCTTTGAGTTTTGATTAGCTCCACAGATTGCCTGACAACTTGTTCTGGCGTGGGATATATTTGTATATGATTTTTTCTTTCGGGCGATGTCATTTTTTTCCTTTGACTGGCTACTTTACTCCCATCTGAAAAAAATGTAAAAGAAATCACAAAATCTCTCAGATCAATCAAAAAAGTTATAAATGAAACAACTAGCGGTGCTATACTGCGTAAATAATCATGAACAAAACTCGTGCCAGACAACTGAATGATAAACAACTCGCCAGTGGTCCAATCCTATATTGGATGCAAAGAGAGCATCGCACCAGAGATAATTGGGCAATTTTGTTTGCCCAGGAATTAGCCATCCAAAACAATACACAGCTTGAAGTTGTATTTGCCTTGCGACATACATTTCCAGATGCCACAGAACGACTGATTTCACATATGTTGAGTGGTCTTGAAGAAGTTGCGGAAGATTTAGCCGCCCTTCAAATTCCCTTTACGTTTTTGGTAGGCTCACCGGAAAAAGTTATTCAAGAATATTGTGAAAAAAACAAGGTTGGCGCTGTAGTTACTGATTTTCATGCCTTAAAAACAGAACGTATGTGGCGAAAAAAATTGGCTGAGACATTGTCAGTTCCTTTATACGAAGTTGATGCCCGAAATATTATTCCTTGTTGGGTAGCTTCTCCAAAGCAAGAATTCGGTGCTTATACACTCCGGCCAAAATACCTTCGTCAGCTCAATACTTTTCTAGAGGATTTCCCTTTACTTAAAAAACAAACGACTCTATCTAATGCTGAAGAAACCAATTGGGAAGAGATAAAGAAACATCTTGTTTTTGATAAAGCAGTTCCCGAGATTACTGAAATAGTTCCCGGAGAAAAAGCAGCAAAAAAAGTTCTAAATCACTTTATTGAACAGAAACTTGAGAGCTACGAAGCTGATCGTAATGATCCTACACTTATGGGTCAGTCAGGTTTATCACCGTACCTTCACTTTGGACATATTTCTGCACAACGCGTTGTCCTTGAAGTTGAAAAATCCCATGCTAACACCAAGTCCAAAGCTGCATTTATCGAAGAAATCACAGTAAGGAGAGAGTTAGCGGACAATTACTGTTTTTATAATTCAGATTATGACAATCCAAAAGGCTTTCCTGATTGGGCAAAGAAAACAATTGCTGAACACGCTGACGACAGACGTGAGTTTGACTATTCGCTAGATGAATTAGCCCAAGCTCAAACGCATGATTCTCTCTGGAATGCCGCCCAAACACAAGCCGTTAAAACCGGCATGATGCATGGGTACTTAAGAATGTACTGGGCCAAGAAAATATTTGAGTGGTCATCCTCAGCAGCATTAGCCCAACAAAAAGCTATTCAACTCATGGATAGATATTTTATTGACGGGAGAGAACCAAACGGCTTTGCTGGAATCGCTTGGTCAATGGGCGGAGTTCACGACAGAGCCTGGACTGAAAGACCCATCTTTGGCAAGCTACGCTATATGAACTTCAACGGGTGCAAACGCAAGTTTGACGTTGAAAAGTTTATTCAGCAAGTTACTCTCGCTCAACCGAAATAGTACACTCCCCAATTAATGCGGCAATAGCACCTAAAGCGGCTAATGCTGGAGCAATCAATGTACCCACCACACCGATCGTCAGAGGGACAACAATTATCTCCTTCTTATTTTTATCCTTAATTGTTATTTTCCTGACGTTTCCCTCTTTAATAAGTTCCTTCACTTTTTTAAGCAGGTTCTCACCAGTCACCTCGAACTCTTCTTTTTTTGATTTTGCTTCTGTCATATAAACTCCTTTTGAACATATACTAAACGTAATGAAGAATTTGTCAAAGTTTTTGATTTCCGTGATTGGTTGCGAAGCCGTGGGTTTGCTTGGTGTTCCGGCATCTATGAGGGCAATTCCTTCCTGGTATGTTTATCTCAATAAGCCGTTTTTTGCGCCCCCAAATTGGGTTTTCGGTCCTGTTTGGACAATACTTTATTTTTTAATCGGCGTCTCAGCTTTCTTGATTTGGAAAAAGGGCACTCAGAAGCAAAGAAATAAAGAGGCGCTACAGTTCTTTCTGGCTCAACTATTCTTAAACGCAATTTGGTCCCCAATTTTCTTTGGCTTAAGATCACCCTTGCTTGGATTTATTACTATTATTGCCATGTGGGTGTGTATCCTGTTGACATTGACCAGATTTAAACCAATTTCTAAGGCGGCTTTCTTTTTCATGCTGCCCTACTTTTTTTGGGTGAGTTTTGCTTCACTTTTAAACTTCGCCATTTTGATACTTAACTAACTCCTTTTTCAATCTCATTTTCTGTGATTTAAATTTCTGATTTCAACCTTGTAACACCTCGAAAAATCCTGCATACTGATATTAGATTTTAAGTACTTAATCAATGTTATTTTATGTTGTTTAGCCGACAGAAACTCTTCAGTTCACGTTTTAAGCTCTTGTTAGGTTTGCTAGCATTTTTGAGTATTTGTCTGCCTATCATTTTATATGCAACCAAAGCACGAGCTGCCTCAAACCTGTCAATTAGTTATTTTAGCGATGGTCATAATCCAGATTCGTATGGTCCAGAAGTTTTTACAACTGGCGAGTACCGATACATTTATGATGTGGGTTTTTTTAGTGACAATGAGAATATCGATCCGTCGACAGTGGCTTACGAGATCGATTCAGAAGGTAGACAAAGTTTGGCGGGGAATGTTACTTATGACGGTGGAACAGAGGTCGATGTTCGTCTCGTTTTAGATCAAATTCCCTATGCTGATGGTTCTCCCCATACAATTACCTTTTCTGCTAGTACCGTCGATGCCCAGGAAGTAACTGATCAAAAAGCATTGCAGCCAACTCCAGATACTACTAATCCTGATCTCTATGTTGACACTTACCAGAGCGGAACCATCACTGATACATATGTGCACTTCATTTGGTCAATATCGGACTATCATTTAACCGATTACGGAGCCTACTTAGATAATGCAGCACTTTTTGTGAGTCCATTCGAAAGCGGACCTGATTATGCCAACTATGATATCGATGTAGCAGATACCAATCCAGGTGTCCTGGATGGAAACAATCACACCTTGAGAGTTTTTGCGACTGATCCGTATGGCAATACATCTGAACAAAGCTATACTTTTAGATACGATAATGGCATGGGTGGTGGCAATGAGACTGATCCACCAGTGTTTAATTTTACTTCTGAAACACAAGGAAACGCAGGTAATCCATTACACTACGAAGGTAGTGTAACTGACGCGTCAATCATTTCATCAGTCCAGTATTCAATCGATTTTGCTTCGAGGCAAACTGTCACTACAACCGGAACCGATACAAATAAATCATTCTCAATTGATTTGCCAAATCAAACGGCAGGCGCTCACAATGTCCAATTCTTTGCTACTGACGAATGGGGCAACCAAGCATCATCAACACTCTATGAAGTCGACATTGATACAGAACCTCCAGTCTGTACTGGTATGGTCAATTTATCGAGTCCTTACTACTCTACTTCTCTAGCGTATGTAAACATCCACTGTACCGACAATCGCGGGATTACTCATGCTGCTTACAACGTTTATCATTCCGTGCAAGGCACCCTTCAAGATTTTGCAGATCACTCAGTTCCAGCAAAGGATGGCTCATTTGATAGTGGAGATGAAACTTTTGACTTTACAGTTGATTTAACTGGTTTGGGAGATATCGATGGAAATATTTTTGTTGGCTTTAGGAGCTACGATGCCGCTGGTAACTATAGCAATGATTACGATCCGATCACAATCGAGTTGACCGATAACACCGCACCTGTTATTAACCTGGATCAGGTCGCCCCTGATCCATTAACTGATCACACCCCAGCATTGACTGGTAGCTGTAAAGACGCCACACCAAGAGAAACGAATACAAATATTAGCTTGATGGAGTATAAGGTAGATGCTGGATCCTATTCAGATATTACCTTGCCAGATAGTGGTTCTTATAATGACAGCACTATAGAATCTTTTTCATTCGATTTGCCAACACTTGCCAATGGAGCGCATACCGTCACGATCCGCTGTACAGACGGCGCAAGTCATTCTTCAACGGCCTCTGACAATTTCACTATTCAGGATCCAATCTTGCCCGTACCAGGAGACTACACATTCACCGAAAGTTTTGATGACACAGGTCACCAAGATATTCCTAATTCTTCAAATATCGTTTGGGGAAATGGCAAATTACGCTTGAAAGAAGAATTTAATCCTGTCAGAACTGCAATTAATACCACCGAACCGTGTGATAAATATGGTGAATGCAGAGGCAATTATGGAATTTGGCAGGACCCCGTTGATTCAAATGTGATTTGGTATAACCAATTTGGGAAAATCTATACCTACAACACTCAAACCAACACCAACACGCAATTTGACTATGTAACCGATTACTCACTCAGTCAGTTGGGAGATCTAAAAGGCTTTTCAATTGGCGTATATCAGGGCAAGAAATACTTGTTTATGAGTGACATTTATCGATTAGATGTCATCAACCTTACTGACCATACCTCATTTGAAGACAGCTCGTTCCACGATGTTGTCTCAATTGCGATTGATACTACGCGTGGCAGACTTGGTGCCTACATGACACTTACTGCAACTGGTGGTAACTCAAACTTAGCGTACCTAGACCTTAATGGCACAATGACTGAAGGTGACGATACTTTGACACCGATTCCGCTCAGTAAGCTCAACTCGACCAACTTCTTAAACATTTTACTTGACCCCACAAATAACGCCATATATTCGGGCACATATGGCGATGGTTTCTTCAAATTCGGCGACAACAATGACCCATCAAATACGGCAGCCTATCAAGCTACTATTTATGATGACGGAATTGGTGGATATGTAAATGTCTTCAGTGGTATGGCGCTCGATCCACAAAACCGACTGATCTTTGGAACCGCCAACGTTTCTAATGCCCGAATTTACGTAGTAACTGACGATGGCGGGACACCTTTTGATGCCACTGACGATACAGTGACTCAAATCGCTACTCCACAGCAACTCGGTTACCACAATATTTATGGCATTCAGTACATCGTCGGCCAGAATGGAGTTGGTGACCAACTGCTCCTCACCACTGAGTCAGATAATCCTATTTATCTCAACTTCAACGATACCTATACCAACTTGTCTGATGATACCTTCATTGAGGTAGAAGCTCGCGGCGGGATGAGACCGGGTGCTGTCAGCGCATATATCAAAGACTACAACACCATGTATGTGGAAGTGAAAAATCAAGGCTTCTTTAAAGTTGAGTTAAATCGTGGTTGGGTAAACTCAGGAGAAGCTGTAGCCCTGCCAACACGACCACCACAGCAACTAGTCGTAGATAATTTTACCGCTGAGGCAACTGTAGCCACTCCAATTTCATATTTGCCGTCAGATGATTCTCAAAACTTCTTGTCACAATTAGGACGAGCTATTGTGCCGCAAGTCCAAGCAGCCGGTGAAGGCATTCATTACTTCGTTTCTACTGATGGCGGTGTGACGTATACAGAAGTGACTTTAGGTCAGTTACAGCAGCTTCAACAAAGTGACTTCCGTGTCAAATTTAAAATTCAGCTTGATGAGGTAGGCGGAGCAAGTCCACTACTGAATTCGTACTCACTCGCCTACGCTGGTTATCCTGATCCATCTCAACCAGAAACAACCACTGGTTTAAGTGTCTCACCCTCTACAACCACTACCACCGTGGCTACCAACTTCAGCACAACAATTGAAGCAGTTGACGTTCTGGGCTACAAGACAGCCTCATACAATGGCAGTGCCGCACTGAGTTTAATTGATGCTGGTTCCAATACTGTTGTCTCCGGGCTGAACACAACGAGTGCCACGATTACCAATGGAACTGTCACAGTTTCAGGACTGCAAATTGCTCAAGCCGGTTCCTACAAAATTCGCGTTACGAGTGGCTCTTTCACTCAGGACTCAAGCACGATTACTATTTCTGGAGGGGTCAGCTTAACCTCACCAACACTCGCTTTTTACGCGGATCGATACAAAATTAAAAAAGGCGAAGACCTAACACTTCACTGGAACTCAACTAACTTAGACACCTTTATTATTAATCCGGGAGATGCTCACTTAACCGCATCAGCCGGCGACTTTATCGTTCACCCGCAATCAACCACGACTTATACCATCACTGGAGATGGATCTCATGGAACAGCTAGCAACTCGTTAACTGTGGTGGTAGAAGGTGAAGTAAGTTCAAATAGTTCGTCATCTGACACAGCCACAGCCAGTGCTGCCGCCCAGTTAGCCGCCTCTCCTGGACTAACAACGCTGAATACTGGCAACCCACTAACCATTACTTCCAGTTCTGATCAGACCATTGTCAGAGGTCAAAAAGCTGAAGTTTCTTGGGATGTTCCAGATGCAGATGAAGTGACTATTAGTTACCCAGAAACACACGTAGTCTCTTCTAAAGGGAGCTTTGAGTTCTATCCAATTCAGACAACTAGAATTGTCATCACCGCCACCAAAGGCCAAGAGTCAGTTGAGAAAACCATTTTAATTACCGTTTTAAATGTTCCTATTCAAGCTCAGGAACTCAGTCGGGCAATTCAAGAAAAACTGCCTTGGTCTACGCCTATTGTGAGCGCCGTCATTCAAACTGCTAAGTCAGTCCCAGTGATTGGATTGACGATTGCGAGTATTGCCGAGGTAGAAATCGTCACCTTACTTGTCGTCACGGTCATTTCTCAGGCAGGATTCCTAGCAGCCCTGAATGGTAAAACACTGCTCAATATTTTTGCTACCGCTGGAATTTTGCCAGCCAAACAACGCAAAGGATTTATTCACCAAACGAAAGATGGCACCCCGATTCCATTTGCGGCAATTTCTGTCTATGAAGGTGCACAACGAACTGGTGCTCCATTTGTGACGTTAGTGTCAGATATGTATGGGTCATACGTGGAACCGTTCTTGCCTAAAGGGCTCTACACGTTAATCGCCGGTCATGCTGAACACGCTTTCCCAACCAAATATCCTCGACCAAAACACTTGGGCGTCAAAGACTTTTACAAGGGAGAAGCACTGGCTGTTACCTCAGAACGAGAACACCAATCGTTGCTTATTCCAATGGATGAAGTTGACAGTGCCACGGCTAGACGTCAACTGAGGTACAAAATCTTACTCATGTTACAAAGAACGTTGAGTTCATTGCAGTGGACTGTTTATCCTCTAAGTGTCGTTTCCTTAATTGCTCTGTGGTTAAATCCAAATGTTTTTAACCTGATCGTGGTCGCTATCTATGCCATCATGTTAATTCCAAAATTATTGAAGCGCTTCAAGAAACCAGCACTGCAAGGAAAAGTCATTATGGACCTGGATAGAAAACCTGTTCAAAATGCCACCCTGACCCTGTCTACTACTGACGGTAACGTGGTAGCTGTCAGTAAGTCTGACGACAAAGGAAACTACCGATTCTTCGCTCCTAAGGGCACATACGCTCTGAATGTTGTCTCGAACAACCTGATGTGGAAAGAACAAGCTGTTGGGACCCTCTACACCATTAAAGTTGGCGAGAATACGAAACCATTCACCGCTTCAATGCAGGCCATTGAGAATCCATTTTAAAGTCATTTCTGCTGTGTGATACAATTATGTCAATTCTTTTATAAAGAGTGTGGCGAGAGTTTTGGCTCTATGACCCACCAGCAACCTCGTATCCATATACGAACGGTGCTTCAGCCAAAGTTGATGAAAGGAACTATGAAAAATTCCACCCTTATTGCCGAGACTGTCTCCTATCTGCACCCAGATAAAATCTGTGATCAGATTTCTGATTTCATTTTGGATGAGTATTTAAAGCAAGATCCCTACTCACGAGTGGCAGTTGAAACCGCAGGCGGTCATGGCCATGTTGGCTTGTTTGGTGAAGTGACTTCAAAAGGACAAGTTGATCACGTTGCTGCGGTTAAAAAATTTTACTACTCATTAACTGGCAAAGAAATTGAAGTAACATCTCACATTTCAGCTCAGTCACCTGAGATTGCACAAGGTGTTAACTCCGGTGGTGCAGGTGATCAGGGAATTATGGTGGGTTATGCCTGCAATGAAAACGAACTATATATTCCCCAAGAAATGTATTTAGCCAGAAAATTGTTGGCAGGTCTCCAAGTTGATGCCAAATCACAAGTTACTCTTGAAAACGATGTTGTCTCATCTGTGGTCATTTCTGCGCAAGGTAAAACCCAGTCAGAACTCCTGAGACGTGTTAAAAAATGCGGAATAGGGTTATCCGCCAAACATATTTTTGCCAATTACACTGGCGCTTTTGAAATTGGCGGCTTTGACGCCGATAGCGGTTGTACTGGGAGGAAAATTGTAGTGGATGCCTACGGTCCAAGGGTGCCAGTCGGTGGTGGCGCATTTTCTGGAAAAGATGCTACAAAGGTGGATCGAAGTGCGGCCTACATGGCACGCTGGATCGCTCTTCAACTCCTCAAAAAACAAGGAGCTCAAGAGGTGGTGGTAAAAATTGGCTATGCTATAGGTCTAGCAGAACCTGTTGTGAAATATGCCGTGATCGATGGAACTCAAACCAGTTTTAATTATGATTGTCGACCACAAGCGATCATTGAGCAACTTGGATTACGCCAACCGATATTTGCTGATTTAGCTAGATATGGACATATTGGTCGTATCAATCAATTACCTTGGGAGATTTTTGACCGGTAACTTAGTTGGCAACTGTTTGAGAGGAGCCGTCGATGCTGCTGGAGACGGGAGAGCTACATACGAGTCATCTGGAAATGACATCTCTGCATTCTCTTCAGCGGCTTTGGCAGCGTTTTCTTCAATAGCCGTGTTTAGCTCTTGGATCATCTTTTGACCTGAACTTGACTTAAAGTAGCTAACGACCGCATAGACTGTACCACCAAGTAATAGATAACCAATAATGGCGACCGCGGCTAACCATTTAAGGACACCTGATTTTTCATTTTTAGAAACTTTTGCAACTTGTTTGTAGAGTACGAAGCCATAGACAAACATGAATAGACTCCAGAAAATACTAAAGACCATCAGAGGAAGTTGCATGGCCAATGCAGATTCTGGCGTGCCTCGGTTGTATGAGGAAAATACAAATTGAACAAATGCCTGAATCAAGAACGGAATCAATAATTTCACAAACACATCACCAAAGTTCTGTTGCACCAAAGAAGCACTTCTCTCAAGAGCCGCAGCGCCACTTTTCTTCTCAAAGATAACAACTGGGAGAGTAAAAACAAAGAAGAAGGCTACAAAAATGGCAGGAATGACAAACAAGAAGAAACTACCAAACATGATTAAGCCTGCTAAGAGCATTGTGATAAACACTGGCCAGACAACTGCCCAGGAATTTTTTGCGTAGTACCCAAAACTACTTTCTTTGGAATCAAGAGCAAGATAACCTGAGACTTGAACCATAATTGCTAAAATACAGGCAACTACGTAAGAAATCACAATCAGCAATGGAGTTCCAATTTTAACAGTGATTGGAATATTCGCGAACGCTTCTGGAGTGAGATGGTTAAAGTTTAAGCCACTTCCACCAATGAAGAGGGCAATGGCGAGTACAACCGGTACAAGAAACGCGACGACTTGAATCAAGAAGCCAACGATACCGATTAAAATAATCTTGCCAACTTTTTCTTTAAGTAGATTCCAACTCTCGACTACTAAGTCTGTAAATGAAGGTACTTTTGCTTTTTCTGCCATATTTGTCCTGATAAATCAATATTCTGAAAATAATTATAGCACCATACTCACTAGTTCAAGCAATGTAGAATACAAATGAGAAGTACATACTATTTTCGAGGTTTGCGGTACATGAAGTAGCCAATCAGAACGAGACTCGTAGCAAAGAAACCTAACAGATTAGGAACCAAAATCGGTAAACTTTTCATTTCCAAACCATAGAGCACCCAGATAAATGAGCCTACTTCAACAATGAGGAAACTGATGATTGCTAGATCGTCGACTTTTTTTCTTTTGAAAATTTTATACGCTTGCGGAATATTTGAAAAACCTAAGAAAATACCCACAATAGTTGCAGCTATGGCAAGAGGCGTCATTTCGTTTTCAACTTTCCACCTAACCAGATACATGGAAAACCCGTAACTGCCAATGCAACCGGATACCAAATTGCAGATGAATTTAAGCTAACCAGAACACCTATGCTGGCAACGAGTGTGCCCACAACTCCTAAAATAATCACATGCTTCATTGCATTTTGAGGAGCTAGTGAAGCGGTGATATATCCACCTATTACAGTAAAGGCACTTCTGTACAGCAAAGCGATAAACAGCAGACTAGTGCTCATTAGTTCTGGCATAATTTGAGGAGGAAAAAAACCTGTTGACTCCAAAATGGCATCGGTGCCAACACTCAGAATAAACACAGCAATAAAGCCTGCTAAAACAGCACCAACACTTTTTAGATTTCTTTTATTCATTCAAGAAGTATATCAACCATTTATTATTGCTGGCTAGTACTTTTCTTCCTTTTCAGCATCGGACTTCGTTTGGTGAACGGTGCCATCTTTATGAGCTGGTGGCGCATACACCGTAAAGAGCTTTAAATCAGTGGAGCCTGTGTTCTTTAAATTGTGTGTGGTTCCTGCAGTTACAAAAATGACATCATGCTCCGTCACTTCTTTGCTCTCTCCATTTAAAATCGCCTCGCCAAGTCCAGAGACAATAAACAACATTTGATCTGTTTGAGGATGAACCTCCTCTCCAATGTCACTACCCACGGGGATACACATGGCAACAATCTGACTGTACAACCCAGTGTGAAGCACCATTCGGAAATTGGAATTATCTTTGGTGAGTTGTTTAATATCTTCTGCAAACATAAGTTTCCTTTCGGATAATGTAAAGTAAGCCTAACGAGCAAACTTTACCGCAACATACTCACAGTAGCAGATAATGCGCGGTATTTCAGTGATTTTTATCACATACCATCGGCAGCTTGTTTCAGTTTTTCGATATCGAACTTCTTCATTTTCAGGAACGCTTGGGTAACTCTGCCTATTTTTGCTTGATCACCTTCGGCAAACATATCATCCATTAAGGTTGGAACGATCTGCCAAGAGACGCCAAATTTATCTTTCAACCAGCCACACTGTTCGGCCGCCGGATCAGCAGATAGTTTTTCCCAATAATAATCGATCTCTTCCTGTGTTTTACATTTGACCACAAATGAAATAGCTTCGTTAAACTGGAATTCGTGTGGAAGAGCACTATCCATGGCAGCAAACTCAAGACCTTCCAGCGTGAACCCCGCATGTTTTATGCTTTCTGGTTTGTCTGGCCCCTCGTTTGGACCATATTTCATAAGATGGTCAATTTTTGAGTCATGAAAAATTGAGGTGTACATTTTAACGGCTTCCTCAGTCCTACCAGCGTTCTTCCCAACAAATAACAACGATGGCGTAATCTTCTGCGTGATTTTTGCGTCAGTAAACATGATTTGCCAAGATAACCCAAATTTATCTTCTAACCAACCAAACCAAGCACTAAATGGATACTCACCTAACTCCATCATTACCTTTGATCCCGGAGAGAGCTTCTTCCAAATTTCATCCACCTCTTTTTTAGAGTTGCATCCAACAGAAAAAGAAATTGAAGAGTTAAATTTAAAATACGGACCAGCATTTAAGAGCATGAACTCTTGTCCGGCAAGTTCCATGGTGGTGATTCCGGCATCACCAGATGGCGTGTCATGAATTACTGTGGAGCCATTCACTTTTGAGTTGGGAAATAGAGAGGCATAAAGGGTCGCAGCTTCTTGAGCTTCTTTGTCAAACCAGAGGTGTGGAAGAATTTTTTGCATACAAACATTTTAGCATAGTTGTAATCTAGTTTACTAAATGTTTTCTAAACTTTGAAAAGAAGTTATTTTTTTAGTACGTTCACATCGCGCTGGAGCTGGGATAGTTTGCGCTCAATTGTTTTCAGCATTTCCGCCACACTTTCATCGTGCTTATCATCTTCTTCGTCACCTTCTTGTATTTCTTTGATATCCTCGCCTACGTCTTGAATACCTTCACTGACATCTTCAATCCCCTCATGAGTTCGATTGACTGTCATCTGAATAAAAAGTGCTAAGTAAATTGCTTCAAGAGATACTAACGTTGTCAGAATGAGCAACATTTGTTCAAACTTAACTCCAAAGAACGGCAAAATGAACATGATAATAAATAAAATCGTATGAATAAAAATTGATGTTGGAGTTCCAATTTTTTGTGTCAGCAAAAAAGAAACTCTCTCAATAAATGAGGACGCTTGTTTCATAGGCTCAACTCTGAAAATAAATTCAAGGGTATCCGAATGGGACAGACCTTAACATAGCACTTTGAAATTAAAGTGAACACCCCAGAAACTTAGTACTCTGGCTTCCACAATTGGTCTTTATCAAGGCTCTCTTTGACTCGAAAAGCTGTCATCTCTTTAATGAGTGTGGTCGGGAGCGGTTTATCCAGTGGGAACTGAACTGATCCCTTAGCAGATACATAGTTTTTCAATTGATCTTGAAATGCCTCAATAGCAGATGGAGTAGGGTAAAAACCTACGTGATGTTGAAAACCTGCAAATGCCACTAAAATTCTTTTATATGACAGGGCGGGCATCCCCCACTTCAGACCTTCCGTAGCACCGGGTGCTTTACCCTTTATTATTTGCCACATCTCTTTTAGTTTTGATTGAGCCTCTTTTGGGGCTAAGTCAATGTATTCTTGGATAGTGGTGGGTTTCATAAATCTATTTTAGCATTATGTAGTTCCCTAGCAATACCGCATAAGTTAGAATGCTGCTGACTCGTGTATTGTTCAGCTACCTGCTTATCTATAAGGCAAACTTGACACCAACATTAACGATTATTATCAACACCAAAAATGAAGCAAAGAACATAAGAGACTGCATCTTGTCCTGCAAAGACATTGCCAGTGAAATCCTGGTTGTTGACATGAAAAGCAGTGATAAAACGAGAGAGAAGGCTCGTTCTTTAGGTGCCAGAGTAATCACCGTTCAAGACTTTGGATATGTCGAACCGGCCAGACAAATTGCCTTAGATCTGGCAAAATCTGATTGGATCTTCGTTTTAGATTGTGACGAGAGACTAAGCCCAGAGTTGAGATCACACATTTCCGAACTCATTTCCCTGCCAGAATCCTTCGTTTTCAAATTTCCTCGCAAAAACATCTTATTCAATAAGTGGTTGAAGCATGGCTTACTGTGGCCTGATTACCAAATCAGACTTTTTCGAAGAGGTTGTGTTCAGTGGCCAACTGTAATTCACAGTCATCCTCAGACAAATAAAAAAATCAAAACACTCCCCCTTACTGAAGAGTATGCGATTATTCACCGACACAGTACTTCCCTACATGAACGTTTGATGAAAGTTGAGTCTCAAGCATTTCATGAAGAAACCTACAAAGCCGGAAGAAGTGTGAGTACTAAACGACTATTTCAACAGATTTCCAGTGAGTTCCCCAAAAGGTACTTCAATGAGCAAGGGTATAAAGATGGCATGCCTGGATTCATAAACGCGAAACTCATGGAGTATTACCAGTTTTTATCATTTGCTAAGTATTGGGAAGATAACCAGTATCCAGAATTATTCACACCCCAGGAACAATTTGAGCTGTGGGACACAAATCGGCAGCTTCAGCTGCTTATTAAAGAGAACAAACAACTGAGTGACTCCAAATTTTACAAAATATATACCAGTATAAAAAAGATATTTTTCCACGTAAATCTGAAAAAATGAAAAAGGCACTCCTCTTTGCAAATGTAGGGTCGGATACCAATGGCTACTTCCACGTTGGAGACGAAGCAATGTTCTGGGAGACGGTACGATTTTACAGGTTACACTTTCCAAAAGTTCAACTTTCTTCGCTGGTGAGCCTTCAAACAACGAGCAAAGGCAGTATCACACAACAACAAGGGCTCGGCTGGCCCGACAAAAAACGGCCAGCTCTAATTTATTTAATAAAACTCCTTTTTAAAACTTGGATCTTTGCTCATTTTCGCCTCTCCCTATTCACTCCAGAGCAAGCGGAATTCGTTCAATTAATTGAGAGACAAGATCTTATTCACTTTGTGGGAGGTGGTAATCTAACGAGCGAGTGTGGCCATTGGTTCTACTATGCGCTACTAGTTGCTGGAGTTTCCAATCTACTCAGGAAACCTGTGGTGTTGAGCAGTCAAACAATAGGGCCTTTTTCAACTTTTTTGGACAAGAAGCTGTGTCTGACAATTTTGAGTAAAGCTGTTAGTGTTACCTTACGATCGGCAGATCACCATCAGCAAGTCCAGCTTGTTAAAGCAGGCTTGAAGTGTCCCGTGATAAGAACTTCTCTAGATGCCGCATATTTTCTTAATCCTGAAGAAATCAAAGAAAAAAAACTCAAACATTCTCCAGCTACTTTAAGAATTGGTATTTCGTTGCACACCAGAGGCAATAATCAATCTCAACTTCAAGCACTTTTACGAACAGTTGTTGAGAAACTCTTAGAATCAGATCGCCGAATTGAACTTATTTTATTACCTCATATTTTTAATCGGGCAGGAGAATTTGATTCATTGTTTTTGAGTAGCATTACTCAGCACCTCCCAGCAACTGTGTCTCTGATTGAGCCTAACTTTTTTTCAAAGGAAAGATCTCCGGAAGAACTGTCTCAATTCGTTAAAGGTCTGACTGGCACATGTGACTTTGTGCTTTCAAGCAGGTACCATGGATTGATCTTTGCACTTTCACAATCTATTCCATGTATTTCATTAACTGACGGGAAGTATCAAACAATGAAGAACATCGACGCACTTCGATTTTTATTCCCCAGAACATATAAACATTTTGCTGTTGAGCTAAACCACCCCAAGGCATTCAAGCAGCTTGTTACTGCCACCGGAATGATTCTGAGGAATCAGGTTCAACTTCAACATAGAATGAAATTACGGAATACAAAGTTGATGAGGCTGCGATGGAAGAACGAAAGGTTTCACGTACATCTCATACAAACTCTTCTATGTAGGCGCTGAATGACCTAACTCTATGCATGTCTCACATATTCAAGTTTCAAAAAGTTCTTCTAAGACAGTCATCTCTGCGACTATTTCGTTTGAAAAGCCGTATGGATCAATAACGCAACAAAGAGTTTTCCGAATCAAGCGAATGATATATAAAGGACTATATTTCTGGAATAAAAATACTCTCCAATTCAAAGACTCGAAAACTGTCTGGTTCTCACTACCCAGTAATAAAACAAGCAACCGTCTCTCCATTCAAGATGCTTTTTTTATATTGTCATTTGGAATGGCTAAGTTCTTACATGAGGATTTAAAATTTGAGGACGCAATTTCAGAGGCCATTTCGCAAAAGATCCCCCAGCTACTCTCATATTTTACGTACGGAGGCGATGCTTTCGTACCACATTGCGAGTTTATGAAATCAAAGTCCAGAAAAGAATTGCGCAAAGGAAAAGCTCAATTTTTTACACTCGGAGTCGACTCGTTCTATACACATTTGATTCCTAATCAAGGCGATAACAAGTTTCAAAAAAAGTCTCTTGTGTATGTTAATGGTTTTGACGTTCCCTTAAATGAAACTGTTCTTCTGCAAAAAATTTATGAGAACATTTCCTGTGTTGCTAGACATAGTCATTCCAGCACAGTGTTTGTCTCATCTAACCTTCGATCAATCACTGACCAAATCATCGGTTGGGGACAACTCCATGTGGCAGCACTAGCCTCCGTTGGTTACATGCTTTCATTTGAACATATCCTAATCAGCGGTGAATCATTTAACTTTCAGGATTGGGGACTGAGAGAAGGAGCAGACCAACTCTTCACAACCAAATCAATACATTTTGAGCTGTATGCTCATAACATGAGTCGGTACCAAAAACTCTTTGAACTCAGCAAATCTAAATTTTTTTATCTGGTTAAAAGGTATCTGAGAGTCTGTTGGCAGAACGTTACTTTCAAAGACGTTCTTTATAATTGCTCGCATTGTCAAAAATGTCTAAAAACAAAACTCATTTTTATGTCATTAAACATTGTAGATACGCCAACTTTCCAACCCGTGAACATTCTTTCGTTGCAAAAGGCATGGTTGCCAGTCCACGTTCGAGAAGAATGGGTGGAGTTATATGAGAAATTAAAAGAAAACCAGCTTATTGATGCAAAAATCACTATAGCAGTCGGCAAATTACTTAGAAAATACCAAGCTCTTAAAAATACTTAATGCACAGGTTATAAATGAGCATTTCCAATTTGTTTTGTTTTCTATTTCTCGTCAGACTGTTTAATATTGCGTAGGTTGGACTAATTTCAAACCCATTCGAACTACGAAAGAGATGATCAATCATTTTGTGATCCCCATCTTTTATCGCCGCTAAATATTGCCGCGCTAGTCCTAAAGAAATGAATTCATTAATCACTCTTTTAAAGGAGATTAAGTTCGCCTTTTTGCTGCTCGCAACTTCAAATCTGACAATCACATCTTTGCCCAAAAACTTGCTCGTGATGTACTTTACCCGCTTCAAATGATAATCAGAGGTCACAAGAATAATCTTTTGAAAGTTCCGAGGCATTAAAAAATCTCGATTCACGAAGTAAAGATTGCTAAGGGTGTTTGACGACTTTTTCTCAATCAGAATTGCACTTGCGGGAATGCCTGCATCAGCTGCATAAGCGGCCATGGCCTCTGCTTCACTCAACGTTGGTGCATCATTTCTAAGTAATGTCTGCTTCCCGGACATAATCACAATTTTTGACAACCCAAGATTAAAAAGAGAAATTGCTTTTTTTACTCGTCGAATACTACTGTCAGACAGCTCACCACTCGCCTTCATTCCACCGGCAAGTACGATAATTGCGTCATAATTCATACTCAGTCGATTCTAACAGAGCTGCCAGCTAGGATATAATCGGAATATGGTTAATTCAATTTCGAAAATTGCATCGCAATATCTCGATTTCAAGGTTGGAAATAAGTTTGTTCGAATTCCATATTGTCTCGTTCGACAAGTTGGCGAAGAGGGACTGAGTAAAAAACTTTACGCACGGACAGACCTACACTCGCATTTCGCTGGCAAGGGCTCTTCTAATCAAATCCGTGAGGATCTGCTACAAACCGCAACTGAAAATGACTTTAATCTACAAAAGGCGACGACAGCTCAAATTTCTCAATTTATGCTTGAGCAAGGTATTGGCATTGACTGCTCAGGCTATGTCTACAATATTCTCGGTACATATTGGGCAGCTCAAGGAATCGACCTTGGAAAAAATATTCGGCTGTATCACGGAGTGAGGGGACTATTTGAGAAAATGATTCACTCAAAAAACCGTGTTCGTCGTTGCAGTGCCGATACACTTACTAATGACTTAAATACAGTACCGGTGAAGTCAATTCGAGAGATTCTTCCTGGAGACATGATCCGACTTACTCACCCAACTTGGAAAGGAAAGCATATTGCACTTGTCATCCAAGTTACACAATCAAAAATCACGTACACTCACTCTGCCGAAAGGACAAAGGAACGTGGTCCACACCTGGCCGAAATACTCATTACTGATCCAGACAAATCACTCTACGAACAAAAATGGTTAGAAAAGCTGTCAGATGGAAGTAGTT
>CAZNOF010000002.1:116219-124844 GCA_964574595.1 uncultured Pseudomonadales bacterium | reverse complement strand
TATCGTGACTTTGCTTTTCATCCAGAACAAGGAGATGGTGTCAGAAGATTCCATTTCGTCCAAAATATTGTGCAATACCAGTAATCGCGATACGATTGTAATTACAGTTACATTTTTTAATTGAAAGGCTACTGTGTCTAATCTCAACTATCTAGCAATTTCCCTCGCAACGATTGCTCAGTTTATTGTAGGAGCAATTTGGTATATGCCTCTCTTTGGAAATCTTTGGGGAAAAATCCACGGATTTGACAAAGCCAGCCTCAAAGACAAAAAAGAGATGCAAGCCACGATGGCACCTTACTTACTAGTGCAATTATTCTTCACTTTGGTAACAACTGTTGTTCTAGCCAAATTAATTGCTGTGATGCCAAATGTGTCTGCCTATGAAATCGCCTTCAAAGGGTGGATTGGTTTTATCATTCCGACTCAAATCTCTGGCGTTATTTTCGGCAATACCGAGAAAAAATGGTTAGCCACGAAATTCAGTATCATGGCCGGAGCATCATTTTTATGCATGGCAGTTGCTGCCGCAATATTGTCGATGATGAAGTAAAAATACTATTTGATAACAGAAGTACAAAACTTACATTTTTTGGCTTTAATTGGAATTAAGCTTAGGCATTCTGGACAAGCTTTTTCTGTAGGATCTGTTGTCTTACCACTGTTCATTCTGGCCATCATTTTATTCATTGGCACGATGACCGCAAAATAAATAACTCCAGAAACAGTCAAGAAAGAAATTAAGGCATTTAAGAAGTCGCCTACCATGAATTTGCTGTTATTTATGGTGAAAAAGAATCCTGAAAAATCTGGGGTCCCACCAAAAGCACCAATCAGCGGAGTGACCAAGTCTTTGACCAAAGCAGTCACGACATTGCCAAAAGCCACACCCACTACCACACCAACTGCTAAATCAACCACATTCCCCTTCATGATGAAATTTTTAAATCCGTCTAGCATATCGTCCTTTCAAGGTTTAGCTTTATTACCTTTAATATACCCAGCAATAAGCGGCATTACAAAGGTCAGAACGTAATAGAGATAGACATCTAGTTTGTAGTATCCATCTGCAGGTTTAAAGAGTTTCACTAATAGGAAATAATCAAAGAAAACAGCAATCAATGCCCAACCCAATCCTAGAATTATATACTCTCTAAATATCTGCGAATGTATTTTATTGAACAGTACCCAACAGGTAATCAAAATGCCCATGGGAGTAATTACCCAACCAATCAGGTTCGCCGGCACCATCATAAAGAGAACAATTCCCAAGATGTAACCGACCACCCACAACAAGAACCCCCAGACGAATATATCCTTCAAAAGCTGCTTAGACATATTAGTTTCCTTTCTTGAAGCTAAGCCAAAACAAAACACTGATAACTACTGCGGGGCCTGAGATTGTCAGATACCAACTGAATGGCCTGTTCAAACCAACAAGGAAGAAATAGGAGAAAGAAAATAAGAGAAAACCTGTACTTCCGATCAGCGGTTTTTTCCAAGCCATAATTACAATAACTACGGTCAACAAAGCTGGAATGAGGTGAATCAGAAATCCAATTCCAGAACTATCAAAGGCAAACAGAGCGAGGAAGAAACCATAGACAATACCAAATATCCGAGGTAACCACAGAAGAATTTTCATGCCTGACATATTTTCTTTCTGCATAGTAAAATTATACCCATGAAGTCAAATTATTTTGTTAAACAAATTATTGGTACACTCATCTTTTTCTCACTTATCTTCATCAGTGCTGGCAAACTCAATTATCCACCTGGACTCATTTATCTTTCAATTGGCTTAATTATGCTGGTACTTAGTTACACAGTATTTGGACTAGATCCAGATCTTTTGGCAGAGAGATCCAAACCGGGAAAGGGGACTAAGGACTGGGATAAAAAGATTCTGGGAATTTCTTTCCTGGTCACACTTGCCATGTTTATCACAGCCGGACTCGATTCTGGCAGATTTGACTTATCGCCCTCATTTCATTGGAGCTTCACACTCATTGGCATTGTGGAAACGGTCGTGGGACAACTTTTATTTTTGATTGCCCAGAAACAGAACAAGTTTTTTTCTAGCACAGTGCGAATTCAAACCAATCGAAATCATCAAGTCTACGACAAAGGTCTTTACAGAATTGTCAGACATCCTGCCTATTTAGGCTCAGTAATTCAGTCACTCGGATTTCCTCTGCTGTTTGGGTCGCTTTGGAGTGTCATCCCAGTTGCGGCATCAATTTTACTGCTCGTAACGAGAACATATCTTGAAGATAAGACGCTCAAAAAAGAATTGACTGGCTACAGTGCCTATGCAAAGAAAACCAAGTATCGGCTGATTCCGCTTATTTGGTAGCGATAGCTTTTCTGATTGACTCGACAATCTTCTTTTCTTCAGCACTGCCGATTTTTTTCAGAGCAAAAGCAACTGGCCACATATCGCCATCATCTAGCATGGCACTGTCACTGAAACCTAAAGTGGCGTATCTTGATTTGAACTTCCCAGCAAATTGGAAGAAACAAATCACTTTGTCATTCTTAGTGTAAGCAGGGAAGCCATACCAAGTTTTTGGCATTAACTCCGGAAAGTTATCTGAAACTAATTGATGAATTTTAGTTGCTAAACCTTTATCTGGCTCGGACATACTTGCAATAGCATCTTGAATTGCTTTTTCGCCTGCAGCCCTGTTTTTGCCTTGCTTGGCTTCATTCAGCAACTCTTTAGCACGAGCTTTCATTGCTGCTCGTTCGTCATCAGTAAATCCATCAACTTTTTTCTTGTCATCTGTATGCATACAAAACCTTTCTTTATGCTATTTCAATAAAAACTTGTTTAATTTATCAAGTGAAGAATTCCAACCAGCTCGCATGCCACCAAAAGCGTATTGAGTTTCTGGAGAATCGGCTAAGACTATCACTTCTGCATAGAACGTCATTTTCGTTTTACCATCAACTTCCTCAAATGTGACAGTGTTAAGCGTTTCAAATGTTGGTTTTCCGGCTTGATCAGTCATATTGATTGAACTGTAGACAATTTTATTTAGTTCATCGATTTCTTTTACTGTGCCAGTCATTGGCCAACGAGTTCCTTTAAAATCGCCCATCTTCTCACCTGCTTCCATAACAATGTGGACAGCTCCATTTGGTACAGCATCGAACTCACAAATAGGATTGGTAACGCCTTCTGGCCCCCACCATTCGGCCAACAGTTTTGGATCAGTCCAAGCTTTCCAAACGAGTTCTCTGGGAGCATCCAAGACTCTGACAATCGTAAATTCTTTTTTGGCTTCATTCGTCATACATTCTCCTCAAATAATAATTAACCGTTTTGCTTTTTTAGTTTTTCTCTTTGCAACACTCGTTCCAATGCATCAAATCTGGTGTTCCACTGTTGAATGGCTTTTTGAATCCATTCGTCAATTTCTAACAGCCCTTTATAATGAAGTGAGTACAGTCTTTTCTGAGCTCGCTTTTCCACTTCCAATAAATCAGCATCTCGCAAGACTTTTAAGTGCTGTGAGATTGCTGGCTGACTCATTGGAAAATAATGCAGAATTTCATTTACAGAAAGTTCTTTTTGATCAGAAAGCAGAGAAATAATTTCTCGTCTGGTCGGATCGCTGAGTGCAAAAAACTTATCCATACTTGGATGATAGAATATTTCAATATATAAGTCAATACTTATATACAAAAGGGAAGACCTGGATACTTTTAGGAGTTTGGCTCATTCAACACTTGATAGTGCGCAAAGACCACCCCAGTTGAGAGAACTCTTGAGTTGAGTAGCTTCAAATTCACTCGAGTTCCTTCTGGGAAAAGCTTCTTGCCTCCCCCTAGGGACAGTGGATAGATGTGAACTTGAATTTCATCAATCAATCCATGTTTGAGTAACTCGTGAATTAAGACACTACTACCATCAATCAGAATGTTTTTACCTGGTTGTTTCTTTAGCTCACTCACCTTTTCGACAATATTGTCTGAAAAAATTTCCGAATTTCTCCAAAGATCGGCTGATTTGAGAGTCGTGGAAACAACAACTTTCTTAATTGCTTTCATGGCATCACCAAACTCATTTCCTTCGGGCATTGGATCAAATGCTGCGCCATGAGTTTCCCAAGTTTTTCTGCCGAGTAAAAGTGTATCGGCATCTAACATTGTTTCACCAAACTGTTTGCCAATTTCATTGTCCCAATACGGAATGGTCCAACCACCATGTTCAAAACCACCATCTGTGTCTTCTCTCTTTCCACCCGGAGCTTGAATGACTCCATCTAAACTCATGAATTCGTGAATAATGATTTTTCGCATATGCTCCTTGTTTATCTTCATTTATTTTTTTTGTGCTCTTTATACGCGGTACCCGTTGTTTGCGTTCTGAGCGCATATAAGAGATCTGAGCTGCTAGTATATTTGCCTTCAATCCAAGTTACAACCTTCCCAATATGTTTAGCATGATGAGCGTCACTTCCCCCTACAGGAATCATTCCGTTTAGTTGTGCAAAAACCAACCGGTCACTATCCAACTTAGGATCGTGCAATGCATTCATTACTTCAATACCTTCTATCTTCCCCACAAACTTTTCTAATTGATGCAAAGTCAGCGAAGTTAAGACATTGCCATTGAAACCAGCAAATCTCTTCTGTTTTTTCTCAGCGTGTACTAGTGGGTGGGCTGCAATCGCAAACACCTCTGGATGATCTGTCAACCAATCACAAACTGCTTCTAGCGCAGGTGCTGCAGGATAAACACTGAATGCGTACAGGGTATCGCGTAATAAAATTGGCAGGGCCGAAACGTCGGCTGGATGAAATCGGCACTTGAGCAGATCTTTTAATGTTTCTTGTTGAGCATTGAGTAATACGATGTGCGGAAATCGTTTTTCATACTGACAAGTTAACTCAACACCATAGATAAAAAGGAGATTTAGTTCCGCAGCCAAGTCAGCCATTTTTCGTTGTTTACTTGCCGTATCATGATCAGTAATGGCGATACCATCAAGACCGTGCTTCACCGCAGAAGGTAGGACATCTTTCCAATGAGATTCACCATCAGGGCTTCGGTTTGTGTGCAAATGAAGGTCTAAAAGGGTAATTTGGTCTCGTTGAGCTGCTAACTCAGCTAGTGGAAGATGATGTCTTGATGCATCTATTTCTGCGGTCACAGCTTGAGGTTATCGTATCCTGATTATTTCCACAAGAGCAACAAGATTAATGCCGCACCAGTGATAGCACCAAAAACGGCGACTGTTTTGACAAAGTGATCGACAGCCTGTTTCTTCTTACCGTCGATAAACAGCAAAATCGGTTGGTAAAAGAATAAATAGGCCATGACTGAAACTGACAAGGTGAGCATTGACAAGAAAACAATTGGCGCAAAAAACGTATCTGGCTTATTTCGTTGCAGCTCAGATACAAAAGACATCACACTCACGATTAAAACAATGTAACCTGACGCACTAATGGCATTAATGATTGGGTTTTTTGTCATGCTTTCATTATAGCACTTACCCGATTTTTCATGATTTCAAGCAATTTTGTGGTTGTATTCCAGTTACGAATTGTCATAGATTTATATTCTGGAACACTCATGATTTTATTCAATCTACTTTTGGTGCGAAGAGCGCTCAACCGTTGAGAGTAGACGAGATTTAAGCCAGGCCAAACCGTATCTACACCTTCCTTAGGTTTAAACACTTTCATGGTTTCAGCTGTATCAATGCCCATCAAGAAAATAACATCACTGTGATATTTTTCTGGCTCGTCACCAAACCCTTTTGGACGATTTTTAATGACTGATTCTAATTCTTGATAAGTCAGAATCAGGATCCTAATAATCGAACTGTCTAGTTGAAATTTTTTTGGCAATCCACTTTCAATTTTATCTGCTAGTGCCGCTCTGCTCAAACTCGAGTCCACAATCACATTGCCACTTTGAATGTAGGTCACTACATTTTCACACCCTAACTCTTCCAGAAATGCTTTCAACTCTGCCATTGGCATTTTATTCTTGCCACCCACGTTAATTCCACGAAGTAGGATGAGGTATGTGTTCATATCTTTTCAGACTCGCTTGCTAATTTGATCTCGGCTTTTATTGAGGCTGGCATTTCACGACAGCTACAGTTTTTTGCATGGTCTATGTGCCAAGAAACTCTTTCGGCTTTGGTGGGGTTTTTCGGCATTCTATGGTTCAAATGCCATTCTTTATTTATTTTCATACTTCAAAATTTTCTCCATTGGCTTGCCTTTTGCCAACTCATCAATGAGTTTATCCAAATAGCGAATTTCTCTCATTGTGGGCTCTTCAATATCTTCAATTCTAACACCACAAATCATACCTCTAATTTGCGTTCGAGCTGGATATACGTCCGCAAAACTAGTTGTGAAAATTCGATGTTTCATAGTTCCTTTTTCTCCCGCCGCATTAAGGCATATAGTCCATCAGTTTCTTGTCCTAGAAGATGCTGAATCACTCTCTGCACATTGCGATCAAGAACTTCTTTGCCTTTTAATGATGATAGGTAACGAAGAATATTTTGTTGGCGAGAAACTGTAAGTTTTTGAAATGCTCCTAACGCTTGCTGATTTCTCGCTAAACTTGCTTGTAACTCCGGAATCATCATCACAGGCTGTGGCCTTTCATTCATGAGCAAGTCAATCTCAACAGTTTGCCCTACCACATTTACAACACTCCCTTTGTAGGGCAATTTGGCTTTTTTAGCCATTTGTCCATTAATATACAGTCGCCAGTTGCCTTGGTAGCGGACAAGTGATTGTGTGAACCAAACGCCATTCAGTTCCCCCTTAACTGGGATTGGACTGGTATTTTTTTCGGCCTGATCAAAGATAAATTTAAGCACCTCCGATGGCGGAATGACGTATGGATTTATTCCGAGAATGGCAATCTTGGCGGTAAATAACATGTTGAGTGAATTATATCGTACCAAGTTGTCTAGAGATGTAAGTAAGAAACCAGCTTTTGAAGCAGGGTTCTGGAGGTCTTAGCAGACAACCAATTTGAAGTTGTTCCGGCAGCACAACCATTGTTGGCTCGAACACTGAAGGAGTACTTGGTACTGGGTTTAAGATCGTGAATAGTATATTTAACCACTCCAGTGGATTTGCCGTAGGCAAATTCGGTGCCAAAGCGTTCGTCTCCGGCCGCATATCCATAAGATATGGCATATGAAGTCACGTCACCACTTGGCGGGCTGAAGTACAAGGTGGCTGAATTCTTGTTCGAATTTATTTGAAATAAAGTAGGCGCAGCTGCCGGTGCCCGATCAGAACAATCTGCCGGTCCAGGGATACTGGCTTGAACTGGTGGATTTGGCCGAGGAAATTCACCTAGATACATTCGACTACCGCCAAACAACACCATACTGTAGCCATTGTGGCTCATCGCGGAATGATCCCAAGAAATATCTTGGTCGCCATTCGGCTGTGATTCTGTCCAAGTTTCTCCACCATCTAAAGATAAAAATAATCGGCCGTTTGCGGTTGTCCCAACACTCTGGCCCACCAGAATCGTCTGACCATCACCACTCATCTTAACGGTACGCCAATCTTGGTCAGTATCACCTTCCAATTGCAGCTGGTTCCAACTTGTCCCACCATCTTTTGAAATGAAGAGTCGATAACCATCTGAGCCAGCCACGATTGTTTGCCCATTGTCACTCATCGCGCTTGATAACCAAGAAGTGTCTTGGTCGCCATTCGGCTGAAGCTCAGACCAACTCGCACCAGCATTTTGCGAATAGTAAAGTCGGCCACTATAAATTCCAGCAATGAGGCGCTGACCATCGTAGTTAGAGGACAATCCCAACCAATTGCCATTAGCATCACCGGCTGGTCGGGTTTCAAACCAACTCACCCCACCATTTACGGATTTATATAACCTACCTCCATGCGTACCAGCTAATATCACTTGGCCATTTTCGCTCATCGTTAGACTTTGCCAAGGTTGATCAGTATCTCCGGCCGGATACGTTTCTTCCCAACTTCTTCCATTGTTGTTTGAGATGTAAATTCGACTAGTATCTGCGGCCGCAATCATTTTTTGACCATCACCGCTGATGGCGCTAGCCACCCAAGGTGTTTGACCGTCATTAATAAACACTCCATTCGGCTCGTTTTCTTCCCAACTTTGTCCAGCGTCTCGTGAGAGGTAAAAACCTTGATTGGCAGTTGGCGCCAAAATCGTTTTGCCATCATTACTTATCGATGGGGCCAACCATGGGAAACTGCCAGCTCCTTTTGGCTGCAGTTCTTGCCAGCCTAACTGACTAAAGCCTAAGGCGAATGCTTGTGTGGTAATACGAGAAAAAATTACCGCGCCCAATAGCAAGACAAAAATCCATAGTGGACGCACTTTTTTCATCTCTTAAGTATAGAAAGTTTTTTTCGGAAAGACAACTCTGTAGAATTGCGAAGAAAAATTTAAGGACTTATTTCACCTTATGCGCTTTACGCAGTACATATTGCACGGAAGGACTAATTGCTTTGTCTTTACGATGGATGCAACCAATCCAGCAGCAAGGTCGGCGCATACCATCTTTCAATTCACTGACTACTCTCTTAACGTGATCTTTTCTGGTTTCCGCTCGCTTTACAGAAGTCGTCCAA
>CAZNOF010000002.1:106258-116209 GCA_964574595.1 uncultured Pseudomonadales bacterium | reverse complement strand
AGATCCATTCATTTCGCGCCAGTGGAGTGAGCTGCTGCCAAATTTCCAAAGCTCGTTTATCCGAGCGCAGCGCATCCCGCAAATCACTAGGCAAATTATGTGCCACACCGCTGAGAATTTTAGTCATGTTATTCATCATTTTATGATATCAGAAGTGCTGTTTCCTGTCACAAATTTGATATGATTTTATATTAATTGATGTTTTTTGATTTCTATTGACAAGATGTTGAAATTAGCAATGTAAACTACTGACTGCTAACATGGGTCTTATAGTAAAAGGCTTGATAGATCATTGCAATTTAAAGCAATTGAAAGGAGTCAAAAAATTCTTTGCCAAAATCATCAGCGCTTGATGGGGAAAAGGTCGTCAGGTTATAACTCTTGTTTCCATTTTCAAAGGCATAGGTAAGGATGTAGTACATATCTTTCTTATAAACGAACCTAGCCTCAATGGCTGGCTGGCCTTTAAAGGTGACTCCTCGCTTAGAAACGAGTTTGGTGTCGTCATCTACCACCGCATCTATGCCACCATTGAGTCTTTTTTCCATGCTGCCATCTTTCACTTCTTCATCCGGCAATGTCATCACATTTACGGTATACATCCCAGCATTAGCACCTTCCGGAATTTCAGCTCGGTAGGACATGCTAGGGATTTTTATCACCAGCATGATGGTGGTGCTGCCAGCTTTAAACGTCGGCTTATTTGGAAAGACAATTTGAAATTTGTCATCAGCGGAAGTGTACGGTGTTGGGACAGCGGTTGGAATTGGTGTGGCGAGAGTTGACGCAACTGGGGTCGCTGAGGCTTCCGCTCTTTTAGCCGCGCGTTGTTGGGCAGAGAAAAAGGAGTTTAAAAAAACAAACCCAAACACAATAATCAGACTGACCCAAATTGGGCGATTGTAGGTGATTCGATCGATAAAATCTTTCATAGGCTATGCTCGCTTTCGTTTCATACTTCGGCTACTCGGGTCTCTGACAACTTATCGTGCCAACCTGTGTCAAAAAAAACAAAACTCAACTGTTCAAGCGGAATCATTCGGGTAAGACTCCTGATCAGTATTTGTTTTGAAGTAGGTTTGTTGCCTTTCAAATTAATGACTTGCGTTTTGGTGAATAATTTTCCAGCAGTTCGACTGAATAACCCCTCCAAAATGAGAAAGTATAAAAAGAGAACAAAAAAATTCACAATGACTTGTCCCAACAAATTAAAATATATGTGGTTAATAGCAAAAATGAGTAAAACAAAATTGAAAATGAGTCGTATTGCAGCTAAATCTAGAAAGTAATTGAGCAATCTACTTCCTCGCGAGGCGAGCATGATTGGTTTCTTGGTCTCTGGCTTCATCCCGCTATTCTACCACCAGAAATACATTTGAGAATAAATGGCAATCACAATCACATCCATACTTGTTTTTTGGTGTTATGATCAAGCTTATGTTTAAGGGAGGAGAGTATGAAACAGCATCTAAAAATACTTCAAATTGTTGGTTTATTAACCGTTCTACTGGGAGCTGTTTGTCTGACACCACAACCGGCACAAGCTTGGTTGCAAACTTATGAAGTAACTGCCACATCTCACTATGGCTTTCTCTATGGTGTGATGCACGGCTTCCTCGCTCCATTTGCTGTGATTGCCCAACTATTCGACAAGAATATTATTCTGTACTCCAGTGTAAACAATGGATTTCTCTACAATCTCGGATTTATGATTGGGATCAGTATGATCATTGGCGGAGGATGTAAATCATCATGTCGCGGGAAGTGTGACTGAGAACTAATAGAAATTTCTATGGGGAATCGAGTTTGAAATTTTTCAAGAGGCTATTAAAAACCTTTAGCTCGGCGGCACTACCGTAATAAGATCCAAGAACAAAATAGTAATCCTTGTGAGCGAAGACAACTCTTCTATCTCTTGTTGTAGGGGATCCACCTTCGTACAAGTTCTTGTTTTCTACAACTGCCGAACTCTTTCCAGCAACGATGGTATTTGGCAGGCGGGTAAATTGCCAATATTTGTTTTCTGGATCAGAAGGGTCTGTAATTTTACGTTCATATCCGGATTCCCCGACTTTCAGTTTTTCAAACGTAGAAATCTGATCGTATGACCAGTAGTTATATACTTCTGGACGCTGTGGATCATTTACATAATCCCGTCGTACGACATTGAGATAGTTGAAAGATAAAATACCCGTGTTTTCATCCGGCTCATCATTCTTATGAAGCGAAATTGTGTACGAATCTTGATCTGGAGGTTTTTCCAACCAGTAGCCTGTTGGAGCCGTTATAGAAAACCCCGCCTTTTTGTCTTCGAACTTATCCAGATGAACTGGGCCTGGAACTGAAAGGATCACAGGAGGGGTGCTGGTAGGTTGAGAGACCTGGGGCTGTGTATTTTCAACTTTAGAACAGGCCGCCAATAACAAAGAAGTAGTAATGAGGAGTAGCAATTTTTTCATCAGCTAGATTGTAGCAGAACAGTTGTGAGATACTCAGCATAATGAAAACCAAATCCTTCGCTGCACCAGCTGCAGACAAATTACTCGAATATTACGAATTCAACCGTCGTGAACCGTTGGCAACAGACGTTGAAATTGACGTGCTGTACTGCGGCGTTTGTCATAGCGACATTCACACGGCTCATGGAGACTGGGGTAAAGTTGAGTATCCATGCATTCCGGGTCATGAAATTGTGGGTTTAGTTTCTCGAGTAGGAAAAGACGTAACTGAGTTCAAAGTTGGTGACCGAGTCGGTGTCGGTTGCATGGTCAATAGTTGTGGCGAGTGTGAAGCCTGTCAAAAAGGCTTTGAAAACTATTGTTTCAAAGGACCTGTTTACACCTACAGTTCTAAAGACACTGTCGATGGCAGTGACACTAAGGGTGGCTACTCAACTGTCATGATTGCGAATCACCATTTTGTGCTACACATTCCAGAGTCACTAGATATGGCACATGCTGCACCACTCCTTTGCGCTGGTATTACCACCTTTTCTCCACTCAGTCATTGGAAAGTTGGCAAGAACAGTAAAGTTGCGATCATCGGTCTGGGTGGTTTAGGTCACATGGGCGTCAAGTATGCCGTCAGTATGGGTGCAGAAGTTTGGGTGATCACATCCAGTCCAGATAAAGCTGCCGTAGCTACATCCTACGGTGCCACCGGCGTTATTGTTTCCACTTCAAAAACAGACATGGAAAAAGCCGCTCACAAATTTGATTTCTTGCTGGACACCATTCCCAAAGCGCACGATTTAACCCCGTACTTAGACTTGCTCAACATCCACGGCACCATTTGTTTGGTGGGACCAATTGAACCAATGCCCGGCTATCATTCCGGTAGCGTGATTAATGGTCAAAAATCCATTGCTGGATCAGGAATTGGCGGCATTAAAGAAACACAGGAAATGTTGGAGTACAGCGCTACCCACAATATTTTGCCAGAAATTGAGATCATCGACATTAAAAATATCAATGACGCTTGGAAATCACTGATGGATAAACAGATGGCCAAACGCTATGTGATTGATATGAAGAAGTCATTTGAGTAATTTTTAAAGTGAAATGATACTAAAAACCCTTCCCGATAACCGTCGGGAAGGGCTTTATTGAAGGAAAAGAATCAGCTACAGCGTGTAGACGCTGATCACAAATTTTTCGGTCAGCACAAACGCAATACTCCGCGAGTCTGGTGACCAAGACGGCAATGCCAGCTAATCCTTAGCCAGCTCCGTTGTCTTACCAGACTGTAAATCATAGATACACCATGCTTTGGAACTGCGCTTCAGAAGGCTGGGAGTGCTTGATGAATCAAAAAGCAACTTACTCCCGTCAGGAGACCAAAGCAAATGATGAGGGATGTGCAAATAGTCGAAAAACTTAATTTCTTTCTGTTTACCATTGGGTAAATCTAGGATCACCTTCCCAATCTTCATTTTCTGATCCCAACGAACGTAGGCAAGAATGTCTTGCTGTGGGTTAAAGCTCGGTGAACTTCCTTCAACATGCCTCACCACATTTCCATCTAGATTGACGATGGTGATGCCGCCAGATATTTGGTAGTAGGCGAGCAAGTTATCTCGGCTCCAACTGACCGAGTAGAAGCCATATTCTGTGTTGGATTTGAGAGCACGAATAACCCTTGCTTCCTTGCTCACTATATAGAGATGCTTTGTACCAGTCTCTAACTCTTCACCTTCAACGGCAAGATACTCGCCGTCAGGCGACCAAGCAATTCCTTTACCACCCATATTTCCTGCCGTCGACTTCATCTTCACTTTCTTCATTGATTCGTCTACTGCGGAATACAGCAGCAAGTAATTGTCCCACTGGCCTGTCATGGCAACTAATGGTAGTGCCTGATTGCAAGCGATTCCGCCATAGACGTGGTCAGCTATCATTCTGTAGTTCTCGCCATTCGTATTGACTCGACCAATTTCGTATTGTTCATCAAGCCATCGTTGAACGATGAACTCTTGCTGATCCTGAAGCCAAGCCACTAACTGAACGTGATCAAGATTCTTTACTGGAATCAAAGTACTCATTGCGATTGTCCTTTTCTTCAATTTTGAATGTGCCTTAATCGAAAAAGCTAAAGAAATTCAGAGAACTCGATTAAGGAGAGAATTATATCAAATTGAGGAGGCATTCTGCTATTTTTAGATATTCTTTGATGTGTTTTGATTGTATTGAGATTTTAGCAGTTAAAACAATAGACTGCTAACAGGTGAGGTATATTATTAGTATTGGTTAATCAATCTTTTTCACTCTCTTCTGTTGGGGCGAACAATTCTGGAGGTAGTTTTTCTTTTAGTGCCTCAATGACTTGTTTGGCAATTGGCGTTTCTTCACTAGTGGCTTTGATAATTAACTTTAGCTGATTAAGATCTGATGGAGACAAACCGACCTCGGAATTGATTGCTGCAGAAATAATTTCAAAATTGATCGCCAACCGATCATCATCTGTCATCTCATCACCGTAAGTAACCAACGTACCAACATCTGTAATCGGTAAATTAAATTTTTTGCCTTCCTCACCTCGGGAAAGTGGATAGACGAGAATTCGTAAACAAAATAGCAGGTCTTTTTTTGCACCAAAAGAATTGGCTAGACCTTTGCCTTGTGAAATTTTGACCGCAGTTTCATAGTGATCTTTTTCGTGATCTGCTGTTTTCTCAACACCTTCCCATAAGACACTATGTTGCTGTGCGTCTGGACCAAGCGAATCATAGGTCCTTTTAAAAAGATCTCTATCTGTTTTAATCATGAAGCAGGTAACAACTCCCCTCTCAGCTCTGGCCGCAGCCATTTGCATATTAAACTTCTCTTTTTCCAAATCACTCTCAGAATTGATAGCCCAAACGACTATTTTTTCAATTGGAATATTGTAGGGTTTAAATGTTTCAGCTAGAGCGAGTTTATAGCGCTGCCGATACTCTTCGGTGACCTTAATTTCAGAATTAGCAGGCTGGCTAGTAGGCTCGGTTCGACTGATTTGTTCATTCATAAAATGATTATAACAGTCTGATGTGATATATTTTGAATAGAGGACATGCACATATGAACATGAAATTAGAGGTTGTCACCGTTCCGGTGTCTGATGTAGATAGAGCCATCAAATTTTACGTGGATGTGCTGGGCTTTCATTTGGATGGCGATTGGCAGATGCCTGGCGGTGTTCGCTATGTCCAGTTAACCCCCGTCACCTCAGCTTGTTCAATTGTGATTGGTAAGAATTTTTCTCAAGCACCTGTTGGCTCAATTGACGCGCTGCTGTTTGTGGTTGAAAACATCAAAGAAGCTCACGCCGAGCTCGTCAAAAAAGGTATTAAAGTGACCGACGTAGAAAAAATGCCGTGGGGAGCCTGGCACATTTATCTAAGTGACCCAGATGGTAACAAAATCACCCTACAAGAAAAACCTGAGATGCCGAGCAAGTAATGGTTTAGTCAAGAGAAATAGTAGATACCCTATCACCACACCTAGCGTGTTAAAGATCAGATCATTCACGTCTGCCACTCGAAAAGTGGTTTTAGCCAGAACCCCTGTTAGTAGCTGAGTTAGCTCAATTGCCAGACTGAAACAGAAACCAATCAGGACAATTTTTTTCATTCGAAAATTACTCATAAATGGCAAACCAAATCCAAATGGGATCATTAACAGAATGTTGAGTAATGACGTTTTCAGATCCTGTGAAGTGAGCGTGATTAAGGGAATTAAATTGAGCGCCTTGTCTGCTGTTTGACCACGCATCATTAAGTTTGGCAGAAAATATTTGAGAAGTAACAGCGATTGAAATTGAAAGAGAGTGTAGTCCAACACTTTGACAATATAAATAAAAAATAGCGTGAACAGAGCCAAGTACTGATATGACTTTTGTTTCCGCATTCGCAAAAAGAAAATTAATCCTAGCCAGGTAAGAAAGACAACAAGCAGGATCAGCAAATTAAAATAGATGATGTATGGCATCTGAAAGTACCTATCCCAATTCTTCTGCTAAACCAATCAAGATTTTTTCTGGACCACGAATGTAACAAAGTTTATAGACGTTTTCGTAGTTCACCACTTCACCAACCAAGGTGGCACCAAGCTTCTGAAGTCTGGCTAGTGTGTCATCAAGATCTTCAACTGTGAACATAACACGCAGGTACCCCAATGCATTCACCGGGGCATTTCTATTGTCGGCAATAACAGACGGGGAGATAAATCGAGAAAGTTCTAGGCGACTATGACCATCTGGGGTAACCATCATAGCGATCTCAACTTGCTGGTTTCCAAGTCCAGTCACTCGCCCAGCCCACTCTCCCTCAATCATGCTTCGACCCTCCAGGCGAAGACCTAGTTCCGTAAAAAAAGCGATGACTTCATCTAACGATTCAACGACAATGCCCACATTGTCCATTCTTTTAAGGTTAGTTTTTTGGGTTGTCATGAATCTGAGCATAACACATAGAGTCGGCCTGCAAAATTGGTGAGTGGCTGATGACGATCGAAGAGAAATGAAAAGGTCATGCCCGAAAGCACCTGATATGATTATATTTGTATAAATCGTGAAAAACGTATGAACGAACGCTATCCAGAACAACATCAAATCGAACAAGATGGCATTCATTTTCCTGATCAAGAAAAAGAGGTGGCTGGACGTTTTCACGCTTCGAATGAAGCTTTCTCGCCTGAAGAAAGAATGACCGACCAGGAGGTGTTTGAAAAAGTTCTTCTCCAGTTGAAAGAAGCTGGTGATACCCTGCCAGTTCAGTTCAGAACCAACAAAAGGCTCACTCTCAGCCGGACAGAGCTAGGGACTCAAGGAGTAGAATTTCCTAAAGACCCTAATATTGTTGAGGCCAGACTGGCCTTTAAACCAAATGACATTCTGATTCATAACTCAAACCAAATAGACTCAATCGTCACGTACGGCTTAGCAACCAGAAGTTGGCTCAGTAAACATCTAACTGCAGAGCGAAAAAAGTTAACTCGCCACTCACCTCATCTGATGAATGATCCCCAACTTTTTGAGCATGAGTTTAAAACGGTGATGAATGAACCAGATGAAGATGGCATATTTTTTGGCAAAAATTATTCTAAAGAGTTCTTTGGACGAATGAGTATCTGCTATTTTGCAGAGGACTTGATTTACGACTCGGGCCTTTTCTTTGGTGAAGCCCTCGATGGCTACTGCGTTTCTGATGTTTTTAGTAGTTCAGGCAAAAATATTCAGACAGTTGAACATGTTAGACACAAAGATTATCGAAAAGACTACAACAAAAAAGATAAGAATTATGGGAAGAGCTCGCTACGGCTTTCACTTGGAAAAGCCTACCTTTACGTTCCCAGAGCAAAATTAGAGAGCCTCTACAAATCGTTGCTCAAAAAGAGTTATCACCCTGATTGGATCAGAGGACATGTTTTCTCTTTTCGAAGTCCTGATGAGCTAATTGAAGATGTTCGGCGCCGCAGGCCACCCGGTCCAATTCAGAGTGAAATTTCTACGGTTCTCTTAAAAATGATTCGGCAACAAAGAGCAAAGGAAAATCCTGTCGCCTTCTCAAGTGCACTGCCAGAGGCAAGGCAATACCGCCTCAATCCAGGACGAGTTCGCGAAGGAAACTACCAGGTGAATTTTATTTCTCCACACGCTTCCTCAACTCATCAATCACGGCCCTCTTCCAATACTTCATGGAAAACCAGCCAATTAGCGGTTTAGCCACAATGCGAAGCCAACGTTTGTGAATCGTCACTTGATAGGTGTACTTAACCAGCGTGCCTTCACTATTTTCTGAAAGCAGCAGTTCCTCATGACCGGATGTTCCGAATTTGGGACTTTGATTATCTGAAGTGAAACCTTCGCCAGGCAAAATCTGGGTTTTCATTTGTACAGGAAACTCTTGGCCAAAGGATTTGACGGTGGCGGCTAAATCCAATTGATCTCCATCTCGCTTGACCACCTGTAGGGAGGCGGCCACTTTAGGAAAGTATTCCGGCCAATGCTCAAAATCCGTCATGATTTTATACACATCTGAAAGAGGTGCTTTAATCAGCCATTCCGCATGGAGAGTTATTTCGTCTTGCACAACAACAGTATACTCAGAATTTTGGCGGGAAGAATGGTTACTTCTTAAGGAGCAAACTCGATAATCCACTCAATACCATATTTGTCTCTGAACATGCCCGCATAGGTGCCCCATGGACTGTCACCCATCGCGCCTTCAACTGATCCGCCGACGGATAGACCAGTGAATATTCTGACGGCTTCTTCTTTACTTTCGGTGCGAATTAAAATCTTACTTCTGTTCTCATTCTCATTTACCCGTCCCATGACTGCTGGCACGTCATTAGCTATCAGCATATTGTTTTGACCAATTGGTAAAGCAATGTACATGATTTTTTCAGCTTCATCTTCCGGAGGTTGGTACTCAGCATTGGCAATGTCTTTGAAACGGACAACTTTAGTAAAGTCTCCGCCAAAAACTGATTTATAAAAGGGAAATGCTTCTTCTGCATTACCGTTAAAGTTGATCCATGGGTTGGTTGTTGTCATAGGCTCCTATAATATCAAATTTTGACTATCCTTCTACCTCAACTTGGAAACCGCCGTAGGCCATCTGACTCATTTGAAAAGGCATCTCGGTAAACGCTTTCATCTGCTCGCCCATCTCAACCATGACTTTTGCATTCACTTCATCACGATGTTCTTTAGAGTTAAATACGATAAATGAAAACCAAACTGTGTCTTCTGAACCGGCACCGGTCATATCAGTAAAAGATCGAGCCTTATCACCACCCATTTCTTGAGGCACAAGATCCGTACCACGACATTCATAATACTCAAGGGCACCATTCTTCATCCAGGAATCTCGGCCCATCTCAGCCATCTTTTTGTACAGTTCCACTTTACCCTTTGGAATAACTAGGACAAATCCATCGACGTATTTTGGCATACAACCCTTTCGTTATTTAGAAGAATTATAAAGTAGGCGGATGAGAACTTTTGTAAGAATTTGGACTTGGCGGGGTCGCTTTCGCTTCCCCGCCAAACGATGGTGACTTATTTACCAATTAACCAAGCCACCCCTAGAACGATAAGATATGGAACGGCCAAAACCATGCCAACCAGCTGGAGGCCGTTTCGGTTGGACTGCGTGGGGTCTGCATAGTAGAAAATGATGTAGCAGATGAAGAGGAAAATCGGGAATCCAAAGCCCCACATTTGAGTGAAACTTGGCTTTTTACCGCTCATGCCAATGGCCTCCCGAACGGCGTAGGCGATGGCAATTGGGATCGCCACATACCCCATAATCTGGGCGAACGAGGCAATCAATCCAATGACGGGAATACCACAGGTGGCGATTAATTCGGTTGATTGGGCGTGAAGTGCCCAATTGCTAATCTTTGGACCAATCAGCATAACCGCCAGCCAAATTCCGAACAAAATCACTAATCCTCTGTAATTCGGACC
>CAZNOF010000002.1:82642-106248 GCA_964574595.1 uncultured Pseudomonadales bacterium | reverse complement strand
GACCAGTCTTCTTGACCACAGCTGTCTCCTTTGCACAATATCTTAAAGAACGCCAGAAGTATATACGTTTTTTGAAAAATATACAGTAAAAGACGAGCTTGAGCGCTTGAGGATGGATGATGAAGTGCTTGAAAGTTTAGAAAGCTTTGGTGGCGCCGTCAGCAATGGCTTTTTCGGCAGTGTCTTTAGACATCATGGCACAAACCGTGGTTCCGCACTTGGCGTGCTTACCTTTTGCCATGAAACCACCTTTTGCAGTTTGGTGAATGGCTGCATCTGACAACTCAACACCTTTTTCTTTACATTTAACGCAGTATCCAGTAATCATATCTTCTCCCTTTGGGTGAGTTGTAATTAACTATCTTTTTTCATTATAGCGTACTTTGAGGTATATTATGCGGTTGGGAAAGTATCAATCTAATAACTTAAAAGAATTTACGATCTGATAAAAATAAATTATAGCTTGAGGATTATCGGCATAACTATCTCCTGCTTCATGCCGAATCAACGTTATTTCGTAGATTTTCTTGTTATGCTCAAAAACGGCAGCTAAATTTACACCTTCAGCACCTTGTTCATACACATATCCACTAAGGTTATTTACTTGTAATTTTTGCGAATTATATCTGCCGTCACTTGTTACATACTCAACAAGCGATTTATTTTGGGGAATGCTTCGGAAAGAAATGAGAATATTGACGGCTTTAGAATTGCTCAGCGGATTACTATCATCTTCGTTTGTGAGAACCACACTCTTGGTCGGATCATTTCTTCGTTGGGTGGTAAACAAGTTATTTGGATAAGAAAATTCAAATCCTAACAACTTATTGGAGTAAAATTTTGCTTTTTCTATTTTTGGTACAGGACTTGGTGCTACATTAACGACTGGTAAAAGAGTTGGACTCGGTGACGGAGAATCTGGAGCATCTTCCGAGGGTGAAGTACTTGAATAGTGCTTTGCATTCACTGTCTCAGCAAACTGATTAAGCCTTTCCTGTTCAATCCTGTTCTCATACTGAAACTTGGCGTACTTGTACCCTTGCCAACCACCCAAAATCAGCAATGCCGTGATGTCAAAAAGTAACACCGTAATTAGAAATTTGAAAATAGACTTATTGCCCATATGGATGAGTATAGCACTTAGGATTTTACTTACTCATAAAATTCTGGAGCTTGCTTGAGTGATTTCATCTGTTCTTCATCATGACCAAAAATAACTAACTGGATTTTTTCTTTTTCTACAAGGTCAAGAAGTTTAGCGATGCTGGCTCGACCTTTTTCACCGTCAGGATGACTCCACTCCTCTTTTGGTTCTAGAGTAAAACCAGCTCCAAAGGAAACCGCGTCAATTGTTAATAAAACTGTGCCAGTTTTTGGTAATCGCAAAAGTACTGATTGATGTCCAACTGTATGTCCAGTTGTCTCGATAAGCTCCAGTCCCGGGAAGAGTTTGGTATCTCCATCAACCATCCGAATCCTTTCTACTGGCTGATCCCATTCTGATCGAATCGAAGCAAACCGCGGATTTGTGAGCGCATCAGCATGATGGGCGCGCTGGACGATAAATTGTGCCTTGGTAAAAGAGGCATGCCTACCTGCGTGGTCCCCATCGTAATGAGAGGAGATGACGATATCAATATCGTCTGGTTGTAATCCAAGATCGGCTAATTGTTTTATGACATCTTTGCCATTTATGAAGTCAGCAGAGTCTGCTGGAATAACTTCTGGTAAACCAGAATCAATCAGAATATTTTTGCCATCTTTTGTTTGCACTAAGTAACACACAATTGGAATGTGATACTCAGGCATACTGCCAACTTGCATAATATATAAGCGCTTCAGAGTTGTTTCGTTCATAGCTCATTTATTATACATACCCAGGAATGAGGAAATTAATTTGATTCGATTAATCTGCACGCACCTTGCTTTGGAGCACCTTGTTTGTGAATAACCTGATATTTATCACCTTTGAAAAAGCATTCAACTTTGGGGGCCATTTCTGCCTGACCAACAATTAACCATAACAGTATCATCAAAGTCATCCATATAAATGGAATAATTCCTATAATCATAAGTAAATTCTGACTAAGAGTTCTTTTAGGGAGTCTCATTAGAGGAACCAAAACCAGAGCGTCTAGTGTCCAAAAAACAGTTACTAACAGGAAGAATAAGTATAGGGGAATTTGGGGAAAAATGGCTCTGATTGGTACGCAACAAAGCACAGACATAGTAACTATTGCCAGTGAAAATGTTGGTTTTCCCATAGTGGCATTCTAACAGAGATCGAACTCTCGATTTAGAGGGACTCTATCCCTCGATGCAAAAGTCCCATAAGTAAATGTTATAATATCCGCTGTTTGATTCGCCCATTTAACAGAAAGAGTAGACCAAAATGGCCAAGAGACTGTTTGGAATTTTCCCGCTGAGTGAAGACAGTAAACCTAGTGTAGATTTAGAAACGAGGTCGATGGGGGACTTCTCCACGCTGTATTTGCAATTACATGAAGAGATGGAAACTCACGTGATGAAACCAGAAAACTACGTGTCAAAGGTGGCATCACTTGAAGCGCTCCCCCTCGACCCATACTTGATCTTACAGCTCGATCGTAAGCAGCCGCAGACAAAAGATACGATCAATGCTGCTTACCTAGCTGTCATCGAGGAGCTAGACACATTTGAGATGATGTGGAAACCGGAAATGAAGCAGTACCGGTTGGCTCCGCCTGTTCCATCCCCGGGTATGAGCTGGGGCGAGCGCCACGGCATGTTTTACACGCTGGTAAAACTCATTCTTGCGAAGCGCGCGTATCAAGCAAGAGAACAACTTTTGAGCTAGCAGCATCTGTTCAATTTTCGCACCGCGCGAAATGAGACGACACTGCAGGCGATAAAGCACCTGAAAAGCTAGACTGATGAAGTCTGGCTTTTTTTTGTTTATTACTATGGGAAAAATGAGCAACTGCTTTATATAGCCTCAGACCTTAGTTGACTCTCTAAATTTATTATTCAGTATCCGCGGTTTTGACCTCACCCGCACGTTTATAGTAGGCAAAAATTACGCCACTTGGTGTTATTTTAGACTTAAAGAGATTGAAGGCAGCAGGTATGGTACCTTCGTCAAATAATCGTTTTCCCGTTCCAAGAGTGATGGGAAATATTTTTAGCCAAAATTCATCTACCAAATCATGTTCCATCAATGTCTGGACCAGCTTACTGCTTCCATATACTTGTAAATCTGGGCCGTTTGTATTCTTTAGCTCTTTTAATTCCTTAATATCAGATATAACAACAGTATTTTCCCAGGTTGGATTTTTCAAGGTTTTGGATACCACATATTTTGTAATTTTGTTTACTTGGGGCCATGGTTCAGTGTGCTCTGGCCAATATCCAGCAAAAATATCATAGGTTTTTCGTCCAAGGAGTAAGCCAGCGGTCTCATTCATTTGTATTTCCATTTCTTTCCCACCAGCTTCATCAAAATAGGGACCCATCCATCCACCATACTTGAAACCTTCTGCGGTATCTTCCTTCGACCCACCAGGAGCCTGCATGACTCCATCCATTGTTATAAATTCCACGACGATAATTTTTCTCATAAAGAACCTCCCAGCTCTTCGGCTAGCCCTATTAGTATTCCTTCAGGTCCACGAATGTAGTAGAGTTTATACGAGCTTTCATACTTAACCACTTCCCCGACTAATTGAGCGCCATATTTTTGGAGTCTAGTACATATTTCCCACTATTGTATGAGATTGATGCAATTATTCAAGATCATTGCTTTATCTGAAAATTTTTCACATTCACTTAAGAATTTCCTAAGCCAATACCTGACTATCTAAAACTTTTCTCATAAGAATAAAAGCAAACTTTACCCCATTCTCCTCTGATAAAAAGTCTTTAAGATACAATTTTGTATCTAAATCATATTGTTTAGGAAAATTAATCTCCAAATAGGTCATACTACGCTTGTTCTCCTCCCAGAACCGATATTTCACATTCTCATAACCCACAAATTTATTAAGAAACCTATCAATAGACTGATGATCTTTATACCAATTCACTGTTTTTTTAGTAACATAAATCTCATCCCAATTATTAAAGAACGGGAAATGCATTACGACATTTCTTATAAATCGGAATAGTTCCTCTGCTATTTCGGCCTCCATAGGAGGTCTCCTTTTTTTCATAGCCTCCAAGACAACCTTTATTGGTGGATAGTTAAGAAGTTCACTATAAATGCTAAATCCATCCTTTATTTTGGATAGCCTGTACCAGGGATTCTCCCTCCAGAAGATGTCTGAAGTGACTTCATCGAAAATGATATAGAATCTGTTGAAAGCCAACCGCAAAAATTCTACTTCTGCTTGATTTGGCATAATATCTCTATCCATATTGTAATTTTCGCATTATGGTAAACAAAAATTAATTCCCATTGAATTTGTCAAAAGTTTACACGCTTTTTCTGCTTGCTCCCAATTTCCACACCATTCAGGGCTTAGTGCAATTGTTATCACTTCAATTTTCCCACTTTCATTCTGGCTTTTTAAAATCTCTCCAATTACTTGAATAAATTCATCTGAATGAAGCTTCATTTTCCCATCGATTGGGTCTTCACAAAAAAAAAGATCAATATCTAAATTAATAATCCATTTATTAGGGCTTTCTTTTAACCAGAACTCGAGGCTGCTTGGTAATACTTTGGGTTGTGGGAATTGAATTCCTGCCCCTCTGGGTACATCACCTTCAGAATAAGTTGAAAACCAACAAGAAGAAAGAACGCTAGAATATTTTTCAAGAAAAATTGAAAGATAGTTGTCATATCTTATGAGGGGAGCATCGTATAGATTATCCTTTATATCTAAGTATTCAGTTATGTCTAAGTTTTGTAGCTCTGGAAGAGCTTCTAACCATGAGTCAATATTTGAATACAAAGTGTCAAAATGACGATCTAAATGAAACAAATCATATTTCTTATGATTCTTAATTTCCTGCAACCAACACCACATTGCAGCTCGGTGATTATCCATTATATATACATTGCCCTTATTCCATAAAAAATTTAAATCATAATAAAGTGATGTTCCTCTTCCTTTGAAATTTATAATCCATTCCTTGTTCATATTTTCTTTTATAGAACTCTTAAAGAGTCTATCTTTTTGACCTAACTTTAACTTTCAAATTGGACTCTTCAAAGATATAAGGGTAATAAACATGATCATTCATGATTTTACATCCTGTGACTGGTTTATGGGGTGTTATTTTCACAAAGATGATCTAGCCGTCTAACTGAACATTCTCTATACTAATTTAAATGCAGGATCTAAACTATAAAACGAATGATAAGTCTATAAGATTTGCCTTGATTGATAAGCTTAATATTGATTTTCAAGATCATCCAGGAACAGCAATTATATCCGAATTTTCACTTCCAAATAGTACCGCAAGAGTGGATGTTGCAGTTATAAATGGAATCATTCATGGTTACGAACTGAAAAGCGACGTAGATAACCTTCTACGATTAAACAGGCAGAGAGATGCCTATAATCTAGTTTTTGACAAAATAACAATTGTTGTTGGTAAAACTCATCTGGTGGATGTTCTGGAGCTAATTCCAGAGTGGTGGGGAATCACAATAGCAAAAAATATTGATGATCAGTTAAATCCGTTACTAATTTCTATACGTGATGCAGAAACTAACCCGTATCAAGAAATTAGATTTGTTGTTGATCTTCTCTGGAAAAATGAAGCGTTATCTCTCCTAGAATTTGTTTCAGGTTCCTCAAGTAATGTAAACCTTTCGAAAAAAACGATTTGTGACAAGCTTGTTGAATTATGTAAAGAAGATAGGCTTAAAGAATTGATTAAGAGAACTTTAGTTAGGAGATTTGCTAACTCAAATTTGAGAGTTGCCTCAAAGTCAGAACCATGTGATGGTGAATTCCAACCTGTAACCATGTCGAAAATGACCCCATCCCTCTTCCAGAATCTCTACTTAGATTAATGATTCTTTGTTCCCCTTTGCAACAACTTTCAGACTTTAATAAATTACCTTTGACTAATAAGGTAGCTTCTGCAAAATATTGTTTAGCTTTTTCGCTCCCGTTTGCATTGTCACTTTGACCTTTCATAATGATCCAATCATCGTCTCTTGCGTATATAATGCTTCTACTAGGGTTAGAATTCATTATTGGCGGTGAATAAATAGGATACTGAATTGTGTAATCTCCATAACCAAGGTTACATGCTAAAGCCACTTCTTTTAACAATGACTTCCATTTCACTAAATCTTTTCTATTGTGAATATTCATACCAAGCTCAAGCCCCATTAAATCTTTTCTAAAGGCACCGCTAGCAAAACAGATAGACCTCCAGCCAGCACTCTCTTTGTCAAATTTTATAAAACTCACTAAATCGTCCAAATCATTTTCATCTGTGACCTGATAGTCAAACAATATGTCAATGTTCTCTTTTTTTAATCCAATCTTTTCAAGAAAATTTACCAGCTTTTTTGACAGTTCTGCATTAATATCCTCTTTGTAGATTCTGATACAAATTCCGTGATTTAAAAAATACTCTTTTATTTCCTGACTTAATTGCTTATCAAGAGATTGAAGCGAGAAAACTGGAACAATATTTGTATCAAACAATGTTGAAGCTGATCGAAGCAATGCTGCTAAATACTCATCGTTATCACTGTTTTCATATAACGGTCTTGAATCCAGATAAATTTTTGAAAATCCAAAGAATCCTCGTATTTTATCTAGTGACCAATTGAGTACCTCATTTTGCGGAGTCTCTAGCCTTATCCTCAAGTTATTTTCATCAGTAAAATATTTGTACTTATGAACTAACTGTATTAGTGGGGTTACTCTCTTCTTATCTTCATCACTCAATTCCTTGAGAGCTTTCTCTTCAGCTTGTCTCCACTTTAAGATTGGTGTGTATATAGTATTGTATTGCATTTATTTACCACTTAACTTCAGGGAAAAGAATTCTGACTTCTCCTTTTCCAATCAGAGAATTTAGAAAATAATATTGTTTTTTAGAATATCTCATTCTCCCAGCTACAAGAGCTGGATGAATGCTTAATTCCTTAGCTAAAAGCTTAGCTGAATCGGCAGAAGGTAGAATACTAGCTGGGCTATCAATCCATTGGTCTAAAGGGATCATCGATTTGATTGCTAATTCGTCTGCCTCTTTTTCTCTGGAGTCAGTTGTGTCCTCAAATAGAATATCATCATAAAAGATATTTATTCCTTTTCCTAAATGTAAAGATATATGTGCTAACTCATGTAGTAAGGTAAACCAAAAGTTATCTAAACGGTCATATCTTACAGTAATCCCGATAACTGGTTGAGACCCTTTAAGCATAATAGCTGCACCATCTAAGTATGTTTTGGGTAAATTTGGCTCAATGACAACTACAACTCCATTTACTCTTAGGAGGTCGATTGCTTTATAAATTCCACTTTCTTCATCGCTTAGGTCTGCAATTTTTTTCAAGAAATCTGGATTGATACTTCCATTTACAAAAACTCCTACATTCTCAACTTTTTTAGCCTTATTAAGAATTTGGGCAATCCAAGCGGAAAGTGAATATTTATTCATCGGTCGGGGTGAACGAATATAGGAAGTTTTACTCAACAAAGCCATAACATCTGATGCTCCATCAAATACATTAAAGAACTCATTTAACTCTTGAGTAATGTTTTCGCGTGCTTTGATATAACCACGTTTTATCATCTCCTTAATAGGTAGGTTACTTAATGCTGTTTCTGGTTCTAAAGTCGATTGTTGATTAAGCAAAACCTTTGCTGGAATATCTAGCCCAGATTGCAGGGCTCTCATCATACTGACACTTAGTGGACGTTTTCTTGATAGAATTTCAGAAACTTTACTTCTACTTCCAATATAAGGAACTAAATCTTCCGCCGTTAAACCTTGTTGCTCCATTCTAAATAACAGGGCGTCAATAGGGTCTGGAATGCTCTCGCCAAAGATATTTTCTTCATAACTTTGAACTAAGGTTGCTAATAGCTCTAATTGTTCACCTTCAGGAGAATTAGCATCAGGATCACCACTCATTAGTTGTCTAATAAGATTTAAAGCATTTTTATAATCGTTTTCTGTTTTAATTAATTTAATAGTTACTGACATATTAACTCCATTATTCGAATTTCCACTTATCGTATTCTTTATGAGTACCCGCTTTTTCAACTGAAACTATCCCAGTTTTATATGCAATCTTTACACCCAGCCTATAGAGATTTCCCCGAATGTTAAAAACCACCCAGCCATTTTTCAAAATACTTGCCTTAGGATACCTCTGTTTTAATTCATGAGGCGTTCGCCGTGCTGCACTTTTCACCTCAAGCACCCAGGAGTCTATTTGTGACTTCGTATCTGGATACAATGACGTGAATCTATTTAAAATTGCTGCTCCAACTAACTTCATTTCTACCTAATTTTTTACTAATTTTATTTCCCATTTTGGGAAAGTATACACTTTTTGGAAGAACAAACAAGTTGGACTTTGGCATCTACTTACAAGGCAAAACAGAATGAACTCTCACACCAAAAACTTGAAGCTCAAGCAGTGATCGACAGAGCTGATGAAGATTTAAGTAACTGGCGAGTCAAAGTTGAGAACGTTCTCGACTACTCTAAGGCTATGGCAGATAAGTTTGAATCTGGTGATAAAGAGGTTAAGCATCAAGTATTAATCAAAATCAGCTCGGACTTGTTGTACACAACTCAAAATCCATTGATCGTACTGAAAAAAGAATATAACGCTGTGAAGAAATTAAATAATGGAGAGTATCTAACAGATGCTATGGCTCGAACCCCAAAATACGCTGATGTATTCGCACTAAGACCTGATTTAGTGCCAACTGATACTACATGGCTCCCCGGCTAGGCCGTTCACATTTTGCTCATTCTGAATGTGTTCCCGGCATTCGCTGCCTTCGGCACCTTCAGACTCTATGCTTCGCAAGAATTCAAGCCGTGTGAGGGCATAAAAAAATCGAGACGATGCTCGATTTTTTAATACGCTCCCCGGCTAGGACTCGAACCTAGAACCTTTTCGTTAACAGCGAATTGCTCTACCATTGAGCTACCAGGGAATGTTACTTAGCTATTTTACCAACCTTTAGGAGTAAATCAATTCACAGAAGGCGTCTGGGCTAACGAGTCGTCTGAAGCTGTTGCCGTCACTTTCTGCCACGTAAATGCCAATTTTATGTTTTTCCACGCGTAAAGCCAGCTCCGTCAAGTATTCTTTTGTGTTCCTTAAATAATCTAGCCTTTTGTCTTCAGGAATTTCCAGTTCCAATTCAGCGCGAGGTTTTTGGAGCGCATCACTTGCCAATACCGCAAAATAATTACGTTCACCAGAAACTAAGCAAAACAGACGAGTTTGAGAAGAGTGTCTCTCAATATTCAGCATAAATCGCAAATCACCTCGAGAAAATAGTGTCCCATCTGGATGGTTATGAGCGTGTGCCATAGCTAAAGCATCTGGAATTCCGTCTATATTTTTTTTACGCATTGCCACACTCGACGTCCCTTTGACTGGCATTCCTAAAAAGACTCCACTGTCTTGTCGATAGATTTGTTGGGAGAACTCGACTGGTACAGTATATTTTTCTAAGGCAGCATCCACATGAGAACGAGCAATCGTACTTTCTTCATCTGGAAACTCAGTAAAATATGCGATAACTCGCTCTCGAGACAAGTTCTGGGTATTATTTTTGTCATCCAAATATGCTGTCATTGCCTAGCGCAACTCAGGATAAACGCGTGCAATTCTCGGGTCCAACGTTACAGTCTCTGGCAACTGATCATATGTAACTCCCTCTAGGAGCTGCCGAGTCTCTTCGTTCAGCTCATCAAAATCACACAGCCACTCAGTCGTCTGTTTAGGAGTTTCAGGTTGTGATGCAGAATCTTGCTCATGCATACAGAATCAAAAATATGAGATCTTAATCTAAAAAGTCTTGTAAGCGTTTGCGTTTACTTGGGTGGCGCAATTTGCGGAGAGCTTTGGCTTCAATTTGACGAATTCTCTCTCGAGTTACACCAAACTTCTGACCAACTTCTTCCAACGTCATTGGGCGTGAACCGTTCAAACCAAATCGCATCTTCAAAACCCGAGCTTCTCGGTCAGACAAGGCGTTGAGGACTTCGTCCACGTTTTCCTTGAGCATGCGCTGAGAAGTGGCTTCATAAGGGGAAATTTGAGATTCATCGGCAATGAAATCACCCAAGTAACTGTCATCTTCGTCACCAATTGGTGTTTCGAGTGAGGTAGTTTTCTGGGAGATTTTCAAAATTTCACGGACTCTGTCTGGTTCCATCTCCATGGCCACGGCAATTTCTTCGGCGGTTGGCTCACGGCCCAGATCTTGCATTAACTTACGAGAAGTTCTCATTAACTTGTTGATGGTTTCTACCATGTGGACTGGAATACGGATGGTGCGAGCTTGGTCAGCAATTGCACGAGTGATAGCTTGGCGGATCCACCAGGTGGCATAAGTTGAGAACTTGAAGCCCTTGGTCCAGTCATACTTCTCGACGGCACGGATTAAACCCTTATTGCCCTCTTGGATGAGGTCAAGGAAGGTCATTCCACGGCCAATGTATTTCTTCGCGATAGAAACAACTAAACGTAAGTTTGATGATGTCAATTTTTCTTTGGCTTTTGGATCGCCAGCTTCTGTGCGCTGAGCCAAATCAATTTCTTGTTCACGAGTTAACAATGGAATGCGGCCAATTTCCTTCAAGTACATTCTGACTGGATCAGTACCGGCTTTGGACTCTAAACTGGTCAAGACTTCTAACTCTTTTTGAATGTCTGTGGTAGCTTCGGCAATCTCTTCTTCAGAAACTGACTCAAAGATATCGATGTTGTTCTTGAAAATCGCCTCGTAGAAATCGTCCAAAGCATCAATGTATAACTCTGGTTCTGGCATGGTATCAAGAATTTCTTCTTGAGTAACATACCCACGAGTTACGGCTTTTTGAAGTAAGGTAGCTAAATCAGTGGTCAGCGCTTTTGGAATGAGATCCAATTTGGCGTCTGCTTTGACAGTCTTGGCTGGTTTAGCGGTTTTAGTAGATTTTTTGGGCGTTTTTTTATCAGTCATAAGTGGAGATTGCGATATTATACACGCAAAAGGCTAAACCAAACAGTCCCACGCATAGCATGGGACTGTTTTCAGGTTTCTATTTTAATTATTTAAGAGCATCAAGTGCGGCCTGGAAAGCACTATATGGTTGGGCTCCAACTAGGAGTGAACCAGATACTTTACCGTCAGCACCGATCTTTCCGATTACGAAACTTGGAGTACCCATAGATCCGCCACCAGCTTGGTTACCATCAGCGACGTCTTTACCTAAGTTGTCGTTGAACTTATTGGCAACTAGACACTCAGAGAATTTTTGACCGTTGAGACCTAAGGTGGTTGCAACACTTGTCATCTTCTCGTTCGTGTACATAGATGTATCACTTTCAGATGGTTGGTTTTTGTATAACCAATCGTAGTATTCCCAGAATTTGCCTTGATCGTTGGCACATTCGGCAGCGTTTCCAGCTAAGGTAGAAGCTGGGCCTAAGAATTGATACTGTCTAAAGTAAAACTTGGCTTTACCTGTATCAACATAGTCTTTCATGATGGAAGGCTCAGTTTGATCAAAGAATTGCTTACAGAACGGACATCTGAAGTCAGCAAATTCAACGATGGCAATCTTGGCATTCTTGTCACCTTTGAATGGAAAGTGTCCCACATCAACAGTGGCGGTGGTTGGTTGAGCACCAGCAGCGGCTGGAGCGGCAGCGGCAGGTTGACCAGCTGCAGGAGCAGCGGCTAAGCCACCAGCTTTGAGTAATTTGTTCTCAGTCCAGAGAGATCCAGCTAAGAATCCAACGATTAAGACAGAAAGTCCTAAGAATAAGAGTCCAGCGTTGTTAGAAAAACCTCTGATCATCGAACTAATCGAGAATGGAGATTGATATTGTTGATATCGTGGCATCTCGTACGTTGCCATAGGTTCTGCGTCCATGTGGGCCGGGACTTTGGTATTGCGGGCTGCCATATTTACCTTTCACAGTAAAAAAATACTTGTTATTATGCGTGGTGCAAAAGTACATGATTGCACCTACACTGTCAAGCTTAAATATACCTGAGATAACCTGAAAACGAGCTGAATTAGCGTTTTTCCAACCAGCGCTCCGCATCAATAGCCGACATACAGCCTTGCGCAGCCGCCGTAATTGCTTGCCAATATCTGGTATCCACCACATCACCGGCCGCGAAGACACCTTCTACGGAGGTCATGGTTGGGAAACCGACCTTGCCATCATCTGTTAAAGCTAATTTTGCCATCTCAATGCCCATCGCACTCAGACTCTGTCTGGTTAAAATGAAACCGTGACTGTCTAAACTGACTTCAGCGGCAAAGAGTTGGGTCATTGGCGTGTGGCCAATGGCGATAAAGACGCCATCTACCGGCATCGTTTCCTCTGCCCCAGTGCTGGTATTTTTCAGAATCACTTCTTTGACAGCACCTTCACCTTTGACTTCTTTAATAGTGGTTTGGAAAAGCACTTTCACTTTTGGATGATTTAACACACGTTCTTGCATGATTTTGCTGGCTCGCATCTTGTCACCACGGACGAGTAAAGTCACTTGCTTCACAAATTTGGTTAATGCCAAGGTATCTTCCATGGCAGTATCTCCACCACCCACTACAATCGTAGTGCGCTCTCGATAAAAAGCGGCATCACAAACGGCACAAGTACTGACACCTCTGCCTAAGTAGGCTAACTCCCCTGGCACATTCAACATCTTGGGGGTCGCACCTACACTGAGAATAACTGACTCCGCCTCTACGTCATGTGGGGTAGCTTTGACCGTTTTCACAAACTGAGCAATTTCTTCAGGAGTGGCTTTATCAAAAAACTCGCCTGTCACGCCTTCTGGGAAATGAGTCCACAATTTAAATGGTCTGGCTGAAAAATCGACAGCCGTCACGTATTGATCAACCATTTTGGCGCCAAAGCGTTCTGCTTGCGTCCGCATATCCATCATTAATTGAGGTCCTGGCACGCCTTGCGGGAAGCCCGGAAAATTCTCAATATCGGTGGTGTTCATCAGCTGGCCGCCACTTTTTTCACCGGCAAATAAGACAGGTTCTAAATTGGCTCGGGCAGCATAGAGGGCAGCGGTATAGCCGGAAGGTCCACTTCCGATGATCGCAACTTTGGTTTTTTGCATAAGGCTCTTTTCTTGTCTAATTAGGCAGCAGCTTTTTCTTGTGGCACAACTTTTCCTAACATCTGGCGATAGCCACCTTCTCCTGGGAATCCAATTTTGCGATCTACTTCTTTGACTTCACCATTGACGGTGTCAAAAACGATCACGGTTGGGATACTCATCACACCGTATTTAACGGCTGTATCGTGATTTTCATCAACATCTAACTTAGCGATTACGGCTTTCCCTTGATACTCACCAGCTAATTTTTCCACGATTGGAGCAGCTAATTTGCATGGGCCACACCATTCGGCGTAAAAGTCTACGAAGACTGGTTTACCAGCTTCTTTAATGGTTTGTTCAAAGTCGGCGTCAGTTAAGTGAGTTGCCCCTGTGGTTTTTTGAGTTGAGTCTGTCATACATGCTCCTTATAAAATTTAATATTTAAATACTTCTTTTAAGATATCGTTCAAATCTTCTACTCGTCTCTCTTGAGTACAACGGCTGGCTTCTCCAAACAGGAGCTTTTGTGCCACACTGCCGAGAGAGTTTCTAGCGGCAATAACTTGACGGACCACATCAATGCAGGTTTTCTCATCTTCGTACATGCTAATAATGCCATCCATTTGGCCACGAATTCGCTTTAACTGCATCAGGACTGGGTCGTTCATATGTTCAATATTTATACCCCCAGGGGGTATACCGTGTCAACATGTGAAAATGGAAATAGGCTATACTATAAACACATGAGTTTAACCTACGAAAGAGTCCAATCATTCAATCCAAAACTGGTTGGGAAAGCCGTGGAAAGCGTGGCTGCTTATGAAACTGAGCAAAGCGAACATTTGCTGAGCTTAGGATTTGGCCTGGCCGCCAAAAAATACTTTGATGCTGTTAGCCAGCTCGACCAATCTCATGTTAGCACCCGATCTGGTGAACAAATTTTAGTCTCTGATTTGAAAGAGATCTCTCGGGTGGTTTTAGGTTTAGCTTTCTTGATGCAAAGTCCTGAGTTAAAACCAAAGGTCTTTTTGCTTCTCCAACGCATCGTTCACCAGCTCCCTGTCACAATTGAGGCAAATCTTGAAATTCATCGCGTCACATTAGCCGCGTTCATTCCATAATATGATCGAAAAAGCCCACCATCAACCAGACAGTGAACCCCAAAAGAGATCTGTTGAGTCAGAACTAAATTTCGAAACCCCAGAAGGCGCTGTTCAATGGCTGTCTGTATTCGTTCCATTTTTCTTCACAAGTGAGTTGCCACTCGGCAACTTTGATTTCACCAAGCCAAAAGATCGCGATAAGAATATTGAGAAACTACAGCAGTTTGTACGCATTTTTCTGCTAATAAATAACTACTTTAACGACACCTTAAATTTAACCTCCAAAATGAAGGCGAAAAAATCCAAGCATGAGTATGAGGAGATGGAAAAGAAAGCCAAGGACAAGCGCGTTGTAGCCAGACGAGCCATCGCTCAACACTCTGAGGCCATGATGGCACTCAAGCTTTTACCCACCTCCTTAAAAATTCCCAAAAAGTTGCCAGAGAACTTTTCCGCTCAAGCAGAGAACCAGCCTGCTGATGAACATGCCACCCAGATTTTTCTGTTAAGTTGCTATCTGCATGATATGAGAAATGTGATTGCAAAACTAAGTACCTACTTGGGGAATTTTGACGAATTCGTCAAGAAAACCAAGCATCCCACTGACGCTGAGCTCGATGCACACCGCGAGTACATTCAGGAATTAATCACTGATTTGGTTTTCATGAATGAGGGTTTTGATATTAGAAATGAACAGTTCAACCCTAGAGAAGAGTACGTCACCTTCTTAATTGAGTACGTGGAGAATATGGTGCAAAAGGAGTCTACCAACCACAAAATTAATCCGTTCATTGAAGAGAAAGATCGAGTGGATATCTCTTTTGATTTTCAAGTTGACGAAGTCAGCCTGGCTCAACGAGAAAATATGACAGTGCCCTTTCCGGTCTCAGCGTTTGTGCGGGTGTTCACGAATGTTTTGCAAAATATCCAGCGCTATTACTATGCAGAAAACGAGCAAGTCTTTGAGCAGCGACGGTTGCGGGTACAAATGAAAGTAGATGCCACCAATCTTCTTTTTGCTTTTGATGATGATGGCGTCGGGTTTCCAACGCATAAGAAAATCTCAAAAGAAGAGTTAAGCCAAGCATCTGACCCAGACGTGAGAGATGCGTTTGTGACCACCAGTCAGTTTGACGGTGAGCCGATCATTCCATACCTCGTGCAACAGAAAAAAACATCCGGCAAAGGTTCAGGACTAGGCTTATCAGGAATTAAAGAAGCTGTAGCAAAAGCTGGCGGCTCATTTTTAGCGGGAAATCGAACTTCATCAACTGGGGCCCGGGTGGAACTAGTTATCCCATTACATCAAGACTAATCGTTTTTTGAACCGTCGCTCACTTCCCTTTTCTAGCTCTCAGTTGGACGACCCGGTGAAGTAACTCAATAGATCGAGCCTCATCTTCAGGGGTTTTAGTACCTTTTTGATCAAGGGCGTCGAGTTCTTCTTGGATACGTTGGGTTTCTTCTGCAATGTCTTGAATAATCAGCTTTTCCACTATTTTGTTCCACTCTTTTTCGATATCTAAATCTGGTAACGTTGGCAAGTATTCTGAATTGACGGTTAAATCAAACAGGGTCTGCTGCAAATCTTCTGGCAATGATTTAGAAAAGGTATTTGGATCAAATGGGGTCGTCAGAGCCATCATTTGAGAAATAATTTGCTTGACGCCAGTTTTGGTGAAGGCAATGTGCTTTAACTTCTCTGCGCGTCGGATGACATCCTGAGGGGCACCATTCAAAAGCAAAAAAAGAACGTAATCTTCTAGTCGACTTTTTGGTGTTGAGGTTTTGGCATCGGCTGGATCCACAGGGGTTGGGGCTTTGTCTCGGACACCCCGCAGAGTACCCTGACGTTTTATCTCTTTAAATCGCAATAAATCTGCTCGGACGACTGACTGGCTAACATCCAACAAGGCAGACAGTTTCTTGACATAGAAATCCAGCTCGACGGCATGAGAGATGGTTCCAAGAATTGGAGCGAGTTCATCAATTGCTTTGCGCTTCCCCTCTGGAGTTTGCAGATCATACTTTTTGGCAGCCGCTCGTAAGAAGAAATCGTATACAGAAATAGAAGATTTCACTGCTTGTCGCCACAGGTCTGGATGATTTCGCGCCAGTTCGTCTGGATCTTTTTTAGCAATGTCAGCTTGAGCGCCATCTAACACCCCAAAATCAATGACGCGTAATTCCAAACCAAATGGCCTGGCCACTTCAATCGCCCGCTGAGTTGCCTTCATACCCGCCCCATCCATATCGAACGATAAAATAACTTTGGTGACGGTGCGACTTAATAACCGCATGTGATCTTCAGTTAAAGCTGAGCCTTTGACGGCCACTACATTGTTTACATGAGACTGAGCAGAAGAGATGACGTCAAACTCACCCTCCACAACGACTACTTCATTAGCTTTACGAATTTCTTGATAGAGCTGAGAAAATCCAAAGAGCATCTGACTTTTGTGATAGAGCATGGTTTCAGGGCTATTGATGTACTTAGCTTCTTTAGCTTCTTTATCTAGGACCCGGCCAGAAAATCCCACAACTCGACCACGATGGTCTGTCAATGGAAACATAATTCTGCCACGGAAACGGTCATAGGTTTTGCCATTTTTATTGACAATCAACCCTGCCGCATCTAGATCAGCAATGCTGTACTTCTTTTTTTGATTCAAGTATTTGATTAGACCATCCCAGGAGTTCAAGGCGTAGCCCATTTGAAAGACTTTCATTGATTCAGCCGTACAACCACGATCCTTTAAATACTGTCGCGCTGGTTCACCTAAGGCATGTTCTTTTAAGAGAAAACCGTAGTACTCTTTCGCCAAGTCCAAGATTTCTAGCAGTCGCTGGCGTTGATCATCTTCAGAAGTGAAAGAAATGTGCTCAAGCTTAATGCCCGCTCGATCAGCCAGATATTGCAGGGCTTCCGCAAAGGTCATGCCTTCATATTTTTCTAAAAAGGTGAAGACATCGCCATTTTCGCCACAGCCGAAACATTTGTAGCGCTGCATCTGCTCGCTGACAAAAAATGACGGTGATTTTTCAGAGTGAAACGGACACAAGCCACGCCAATTTGTGCCAGAACGCTGGAGCTGGCGGCGCTCGGAAATAATCTGGATAATATCAGAAGCCTGCTTGACCTCTTGAATTTGGGACATGGTCTGAGTATAGCGGAAGATGAAGAAAAGGCGAATACCCTTTGGGTATTAGGCTTCTTTACTCATCTTGGCTTTGATAAATTCGTAGGCAATTGGCACTACAGAAATCAGAACGATAACCACCATTACCACTTCAAAGTTGTGCTTCACAAATGGAATGTTGCCAAAGAAATGACCGGTCAACACAAATAAGGAGACCCATAAGGCGCCGCCTAAGAAGTTGTAGATCATGAAATGAGAGTATGACATCTTGCTGATACCCGCCACACATGGAGCAAAAGTACGGACGATAGGCACAAATCTGGCTAAAACGATAGCAAAAGCGCCGTGTTTCTCATAAAACTCTTGAGCTTTGTGCAAATGCTCTTTTTTCAGGAAAGCTCGGTCTTTGGCAAATAAACGCTCACCAAAGAAATGGCCAATCCAGTAGTTCACCGTGTCACCGATAAAAGCGGCGGTAATACAAATGATCAACAGCCACCAGAGGTTAAATGAGCCCAAAGCAGAAAGTGATCCGGCTGCAAAAAGGAGGGAATCACCAGGTAAAAATGGCAAAATAACTAAACCAGTTTCACAAAATAGGACGAGGAATAGAATCAAATAACTTAAATTGCCGTACTGTTGAGTAATTGAGATCAAGTGTTTATCAATATGTAACACAAAATCGAGAAGCATTTTGAGAATTTCCATGGGACTCCAACGGGCAATTAATAACCCAGCAAGTGTACTATGGCGAGCTGCATGTTACAATCTCAAGTGCTTTGAGTGACTGCTACTCAATTCGCTGGAGGTGTCGCATAGTGGTCAATTGCACACGCCTGGAAAGCGTGATCCTTCACGGGATACAAGGGTTCGAACCCCTTCACCTCCGCTTCGACCCAAATCCCCATTCCACAGATACCAAAAGCGCCCCGGTGGGGCGCTTGCAACAATGTAAACATGTTCACATACTTTCTATTGTTCTTCTGACGACTACGGACAGACAACGTACCAATCACTAGTTGCCCATTCAGGATTTACAGTAGTTCGAATGAACAAGAATTGAGAATTCGATGCATAATCCTTTTGCTTGTAACTAAAGAAGACCATCCATGCTTCCTCAATTCCATTTGCCTTGCTCTGGGCGGAGAGCGGACACTGGTTTTTGCTTATGATCTTAAAATCTGACCATAACCAGCCTTGTTTTGCTTCGATAATCTTCAGCGCCGCTGCGTCGGATGGACCGCTTCGGAACGATGACACTGCATCGTCGATAAATGGTACGCTCTTCGTTCCATTTAACATCAGATACACAATCAAGAAAATCAGTGCTGCAAAGCCACAAGCCAAGAGCAACCGAAGAAGCCGAAAGATTGGATGCCACTTAGAAGGCTTCTCTACTTGGTCGAGACCAAATCCAACGGACACGCGCTTGATTGGTTGAGTATCGTCGAGTCGAACTGGTCGCATCGGACGGGTATCCTCATTACTCCATGAACCAGGTTTCTGAGACATCTTGAACTCCTTATAGAATTTCGTGAAACAAAGAGGGAAACATATTCACTTGTTAAGTTTGACTTAAAACAAAAAAAGGCCGTTATTTGGCCATTATTTGAGTCAAGTTACGTCATTATAACAAATCAACTTGGTTTATCAATCTTACATGACACTAATTTGTCCATTTTTCTCATTGATTCTCAAAAAACCTTTGTTATAGTACTTTTTATCGGCAACTAGTATGAAAGCAGGTTCATCGTGCTTAACATGCCCGTCCGAGAAAAACGAGTTTGGGGGGAACAAACCCCTCCCAATGCAGTGCCCCAAGCGCCGGCACAGCAATTACCCTCTGCGGTGATCACTCGCTTTGAAGTGGCGTCATCTACTCCGAAGGTCAACACGGCCCCGGAAACCAACAGATCGAGCGAGTACGCTGGAAAAACTGTACCGCGCCCGGCCTAGTTGGCAAGTTGTGAGTTGGGGTGGTTCGTTGAACCGCCCCTTCTTTTTTTTACCTTATGGCAAGAGTTGAATATGCAGACCTACTCGGACAGTTGCGAACTAAGCTCATCAGGCAAGGGTTACTGCAACCAGCTGACAGACGAAAGTTTGTAACTGAGTATAAAGACGTCAATTTACTCCAACGAGCTATCAGGTTAATAAACAGTACCCTTCTTCTTGAATCAGAAGGTGTACTCCCCCAACTACTTTTGGAGTCTCTTATCACCACCCAAGGCATCGAAAATCTTGAATCCATTTTATTAAAGACGATTCTTTTACCAGCACTCAAGGGTGAAACACTCCCTCATGAGATTCTTGAGAAACTCACCAAATTTGCTGAACTTCAATTTGTCGCCTCCGTATGTGCTCGAAATGAAGCCCTTCAATCATGGATTGTTGGTAAGGACGATGCCACATTTGAAGATTTGGTTCGGCAAATTTTAGATCTAAACCAGCAAGAAAGAGGGGCATTTAAGGTATTTTCAAAAATTTTAGAGTCTTCAATGGATAACGTTCAGTTGGTAACTGACAACTTTTCGTTTTCTGAACTGTTTGCTATCTGTGATGCCATAAAGGGGACAGATAGCAGTATCATCCTTCTAAAAATCTTTTTGTGGAAATTTGGCACGTCCCATCGCTCAGCCACTTGGGGTCAAGTTTTCAATCAGCTCGATTTTATTTGTCAGGGTGGAATCTCCAGAGCTGAAACCGAGCAAGAATGGGAAATTCGTGCTGCGACGGCTTTGTATGAGGAAAATAATCTAGAATTATCACCACCTCACCTGGCTGCGCCAGAACTTCGCAAAAATGCTGGTGGCTTTTTATTGAAACATAACGCTGCTCTCTCCTTTGGCTACAAAAATGTGCTGCCTAACCCTTCCCTGTTAGATAATCAGGAACAAGCAAAACTCGTTAATTACTTGGAGGATCCTCAGCATCCTCTGGCACATCTATTTACTAAGTTTGGTGTTGAAGTAGAAGCTCTCAGGAATCCATATTTACGTGCTAAATATGATCTTATTTCTGATTATGTCTCCTTAAAAGGAAGCTTTGATTATGAGTTCTCTCTGAGGTATGTCCATCAAGTTGATACCCTGATAGCGTTTTATCGAAAAATTTTTGACTCAGGTCTTTTAGATTTACTTCAGTTGCGTGACGACAGTGTCCACTGGAATGTGGGAACTCAAAATAAGGATCTAACGATCAAAACATTCTCAATGATGATGCTAACCGGCTTGGTAAGTACCGGAAGAAAATCGGAAAGTATCAGAGCAAAGACCTTCTTTCATAATGAAAATGGTGGTCGATATGAATGGAAACAAGGCAATTTACTTCACAGTGAGTGCTTCACGCTTGGTGCAGAAACATTATATTCGCTGGTTTGTGCTCAAAAAGCATATGAAAGAAGTACTCAAGCATATGGGAAATACGGTAAGCCCCCAATGACAGAAGATCAAGAAAAACTTTCTAATCTCTATGCCTCATTTTTGCAAAAGAGTGAAGAGTTTTTGAACGAAGTCAGTCATGCATTAAACCAACCAATCACAAATCCAGTCTTAAGCGGTGATGTTGAAGGAATGAGCTTTTCCGCAGACGTCTTGTTGGAAGCTTTTCCAACAATTGATTCTTTCATTGATATAGATCCAGCTACCCAGTTGGCAATTGAGGAAGAACATCCGACTTTCCAATCCCACGAGAGGCAGTTTCAACATGCCATGCGACTCTTTATTGTGGCAAAGGCGCGTGAGATCACCAATGAAATACACCACGAAGTTCGCAAGGTTTTTTCTGATGCTGAGGAAGAGCATAGCAATATGATGCTCGGCTTAGCTCTTGAAGTGATGGCGTTGAAAAAAAACAATTTAACTCCCTTAACGACCAACATCAACTTTTTAGTTCGCCGATTTCCACGAGAGGGAGAATTTTACTTCCCCGGCGGGAAACATTGGTCATCAAGCACCATATACCTGGAACTCTACAACCGTTTTTCTGAACATCTCAAAAAACCAGGTCTCGCTGAGGAAGAACTTCAGCTGTTCAAAGATGCAATGCACCGGTTAGTCCAAATTGCCAACGCTCCTCGAAAAAAATGATCAGCGGCGTGCTAATTATCTCTGATGCAGCTCTAACAGCAGCAATGGATAGCCGGCTTTGCCTAGTAACCTCATAAAAGCATATCCCTGTCTCAATTTGTCAGTCGTAAATGTTGCGTCACTGACGGTAATCGCTCGTGATTGAAGTGCCGCTTTGGCTTTAGGCACCGCAATCCCGTGCTCAGAAACAATATCATCTCCGTGATAGTAAATCTTTTCAGACTGAACTTGTCTGGCAATGCTTTGACGGAACTCATCGCCAGCTTTATTTACTTGAGGGAGCACTTGAACTCGTAACCGTGCCAGATTCTCCATCAAGCAAGCATTTAGCTCAGCCAGAATTTCTAAGTTAAATTTTTCCCCTTTGGCGACTCTCCAGAGCTCACCCATAAAACCAGCATTACCTTGATGCATTCTTTTAAATGAATCAAGTGCTAGCACTCCTAATTGAGCAATTTTGTTGGCTACTTCTTCAGGTCCTAGACCTTCAACTCCCACAAAGTACCCTTCAAAACCGGTAGCACCCTGCTCTTCTACGAATGGATTTTCACGTCTGGTAGCATCCCAACGATTCCAGCCTTTATTCAGCTTCAGTAAACTTGGGGTATCTTCTGGCACGCCAAAAAAATGAGGATATGGCACTGGCTTTCGAACAATCTCAAAGGAGGGATTAAAGGCTCTTTCTCTTTCCAGACTCATACAACCCTTTCTTCAGTTCGAACTTACGGGAGATCGAACGACGAATATGTATCAGATACACCGGTATCATACTCGGGGAAATATCTGACGCAGTAACGATGATTACAATTTGCTAAAATACTCAGATCAAGCTCATAAAATGGAAGATATGATTAAACACATAGTATTTGATTTTGGTGGGGTTATTCTCGATTTAGATGGGGTTCACACCGGCTATCCAAATGATCTTTCGCTTATTTTTGATTTGCCGATTGAGGAAGCAAAGAAAATTTGGAATGAATCTAAAACTGCAGTCATGACTGGAAAAGAATCTCCCAAAGAATTCTTAGCACGCATGAAGAAATCCCTAGAACTAGATTTTGATGTAGACGAAGCATTGCAGTTCTGGGAAATGCGAAATGCCATTTCCAAAGACCGCATTGATTGGCTACTAGTAGCCATACTAGAACAATTGAAAAAGTCATACCAAGTTCATATGCTGACAGATCAAATAAAACTTGATAATGGAGCTGGCCAATGGATTGACGAGATTAACCGTCACTTTCACACTATTCTCAAATCATACGAACAAGGTCACCGCAAGCCGGCTCCTGAAGCCTACACCAACATGCTCCAAAAAATCTCTGCAGAAACTGAGCCAGAGACAGTGGTATTTATCGATGACAACCAAAAGAATATTGAAGCGGCGGAAGAGCTTGGCATTCACGGCATATTGTATACATATAAAGACCATACTCATTTGAAAAAAAACCTTGGCCGGGCTGGGTGTGGAAATATCTGGGTAAATCCGAAAACTTGATTGACTACAAGATGTGACTGACTTACAATCACCCCATGAACAGAACACTTATCGCACAAACCGTTAATCATGTTGGAGAACAGGTCAAATTAAAAGGCTGGGTTGCCACTAAGAGAGATCACGGCAAACTAACTTTTATTGAACTTCGCGATCGCTCCGGGAAAGTCCAATGTGTGGGCTTTCAAAAGATGAGTGAGCTCATGGTTGAGTCCCCTATCGAAATCATCGGCAAAATCAAAGCTCGTCCAGAAAAAATGGTCAATCCAGATTACGCTACCGGCAAGGTAGAAGTTGATGTGGAAGAGTACACCATCTTAGCAACTCCAGCAGACGCATTACCATTTGATATTGGAAAAGCTGAGCTCGATGTTGAGCTTCCTACGTTGCTTGATCATCGCCCAGTTACATTGCGACATCCAAAAGTGCAAGCAATTTTCAAAGTTCAGGCAGTGATTATTGACTCTTTTCGAGAATTTTTAAAGAAAAATGACTTTTTTGAGTTTCATGCTCCATGCATT
>CAZNOF010000002.1:69982-82627 GCA_964574595.1 uncultured Pseudomonadales bacterium | reverse complement strand
GGATCTGAAGTGTTTGAAATTAACTACTTTGACAAAAAAGCCTACCTGACTCAAAGTCCTCAACTCTACAAACAAATCGTGATGAGTGCTTTTGAACGCGTCTTCAGTGTCAACAAAGTCTTCCGAGCCGAACCAAGCGTCACTTCTCGTCACATTACAGAAATTGTTTCCTTGGATGCTGAGATGGGCTTTATCGAAGACTGGACAGAAGTCAAAGACATGGCCGATCAAGTCATCAAGTACATTTTCAAACAGCTCTCAGAAAAATGTGCTGCTGAACTGAAACTATTTGACGTGGGCTTACCAACTGTTTTAGATGAAACCCCAACTATGAGTTTGACTGAAGCACAAGAAAAGATTTTCCAGAAATTAGGCAAAGATGGTCGTGGTGACAAAGACCTCAACCCTGAGAGTGAACGAGATATTTGTGCCATTGTCAAAGAAGAAACCGGTTCTGACTTAGTCTTCATCTACGGTTATCCAACCAAGAAAAAACCATTCTACGTCTATCCAAATCCAAAGAACCCAGAGTTTAACGAAGGCATGGATCTACTTTGCCGAGGCGTGGAATTGTTGTCTGGCGGCAGACGTGTGAACGATTACCAACAACTCATGAAACACGTGGACGAATGGGGTATGGATGAGAATAAGATCAAGGGATTCTTGGAAGCCTTTAAGTATGGCGTTCCACCAGAAGGCGGCTTTGCCTTCGGCGCAGAACGAATCACCATGCAGATTTTGGGATTAAAGAATATTCGTGAAGCAGTCATGTTCCCTCGTGATATGGAACGAATTGATTACCGACTTTCAAGTGTGGAAGAAACAAAATAATTTTCAATTGTTAATGATGTATGCAAGCTGGATATCCAGCTTGCATACTCATCTCAGTAACTTGGACAAAAGAGATAGAGCTGTTGCCAGCTTGCGATTTAATAGGTTTTGTGGGCATTGGCCGTAATGGTACTCACCCCACCATACTTAGCCAGTTGCTTCATGACATAGACTGGACCATCGGTAAGTAGATCACCTGTCGGCACATCTGCCGTACCTTGCATGATGGTGGTCAATCCATTTGGTTGCACCAGCAGACACGGTGCATTGTAAAACGAGTCCAGATCATGACGAACAATCCCAGTGGTAGTACTGTTGCCAAATTCTGCCGTCACCGCAGCTAAGATGGCATTGTAATCGTCATCCGAAACACCAAGCCTGTCTGCATTCAGCCCAGAGGCCCGGCCCACTTCGCGCGGATAAAATTGATACAGTTTCCAGTGGTCAACACCCATCGGCACAATCAGCCGACCAATATCCAGAATCTTATCGATATCTTGGTTTAGGGCGGTAATTGCGGTGCCAATTTTGACTTTGATCCCCCGCGCCTTCAATTTGGGAATCATTTCCAGCGTTTTGATAAACGCCACCGGTGTGCCGCGGATACGGCTGTTGTAATCTGAATCTGGCCCGTCCAACGAGAGCGCAATCCAAGTCACACCATGCGCTGCAAAGAAGTCGATCAGGTCATCGTTAAGATGCATCCCAGTTGTTTGCATAATCGTTTCATGACCACGCAGTTGGATTTCTTTGACCAACAGTGGCAAGTCACTCTTACCGGACAGTGGGTCAGTCCGAACGAACACTTCACCGCCGGTGAGTTGAATTCGCGATGTCATCAAACTGAGCGCGTTGATGATCCGAATAATTTGCTCGGTAGACGCATCCTTGGTCAAACCGGGAAAGAATTCTTCAGCGTGACAGTGCGGACACTTCAAGTGGCAAGCACCAGTTACATACAAGGATGTGAACCCGACTTGGTCGTCCAACGCGCCGCCACCAAGGCTCATCCAGTAGTCAACTTCAAGCTGCTCCAAAACCTTCGCCCGATCGGCACCTAGCTCACTTCTATCTGTGATATACCTCTTACCAATCATGTTCATAACCTTTCACACATGTATGGGGGAAACCTTTTAAATCAAACATTCACTTCGTTATTGAAGTGTTATCTCCTTTCATCTGTTAATGAGCGTCACCCGAAAATTGGGTAGGGAATTTTAACAGTATGCCATGGGAACCGCAATTCTTAAAAGAGTAATTTATGATAGAATTATCAACTCTTTTTCAGATAACACTCGGGTTTGAGAAATCAACAAGGATTTTTTTCACCTGGGTATTCTCTCAGGCTAATTGTGGCTTTTCTTCACTGTTTCAAAACAATCACGGGAAAGTTTCGATTAGTGCACCTTAACATTAAGAAAGTTGTGAGGTAACTCAAAATGAGTGGTGTATTTTCACGTCAACAATTGGTAGAAGCGATTCAAAAAGCTCAAGCAGGGTCTGGCGTAGGTGTTGGACTGTACCGAAATGGCTACAGAGAGTTTGGTATTGATTTCTGGGGCACTAACCCGGCAAGTGAAGTTCAGTACTTCCTTGACCGCGTCATTCCGCCCGAAGAAGTTCAGCACCTGACTCTACTCGACATTGCCGCTGGAACTGGCAAGAATCTGTTTGAATTCGCACGGCTGGGTATTAGTCACGCGGTGGCCGTTGAGATTGATTCAATCGGCACCTCCCATATGCTCAATGCACTGATAAGTTTGGAAGAGGCTGGGCTGTTGCCAGAAAACAAAGTCACCATTGTCAAAGATGATGCACTGCGGTTTCTCAAGCAACATACTGGTCAATACAATATTGTTGTCTGCTACGGCCTACTGCACGTTTTTAAGGACCCAGATCAGCTTAAGAATGCAATTTCGCTGATCCAGAAAACGGTCGCGCCGGGCGGGTATCTTATTTTGCAGGCAATTACGGATCGCTATCCTGCGCCTGCAATTCAACCAGAACTAGAGGGTGTAATTGTGAACCCTCGGTTACTTAGCGCCGCTTTCCGGGAAAATATCTGGAAGGTGGTACACGTCAATAACGCAGACATCGTGCACAGTCATGCTGGATCCGAGGAAAACCATCGGCATGGCTCTATCCGTCTAATTCTTCGCAGAATATAGTCACAAGAGGTAATCTGAAATGGATAACACGCTTTTCAACCGAGAAAGAGCCGTTGCAACTCGTCGGCATATTGTCGAGAACTGCCAAGGCTTTTGGAATTTTCTGTCTGTTGCACATGTCTCAGCTGCCGTGGTAAATGCGTCTGATTCATGCGCACTATCTTGTCCGCACTGCCTTTACTCCGCCGCGGTCACCAAGAAAAAAGCCGTAGCACCTTCCGCTATTACTTTTGATCAAGCTGTCCGCTTCGTCCAGATTATGAATGAAGCGTCACTTGAGCATTTGATTTTTAGTGGCGGCGGCGAATCCTACGAGAACTTACCTGTTATGTGCTACATGCTTGAGCACCTTGTCCATTTGAAACAGGTAGTCACTGTCACTAGTGGCTACTTCGCTACTACTCCCGGACAAACCACTGAAGTTTTTGATCAGTTGGTCGCCGCAATACAGCGAGGAAATCGTCGATACGGTCGAGGGAAAGTTGAGTTCATTCTCCGTCTGAGCTATGACAACTCTCATGACGTACCGCTAACCTCGATTGTCAACGCAATTAACTATGCACTTTCATCGGGCTACTATGGAGTAGAGATGAAAGTTGTGATCAGAACCTTGCTCAACCCCAAGGAAAATAAAGATGTGATGCTTGCTGAAAAACTTGGTGGGACGCTGCTTCCTATTAAGGATAACGAACAGCCCACCTCCGGCATGCCCATCATCGATGGTTTTCCAACTCGATGGATCGAGGTGGCTGGCCAAAGCTTACCAGTCATTTATAAGCCGACGTACTTTGAAGGTATGGCCTACAAAAGCAAATCCCAGTTAATCCCCGGGACATCTTGGCAGGAGATAAAAGCCGTTGAAGAACGGTTCAATAACTTCTTCAATTTGTCGCTCCGTGGGGCACAGGGTCAAGGCCATAATTTCTACCAAACAGTTCTAAAAGGCTATGGCTTCTGGACAGAAAAGCTGGAAGAACGCCTTGAATATGTGACTCCCCGCTCACAAAGCGAAAAGGGGTACAGCGTTTATCTGCCGGCTGATGGAAGATTGTTCATCAACGCTTCTGCACCGGACTCGTATCTGCCAGTAACAAATGTCTTGTCTTGGAACCAGTTTTTCAAGTTACAAGAAAGGGACCCCCTGCAAAATTTCGTGATCTCGGTTCCAACAGACAAGCTGGTAGCTTTGGCGCGTGAAGTCGAACCGCAGATTGACGAGATCATTGATCGTCGGAACTTTGTTTTCTCGTTGGCGTACACGTCGATGGAAACACCGGCAATCAGGTTATATCTCACCATTCGGCTGCTGCAACATTCTGCGGCAGAAAGACATGCTCACTTCACTGATCCACTCGTTCGTGAGTTAGTCAGTACTCCAATACCAGAGCTGCAGGCAGCATACAAAGCTTCGGATAATACCGTTTCTGCGATAGCCGCCAAACAGTCTCTGTTTCGCGATCCTATTATCGGCCAAGAGGAAACAGTTTACCTATGAGGTGAAATCATGAACCAACACGACCGAATCATCGGTCAGGATATCAATGAGGCCGTTCGATACGCATGTGGTTTTGTCCTTCAGAACGGAGTCATGTACCAGTCAAGCGAGCAATCGATGAATGCTGGCAATCCCATTAAGGAGGTGTTTAACTCAACGATGTGTTGGAAACAGCCTCGTCGACGAATCTATACCACCATGGTAGGAACCACTCCGTATCGTATGGGTTTGGCAGTGGCCAGATTTTTCTACTTGCTGTCAGGCAGTAATTATCTGGCTCCAATTAGCTTCTACTCTGCCTCCGTATCTCGATTCTCAGATGACGGAATCACCATCCCCGGCTCATCCTATGGTCATCGAATTTTTGGTGATGATGGCACGGGTGGACAATTTGAGCGGGTAGCAGAAACCATTCGCCAACGGCCAGATACCAAGCGTGGTCAAATTGCGGTCTATGGTGAGACAGATGCCGGCAGAATTTCCCATGATATACCATGCGTCTCTGCCCTAACCTTCATGCCTAGAGGCGATACTTTGCACATGACTTTGCAAATGCGCGCCAATGATGCGCTGAAGTTACTGCCGTACAACCTGTTTGAGTTTTCGCTGCTCATGGAATGTATGTCCGCTCAAACTGGACTGAAGCTTGGAGAACTGCATCACACTGCTGTGTCTTTGCATTTACGAGGCGCCGAGATGAATAATCTCGCGCCTTATGAAGACTGCCAATTTAGCGTCGCGATGCAGCCAATCACAACTTTCTCGAACCAGATTCGACTCCAACTTGTTTGGATCGAAAAACAGATCCGCACTGAAATTGCTCACAAGGGAGCACAAGCAGCGTGGGAATGGTTCAACATGTTAAGTGGTTTGCAAGGCGTTTGGTATGATCTCGTGGGAGTTTTACTTCTCGAGTCACTCCGATGCGTGCAGACCAAACCAGACGAGATTGTAGCGTTACAGCAAAAGATGGTTAGCATACTGCCAGAGGCAGCTGCTATTCCAGCATTTTCGCTGACTGTCTAACAGTCTCAACCCTAAGGGGTACGGCACTTGTGGCTGTACCCCTTTTTTAATTATTGATATTCTATAAACTACATTACATACAGAAAGTACAATCTATGTCCTCAAATAAACTTCTTGCCGAATTCTTAGGCACATTCTTCCTAGTTACGGTCGTTGCCATGACTGGCAACCCACTAGCCATTGGCGCCATCTTAATGGTGATGGTCTATGCTGGCGGACCCGTTTCTGGCGCACATTACAATCCAGCGGTAACTTTTGCCATGTTCTTAAAGAAGCAAATTTCTGCTCGAGATGGCATGCTGTATGTGCTGGTGCAAGCAGTTGGAGGATTGCTAGCGGCAGCTCTGTTCTTCTTTTTGAAGGGAAGTTATTTTTCCCCACAGCCGGCGGCTGAAACCTCTTGGTTAGTGGCGTTGTTAATCGAAATTCTCTTTACCTTCTTATTAGTCAACACAATTATTCATGTGACTGATGCGAAAACAAAAGGAAATAGTTACTTTGGCTTGGCAATTGGAGCAGCTCTGTTTATTGGCGCAACGGTAGGTGGGCCAATCTCAGGTGGAGCATTTAACCCGGTAGTTGGTATTGCTCCTTGGGTGTTTCATGTTTCAGAACTGAGTAGTCATTTGCCCCTGATTCTGCTCTATTTAGTGGGTCCTTTAGCGGGTGCTTCTCTGGCTGCTGTTAAATTGCCTGAATTTTCGGTATAATCCACCCTTCATACACTATGTCACAAAATGAAACGATCATCAGATTCGGGAATGTCTCTCTGGCCTTTGGCCACGAGAAGACTATTTTGGATGAAGCCAGCTTCTCAGTCCGTGAAGGAATGAAAGTTTCTTTGATGGGTCAAAATGGCGCTGGCAAAAGTACCCTCTTCAAAATGATCACCAAACAAATTGCTCCTGATGCCGGAGAAATTTCTGTGAGCAATGATGTAACGATTGCCACAGCTCACCAAGTCATTGATCCACAAGACAGACAAATGACCGTGGAACAGTACTTCCATCGCGCTCTTCCAATTGAGTCCCATGACCTGAAAAAACGAATGAGTGCCATTTTAGAAGTCGTCAATTTATCAGTTCCTTTTGACAAAGTGATCGATGACTTGTCAGGCGGTCAACAAGCTCGCCTCTTATTAGCCACCGCTTTAATTCAAAATCCTGATCTCTTATTACTTGATGAACCAACCAATAATTTAGACTATGCCGGCTTGTACCACTTAACAGATTTTTTAATGAACTATAAAAAAAGCGTGATTGTGATTTCTCACGATGCCGACTTTTTAAATGCATTTACTCAAGGTGTGCTCTACTTAGACAGCTTTACTCATAAAATTGAACAATATTCTGGTGACTACTATGATGTGCTGGAAGCCATCCAAGCTAGAATTGAAAAAGAGAATCGAGAGAATGCTCGTTTAGCTAAAGAGATTCAAGAAAATAAAGATAAAGCCAACTTCTTTGCTCACAAAGGCGGCAAGATGCGAAACGTGGCAGCGAAGATGCGAGAAAAAATTGAAGAGTACGAAGCAAATAAAGTCGATGTGCGTAAAGATGACAAAACCATCCGACCTTTTAAAATTCCAGTCCAAGAAAACATTTCAGATCTGACTATCAAAATTAAATCCTTCTCGGTGATTGAGAATCACAAAGTAGTCACCAAACCTGCCGATTTGGTATTTGGTAAAAACTTTCATTTACAGGTGGTAGGACCAAACGGCATTGGCAAAAGTACTTTTATTGAAGCATTAGCCACCGGCACCGCAGAGGGTGTAGAGATGACTGACGGCATTAAAATTGGGTACTATAGACAAGATTTTTCTACCCTTAATTACGAACACTCCGTCCATGACTCACTAGAAGAAGCCATTGGTGGTTCGGGTGGTGCTGGTACAGAAGAGCAACTTCGTGCCGTAGCGTCAAGCTTTTTAATAACTAAGGAATTAATGACGACCCAAGTTGGCAGAATTTCTGAAGGTCAAAAAGGGCTGCTGTCATTTGCTCGATTGGTACTCCAACGCCCAGGTTTACTCATTTTAGACGAGCCAACCAATCACATTAACTTTAGACACCTTCCTCGCATCGCTGAGGCTCTGAATGAGTATCAAGGTGCCATGATCTTGGTCTCTCATGTGGCTGACTTTGTGGCTCAAATTCGAATTGACCAAATCTTGGATTTAGAACGATAAGTTGCTCTCACATTTTTTTAAAACAGTTTGATGAAGGTAGTTGGCTACCGTTTTGGCGATTTCGGCATGCCCATCTCTATTGGGATGACTATCTGGCAGAACTTTTTTTTGTTGGTAAATATTCGGCACCGTTGACTGAATATTTAGATTGGGAAAGGCGTTTTGCCAATCTTTCAAACCCGCCAGTTCTTCGTTTTGAAATGCGCTTGATTCAAATGTAAACATGACAAGTTTTTGTTTATTGATTGAAGCTAGGAAGTCGGATAATTTGCTTCTGATACGAGCAGCTCGTTCACTCGGTGAATAATTCTGCTTAATAGTATTTTCCGCATTTGACCAGCATCGGTAGTATTCTGAGACTGTTTGGGCTGACTCTGACGCAAGTGTGTTCTTTTGCTGGCAATCTTTGATGAGCGGCATAGCAAGCTCATTATCTCGGGTAAAACCTGATCCGCTTTCAAACCAAATAATCAAATCAGGATTATATTTCGCTCCAAGTGTTTTATAGTGTTCCGCAATATACGCCACATCATAGCCGCCCACTCCTAAGTTCAATACTTCAACTCTATTTATGCCACAAGCCTGCTGATCTTGATTCAAGATATCTTCCAGTTGTTCTGGCCAGCTGTCACTCGTGTTTACGAACTGACCGAAAGTGAAGGAATCCCCCAATGTCACAATCCTAAAAGTTGCCGGGGGCTTCTCAACCGAGTAACTGAATCGATCATTCATCCCATCAGCATTAATGGTATTCACAATCTTTGAAGGCAACCAGCTTGGCGTGTCTTCCTGAACTGACTCAGGTTTTAAGGTGTAGTAATATTTCAAATCCGAAGTTGCGGGAAACACCAAATTATCCTTTTTTATAACTGCCACAGTTTGAGCCCCCAGCACTTTTGGCTGACTAAAAAACCGTTTATACACATACCAAAAAAAGAGGCCACTCACCAGCAGCTCCCCCAGAACAATGAACACTAATAGAAAACGTTTCGTTTTGAACACACCATATGGTATCATCTACAGGCTTCGTTTTTGTCTTTACAAGATGAGCACAGGGAGAAGATATGTTTATTTCCATCATCAATGACTGCAATGACCAAAATGCCATGAATCGTCAAGCAACTCGAGTTGCAAGTTTTTTTGAGGCGCCTGTTTCCACAATTGGTGTCACAGATTTTGGAACCGAAGGCAGTGGTGAACTTGAAGCTGCAGGCAATTTGATCGACACACTAGACGCTTGTGAGGCCGGTGAAGGTGTCATTCTGGTGAATGTGGCAAACCGGCACGGTAAAGGGAAAAAATGGCCAAACGGCACTCCATTTGGTTATTTCTATTACAAAAAAACCTTAATTATCTCTACCATTGATGGATACTGTTTATCGCTCATCAAAAAAATGGGACTTGCCGAGACCATCAATGTCTTTGACATTCCAACTGTAATGGATAGTGTGATTGAAAAAGGCTTATATCCAAAAGAGTTAAGACACATTGTAGTTGATTCTCAATTTAGAAGTTATGAGTTCATTCCTCGTGCAGCAAAATGGTTGAAAGATGGAGTTGAGCTACCAACCACCCCAATGCCAATTGCTGAAATCGAAACAGTCCCAGATTGTATTTGGTGGATCGATAACTTCGGCAACTGTGTTACAAGCCTATTTCCAGAAGATATTAACTTTGAAGCTGGCAAAAAAATGCAAACAGCTTTTGGTGAAATAACTTGCTACAACAGATTAAAAGATGTGCCAAACGGCGAAACTGGTTTAATTGTGGGAAGTTCTGGAATTGAAGGACGCCGATTTATTGGTTTGGTCATTCAAGGAAAAAGTGCCGCTAAAACGTACGGCATCAAGACCGGCATGTTGCTTTTCAAGTAACAAAGCTGACATAATCTTATAGATGTCTTGGTTCATTTCTGCCTTCAGACTTACTTTAACTATTGCTTTAGTCCTCCTTGGCTTCTATTTTTTACGACCAACTAATAAAGTGTTATGGCAATCGTGCCAACCCATGTCTCTCATTTATGCTAACAGTGTTCATTACTGTGTCACTGTTATCGAAGGTGGTTATAGTATTAACTTTTTCACGAATAAACTTCGTCGTGGTACCTTTGTATTTGTAGGACCTGAACGAGCAAACGTGACGGATGGGCACTTGATTGAGTACCAGTTTCACATTGGTGAAAAAAGACCAGATGTTTTTTATCAGCAACTGCATGCTGAGTGGACTGAGCAATATTTGAAGATTAGTGAACCATCTGGGCATACCATTACGGTGCCCTCTGAAGCCTACACCGGAAACCTCAACTAAACAGTTAAGCTCTACGCCGCGTGACAGACCCCTCTTGTAGAGTGATCACTATGAGTAATCACTTTCATTTTAAAGATAGTCCAGTTTTACTGCCGCGAGAAAAAATTGACCAAGCTGGCGTTAAGTCCTTGAGCACGGAGGAGTTGCTGCATGCAATTTTAGGAAGTGGAAACAAACTCATCAACGTACAAGTCCTAGCAAAAAAAATTAATCTGCTGCTTCAATCAAAGAAAGATGTTCAATTAAGTGATCTCCTTAAGATACGTGGGGTTGGGAGAGCTAAAGCCTGTCAGATTCTCGCCGCTATTGAACTCGTTGAAAGAGTCCGGCCAGTTGGCTCGCCTGTCCTCGATTCATTACAAAAAGTTCTTCTGCAGCTGAGCGAATTGAGATATTTGCCTCGAGAACAAATTGTTTGTCTGTATCTAAACGCTCGAATGCAGCTCCTTTTGAAGGAGGTCATCTCCATGGGAAGTGTCAACCAAAGCGTCATCTCTCCCAGAGATATTTTCTCAGTTATTAAATACCATCCAGTTTCCTATTTTATTCTGGCTCACAATCACCCCAGTGGAATTGCACTACCATCTCAAGAAGACATTCTTTTCACCACATCAACGCAGCAAGCGGGTCACTTACTAGGCATTGAGTTGCTTGATCATGTGATTGTGGCAAAAGAGGAACACTATTCATTTAGGGAACAACGACAACTAGGATCAGAGTAGCTAACTGTTCTCTTCAACAATTTGCTCAAGAATTTTTTTCAAGGCTGTAAGCTCTGTAAGCATGGCATCGACCCTGGCCAAGGCTTCAGTCGCTTTTTCACCAGTAAAGAAGTAGAGTGGCTGATGAGTAAATTGAGCAATTTTCTCTAAATACTTTCGCTCAGGAATAATTCTGCCACCTTCGAACGCTGAGATTGATTGAGCAGAGATACCCATTCGATACGCTAACTCAGACTGAGTTAAGCCAAAACTTTTGCGTGCCTGCTGAATTCTTTTACCTAGTGTATTTGCCATTATTACTTTTGATTCAATTAATTGAATCGGCTAAAACCCAGTTGTTTACTCTTTTTAAAGCTTCTCACAAAAAAGGAAATTGCGATAGAAAGGAAGAGCACATTCAGTCCAAAACTGAGCAGGATAAAGCTGGCATCTACTCTTCCCTCAAAAATGAGACTTCGCATTCCTTCAAAAATATAGGTGGTGGGAATCACTCGACTAATTGGCTTAATATAATCTGGTAAACTGGAAAATGGGAAGTAGACAGCACTAAGTGGTAACAAGATACCTGGGAGAGCCCAGACTACCGTCTGCATTTTTTGACCTTGTCTAATTACGATACTCGAGGAAATGAAGCCAAATATCCAGCCAGTCATGGTGGCACACAGATAGAATGGAATAAACCACCAACTAATAGTGAAAACGTTCACTTTGTAGAGTAAGAAAATGACTGGAATCAGAACAGCTAACGTGATGGCTGTCTTCAAAAAAGACAAACACAGAACAGAAACGACCCATTCTTTCAATTGAAGTGGTGTGGAGAAGAGATTGACTAAGTTATTATTCCAAAGCTCTTCTAACAAATTCCTAGCAACTTCTGATTGAGATCTCCATACAATATTCCACAAAATTAAACTTGTCATCAGAGATTTGACGAGTAGCTGAGAGTTAGATGATTGAGATAACCACTGTCCAGTAATTCCCCAGAGAAGCGCATCAATAATTGGCCAATAAGCAACATCTGTCCAAATATCAAAATCCCTTCGCAACGGATAAAGGTGTCGCAAAAAGAGAGCTCGAATTCGTTGAGTGTTTAGTTTCATATTATGTGTTCTTTTGGTGACTCATGCTTAAGAAGTAATCTTCTAAACTTGGCTTATCAATCGTAATTTGTGAGTAATCAATTTTTTGCTGAGCAAGTTTATTGAGAAAGTCAGCAATTTTATGCTCATCAATTTGGATAACAATTTCTCGTTCATCGATCGTATTTCCAAGTTTCAACTTATCTGCCAACTCTGCAGTTCTTTTCAAACCATCTTTAACTTGTAATCGCAAATGAGCAATGGAAATTGATTGGGCTAATTTTTCCGGTTGGTCTACAGCCACAATTTCGCCACCTCTCAAAAACATTACTCTGTCGCAAACTTCGGCCACTTCGTCCATATTATGAGAGGTGTATAAAATGGTGGTGCCAAACTCTTTCTGTTGTTCTCGAACAAAGTGTCTGACTTGATGAGCAATATCAGGATCTAAAGAAGCAGTTGGTTCATCAAGAAGGACTACCTTTGGGTATGGAATAAATGCTTTGGCAAGCATGATACGGGTAATTTGACCCGCAGACAGTTGACTCATGACTTTGTCTTTTTGGTTCCATACCTCAAAAAATTCTAAAAATCTTTTTGCCCGCTTTTGAAACTCGGCTTCCCCCACACCATACAACAACGCATAGACGCGCAAATTTTCCATAACAGTTAATCGCCAAGGCAGTTTGACATATGTACTAGCAAAGGTGACCTGCTCCAAAATTTGACTGCGGTGCTGCGTGAAGTCCATTCCAAAGTACTCAATTGAGCCGCTAGTTGGTGATAAAGTATCCAACAACATTGAAATTGTGGTAGATTTACCGGC
>CAZNOF010000002.1:25412-69972 GCA_964574595.1 uncultured Pseudomonadales bacterium | reverse complement strand
TCACCCTCTTCCATCTCAAATGTAATGTTATTTACTGCCACAAATGGAACTCCACCTTTTTTCTCAGGTTGAAATATTTTGGAGAGATGATCAACTTTTAGGACACTACTCATAAAATGATCATATCTGGAATTCCTCAAGAAATCAAACAATCTTTTTACTACGATAAGTCTAGTCGTTGGTTTTTTTTAGCAGTTCTGACATAATGTGCCACATGAGAAACAAGACTCAGTTCACTTTTCTACTTTGCCTATCACTTATTGGAGCTACATTTTTGGCAGCTAAACTCAACCCATGTTTAGCCAAAGAGCAAACCTGTAATCAAAAAACATTCACGGCAAATGAAAATGTACCAATTCTGACATACAGTCCAGAATTGGCTGATCAGAAGCTTCAGGAACACAAGCGTGTCGTTCTCTTTTTTCAAGCAAGCTGGTGTTCAACTTGCTATTTAGTGGAGAAAAACTTCCAGGAACATGCTCAACAAATACCAGCAGATGTTGTGATATTCCGAGTGAATATTGACACGAATAAAGAACTTAAAGCAAAATACAATGTTGTCGCTCAAGATGAGCTTGTGCAAATTAATGAACGCGGCAAAGAGGTCAGTCACTGGAAAAGTAGTGAACGAGCAGTTGAAGAACTATTAGCACATTTGCGCTAACAGTAAAAAATCACTGAATTTTTGCAAACTATAGGCTTCGAATACTCCCTAACCTGAAAAAGCGCTGAAAGATTCACTTCTCTCTACTTTCAAGCATTTGTACGCTACAAATAGTAAATTTTCTAGTTGTTTATAGGATGTTTTACTGTATAATTTGCTTTCGTATTATAGTAATCTGTATTACAAACGCTCATAAAACATCACGATCATTTAATGCCATCGCAAATTGACGTCATCATCCCAGTCTATAACGAAGCTGAAAATTTAGTTGCGTTAATTGGTCGACTCGATAGCACATTTCACAAAGCTAAAATCTCATACCATCTCTACTTTGTCGATGACCATTCTACAGACAGTAGTTTAAAAATTTTGCAATCTTTAGCCAAGAGATATCCCATTACTGCTCTTTCAAAAAAAGGAAATAAAGGAAAAGCTTACTCAATTCTTGAAGGAGCAAAAGCAGCTAAAGCACCTTACTTAGCAATGATCGACGCCGATCTGCAGTATCCCCCAGAAGCCATTCCCGAAATGCTGGAGAAAGCCCAAGCAGGAGCCGTTGTGGTGGCCCGTCGTCACGACTATCAAGAAAGTAAAGTTCGACATTTTTTAAGTCGTGGATTCCAGTGGTTCTTTGGCAATGTTCTACATGGGTTACATTGTGATGTTCAGTCTGGTCTGAAAGTATTTTCTAAAGAGGTCATTTCTCATTTACAAACCAGTCAAGTTACTGCCTGGACACTAGATATTCCTTTATTGACGACAGCTATGAACTTAGGCTACTCAATTGATGAAGTTTCCATCACTTTTGAGAAACGATCAAAAGGTGAGTCTAAGATTCATTTATTAACCTCTGTAAAAGAAATTGGTGGTCAAGCGGTTGCCTATAAATTGAAGCATAAACGAAACATACAAATCCTGCCGGACAGTCAAGAAAATATGCTTGGTGCTGGAATGTATCACAAGGGCAAGCGATTTATCACTCATACCACCCTGCTTTCTGATGACTCAGCTGTCAATGTTTTAACATCACCACAAAGGGCTTTCCTAATTGCTTTAGGATCATTTTTTATTGGCAGTCTTTTCTTAGATTTCGTTGGAACTGTCAAACTATTTGTTGCAGTACTTAGTTTTATCTACTTTGTAGATGTCTTTTTTAATCTTTACGTCATTTTAAAAAGCTTGCACCAACCTCCAGAACTGAAAATTGAACCTAAAGAAATTTCTTCTTTATCAGAAAAAGACTTACCTATATATACGGTGCTATGCCCTCTTTATAAAGAAGCGCACGTGTTGCCACAGTTTGTGTCAGCTATTGAAAAAATGGACTGGCCAAAAAAGAAACTTGACGTCATCTTATTATTAGAAGCAGACGACTTAGTAACCATTAAAGCTGCTTCCCAAATGAAGTTACCTCCTTTCGTGACAGTACAAGTAGTTCCAGACTCTCAACCGAAGACCAAACCGAAAGCATGTAACTATGGCCTTCATTTTGCCAAAGGCGAGTTTTTGGTTATTTACGATGCTGAAGATGTACCAGATCCACTTCAATTGAAGAAAGTCTATTTAGCTTTCCTAAAATCTCCGGAAGCAGTTAAGTGTATTCAGGCCAAGTTAAATTTCTATAACCCTCACCAGAACTTATTAACCCGCTTTTTTACTGCTGAGTACTCTCTTTGGTTTGACGTTGTACTGACCGGCTTGCAAAGTATTGAAACATCCTTACCCCTAGGCGGTACCAGTAACCACTTCCGTACCTCAGATCTTAAAGATCTGGAAGGTTGGGACTCTTTCAACGTCACTGAAGATGCTGACCTAGGAATTCGATTGTTTAAACGTGGCGGAAGAACCGCCATCATTGACTCAATTACTCTAGAAGAAGCAAATAGTAGCTGGAGCAACTGGCTACGTCAAAGATCAAGATGGATCAAAGGCTACATGCAGACCTACTTGGTCCACATGCGAAATCCATACAAGTTTTTCAAAGAGTATGGGTTGCACGCACTCTTATTCCAATTGGTCATGGGTGGGAAAATTGCCTTCATGTTAATTAACCCATTTATGTGGTTATTAACAGCATCTTATTTTGCGCTTTACGCTCTTGTTGGACCTACAATTGAATCCTTCTACCCGGCCTCAGTCTTTTACATGGCTGTGACATCCCTTGTTTTTGGAAACTTTTTCTTTATCTACTACTACATGATTGGTGCGGCCAAACGAGATCACTGGACAATCATCAAATGGGTATTTTTAATTCCAGTTTACTGGTTACTCGTCAGTGTCGCGGCCACGATTGCCCTTTACCAACTTATCGTAAAACCACACTACTGGGAAAAAACTGTTCATGGTCTGCATGTCAAAAAGCAGCTTGAAGAAGCAGCGGAAAATGCAGTTGCTGATACAGTGGTTAATGCTGAAGTAGAAACTGAGTTGATGATCGAGAAAAAAGCAGAGCCTGTTCTAACTATTACTTCACAAAGAGTCAACCGATTTACCCTACTTAGAAAGAAGCTGAACAAACAAGCTCTGTGTGATTTCATTGAAAAATGCAAGCAACCAGCATATAGAGCAGCTTTCTTCCTCATTATTGCAAATATCTCAGCAAACGTGCTGAACCTGTTAACCAATATTTATACTGGTCACGTCTTACCATTTGCCGATTTTGGGGTGGTCAATACCTTTACGAGTATCCTGTACCTTTTAATGATTCCAACGAGTGCTCTCGCTACAACAATTAATCATCAAACTGCGTACTTAACAGGTAAATACAAGAGTAATTCGATCTATGAATTTTGGAGATCAATTCGAAGAAGTTCGCTCATTATTAGTCTTGTGGCAGTTTGTCTTTGGATAGCCTTGTCTCCACTTTTGCAAACCCTTTTTGGAACTCCGACTATCGTACCAATTTTGGTATTTGCTCCACTTCTTTTGATTACTGTCTTAACGAACGTGGACCGTGGATATATCAAAGGTCGAATGATGTTTGGCGCGGTGGCGCTTGTGGCAATTGTTGAGCCTTTAGTTAGGATCATAAGTACTGTGGTCATTGCTCACTTGCAATGGGGTCGGATGCTTTACTTAGCAATCCCAATCTCAACCGTAGTCAGCTTTTTAGTTGCTTACTACTATGCTAGAAAAGAAAAAGACACCATAGCAGATGTTAAGAACTTTAACTTGCCACCTAAGTTTTTCTGGCTGGCACTGTTAGCAGGGCTATCAACCATCGCTTTCTTTAGTCTAGACAATCTTCTCGTAGCTCACTACTTAGGTGCAGAAGAAGCAGGAAAGTATGCATTCTTAGGACTGATCGGGAAAATTATTTACTTTGCAGGAAATTTAATTTTGACCTTTATTACGCCCATCATTTCTCATCATGAAGGCAGCGGTAAGAAAACGGATCGTCCATTTGTCATTTTAATTTGGTCCACAGCCTTTGTGAGTTTTGCCGGATTTATTTGTTTGGGACTGATTCTGCCAAGGTTTGGAGCTGCTCTTTATAGTCAAAAATTGATTGCCATTGCCAGCTATTTGCCTCTCTACTGTCTTGGAATCGCCTTATTTAATATTTCTCAGGTCTATGCAAACTATCATTTAGCAAAACGCAATTATCTTTTCCCATTTGTAGCTTTTGTACTGGCAATTTTCCAAGTGGCAGGTTTTGCATTCTTCCATCGCAATTTGCAAGACATTATTTATATTATGTTTTTGACTGGTCTAGCTAACTTAGTAGTGCTTGCACTTCTTGATTGGTTTTATGACAAAATCAAAACCCCATTAACTAATTTTACTGACGCTTTAGATTTATTTGCCAAATTACCTCAACGCAAGAAGTCAGATTTACTCCGAGACAACTACAGCGTTCTCTTTTTTAACTGGCGAGATACGAAACATGTTTGGGCTGGCGGCGCTGAAAGCTATATTCAAGAAATTGCTGAACACTTAGTAATGACCGGTCATTCTGTCACGATTTTCTGTGGAAATGATGGTAAGAGTCCAAGAAACGAAAAGGTGAATGGTGTGCAAGTTATTCGCAGAGGTGGCTTTTACACAGTGTATTTCTGGGCATTCATTTACTACACACTTAAGCTCCGAAATCACTTTGATGTGATTATTGACTGCGAAAACGGCATTCCATTCTTAACGCCACTCTACGCTCGAAAACCAAAATTTCTCTTAATTCACCATATTCATCAGGAAGTTTTTCGAGAACACTTATCCTTCCCATTAGCTGCCGTAGCTAACTTTATTGAAGGAACGGTCATGCCGGTTTTCTACAAGTCACAAAAAATCATTACTGTTTCTGAATCTTCTAAAGCAGAAATAATTAAAATCGGTTTGGGAGATACGAGTTCTATTGATATTGTGAATCCAGGAGTAAGTTCATCAGCATTTGTCACAAAAAAGAAGACAACTCATCCTTCTCTGGTATATGTGGGTAGACTCAAAGCATATAAGAATGTAGACGTACTGATTCAGTCATTCAGTAAAGTAGTACAACAATACCCTAATGCAAAACTCACTATTGGCGGATCAGGTGAGGCCAGAACTGGACTCATTCAACTCACCGAAAAGCTACACTTGAGCCAAAATATCGAATTTAGAAGCAATATCACCAACAAAGAAAAAGCCGAATTATTTGCTGAGAGTTGGATTGCTGTTCAGCCATCAATGATTGAAGGTTGGGGTATTACTGTCATTGAAGCAAATGCCGCAAAGACTCCAGTCATCGCCTCAAATGTAAAAGGACTAAAAGACTCTATTCAGGATGGAGTAACTGGCGTACTTGTTGCTCCAAAAAAACCAGATCAGCTGGCTGATGCAATTATTGATTTGATCCAAGATGGTAAAAAGCGAACAAAACTTTCGTCAGCTGCATATAAATGGGCACAAGGTTTTCAGTGGAATAAGAACGCACAAAAGTTTTTGGCAGTATTAGAGTCATCAATGAATATAACAAGTGAAGCAACTGCACAGGCAGGTGTTGTGGAAGTGTATGAATAAAAATAAACAAAAGTTACGAATTACCTATTTAGACTTTGACGACGTCAAGAATCCGTTGTTGGCCGGCGGTCAATCACTTGCCACGGTCGCCGTTGGAAAGAGATTGGTTGAGAAGGGTCATACTGTGACGTCTTTGTGTTCAAAATACCCTGGATATAAAGATCGAGTCGAAAACGGAATTTACTACAAACACATTGGCCTAGGATCAAAATTCATCAGACTTAACAACTTTGCCTACTTCTTCGCCTTACCTTTTGCAGTTCCTAAATTAATGACAGATATCATTATTGAGTGTTTCACCGCCCCAATCTCAACGATGGGCAGTCCGTTGTATGCAAAAGCACCTGTGGTGGGGCTCCCCTCGCAATTTGCAGCTGCCGAGTTCTCCAGAAAGTACAAATTACCATTTCACTGGATTGAGTATGCCTTACTGCCCTACTATCGATATTTCTTGCCATACACTAAAGACATTCTGACCAGAATGCAAAAAAGAAATCCTCATATTGAGGCCAGAATCGTCCTTCAAGGTGCTGATAAAGAGTACTTTGAAATTAAACGGAAAAAGGCTGAATACATTCTCTTCTTAGGTAGATTAGATGTTGATCAAAAAGGTATCGACCTGTTGTTAGAGGCATATGCCAAAATTGCTAAAAAGGCAAAGTATCCTTTAGTTATTGCCGGTCATGGTGCTGATCAACAAAAGGTCGAACAACTTATTCATGACTACAAATTAGAAGACAAAGTGAAAATGATTGGTTCAACCTTTGGCGAGAAAAAACTCGACGTACTCTCAAAGGCTGCATTTGTGGCATTCTCATCACGATACGATGACTTACCAATCTTTGGTTTAGAGGCATTGGCCGCTGGCTTACCGATTGCCTGCTTTGATATTCCTGAGTTGAAGTTCATTACCAATGAATACGGATTTAAAGCAAAGCCATTTGATACTGACGACTACGCCAAAACACTTTTATCTGCAATGGAAAATCCAAACTTGTCCAAAATGTATGACAAGTGTCGAAGTTTTGCCAAGCAGTTCAGTTGGGATAATACCGCTGACCAGTTTGAAGCGTTTTTCTATGAAATCTTAGACAAGAAAACACCTAGAAAAGGCTTGAGATAATTTTATGGCAAAAAAACCACTTTATAAAATCATAACTATTCCTACCATAGTCGACGAAGCTAGCTTGAGTTTTGCAGAAACAAAAAAACATATCCCCTTTCCAATTAATCGTTTCTATATGATTTACAACGCAGATGAAGGAAATGTCCGTGGAAAGCATGCTCATCAACAGCTTGAGCAAGTCCTTTTTTGTATTCATGGAAAGTTGAAGATCGTACTAGATACTGGTGAAGAGAGAAAGACAATTATCTTGGATAAACCCAGTAAAGGGCTCTACCTGGGGAACATGATCTGGAGAGAAATGCATGAGTTTAAAAAAGATACAGTTCTTTTTGTTGTTGCTTCAAAGCACTACAACGAAAGTGACTACATTCGTGACTATGCCACATTCAAGTCTATTGTAAATAAACGTAAAAATCGCCAAACATTTCTTGCTAGAGCAGTTCAGGCAGTAGCACACTTTATTGGACGTGACACTCAAGATATTTTGTACTTTAAGGAGAAAACAATATGATCGAAATTTTCGACACACATAAAGACTACTCTCTTTTTCAAGTAGAAATTGAAAAAGCTGTTTTAGAAACACTACGAAGTGGTTGGTATATTTTAGGTGGCAAACTCAAGGCCTTTGAAACAGCTTTCAGTGAAGCCAATGATGTTCAGTTCACTTGTGGTGTTGCAAACGGCATGGAAGCACTTTTAATAGCATTGATGGCAATCGGTGTTGGTCCTGGTGATGAAGTCATCACTTGTACTCATTCATTTATTGCTACATCACTCCCAATTTCTCTATTAGGTGCTAAACCCGTTTTCGTTGACATAGATGACTTTTACCACTTAGATGCAAATAAGATTGAGCAAGCCATTACTGAAAAGACTAAAGCTATCATTCCTGTTCATCTATACGGACAATTATGTGACATTGAAAACATCTGCCAGATTGCAAAGAAACACGATCTCTTTGTGATTGAAGATGCCTGTCAAGCTCATGGTGCCAAGAAAAATGGCAAGTTTGCGGGAACATTTGGGGACATTGGCTGCTTTAGTTTCTATCCAACTAAAAACCTCGGTGCATTTGGAGATGCTGGAGCACTCGTCACTAACTCCGCAGAACTCAACGAAAAGTTTCTAATGCTAAGAAATTACGGTCAAAAAGTGAAGTACTATCACGAAACAGTGGGCTACAACAGTAGGCTGGATGAAATCCAAGCTGCCATCCTGTTAGTCAAACTTTCAAAACTGACTGAAGCAGTAGCTCGTAGACAAGCAATTGCGCAAAGATATGTAAAGAACTTGGCTGACTGCACTGAAATCGATTTACCAAAAGTACGTGATTGGGAACAACATGCATTTCACTTATTTGTAATTGCCACTGACAAAAGAGACGAGCTAGCAGAGTACTTAAAAGAGAAACAAATTCAAACATTAATTCACTATCCTGTTCCAATTCACAAACAACAGGTTTACGCCGAATATAACAACCTTTCTTTCCCCAAAACGGAAAATGCCACTCAACGGATTCTTTCAATTCCGCTTCATCAGTACATGACAGATGAAGATGTTGATCAAGTCTCAGAGCAAATAAAGGCATTTTTTAAGAAGGCATAAAGATACCCTATGTTAACTGTCACCATTGGCATTCCAGCACATAACGAAGAAAAGAATATTGCACAACTCTTGAGAGCTCTAAGCAAACAAGACCAAGAGGGCTATAAATTAGAAGCACTCTATATTGTTTGTGATGGATGTACTGACAAAATAGCAGCCACTGCCATCTCTACTGTTTCAGACAAAAGTTATGCGTACGTCATTAACGACGGACTGAGAAAAGGTCAGGCTCAACGCCTTAACGAGCTGTACCAAATCTGTAAAAGTGACATCTTTATTACCTTTGACGCAGATATTAAAATCACCGATCCACTACTTGTGAGCAAACTCATCGCTCCATTTAGCGATCCTCAGGTTGGGCTGGTTGGTGGAAACGACTTGCCTTCTAAACCCAAAACCATGGTACAGAGAGCGCTTCAAACATACGAATTTGCATGGAAATCAATTACTCAGCGAATAAAACAAGGTAACAACGTACATAACCATCCTGGTCGGATTTCTGCAGTCAGAACTCAGTTAATTAAAGATCATCCTCTTCCAAACAACATTGTGGCAAATGATCATTACTTATACTTTTTTGCACTTCAGCAAGGCTGGAAATTTGTATTCGCGAAAGATGCTGTCATTTATTTTCAATTACCAAGTAGTCTCAAAGAATTCCTATTACAAGGGTCTCGATTTATTAACTCACAAGATAATATTCTTTCCTACTTCAATCTTAAAGCTGAAGCTGAATACGACGTTTCCAGAAAGTCAAAGTTACGTGCTTACGGAAAATACTTACTCAAGAAACCATTTTGGATGAGCTGTGCCTTAGCGTTACAGATTCTTTTGGTCGTGGCACTGCCATTTCTCGAAGACCATGGGAAAAAGCAACTTTGGAGCCACATCTCTTCCTCAAAGGAGTATACCCAATGAAAAGCAATAAAATAATTCAAGTCAGTGTGGGAATCCCCGCTTATAACGAAGCAAATGGAATTGCTCTCGTCCTACAGGATATTTTAAGTCAAAAAGAAAACTCTTCATGGAAATTGAAAGAAATTCTCGTCTATTGCGATGGCTGTTCTGATGATACAGCCAAGATTGCCAAAGGAATTAAGGATCGAAGAATTAAAGTTTTAGATAGTAAAGAACGTCTAGGAAAGACACATCGTCTACAACAAATGTTTCAGGATTTTAATAGTGACCTCATCATCACAATCGATGCTGACTTGAGACTAGATGGTAAGTACGTGCTTTCTGAAATTGTAAAAAAATTCTCAAATCCAAAAATTAAGTTGGTTGCAGGAAATATAAGAGCTGAAGCGCCAAAGACGTTTGTGCAGCGAGCTGTGTACTCAACGTTCACTGTGTATGACCAAGTCAGAACAAAACAAAATAATGGAAACAATTTATATTGTTGCGCTGCCTGTCTTGCTTTGGACAAACAGTTTGCCAGAAGTATCAACTTCCCGAATATTGTAAATGAAGATATTTACATTTATCTATTTTGCAAGCAACAGGGCTGGGACTTTGTTTGGGCTCAAAAAGCAATCATGTACTATAAACTGCCATTAAATTTTAGAGATTACATAAAACAAATTATGCGATCTGAACCAACGGCACTGCAGGTTGAACTAGGTCCTCTCTTTCCAAGTTTAATTGATGAAGAGCTTAATCGAGATAGCAAACTATATCGCAATGAAGTAATAAATGTTCTTCTGAAAGATCCATTAGCTGTCTTAACTGCAATTCTCATTAATTTGGGCTGTAAACCGTTCATTTCTCATGTAATTTCTCATTATAATTTGAAGTGGTTTACGGCGGAGTCCACTCATTAATATGTACGTAAACTTACTGCATCTTTCAGCAAAAGTGAATGCTCTTCTCTCAAGGGATAGGTCTGAGCGTGTATTTGTCACACAAAAAACAAAATCACGTTCACAAAAGTTGCTTTGGAAAAAACACACTGGGATCTTGTTAGATATCGATAGGTACTATCTTCAGAATGAGTTAAAAGAATTACAACAATTAGAATCGCTCTCGCCCTGGAAAGGAAAGAACTTCGTCGTAGAAATTCCAAAACTAGTTAACAAAACGATTACTTCTCACAAGTTACTTTTTTCTACTTCATTTTTTGATGGCAAGAAACTAGCCGATTCAGAAAAGAAGCTCTTCTTACCTGCTCTAAAAGATGTCATTGGCTATATAAACTATTTACAAAGAAGAAGAATCCAACAAGAGCCTTTGCTAGGAACTAGAACACCAAAAGATATTTACTGGAGTGGTTTATTGTATGGGGCACAAGCAATAGTAAAAAACCCTCGCCTTGCAGTTGATTGTTTTAAAATGACTTGGGACTTCTCTATAAAGTACTCACCTGCTCTTTCTCAGCAGATTCCAATGGTACTGACTCACCGAGACATTGATCCAGACAATATCATGATCCGCGGCAAGCATCTTTTATTGGCAGACTGGGAAAACGCCGTTTTAAGTGATCCTCTCTATGACTTGGCACAAGTGCCACGGCTTTACGGTCGGTTTATAGGTATGGAAGAAGCTACTAACTTCTGTCTTGAACAACTGGAAAGCACCTTTGATCGAGCAAGATGGACTGCTCTTTCTTACTACGGAACACTTCAATCACTTGCTATTAAGCCGAAACAGACACATATGTTTGCATCTGCCCTGGCTTGCCTTAATACCTTCAAAGAGCAAAGAGTCGAGGAACCATCTAAGTCCTTATATGAAAGAATTTTTTATTTTTCTTACTCAGCATTGGAAATGCTCTATAAGATATTTCCGTTTGCAAACAAGCCCATTTCTGAGCCCATGATTTTGTGCTATCACAATGTAGGAAATGACAAATGGAGATTTACAACTCCACCTGACTCTTTCAAAAAGCAGTTGGAATTTTTAAATACAAAATTCGAAATTACCTCACTATCGAATTTACTAAAAAATCGAAATGGTGTTGCGATTACATTTGATGATGGTTATGCAGACCTGACAAAATATGCCGTACCTGTCCTTAAGAAAATGAAGAAACCAGCTACTGTGTTCATGATAGGGAATGCCAAAGAACCAAACCGTGAAGAACTCGACAATATCCTGCCTCTTGCCACAGATACGCAAATTAAAAAACTCATCAGCAATGGTTGGGAGATTGGGTTCCACACCAAAACCCATGCTGATCTTGCACATTTATCAGCTCCAGAATTGAAGAGCGAAATAAAGGATGGAAAGAGACAACTTGAAAAGCGCCTTGGACTTAAGTTGAAGTTTTTTGCCTATCCTCGTGGGTATTACTCAGAAGATGTCATTAACGTCGTGAAGGAGGCTAAGTTTAAAAATGCCTTTACAGTTGATGGGAAACCAGCCGGTTCAAATTCCGATCCTTTCTTGATCCATAGAATTCCACTTGAAGGGCAAGTTGATGACAAATTCCTAGCTGTATACTTAACAGAGACAGGACTTTGGTTGGAATCATTGTTTGTAAAGATCCTCCAGTTGAAAGAACGATATACCTCTACGGGACTTGCATAGGACTATCATGAAACAACACTTGCTCACCGTCTCTATTGTCATCCCTGCTCATAATGAAGAAACAACAATTCTGCAGCTCTTGCGAGCATTAGTGAATCAAAAGCAGCTAGGCTACAAATTAGATGTCATAGAGGTCATTTGCGATGGTTGCACTGACAAGACTGAAGAATTAGCCCGCCAATTTGCTAAAAAGCATCCTGAGATTTTAATCCAAAATGACGGTAAGAGAAAAGGCAAAGCACTCAGATTAAATAATTTTTACCAATCTACTAACAGTGATATCACTGTCAATTTAGATGCTGATGTAAAAATCACTGATAAATTTCTAATTTCAAAACTCATCAAACCGTTCAAAGACTCTAACGTGGGGCTTGTTGGTGGAAGAAACATACCCACCAAAGGCACTACATTTGTTCAAACTGCATTAGCCAAATATGACTTAATTTGGCGAAGTATTACAGAACAAATTCGCGAGGGACACAACGTTCATAACAACCCTGGATGTATTTCGGCCATTAGAACTTCTGTGATCAAGGGAACGAAGTTACCTAAAAAACTCGTAGCTGATGATCACTACATGTATTTCTTTGTCACACAAAGAAAGCACTTATTTAGATTTGCTAAGAATGCAATTGTCTATTATCAAGTTCCGAGTACTCTCCATGATTTTCTGCTTCAAACATCAAGATTTTTTGCCTCAGCAAATGATATTGAGGGTTATTTTGGACAAGCAGTTGAGGTAGAATATGCAGTTCCAAGATCTCTTAAAATAAGGATGTATCTTACTAATTTGGTTAGAGATCCATTCTGGATGATTGCAAGTTTGTCATTGCAGCTTATTCAAAGAGTCAGCATGCCTTTACTACAGTCAAAAAATGATAAACACGTTTGGCAACAGATCCGATCGTCAAAACAATATGTCTAAAATTGAACAGAAAAAACTCATCAGCATCGGAATACCAGCTTTTAATGAAGAGCGCGGGATTAAAAATATTCTTAATGATATTCTTGCGCAAAAAAAATCTAAACACTGGGAGGTTACAGAGATACTCGTTTATTGCGATGGTTGCACAGATAACACGGTCTCTGAAGCAAACTCAGTTCGATCAGCTCTTATTAAGGTGATTGATGGTAAGAAACGATTGGGTAAGACAGCTCGCCTACAGCAAATGTTTAAAGAAATTAAAGGTGACTTTTTGGTCATGGTAGATGCAGACGTTCGGCTTGGAAATGTCGTAACAATTGATGAGCTCATCAAACAGTTTGCAGATCTTAATGTGATGTATGTGGCCGGAAACGTCAAACCTGAAACGCCAGTTACTTTCGTTCAGAAAGCTGTGTATTCCTCTTTTGAAGTATTTGATGCCATGCGAAGAAGTATGAACAATGGTGACAATCTTTACTGCTGTGGACAAACATTTGCTTTACGAAGAAGTTTTCTGGAGCAGATTAAGTTCCCTCAGATCATCAACGAAGACACTTACTTGTACTTACTCTGTAAACAACTAGGCTACAAATTCATGTGGGCAAAAAAAGCGCACATTCTTTATAAATTGCCACTCAACTTCAAAGACTATATGAAGCAGATATTAAGATCTCAACCAGCTGCGTTTACCACAGAACTGAGACCCTATTTCCCAGAAATTATTGATCATGAAGCTGCGAGAGATAAAAAAAGATATCTCCTTGAGTGCGGCAAATCTTTTATTAAAAACCCTTTGGGAGTCATCACAATTACCTTGATTAACCTCTTATCCTTACCTTTTAGTTCATATATCATTACTCACTATAAGATGAAATGGTTCACTGCCGAATCCACTCACTAATATGTTTTCTAATATCCTCCACCTTACCAGCATCATTAATCGAATCCTCAGAGTTGATAAAAAATCGCGAGTAGAATTAGGAAAATTACAAAAGAGTGCCACAAAAAAAGTGTTTACTAAACGACATACTTTTTTGTTACCAGATATTGAAAATTACTTCTTGCTCAATGAGTTACATGCGTTATCAGCTGTTGGGAAATTGAGTCCATGGAAAGGGAGAGCCTTTTCCGTCCAGTCTCCTCAGCTCGTATCTGAACATGTTGAGAAAAACTCAACAACTTTTAGTACAGAACTCGTTGCTGGCGATAAATTAACATTCTCTGAACCAGATGTTGTAATCAAATCTCTGGTAGACATCTTCGGATTCCTCACAAATATTCAAATGAAGCTCCACAAGACTGAGGAGGCAAAGCAGATTGCAACTCAAAGTACCTTTTCATTGCTTCTCAGAGGCATTTTATACGGACTACAAGCTGGTGTTAGAAACCCCAGCCTCTTGTTACAAACTCTAAGGTCCACAATCGTCTTCGTGCGACTGTACACACCAACTCTCTTTAAGAGAATTCAACCAGCACTCATTCATGGTGATCTTGATTCTGACAATATCTTAGTGGGTGGAAAGACTTTGCTGTTGGCAGATTGGGAAAACGCCGTTTTTTCTGATCCCCTTTATGATCTGGCACAAATCCCAAGACTTTACCAAAAGCAATTAGGGATCAATAGAGCAGTAGATTTTTGCTCACTTTTCTTAAAATCTTCCGAAGAGAAAAGACGATGGAAAGCACTCTCAATTTACGGCACACTAAAATCACTAGCCTTGGATGCAAAGAATAGTCACATGTCAGAATCAGCAAAGACATCACTTTTTGATTTTGTTCCAACCAAATCAGTATTTGTGAAGATATACACTATCGCTTTTACTTTACTTGAAACAATCTACAAGCTTCTGCCATTTTTGTATAAGCCAACCGAGAAAGCAATTATCCTTTGCTATCACAATATTGGGTTGAATAACTGGCAATTCTCTACAGATGCTGATGAGTTTTCAGAACAGATCTCATTTCTCAATAAAACCTTCAAAATAAGTAAGTTAAGTCAGGTAGTAAAATCTGGCTCAGGAGTGGCTATTACATTTGATGATGGATACCAGAGCGTTATAGAGTTCGCCTTTCCACTGTTAAAGAAACTACGAAAAAACGCAACTATTTTTATGGTTGGCAATCCTGAAAAAGCTCAACGTGATGAAATGAATAATCAGTTACCACTGCTAGACGATAAGGAGTTACGCGTTTTAGCAAAAGAAGACTGGGAAATTGGATTTCACACTGCAACTCATGCTGATCTGTCATCTCTGTCACCAATCGGACTTTCGGCCGAAATTGGGAGAGGAAAAAAAGATTTTGAAAAAAGAACAAAGATCCAAACAAGATACTTTGCGTATCCCAAAGGATACTATTCGGACATTACTATGGCGGCTGTCAAAAATGCAGAGTTCGAAGCAGCCTTCACGGTTGATGACAGACCATTTTCTAAAGCAGACGACAAGTATCTTTTCCATCGAATTTCGATTGAAAATAATATGAGTCCTGGCTTCTTAAAAACACTCTTAACACCTACTGGTTTACGCTTATGGTCAGTCTTCATGTCAATTATTCGACTCAAAAAGAACGTTTCTGAAAAAATAAATGCGGCACTGAAAGTATTTTTATTGCCAATCTCATTCTTTAAAAAAACGGGCACCCTTTGGTTTGCACTGATTTGCATGCTCATTTTAGTTGCGGCCCTTCGTGGACTCAAAGGCAACCCAACCAGCTCAGAATTAAATTCAGATCGCTGGATGGATAATGGCCCACTTGAACTTTCTCCTGAACGTGGCCGATTTGCGCTCACCTACTCATTAGCGGAAGATCATTCATTCCACTTCTCACTTCCAATTGCGAAATTTGCTTTACCAGACGTTGCCACAGCGAATGGCTACTTTGTTTCGCTATTTGCTCCAACGGTCTCATATATTGTGATGCCCGGGTACATTCTTGGCAAAACACTAGGTTACTCTCAGGTTGGTTCGTTTGCAGTCATCTCATTGTTTGCCGTATTTAATGCCGTGCTGATTCGTGCCATTGCAATTAGACTTGGTGCTAGACCTAGTGCAGCCACCATCGCCGCCATGTTCTTTTTATTTGCCACACCCGCATTTCCATATGCAGTAACTTTATATCAGCATCACATTTCAACATTCTTGATTCTTTTCTCAATCTATACGTTGCTAAGACACAAAAGTCCTTGGGCACTAGCCATTGTCTGGTTCTGCTGTGCTATTTCTATTTCAGTAGATAACCCCAATTTATTCTTGATGTTCCCAATTGGTCTGTTTGCATTAGGCAGAGTGGTCAATGTTGAAGATAAAATCAAAAAATATCAAATCAATATTCATTGGGCAGGACTCGTCACAATGGCCGTGATGGTATTACCAATCGCTTTCTTCATGTACTTCAATCAAATGTCATATGGCAATCCGTTCCAGTTAGCTGGAACTGCATCAAGTGCAAAAAATGTCAGCGAGCTCCATACTCCAGACATAGTCGATATTGGGAACCAACAAATTCCTGACAACGAGAAGACTGAAGCAAAAACAGAAAGTAGAAATGCTTTAGGTTTCTTTGATACAAGACAGTTACCAAATGGACTTTATGAACATTTTCTGAGCTTAGACCGCGGAATGATTACCTACACACCAATTATTTTAATTGGGTTTATTGGTCTTCTGCTATTATCTAAAAGAAATATTGGCTACACCAATTTATTGGCAGGAGTGATTGGGGCTGATATTCTCCTCTATTCTATGTGGGGAGATCCATATGGAGGCTGGGCATTCGGTTCACGATACATGATTCCGGCATACTCCATCCTTGCCATCTTACTCGGACAAGTCATTAGTCATTGGAGAAAAAATATTTTGATTTTATTTACGATACTCGTAATCGGTATGTATGCCGTGAGTGTTAACACTATCGGAGCCGTTACTTCAAATAGAAACCCACCAAAAGTTGAGGTATTAGCAATTGAAGCAATGAGTCATGTCCAGGAACGATACACCTTTACTAGAAATATGCAGATGCTGAATGCTAATAAATCTAAATCATTTATTTTTCAAGAGTACGCACATCAATATTTGACTGCCTGGGAATTCACAGAAGTAATCATTGGAGTAATTGGCTTCGTTCTGCTCACCCAATTTATGGCGCTGTTTATAAATAGGAATCGCGACTAATATGTTTAGCCTCTTAAACCCTACCACTTCATTTTCTATTCCTAAAAATCCTTGGACTTTATTACAAGGCTTCCTAACAAAACACGCCGTGCCGCTTTTGTTGATCTTTTTATCAATTATTTCAGTAGCTTGTTACATTATTTTCTATAGAAATGGACTTGGTCTAGCATACAACGATGCCCGATCTCACCTAGACATTGGTCGTCGGGTAGTTGAAGGTCTCAAACCTGGTATGGCACAGTTAGGTTCTGTCTGGTTGCCTTTGCCTCATATATTGATGGTCTTAACAATTTGGAATGACTTCATGTGGCACTCTGGTTTATCAGGAGCAATTCAGTCAATGATCTCATTTGTAGCTACTGGATATTTAATTTATCGGATTTTAGAGAAACTCAAAGTGGGCATGATTGGCCGATTAGCTGGTGTAGCCATCTTTGTCACAAATTTAAATATTTTGTACCTTCAATCAACAGCCATGACCGAGCTTTTGCTCATCTTCACGATGACTATTGCCGTATACGAACTTCTCAATTATCACGAAACTGATTCAATTCTGAATTTAGTCAAAGTCGCATTCTGGATTATGCTGTCCACGCTCATCCGTTATGATGGTTGGTTCTTATTTTTGATGTCAGCAATCCTTGTTTCATATCATGGATTTAGAAATGGTGGTCTTAAAAAGGCTGAGGGTATTTTCATTTTGTTTTGTAGTTTAGCTGGACTGGGAATATTTTTGTGGGTAGTTTGGAATGCAGCAATCTTTAAAGACCCACTCTACTTTGCTTTTGGTCCTTACTCTGCCCATGCACAACAACTGCAATTAGCCGATGCAGGTGTGTTAATAACACAGAAGAACTGGGGTCAGTCCATCAGCACCTATTGGTATGCCATGATTTATAACAGTGGTACGTTCACTGTTTTACTTAGTTTTGTGGGTGCCTGCATTCTGCTTGTTAACAAAAAAGTATCATCGACAATTCGACTCGCTTCTCTTGCACTCCTAGCACCTTTGATTTTTAATATCATCGCTCTGTACTTTGGCTTCTCTGTGCTCTTTATTCAGGGCTTGAATGGAAATACGTGGTTTAACGTTCGCTATGGTGTCATGATGGTTCCCTCCATTGCCATTTTTGTCGGAGTCTTAATAGACAAACTGAAAGCATCACGTTGGCTGATTATTAGTCTGTTACTCTTTGTCACCTTTTTTTCTATAGTCAATTTTGACGCCGTGACAGTTGATGATGGTCGCGTGGGATCAAGTCAGAAGAACGTGACGGAAGTGAGTGGCTGGTTGCAAGAACATGCTGGGAACACACCGGGCTTTGTGTTGATTTCTGCCGCTTCTCACGATGCAATTATTTTCTCTTCTGGGTTACCAATGAAGAAGTTCATTCACGAAGGTACCGGCACTTACTGGCTCAATGGCACCACTCAACCTGACCGTTGGGCACGCTGGATTGTCATGAGAACGAATGACCCAAATGACCAAACATTTAAATTAGTCAATAAGTCAGAACAACTGTATAAGTATTCATTAGTGAGATCCTATCCATTTGCTGATATTTACGAACTCAAACCGGAATATCTTCCTACCCTCAATACGCAACCAATCTTGGGAAAGCAGAAGTAGACGTGAATTTGCTACAATATTTATTAGTGAGACTACATCAATCATTCTATCTAGGGATTTTACTGATCACGGTCATGGCCGTGCTTATTCTAGGAACTAGTGTGAAAAAATCGGCTACCCAGCGGTCATTTGCACAACAGACAGCTTCCTGGTGGAACTTTCAGTCCATTGATACCATGAAGTTTTCAAGAGATCCAAGTAGACAGTATCTGTCAGACATTAAAACACTTCAAACAATCTCTGATCAGCAAGCAAAAGCCATCTCTGAAACTGGCGCGACGTATATTGCGATAGGCACTCCCTATGATGAGGAATTTTTGCCAGTTCTCACTACTTGGGTCACTGCCGCTCGAAAGTACCATCTCCGCGTCTGGTTCAGAGGAAATTGGTCCGGCTGGGAAGGTTGGTTTAGCTATCCAACTATTTCCCGTGATGAACACTTCCAGAAGACTAAAGTATTTGTAGAGAAGAACCCGCATTTATTTGAAGACGGAGATATTTTTTCTGCCTGTCCGGAATGTGAAAATGGAGGGCCAGGAGATCCTCGGAAGACTGGTGATGTGCAAGGCCACCGAGAATTCCTTATTCGCGAGTATCAAATGCTCACAGATGAATTTAAAGCGCAAGATAAGCGTATCCAAGTCAACTTCAATTCCATGAATAAAGATGTAGCTGACTTAGTCATGGACAAACCGACAACGACTGCTTTAGGTGGCTTGGTTGTCATCGATCACTATGTAAAAGATCCAACTCAACTGAATGACGATGTCACTGAAGTTGCCTCCCGTAGTGGCGGGCAGGTTGTATTAGGCGAGTTTGGCGCTCCCATTCCTGACATTCACGGAACCATGACGGACGACGAACAAGCTCAATGGGTGAAAGACGTCCTCAAGTTGTTATCAGCGAATCCTCACTTAGTCGGACTGAATTACTGGACGGATATGGGTGGTTCAACCGCCATTTGGAACGATCATGGTGATGCCAAACCAGCCGTAGCGGTGATTCAAAAATTCTATACTCCCAAAGTTGTAGTTGGCACCATTACTAATACTGCCGGAAACACAGTTGATCAGGTTACCTTTCGCTCGGATCGAGATAACGTGCTCGCGGTCGGTCGAAACTTCCAAGTTCCCTATCTCAACACAGATGAGTCAATCACGGTAACTGCCCCTGGATACAAAAACTCCACATTTACTGTTTCAGAACTGATCGAGAATGCTCATATTTCTTTGACACCTGAGAACCCAGACTTTTGGTATCAAGCGAATGCTTGGTTCAGTCATTTGTTTCAATAACGTACCCTCATTTTAGTCACCTTTTTATAGGCTCGATGCCATTTTTCTAACTATATTTAACTATATCAAAAGGTATTGAAATAGAGCTACTTTCTTGATATAATCGCGACAAATAACAAACTGTTATAAGTTTTTATGAAACGAGCCTTTTTACTCATCCTCCCTTTGGTGTTTTTACACCTCTCAACTCGACAATCTCTTGCGCTCGTAACTCCGCCAATTTTTTCTTGCCAATCACCGGTGGGAGCCACCATTGCTGACTTCAACCAAGGCACACATGGTATTGCTGGAGACAGTGCTACCTATACAGGCAGTGACCGAGTTTACCAAGTTGACAGTAATCACGTGGTTCAGTGTTTTTGTCCAAGTGATAGTAATAATGGAATTCAAAGTAACTGGGTAAAATTGACAGATTCTTCAGAAGAAACCATAAACTACTATCAAAAATTAGGTTGGATTTACGTTCCAAGTGGTTTAGCTTGGGGATTAGATGATTCTCCTTATATAGTGGCAAATCAATCATATTCTTGTCATGGTGACGCCGGTGGCTACACTCCAGGAGATTCAGGTAGTTCTTCCTCTAACTCGAACTCTGGTTCCAGCTCTAACTCAAATTCTGGTTCAAACTCAAATGTGATTGGTGACTTAGGTGCATACCACCCAGTTGGGGATATTCTTGGCGCCAGCACTTTAGCTGCGACCGGGAATGACCGAATGATTTTGCTTTACGCATTCTTAGGTATTGCTTTTGGACTTACTGCATACAGATTAGCCAAAGAATAATTTTCTAAGGAGCTGTACGTCATTGCAAAGACAGTTACTCACCATCTTGTTCTTCTTTTTAAGTGGATTTTTTCTCTTCAAAGCAGGCTTTTTAACCATTGAACACTTTGTCATTGTGCCAAACAACTCCGCACTCTATGCCTACGCTAAAACAACTAACTCACCTGATGAAGCATCTGAAGCAAGCAGTTCTACGGAGAACAATCCAGAAAAATTAGAAATCCCCGATCAAAAAATTGCCTTACCAATTATGCCTAGTAGCATTGTGAATGGTGAGTGGCAGGTCTCAACGCAGGGAGTGTCACTACTTTCCCAATTCTCCGAAGCAAGCAATCATGGCTTGGTGTTATTCGGTCATGACTGGCCAGTACTTTTAGGCAGAATGAGGCAATCAAAAATAGGAGAACATGTCAGTCTAACGTATAAAGATGGCACTAAAAAAACGTATCGGATAGAAAGTGTTTTCTCTGTCTCGCCCACTCAACTAGATATTCTCAATTTAGCAAAACCTGACACAGTACTCATTTACACATGTAGCGGGTTTATGGATAGCAAACGGTTTGTCGTTCTTGCTCAATTGATTTAACCATCAGTCAGTGTTTCCGACAGCCATTTTAAGTATTGGAACAACCCCCAGCAAAACACTCGTCCCAAAACTTACCACGGTAAGGGTCAGCCAAATCAGCACAATCATGACCGCCGGATTGAACGGTCCATTGTCGATTGTTAGCGGCGTTCTAAACAGAAAGTACTCTAAAAAGATCATGTGGACGAGATAAATTCCAAAAGTATTTTTTGATATGTAGGTAATTACCGAATGATACTTTTGTTGCGTCTTTTGCCAAACATTCATAGCCAAAAGCACTTTAAATAAATAAAGTGAGGCGATCATGACGGTAATCCCAAGATAACTTTGCAAATAGTTTGCCACCTGCAAAAAGATTTGCGAACTACTTTCTAGATACATTTTTTGAAACAAGTAGGTTCCAAAGATTCCAACTAGAATCGGAGAACAAACCAATAAATAGTCATTTAACTGCAGGCTCTTAGGAGGATATTTTTTTAGATATGATCCATACAAAAAGTAACCCAAAGTTAAAAACCAGTAGAGAAAAGTTGGACTCCCTAGTTCAGCTTTAGAAGACGTCAAAAACGCGCCGAGCGTATAAAATGCGGAATTAGCACAAAGAAAACATAGAGTGTACTTCAGTTCAGTTTGTGAGAGTGACTCAACCATTTTCTGAAGTAACGGACTGATGAGGTACAGAATAAACAGTCCAACTAAGAAGTACAGATAATTTCCACCTCCCATGAAAAAGATATCTAATAGATTGGGGAAATACGGGGTTGAGTGAATAGAACCAAAGACAACACTGCTTACAACAAAAAAGACTAAAAATGGTACACCTAAACGGAAGATAGCCCGATGAGTACTGGTACTTAGACTTTTCTTTTTGTCACCAATTAAGTAACCACTCATCATAAAAAAGAGTGGGGTTCCCATTCGGCAGAATGATAAGACAATGTGATTCAGCCACCAGAAAGGTTTCCCAAAGAAATCAGGCCTGGCAAAGATGAGCGCCGTAATGTGCGCAGTCAGAATCATGAGTGTGGCAAGAATCCGAATGGTATCGATATTGAGATTTCTTGGCTTAGTATCTGGCATAACCAAAACTCTTGGCGGAAGCGGAGGGATTCGAACCCGTCGTGTCCTTGCGAACCCAAGGTTTTCGAGACCTGGCCGTTTAACCGCTCCGGCACGCTTCCAATGACTACTCGATTATAACCGACTTTCGATTAGTTTGGAGCATGAACGGTTCCGTTGCCATCATCATTCTCTCTTTGGACGATACGTGGATCACTACTGAACTGTGGTAGGTTCACACTTGAGACAACTTGCTTGATACTTCCAGGGAAGTAGTTTGGAGAAGCATTTCGTCCAAATGGATCCGTGTACCAAACAGTTGGTCCACCTGCATTATTTATTCGGTGATAGTTAACGTACTGTCCTCTGACACGACCTTGGTATGCAGATCGTCGATCATCCCAAGTGATTCCTTTGATTGCACCGTAATTTGTCATTGCATCACAGGTACCACCTCTGGTTCTACGTCCGTCTGGTAAGGTCTCGTAGCAAGTGTCTGCCGTGTATGAAATCATGGTTGGTGACGCTGGGTTATAGTAGCGAATGGCATCGAGAACTTCCCATGAACCATTGCTCGCAGCAATTTCTGTGCCATTTGCCTTAACAACTCGTAAGGTACCATCCCACTCTTCGTAAGGGAATGATGACCACTGGCCTTCTTTTACAAGGACAGTTCTCTCAATACAACCTCTAGTGATAATGTTTCTAGTTCCGTCACCGCGAGTTCCTGGCAGATTCATCGTGTCAGCATTTTTGCCAACTTGAATTACATCTGTTCGATTGTCATTACAGAACTGAGTGAACTCACCAGGAGCACCGAAAGTCATCATCCCACTCAACAGTGTTGTAGAGTCAGGGGTGCCTTGTCTGGTACTGGTACATTTTTCGTGAATAATGATTTCATGCATATTGTTTGATAATGCATCTGGACTACTTACACCTTGGTGAATTTTGTCAAAGTGATAACAACTCACTCCACTGTTATCCCAAGTGTTATTCGCTGTCTTGTAAGGAACAATTAATCCACCAGTCATGTTTTTGTTGAAAGTAGGAGCACCTGTGCCGGTATCGCCTTCACCATTGGCGTACTCAACCTTGTGACCTACGTGATCTTCATGGCGCATAAACATGGTGTTGGATGGATTGTTGGCATAGTAAGAATCGACTTGGTTATTTACATACCCAAATGGAATTCCGGCGACAGCTAACTCATTCGCATCAATGGTGCCGTTTTTGTTGGCATCGAAGGCAAAGTTTTTTCTAACTTCGTCGTAATAGGCATACCCTTTTGGATCACGACCGTGTTCATGACCAAAGTAACATTTCCCTACACCAGTAATTGGATTGGTAACTACAGGAGCATGCCAGGTTGGGTAGTTCTTACCATCTGGACCAATCACAGTGAAGGTTTTGTGCGCAGCCACAATATCTGTTCCATCATCACATTTATCATATTTTGGATTTGGTTTATTTTTGCCGGTTGCAGACCAGTAGTTCATTTCTGGACTGTCCTCATGACCATTTGAACCCACGACTGAGCCACCAGTTCCACCTGAAGTTGGAGTTGGGGTCATGGACATTCCTGGCATACTTGGCATCACACTTGGAGCTACTGATGGGTTACCAACTGGTGTTGAGACAGGTGATACTGACGGTACGCTCCTTGGAGCGGGTGTTCCAGCTACCATTGCAGTGTAGACAACAGTTAACTTAGGTGCCTTGCCGGTTGAGGGAGCTCCGAAAAATTCTTTTCTTCCGTATTTTGGTCCATTGCCTTTCAAAATCAAACCAATCATAGATTTGCCATTTGACCCAACTAGTTCGGTGACTGGAGCGGTTACATCAAATGAGTACGTTTGATTTGCTTCCCACTTCACGTTTTCATCTACTGAGAGCTTTGCAGCAGTTTTGGTATGCGTTGAGAGTTTATTGTTAGATGTGAAAACACCTTGAATTGAAGTATCGCCAAAAATATCAAAGCCAGTAGTAATCCATCCACCAACGGCAGTCAGCTCTAACTTAGCTGATTTGACTGTCGCGTTTGCTGGAATGTTAGCACCAGTAAAAAGTAATCCTAAATAAGAATCTTTTGTACTTTCACCAGTTCCAATCCAAGACTTCTCAGAACCCACGGTCATTGTTTTACCATCTTGGTTGGCAACTCCAGCTGCTTCACTAACTGAATATTGAGCTACTGCCTCAGACAAAACAGAAGCCTTGCTCGTCAAGTTGCCGTTAAAAGTTGAAAATGCCGCAACAAGCCCAATCACACTGGCAGTCATCACAAGCACAAGGAAAAAGATGACAAATTTTGAAGGGGATTTTGAGGGGCGGGATTTGGCCATAATCTCTGTAGTAAACTATTAAATGACTGTAATGTCAATTACAGGAGCTCTTCCATATCTGGGGAAACGTAAAATAAACTCCAACTCAGCAATGGCAATGCTGATATACTTTCTCAATGATTCCTCCACAACCCAAACCGTTCACCTACGAAGAGTTTAAAGAGATTTACTCCAAAGTTCCTAGATTGACTGTAGAAGTGATTCTTAAGACAGAAAATAAAGTAGCTCTTTCATTACGGCAGGAATTTTCTTGGGAAGGTTTTTGGCATATTCCTGGCGGAACTGTTTACTACCAAGAGTCAGTTGAAGATGCCTTGCACCGCGTGGCACAAGAAGAATTGGGGATCAAAATTAACGTAAAGCAGTTGCTCGGTTACATTGAGTACCCAAGCGAACAAAAAGAACGCGGATTTGGTTGGTCAGTGGGCCTTGCCTTTCTTTGTGAACCAGCAGAAGAGATTGATATCGAAAAATGGAAAAAACAACACATTGAGCTTTTTAGCGAACTTCCTGAGAATAGCTTAGTTGAACAACACCCAATGCTAGAGTTAGCACTAAGCTTATAGGTCTGTAACCGCTTGACAAGCGATAAATTAATAATAAAATAATCTTGTTCTTTAAAAGAGATATTTCGAAATGAAATTTCTCCACATCGCCTTGACCTTCACTCACACAATGAAGGTAATTACAACTGGCCAGAGAATCCTTTGGGCCAGTTTTTTTATTTCCTTTTTTTAGACCCATAATCATTTTCTACAACCAGTGCTTACTGTTTTAGCATCAGTACGGAGTTTTGTCCGCAAAACTAGATACTGCTACTAATCAAATGAGCGAACTTGGTGTGGCTAGCTACATTGCGTAGTTTCGTCGCAACGAAGTGCTCTTTAACAATTGTTGCAATACCGACCTATGTTACTCATCCGCTAGGTGAGATTTACTCGCCTGGTGAAAGGTAACATAGGAAGGAATAACAAACCATGGATTTTTTTGGATTTCAGAAACGGAAGCGGAAGAATGACGAGAAACCAAAACGAGGAAGAGGTTCCGAATTCAAAGTGAACTGGACCCTTGCCGCGTTGGTTGTCATCGTCTCTATTGCGGCAGTGCTGCTGGGAAGAGTGGTGAACTACGAAGTGTTTTTCATACCAGCTCCCGGTGATGCACCAGTTGTCTCAACTGGATTGCCACCAGTAATTCCCTCACCTGCGCCGGTCGCCACAACGGAATATTTTTGGGCAAAAGATCAATTCTTAACCCGAGATGAAGCCGCGGTTCTGCGAACGTTGCCGAATGTGGTGAACTTTGCGGTGCTGCAATCGAATGGTAGCGTTAAATACGCCGCCACTGTCAGCTATGTGCTCAATAAAGAGGCTGGTTGGCAGCCGGCAAATGTCGTGCCCACTGGCTTTGGAGCCATGAGTATTTTGGGAACTGCTGTCACGCTGAGCATTAACAATCAGTTATATACGCTTAACCTCTATCAGCCGTTCACTGTGCAAAATTCTGCCAACCAAGATTTTATCTATTTGGTTGACAGTACAAGACTTTGGGTTGTCGATGCAAAGTCGGCGACAAAGCTGAGTTTAGCTGACGTGGTCAGCAAACTCCCCACCCAGCTCGCAATCAATCAGAAACTTTCGTTTACCTATTAGGTTTGAAGGAGATTCACATCATGATCGTGCTTCTTGCACTCTGCTTCTTTTCTACACTACTAGCGGCTAGCACCCAATTAGTAACCGGATATAGCGGAAGTAAGCTCTCAAGAGCAGCTGCTTCCGCCAGTATCGTCTCGATCACAACCGTGATTGTGGCTGTATGGATGCACTACGCAAATCGCAACCCATTACTCTCCGCACTTGACTATATGCCATATGTGTACGTGAACCTTGGCATCGTCATAGTCATCGGATTTCTGGTGGGTAATGACCGCGATTTTACCCCCAACACTGTCGTGCCATTGAGTTGCTTGGCACTGTCTTTTCTGCTGTTTACAGGTATTGATCTAGCCGTGAACCCACATGATACGATTGGCCTGATCTGTAACCAAGATCGGTACACGGCCTTGGCGAAAATGGCTTCTATAGATTTTTCGGGAGCCTCGCATGCAGATCTTGATCCCAATGAACTGATTGCCATGACCCCCGACCTAGCTATCTCAGCCGCGCGCACAGAAATTGCGAAGGGCTATAGCAGCTATCTGGAAGTTGGCTCAGTCCAATTACAATACGTAAACGGTCACCCCTACGCGATTGTGAGTATGAAACCCACGAACTACTCAGCGTTTATCTCGCATGACGCATCCATCCCCGGCTACTACAAAGTGGACGCGCTGAAAGCAAATGCTCCAGCCGAATTGGTCAAAGCGGACATCAAGTACGTGGATGGCCTTCAGGGCATGAACGGGCTGAACAGCATTGGTAATGATCATGACTTAGGCAGAATTGTCTTTGAGCAGGTCACCCAACCAAATGGTGTGATGATTTTGGATCTGGACACCTTGGAAGTGGATAACAATTGGCGCCCCTACAATACCGGCTTACTGGTCAAACCAGCAGTTGGAACTTGGGGCTACACACCCGTTGGATACCTTGTGTTTGATCCTCAAACGGGCGACCGAACAACTTACTCCATCACCACGGTCACAGCCGCAGATGGCTCAGTAAGTTATGAGGTAGATCCAAACCTACCCAGCTGGATCCAAAATGTGTTCCCGCAGGACTTCTTCGTTGATAAGCTCAATTTTTGGGGGAGCTTTGCTTTCTCCAAGATTTGCGCTCAACAAGCAAACGCCAATAGGTATCAATTGGATGAGCTTCCCGGCCGACCTGAGTCAAACGTCTTCACCAAGACTGGTCGCGAATGGCAGTTCTCTATGACTAGCCACAATCAAGATACGGCAATGGCAGCCATGATCTTTGCGGATCCACGGACTGGCAAGATGACTGGGTTTACTAATATCGCCGCATCCGACTTCGCTACTGCTGGCCTTCCGAGTAACTTGGCGCCAAATCCATTAGCTCGTCTTCAAATTTTGGAGACGGTCGGCAAGAATATGGTGACGCAGGGAAACAGCGACTTCAACTTGCAAAATGGTGAAACGGTGCTTGTTGAAGACATGCAAGTTCAGCAAATGCTTGGCCAATATGTGATCTATGCAATCCTGACTAAGGCTAACGACATGGTTGCCGACGGACGCCCTTATAAGGCGTTTCAAAGGCAAGGGGTGGTGATGGTGTTGGCGAATCAGACCAATGAGCAATCTGCCTATGTAACGGGAGCAACTGTCCCTCAAGCATATAGCAAACTTCAACGGAAAATCGCTCTCGGGAATCAAGATTCTACGAACATTTCAGCCACGGCAGAAGCGAAACCAGTTTCTGGAAATGTTGAGACAATCGGCGTGTTTAGTGACGGCTCTGTCGCTCGAATCTCGCTACTCGTCAAGGTCTCTCCAGATGGAGCTGAATCAATCTTTGTGTTGGACTCCACGCCCGTTACGGCGCTCATTCAGCCCGGTGATGGAGTCCGTATTACGGTGCTCAAACTTGATGTAGGCGCGGTCAATGAGGTCATCTCATTAGAAGACTTGACGCGCCCGATCATTAAGTGGCAATTGCAACAATAGTATCAGTTTTTAGTTTCACGACGCATGTCGTAGAACTGAAAAAGCCAGATCGTGAGGTCTGGCTTTTTTTATGCTTTTTGATGTGCACCCGCCAAGAATCGAACTTGGATCAAAGGTTCCGCAAACCTTCATTCTATCCGTTGAACTACGGGTGCTTAGAGATGATTCGAGAATCACCAGGGGTATATTTTATCATGCTTCTGGGTCAAGTTGAATCTTTTGCTGAAACCAAGCAGCAGCCTTGTCAAAACTGGTTGGTAAAGGTTGCTCCTGGAGTAAGACATTGGAAAGAATTTCAGTGAGCTGTTCTCGAGGGATATCGCCTGGTAAAAGCGTTAAATGATTTGGAAATCTATTCACTTCTATATGCAAAACATCTTGTTTTTGGCGGACGGCATACCAAAAACGGCCCATTTCTTCCCAATAATACAGCTGTCCATCAGTCCTGATTCCGTAGGTTGTGATCTGGTTTTTCACCATTTCAGGAGGAATTGCTGACATCACATACAACAGGAATCCAGCGGCAATCGCCACCGCAATTAAGATAAATTGACCAGCAAAGAAGAAAATCATACTAATCAGGAAAAGGATCATCGCAATTGTGACGTAGTATTGACGATTTTTCTTTTTAAAAGGTCGATTCGGAGCAATCCATTCAAATACTATTTGTTCTGGTTGCGGTCTCTGATCTGGAGGAACAGCAAATTGGGGTGGCACTTGAGTTGACGCTTGAGGTTCAAAAGTAGTAACAGGAAGCTGAGTAGGTTGAACAAGAGGTGTTTGTACCGTCTGGACAGGTTGAGGCTCAGGCGTCGTTACTTGAGGCACAGCAGGTGCAAAGTTAACATCCTGTGCAGGTGCTGGCGCCACCGGAATTGTCCCATTTTCTGTCATATCTATAGTGTACATGAAAAATAGAGTGAGGAAAAGCCAAAAGGATGGTAAAATTGTCTATCTGGAATCACTTCCAGCCTTGGAGAGGTCGCATAGTGGTTTAGTGCGGTAGTCTTGAAAACTACTGTGGCTGCAAGGTCACCGAGGGTTCGAATCCCTCCCTCTCCGCTCTGACCGGTAACTCTGCGCAGCAGAGGCTAACGGGCAGAATGGGCTGAGCGAGTGATTATTGAATCCTGCCGGCAAGCGAATGAAATGAGCCTGCCTAATGCAGCGAAGCTGTCTCCCTCTCCGCAAGTAGGTTGAAGGTTATACTCAAAAAGACGCTATGTTAGACGAAAAATCACCAAGATCATCACAACCTGAATGGACTCCTAAGCAACCAAAAGTTCTGATTGAGTATGATGCCTTTGACCTGCCCGAAGATTTGTTGTTTGAGAGCGTCCTCAGAGACAAACATGAAGCCGATATGATTCACTGGCAACCAAGCGCTTCCGGCCGATCAGCTGCAGAGGCATTGCAAGAGTTTCTCGGAAAATTTCAGAACAGACTACTTGGCATAGGGTTCAAACGACTTTGGTACAACGGAGATGCGTACTCTTTAGAAACTGGAAAGCTGGCTCATGAAAAACCAGAGATTAAAAGTGTCCAACCTGAAATAAGGTATGTACCTACCGCGACTGCGGTTCGTGAGTTGTCAGCAGTTTTGTCAGAAATTACATTCAAAGATACCCGCTTTACCATTTCTGTTGAACCAAAAGATGAAGTCAAAACGCATTTCCAGGGTCAAGATACTAAAAACCAGATTTTGATTATCTCGGTAAACCACCCAACATTTGGCTCAAAGCAAATTCACCGGATTGAAGCTGCAACCTCCAGCTCAGGTGATCGATGGAGTTCTACCACTTATAGCTACACGTTTAAAGATGCCGATGTTGTGCAACAAGTAAAAAGCATTCTTCAGTCAAACCCTGATTACTCAATTCAATAAAAGGAGCTAGATTATATCTATGCTCTTACTAAAAAAAATTACTTTAGCAATTTTTTCAGTAGCACTCTGTCTGTGTCTGGCTGAAGTGATTGCAAGAATAAAATATCATCCTCAAAAATTAGAGTTCGACGGTTTATTTGAATACGATTCTGAGAAGACATATCGACTAAAAAGCAATTCAGTAGGTGATTTTGCTGGAAAAGAAATAACCACCAATCAGTATGGATTCAGAGAAAATAATTTTTCAGTTGAAAAAGCTCCAAATGAGTGGAGGGTTCTCTTTTTAGGTGATTCCATAACCTTTGGGCACGGCATAGATTTCCGCGATACATTTACTCAAAAATATCAAGCTGCTCTAGGGGCATTAGAGCCCAGTAAAAAAATCACCACGATCAATGCTGGTGTTCCTGGATATTCCAGCATGCAGGAGTACTACGATTTTACTCAGAATCAAAAACTAAAACCGGACGTTGCAGTTATCCAGTTTACCCTAAATGATGTGACCGAACCTTTCGTATTCCAATTGAGGCTCGGAGGTACTGGACTCGACTACCATGGCGTCCAAGACATGTCATATTGGCATTTCTACCTTTCACAGCATAGTGCTTTATACCTTTTCTTTTCTGACCTCACAAAGACGATCAGATTTCATTCTACGGATAAGGCCGCCATTCAATCCAAAGCTAAACATTTCGAACCATTGAATGAGAAGCAGTTAGTAACCGATCCGAGTGATCCCCGTCAAAATACTCAATGGTCAGAATACTTTTCTTGGTTGAAGAAGTTCGCGGACGCTTGTGAAACAGCACATATTCCTTGCTATGTTCTTATATCACCCTACACTTTCCAATTAGAGCTAGATGCATCCAAAGCAATTCCGCAACAAAAAATTCTTGCATTTGCTAATGAACATAATCTTAAAACGATAGATATGCTTCCGGTGCTGCGGGAAATTACTCGCCAAAAAATAACAAGCAAATACCAACTTCCAGCAGATACACCCTATGAAGAAATTCTTGAAGTTTATTTGCCCGACGTGCAAAATATTGAAAGTGAGTATTTCTTAGATTATGACCATTACACAGCATTTGGCCACTCAATTGTTAGCGATGAACTCATGAAGACGTTGAAAAAACCGTAAATAAATTGTTACGCTATAATCACCTGCATGAATAAATACACAATACCCGAATTGATAGAAGCCCTTCGGGCTGTCGATTCCATCATCCACAAATGTGAAAAAGCACAAGAAAAGTTCCCTAAGGGAAATGCTCATCATACTCTCCTCAAAAATAGATTAAACGCTATGTACATTTCAAAATCATTGATTGAAGAGAAGATAAAAACCCTTGAAACCAACTCAAATCAATAACATGAAAAAGTACAAATCCATAACAGATTTCCTTGAAGATCTCTCCCCTGAACAGAAATACCAAGTTCAGCTTTTACGTAAATGTATTTTGGAGACAGAACCTTCTCTAGTTGAAAACATAAAATGGAATGCTCCAAATTACGTTTATAACGGCGCTGATTGCATCACATTTAATCTCATGAACAAAGATCAAAAAGTAAAGATTCTTATTCACAAAGGCGCCAAAGAAACCGAAGACAAAAAAGCAGAGCCGATATTCAAAGATGATTTGAACCTTATCCAATGGAATTCCAATATCCGAGGAACATTAACTTTCAATAGTATGCACGAAATTGAGAAAAACTACGTCGCCCTTCAAAATATTTTTCGTAAGTGGATTCATTTACTATGAGAATGAATTCCTTACGCATTTTTCAGTTCTCGTAGTAAAATATACTTATATATAGCTCTTTTATAAGGTGCATATGACAGAGACTCTGCAAAATTCAACTGCTGTTGCCAGATCACAGTTTGACGGCGGCATTATCGAACTGTTTTTTGTCCAATTAATTAGTCTTGTCATTACACTTTTTTCCTTTGGCATTTTTTATCCCTGGGCACTCTGTTTCAGCTACGGCTGGAAAATAAATCACACTATCATTGAGGGCAAGCGTCTTCATTTTTCAGGTTCAGGTTTTAACTTAATTGGTAACTGGCTTAAATGGGGCTTCCTTTGCATTATAACTTTGGGTATCTATTCGTTTTGGCTAGGGATTGCTCTTGAAAAATGGAAGGTAAGACACACTTCATTTGCCTAAAGTATGTACGAAATTCCCCGTTTCTTCCTCCAACTATCTGATAAAAAACTGACTGAAAAGGAACAGCTAAGTCTTTCTGTTGAGGCTATGTTTTTAGAGAAACTTTTAGAGACCCTCTACCCATTGTCCGATTCTGTCTCTTCACAAACCCTTGACCTATTTCAAAAAACCCACCATCAGCTTAGAGTTCGCGATTTTTCTCATAAAACAGAGTTCACCCACTTACGAGGAATTCCAAATTGGAAAGACTGGACGATTAAAACTCGTCATATGTTTAAAGGCGATGCACGAATACCATATGTTACTTCAGCCATTCAAATAGATAAACCCAAATTGCTTTCGATGAATATCATGGTGGATGGAAAGATTCAGTCAAACCCACAATTACGCAGATACTTACTTTTAACTTCTGATAAGCCATTATCTTCACAGGAACGAGCGAAAAATGCTGTCTCAAACTCAGGACTAAATCCCGTGGAAGATGCAACTCCATACCAGGTCAGTATCAACGGTAAGGGATTTGATTTGAAGGGATATAAAAACAATGCCGGTAAGTTTCATTTGCTGACGCAAAATAAAATTGAACAACCTCACTCTGAGACTGCAGAAACGCAAGAGCTCTGGGTGTATGTCTGCGAATGGTTAACGCTTAAATAATCTTACCCAACTGATTGTTCAGTGCGACGGTGGGTCAGATGTAGCAACCATAACCCTAAATTCACGACAGAGATGACAAAAAACGGGGCTGTTTTTGGCCAACCTAATACGAATCCAAATGTTAACTCAAAAATAATTGTCTGAATCAGAATGAACTCAAAAATTAGACCTAAGAATTTTTCAAAGAAGGAAAGACCATCTTCCCAAAGTTGTTTTTGACGAGTACTTTTCTCTAACTCCAGTACATGTTCGTGCGATTCCTCACAAACATATGAATCAGCATCCAGAGCAAATGGTTCATATCCCTCGGCCATAACTTCAATGGCTTCCAAAGTACTTAAAACTTTTACAAAACTAAATTTCCCGTCTGTACCTGTTCTCTTATGAGCAACGATTTGTCTCTTCCTCTCATCAACAAAAAAGACATCTGCACCACTCACTGGTTGTCCTGTTAATTTATCAACCACAATACCCTTTACCAATTCAGTTATATCCTTCCCAGCAAATAAAATTCTGGTTCGATGCCAAAGATACTTTGGTAATTTTTGCAGTGGAATTCTGATTCGAGTCGAAAAGGAAATAAGGGTCAGAAAAACTAATGTACCAGTCACGATTAAAATATTTAGCTCAAAAAATCGTGAAGATTGTGCGACTGTTCTAAGATGCGTAACTCTTTTGTCGGCAAAGTCACGGAAAACTTCAGTAAAATATTTTAACATTGTAACGATGTTAAATGACTCACGCTCGAGAATAATATTTGGGTAATCTTGTTCTTGGTCTGGGCCAATTGTAAAATCCACAGTTGCTGTTTTATACCGAGTGGCACTTACCTTCACTTGATATTTTCCTTGAGGCAGCGCTAAGTTAGCCAGGTTTCCTTCAACGTCAGTATAATCGGGGTTAGCAGATGAAAAAAGTTGTGGTGGTAGTAAAACAAATGACTTTGTCTTATCAGACCAATACGAAAGCAAAACCTCAGCTTTTTCAATAGGGTTTCTTGAATCCTTGGCAATCACTCGGAAAGGCAAAGAGACACGTAGATCAGCTATCTTATTTTCAACAATATTCCCATCAGTGTCGAATATCTGGGCGAAGACTTCGTACTTTCCTGGTTTAGCTGGTGATTTTAGATTTCCTTCAAAGTTGCCATTTTTTGCTAAAATAAGTTGGGTGCTCAAGGTGTTAGCAGTGGACTGATTTCCTTGTTCTGTAGATGCTCCGAGCACTTGTGCATCTCTAATAAGAACTAAGACTTTTTTAATAGACAGGGTTTTTGTAGAAGCAAAATGAAATGAATAAAGAGTATTTTTCGGCAACACGATAATTGGTGTTGATTCAGCTTTCGTCGATGAACTTTCACTTGAAGTGTCATTTAATATGTTGTCCGAGGAAAAAAGAGTCACATTTGAAGTAAGAAAGGTAACAGTCGGTAACTGAACTTGTGGTTGTTCGGAAGTCACAGCCGTTTTGTAGACATACACGTCAGATTTAGTCACCTCGCCTGAAGAATTTATCGCTTCAACCTGAACAAAATGATCAGTATTTGGCTCGAGGTTATTTAAAACAACAGTATGCAGGGAAGATAACGTTTCATCAGAAGGTACTTCTTTTGTCACCAAAGGAGTTGTTCCATACGAAACGTTGATCGTACTAGCCTCAGGAGTCTGAACGGCAAGTTTAACAGCGTTATCCACCAGCGAGAGTAGCGTCAGGCTAGGTACTGCCTTTTTCACAACAACGGAAGCAGTCGTTAATTTTTTTGTTGAAGTACTACTTGTAGTAGTTATGCTACTAGGTGACGGTGAAACAGTGGGAGCTGCAGAGACAACCGGGGTCGGAGTGGGTGAAGAAGCAGGTTCATTGGTAGCGGTAATCACAACAGGAGAGCCATGATACTTGTAACTAACTGTTGCTACCTGGTCAGTGGACGAAGCCGTTCGTGAGATCACTCTGACCCGAACTGGCAAATCTACTTTGTTATTTCCGGTATAGGAACTGTTAGTCTTTAGCTGAAAAGTGACAGTTTGGCCAGTTGTATTGGCAGGCAAATTTGGAATATCCCACTTAATTTTTTGATTAACTGAGTCAATAAAAGGGGCAGTACTTCCATAAGCAAGGCTGGCACTACCTGGGACATACTCAAAAATATCTGATGGCGAAGAGCCATCGGGCAAACCAGGATACCACTGGGCTTCAACTTTTATACTATCTCCATAAAGTAGCCGAGAACCATAAGTAATCGTATAGGTTACAACAGTATTTTGCTCAATATTTCCACTTACATCTGACACAATCTCACCCTGGAAATCAATTGGCTTTGCCAGAACAGAAGCGGTGACCGCGACAGTTTGAGTAACTGCCTTCACTTGTTGACGTAATAATCCAAAGGTAATTGTTCCCGTAATAAGACTAAGCAAAAAAAGACTGGAGGCAAGTCGCCTTCGAAAATACATGAGATTAGGATACTAAATATTTCCTCGCTAAACCAGACGGAATCTCTGCTATTATTTGATAGATATGCAGCTACCTACCGGAAAAAAACGCATTCTTTTTTTAGGACTTGGAATGATGATTCTGATCATAGTCGGGATTGGAATAAAAATCTTTCTTTTTCCGGCACCTCCTAAAAGTGTCCTGACAGAGACGCAAAAAAGTAAGGCTTTAGAAAAAATCTTGGGAAGATCTGTGAATGTAGGTCAAAGCGACGAACCCATTGAAAACTTGACCCGTACAACGCCTCTTGCCGATTATACCTACCCTGGGAATGCCCATATTTTAGAAGATTCGCTCCATCCCACAACCGAGCCAGATGCGTCACCATCAGCTAAAAAGAAAATCAAAGTAACTGCCGATAAAAATATGATAGACAACTTTTCCTATAGCTTGCCAATCAAACACATCGTGGTCAGTGTTCAAATAAATCGCAACCCAGATGTTCAAAAACTTGAGGATGCTTCTGGTTACCGTGTCAGGTCACTAGATCCCGAAACGTATAAACCGTTTCCAATTACTATCGATTCCGTTGCAGGCCAGGGATTTTCAAAAGAAGATGATATGGCACAGAAAGTGGCTTTTCTTTTTTACAAAGGATCTGTCCTGAGTTTTTCTGTGACGGGATATACCATGGATCAGGTTGATGAATTCTTTAATCCGTTTTTGTCTTCCGTCGTTTTACACTAGCCCAAACAATTCCAACAAACACAAATGGCAACAAGAAAAATGGCCAGCTACCAATCGAATAAAAAGTCAATTCACTCTTCAAATAATCTGGTTTTTTGCCATAGTGCATGGTAAACGTGGCATGATACTTGCTAGGAAATAAAACCGGCGCAATGTGTTTAACTGGTATGTCGTATCGGCGAACACTTTCTGGCAATGTTTGCAAAGAGTCCTGATTCAAAGTTCCTTTGGCTACCAAATTTCCCCAGACATCTCTGATTTCAACTAGACCATAGGGCGTAAGTGTGGTTTCACCCGTATTATTAAAGCGAAGAGAAAAATTTGCCGGAAATCCCAATAGATTTTCAACTTGGGTGAAGGTTTGAATTGAGGCAGACTCCTTCTCTGTGCCAGTACTAGTACGAACAAATAAAAGGCTAGAAAGGATGCCTTGAATTTGAATCGTCTCATCTCCCTTTCCCTGCTCAATCTTGGCCAAAATAGTGCCATAGTGAGCTCCTGGGCTTAACTGACTGGCATTGATCAGTACTAGCACGTCTTGTGATTGCCCGGGCTTCAAGACAAAGGTATTTTGACCAAATGAGATCCATGATGATAATCGGTATTTATAGTTTTCAGGATCTTTTTGTGACAGAAAAGATAATTTGTAACCATCCTCTAATTCAGTAAAGTCTGAGGCACTCAAAAAAAGCTGAATATCTTGCTTGGTATGATTGGTGTAGGTGATCTTGGTCAACGGCTTGTTGTGATCGAGATCGAGTTGAATTAATGATGGGCTTACGGAAACTCCAAAATCTGTTGACGGCGTAGGTTGAGGAGAAGCTGCCGATATTGGACTCGTCATGACTAAGAAAATGACTCCACTTAGGAGTGAAAAAGTGAGTCTAGAGAAGAACTTCATGTTATTGGTTGTGCTGATCTTTTTTTAATTTCTTTAGCAATGTACCACTTCAAGATGATTCTAAAGAGAATGACAATCAAAATAACGCTTACCAAAATTCCCCCAATTAATCGATAAGGAATGATCCAAAAGTCAGTAGTGGATTCTAATGAAACATCCCGCTCGCCATTATCATAAACAACGAGAGCAGTTGCCGTGTATTTGCCAATTCTGAACGATGTAACTTTATTCCAATTAATTTTCAGATGTGTCTGAGGTTTCCCTTTTGCGTCAACGACAGGCGAACCATCTTCCATAACTGGTTCTCGTACTAGAAACCCATCTGACCACTCCACTGGAAAGGTGCGTGTACCACCTGGCAAAATTGCCCCTGAGTTGGCATTAATATCGATCGTTGCCTCGTCAGATCCCTGACTGGATCGAATGAAAATATCACCTTGAGGCTTAATATAAACATTGCCGGTATTTGCCAACTTAATATTAAAAGTAGTGGGCATGTATTCGGTAATAACATTATCAGGTTTAAAGGAAAGCAACTTCAGTTCCGCTTTAGATCCCTCACTCCGCACATTCAAGAGAACTGGTAAGACCAACTCGCCAACGAGCTTGGCACTGACAGTGTCAGGTTGCTCTTTATTAGGCAATTGAGAAATGCGGATAGCGAACGCGTAGCCAAAAGCGGCATCTTTAGGGATAGCGATTTGAAACGAAACATCCTTCCACTCTTTTGGCAAAGCCGTGAAGGTGGGCGATTCAAATGACATCCAGCTTGGAACTGTATCTCCCGGCTGGGTTTGAATAGGCACGACTTGCCCAGTTTCACTGTGCGCTTCTAACTTGCCAATATTAATCGACAATTCTTCTGGTGAAGAACTGTTGTTGCGAATTCTAAATTTTTGCTGGAGAACATCCCCAGGATTGCCGCTTAATTCCAACACACTTGGACTAATGGTGATATCTAAACCATCCTTAGTTTGTGCAAAAGAAGCAGGGGCAAAAATGACAGAAAAACCAGTAATCAAAAGGAGAACAAAGAGGCATTTTTGAAGCAGCTTGGTCATAGATGCTCGTATCATACAGGATAGTTTGATCTATTCAAAAGAGGATGATTCACTCTTTAAAATTGACCTGCTGCCGTGATAGTAACGGTGTCCGTGTAGTCAGTTCCCGCTTTGGTTGTAGCGGCTGCTTCCGCTCCAAATGTAATGGTGACGGTGTTACCACTGGCAGGCGCATTCTTTGAGGCAAACTGTTCAAACTTGGTACTATCTAATGATCCAAAGGTCGTAGACGAACCTGCATACTCTGTGGCGATTGTCGGTGATCCCGTTCCCGCTGCAGCACTCATACCATATCCTGCCGCACTACTTAACGAGTGTACGTTTCCAGATCCAGTTGTATAGGCTCCGCTTGATATCGAGGTATCTGACGTGGTCACAGAAGTTAAGGTACTGTTGGCACCGGTGTTTTTAACCCATGATAACCAGCCGTTATTAGCATTGGTACTGACAGTCATCGTGACTGCTGCAGTTGCAGGAGCACCTGTTGTAGGCAGTGAACCTAGAGCAGCTGTGTTCGTGTTCAAAGTCATGGTGAATGTTGAAGGCACAGTGGCGGTCACAGTCACTTGGTCATTTGAAATGACTGAGGTAGCGAAATTAATCGTATCAATGGGAGCTGAAGCTCCGGTTTGTGTCTGAATCGTGCCCGTAAAGTTTGTACCAGCACTGGTTGGAGTTGATAACGTACTAGTACCGGTAAAGTTGAAACAATACTGAGTACCCACTGTCAGGTCACCACCTGCAAATGTAACGGCTCCACCAGTCACGTTAGAAGCAGTTGCAATGGTTGGCCAGATTGTGGCACCAGTTGGTAAATTGGTTGTAGTAACAGTCCAGTTGCTCGCTGTTGCATTCACACCAAAATGGGTGGCATCCGCAGAGGCACCGGTGGCGGGAAAAGTAACCACTACTTTAGCTTCTGTCGCAACTGTCTGTGGCGTAAAACAGACTGTTCCACCAGTTGCCGTAGAAGTAGCCATACGATCAAGACGTAAAAATCCTGTAGGAGCCACCGCGTGCACTTGAGGAACGAAAATAAAGAGAGGTTGCATCAACAGTACTGCAATGAGTACAAGTTGACTAACTTTAACAAGTTTTTTCTTGCTGATTTGGGTAGGCACAAACATAATTTCCAATCGGTAGTGATTAACTCTAACAATTTTTTGTACTGACTGTCAATGCTGAGCTTCTTGATCTATGACTTCTTTCTTTTTGAACTTTTGAACAATCCTTTTTAGGGTTCTGATAATTGACTTCAGCGTGTTGAGTAAACCTACTCCTGCAAGGATCACAAAAAGGATTACCCCGATGATTATTTTCCACGGAATGACCCAAAAATCAGTTGTGGCTTGGTAGGATAAATCTTTGGTATCAGAGCTAATTACCAGTAATGTGGTTGCCGTATATTTTCCAATTCTAAAGTTCAGTAGCTTATCAAAGTGGAATCTGTACTCCCTCACTGGCTGACCCTTTTTATCAGTGACGACTTTGCCGTCTTCCATCTTTTCCTCCAGCGAAATAAATGAATCGTCCCACTTCACTTCATATGTTCTCTTAGAACCAGGTAGAATGCTGCCTTGTGGTTCATTCGCAGGTAAAACCGCTACCTGTCTTCCCAACCAGTCGCTCACGAAAATGTCACCCTGTGGCTTGATGTGGACATTGCTCAAATTATCAAAGGTGGTTTGGAAGGTAATTGGCACGTATTCGTAAAACTTACTGCTCGTTTGAAACTTGGAAAGCTTCCCTTCAAAGGTAGCGTCTGGCCGGTCCACGGCTAGTAAGACTGGAACCGCTAAGGCGCCAGTAATCTGGGCTTGAGGAGCAGTAATTTCTTTTTGCGGACTCTCTAGTGAAACCAAAATTGCCCAGTAATACCCAAAGGAGGCTTCTTGAGGAACAGAAACCGTGAACGGAATATTAACCCATTCTTTTGGCGAGGCTGAAACACTGGCGGATTGGACAGTCAGCCAATTTTGAAAGCTTTCATCTTTGAAATCAGTCATCGAGATTGAGCCGTTTGGATCTGCGATCAGTTTTTTGACGGAAACAGTAAGCGTAATGGGTTTTGCATTGTTGTTATGAACCCGAATTTGCTTGGTAACTGAGGAGCCAGGAATGACTTTCAGATCAAATGAGGTTGGTGAAGCAGTAATATCCAGAGGTGGCGAATCAGTTTCTTGATCTTTCGTTTTTGCCTGTGCAAAAGCAGCCGGAGCGCACGAAAAAAAGAGTGCATTAACCAAGAAGAAAATAAAAAATAGGAAATTGCGGGGTGAACGGCGCATGCCCATATACTACAGACGAGCTGGGTGCTTGTCCACATAAGGATCAGCTTGCTCCAGCCCACTAAAAAGTTGCCGAACCAATAATCGTTAAGATATCAGAGTAGTCAGTGGCGGCTTTTGCCACATTACTGGCTTTTGCTTTGACTTCAAAAGTGGCCGTTCCTGAGGTGACAGCAGCACCGGTTGAGTCAAAAATAGGTCGCTTCGTTGAATCAATAATTCCCACGTTGTTACTCGCTCCGTTATACGGCGAGATAATTCGCATTGGACCACCACTGGATTGACTGGTGCTCGTTCCTCGCAAACCATAGCCTTCGCTGATAGAAGACAAGTCGTTACTGACGGAACTAATCGTGTAACTTGTACTGCTACTTAATAGGCCAGTGTTGGAATCGTAGACGTAGATTGTGCCGCCCCCGCTGCCGTTGGTACTGATGGTACTTGTGACGGTAGTTCCTGCTGTCACAACTGAGCCAGGCGTTAACGAGCCAATACTGACGGTGTTTGGGGTGATACTTAACGAGAAGGACGTATTAATCGTGGAAGCTTGAGCAAAGTTGCCAAAATTGCTTTGACTGAAATTACCTTGCTTGGCAGTCACTTTGGCAGAGTAAGTCGTTCCAGCAGCTAAACCAATCACGTTAAACCCACTAGCACCCCAGACTGCATTAGTTTGAAATACTGGTGTCGAGCCAAGCGTGCTATCAGCCTGCACGTATTGAGTGGAACTCACGAAGGCATTGGACGAGACGGCAATAGCGTACTTGGTATCACTTGGATTGCCGCCCGTGTTAATTACAATTTGGAGTTTATCGGCAAAGCTTGAGGGATTAGTAAACGTGGGAGCTGGCGGCACATTTGCCATCTGCAAATACGTAATACCATTATTCGTGACGTAATGCGTAGAGCTCGCACTGGCACTTTCTACTTGGCCAATGTTCGCATTCAAGGCGTAGTGACTAGATAAGCCAGCTGCTGCTGTTGCCAAACCACCCCCGCCAAATTGATAGCTTTGAATTTTATAGGTGGTACTAAATGGATTTCCCGTAGCAACTGATGGTGCAAAAGTGACAATGATGGCAGCCCAACTACTCGTTGGAGTCACCGTCATATCAGATGAATAAGCGCCAATGCTTGAGACAATTTTGTCCTGAGTCCAGAGATCTTCGTGAGCACTGTTATCGTTTTGTTGAACTCTGGCAGTAAAACCACTCCCCACGGTAGGAGTAAACGTGCCACCGGTGTCGTTATTAAAGGCACCAAAAATCAGTTCGTCTGCACTGGTGGTAGTCACTGGGCCAGCACTTAATGCCGTTCCACCACTTGCTCCGGTGGTATGTTGATCGATCGATGCAATTCCACTGTATTCGTGGATACCGATGGTAATATCGGCTGGAGGACCCGTGTTCGCAGTGACTGTTAAACTCCCTGAACTAGCTATACCTATGTGGTACCAAACTGCTAGTTTCTCACCATTTACCAGATATTCATCTGCCTTCGTGTATACATTTCCTTGAGAATCAGTTACTGAGGTAACCGTGGCGGTGCCTCCTCCATTCCAAGTTGATGTTGCCACAATCACCGTGTTGCCAGCGGTCACGCTGCCAGCAAACGCTTTGCCAAAACTCGAACCTGTGGACAGGTTGTAGTCATACGTGCTTTGAACATGGGCAATCGCCGCTTCTGCTTTGGGAGCTGTCACAAAGTAACTTGCAAAAATTGCCAAGCATAAAAAAGCGCGTAGAAACCTATGTTGAAGAAGGTGAAATTTCACAGTCAAAGCGTAGCACATTCTCCTTATACTTTATCAAGTAGCAAATTGCTGAGCTCTTGATTACTATCTACCGCCTTTGTAAGCTTTTGATCACGTTGTCAACAAGCTCAACTTTAAGCACAATATAGATGTGCTTAATTGTCTAAAAAAGATCAAGAAAATGGGTCTCGTGGTAGGTGTGGTTTTTGCTGTCCTTTTTAGTTTGAATTCCGTTCTCCTCGCTACACCAGTTCAGGCAGCTACTGGTATCAACGACCGAATTAATTTTCAAGGGAAGTTAACAAATACTGACGGCACTAATGTGACCGATGGTTCTGGCTACGAGTTAGTCTTCAAACTCTACAACGTTTCCAGTGGTGGTTCGAATATCTGGACAGAAACCCAATCATCTCAGACGGTGACCAACGGTGTCTTTCAAGTTCAGCTAGGTTCAGTCACATCACTCTCCACGGTTGATTTTAATAACACCGCCCTCTATCTAGGTATTCAGGTCACCAAAAATGCTGCCGGAGCAGCAACTGGTGATGCTGAAATGACACCTCGTCTGCAGTTCGCCGCCGTACCATACGCGTTCAACGCTCAAAAAGTAAACGGCTTGGCTGTCACCAATAATGGCGGCAATACTCTCAACATCGCGGCTAATAAAACATTCACCGTCAATAACACAATTTCATTAAACGGAACGGATTCCACCACCTTTACCCTCCCAAGTACCTCCGGTGGCACAGTTTTAACAAGTAATGCGCCATCACAAACAATTACTTCTACACAAACCAGCGGAACAGGACTTGCCTTTTCAGATGCCACCAATATTACTGGAGCCATTGTTGGCCAATCAATTTCACTTTCTGGAACCGGCGCATTTGATCAAACTGGCTTGCAGTTTAACTTGTCCGGTGCAACAGGAACGAATTTAAATGACATCGTGGGAACAGGTGGTAACTGGAAAGTATCTAAATCTGGTGCTTTAACTGTCACATCTTGTTCAGGGTGTGGCGCAGGCGGCTCCACAAATCTTCAGCAAGCATATGACACAGACGCAGATGGCAGCAACGCCACTATTTCCTTGACCGCAGCCGATGACGGATTAGTCTTCACAAACCCAAGCTCTGGTGGTACAGACTCGAGTGCATTTCTCTTGCAACTTGCCCAAGCCAATACGACGGCGGCCGTGGCAGCACTTGATATTACTCAAGCTTCCAATGCCGCCAACGGTGTAAATATTTCGGCAAATTCTGGAAGTTCCTATGCTGCTTTAGCCATCTCTCAGACAGGCAGTGGGGCGGCAATTAGCGTAAATAACACTGGGACAGGCTCCCTATTGCAGTTACAAACCAGTGGGATCAATAAATTCACCGTCGGAAATAATGGCGGCCTAACAATTAATGGTGCTGATTCCAGCATCGTTAAAGATTCAACAGCAGACTTTGCACTTGGAACAGTAGGCTCAAGCTTAACAAATACTAATGATGCCTTGTCACTATCAGACACAGTCACTGGCGGAATCCCGAATAGTGGCAAAGGCACTATTACGACGAGTACTCAGCCAGCTACTTCTGGAAATATCGGTGCTGGAGCTTTTGCTATTACTCGTGCAGATGGTGATTATTTAGTTATCAGAGGTGGTGGAACCGGTATGGATATTTATGATCCGGTAGCAGGTACGTTTACAAACTCTTCAATGGTGCTTAATAATGCGGCTGGCGTGGGTGCCCTTGCTCTCCCAAGGCCAGGTGGCTTATACCGAATTTTGCATGGTGGTGGTGCAACCACCACCTCCTTAGTTGATCCAATGGGCGCAGTTGGCGTAGGGGTGTCAGTAGCAGCTGCCTCAAAAGGAGCCGGTTCAGTTGCTTTCCTTCGTCCAGATGGCAGATACCTGATTACTAACGCTCCAACCTTAGCAACGACTCAGTTATACGATCCAATTGCAGATACCTTTGTCACTGGCCCATCTGGATCAGGTGGAAACTGGGGTGTTGGCGCGGCAGTTTTACATAGAACAGATGGACAGGCTTTAATTCTGGTTGGTGGGGCACTTTCTACAACTCAACTTTACAATCCATCAGCAGGAGCCATTACAGGTACTGGACCAATTGGTGCCTTTACCGCAGGGCCTTCACTCGATGGAAATCAAGCATCTGGAACCTGTGGACTCAATGGAAATGGCTCAGTAGTTTTCCGAAGACAAGATGGTAAGTTCGTGATTCTTTCCAAGGCGAACGTTTGGGCAATCTATGATGCTGTGGCAAACACGATTACTTGTAACACATCAGGTGGCCCAGCAACCGCCATTGGTGATGGTGG
>CAZNOF010000002.1:0-25312 GCA_964574595.1 uncultured Pseudomonadales bacterium | reverse complement strand
ACACGATTACTTGTAACACATCAGGTGGCCCAGCAACCGCCATTGGTGATGGTGGCCACGCCATTCCGCTTCAAAATGGCAACTTCTTAGTAGTAGTAGGTGGTGGCTCAACAGCTTCCTATTTATATGACACTTCAGCAGATACCTTTACATCTCACGGGACAGCTTTAACAGCCGTCACCACTGGCGCCTTCTCTATTATGAGATATGACGGGAAATGGCAAATTATCACTGGTACAAACACCTGTACCGCAGGGTGTACGAATAACTATGACACCGGTTTGCCGATGAGTGACTCCAATACGCTTTACACTTCAGAAAATATTTTCAACACGTCATTAACTGGTAGCTCCACATTCTGGTGGCGATCACAAAGTGAATCAGTTTATTCTGGAACTTACAATGGCGCTACAAATACCGCTTCCAGCACATTGCAGTACCTGGTAGGAACAGCCGTCAGTTCAAACGGTCTGCTTTCAGGCTGTGGCACGCCACTCGACAATGCCACCTATCATGAAATCACTAAGTCTGGTGATGTGTTGAGTACTGTGGCTGGAGCGAACTGTGTCAGAGTAAAGATTCAATATAATCGAACTCTACCAAGGAGGCTCTTTGACGAGAGAGGTGTCTGGGCTGGTAATGGCATGACAGCAACTCGATTAGACTACGTTACGCCACGTGTCTATAACTATAAGATAGATAATTCTTCAGTTTTGAAACGATCAAACTTTGACTTCACATATCCTGCTGCAAATGCTGCCACCAACCCTACTGTTCCATCAGCTTTGACCGCTACTCAATCTGCAGGAGGTGGATCATGTACCGCAGGAACCCATGCTTATTACGTCACCTTTGTAACAGCAGGCGTCGAGTCAGCACTAGGTACGGTTTCCAATACCATTACCTGTTCTGGTGGTACAGATAAAGTGAACTTAACGGCTATTCCGTTAGGTCCAAGCGGCACCACGGCTCGTAAAATTTACCGCACTGCGGCAGGAAATACAGGAACACCTTACTTGGTTACGACGATTGCTGATAACACCACCACCACACTAACATCAGATACAAATGCCGACACATCGCTGGGTGCTGCCTACTCCACAATTGAAGGCTCAGGACCAGTTATGACCAGATCAGAAACACGGGTTGAAGCTTATAATGGAAATCTCGTGCTCCCATATGGCCGAATTACGCAAACTACCCAGGTTCCAACAACCACGGGTTATTACTCTGGTCAATTTACGGCAGCGCACCCAACTCTCAGTAACGTAACTGGATCTGGCACGGTCGTAATTCAACGCGACGATAAAAAATTCATCATTATTGAAAGTGGTGGTCAATTTGCTGATCTCTACGACCCAGCTACGGAAACGTTTACCAACCAAACTGCAACTGGTGATAAACCAACTGGAGCTGTCGGGACTGGAGCCTTTGCTCAAAAGCGACCCGACGGAACATTCTTGGTCTATCTTGGAGCTGGTGCCACCACCACCACCTGCACCACGGCTGGAACAGCCACGAATATTTACGATGCTGATCAAGCAGCCGGCAGCCACTTCGTTAATGGACCATGTTTAACTGCAGCTGGTGGGATTGGCGCCCAAGCTATTTTAAATAATGACGGAACTATCACTATAGTGCACGGAAATGCCACCACAGCTACTTCCATTTATAACCCGATCACAAATTCGATGATTGTAGGTCCAATAACTACCACCGCCGTAAACTGTGGGTCATGGGCAATTCCCATGCTCTTACCTCACAATAATCAATATAAAGTCAAAGCTGGTGTGGCCGCTGGTGCTACAGCAGTGGCAACTGGCATGATGAACTATGACGCAGACGCAAAAGTGTTTACAGCAGGACCAAACTTAACAAGTATTGCAGGGTGTGGATCATTCGCTTTCCAGAGAGAAGATGGTTACTGGATCATTACAGAAGGTGAGACGGCTGGCGCAACGGGCTTGGTGACAAACATCATGAACCCATATACTGGCACAACTGCTGCTGGCCCATCAATGACAACTTCGGGAACAGGACATGGAGCTCATGTTATTCCAAGAGCTGATGGCACCTTCTTAATTGTACTAGGCAATCCAGTAAACAATGCAAACGTGGTTGAGACCCAGATTTACTTCCCTACTGGCGGGACTGCAGCTAATGCATTGGGAGTCCCTGCAGGAACGTTTTCTGCAAGTACATTTGGACCTGACCTTGTGGTCGGTTCTGGAGTCGCAGCTCCAGCAGCCCCAACTGTTGGTACACCAACATCTGGAGGATCTTGTACAGCAGGTACTCATACGTATCGATACACCTATGTTATTAATGGTGTTGAGTCATTGCCAAGTGCTTCGTCTTCGGTGGCAACATGTGTCACTACAACAGGTCAAACCGTGCCATTGACTGCAGTCTTGGCCGGTCCAACCGGAACCACCGCTCGTAAAGTCTATAAAACTATTGCTGGTAATACAGGAGCCTGGAAACTGATTGGTACGATTGCGGATAACACCACCACTACCTTCTCAGACACAGTGGCTGATGGATCATTAGGTGCCGCATCACCACAAGGTCCAGGAGATGGTGCTATTTCATTCCAAAGACCAGATGGTAAGTTTGTGACAATCTTTGGTGGAGCAGCTGGAACAAATCAGGTTAACTTATACGACGCCGGCTGGTATCCAGATGGTCAATACTTATCAGAAATGATGCAAATTCCAGCCTTAGGTGCAAATGCCTCTCTTGAGTGGCAAAAGACAGATGACTCGTTCGTTCGTTTTGAAGCCCGCGTTTCAACATCTAAGGCAGCCTTAGAAGAAACCAGCTTTGTGGGTGTAGACGTGCCGGGAGGTAGTATTAATAACGCTGGCGGTGAAACTTGGGCACAGGTAGAAATTAACTTCCGCCGTGATTTTCCATCTTTCTGTGGAAGTATGGACAGCACCTATGCATCAGGAGCAGGACTTCAATATTGTTATCGCAAAATTTCCCTCCCCACAGTTAAGCAGTATCAGATTAGTAACGGCCAAGATTTACTGAGTTTAAGAACGAATGACTATAATGTGCTTCGTGTTACTTCTACTGGAGGAATTTACTCTTCTCAGCAAGGTGGCTTCTTTGCCGGGGGTGCCGACTTGGCTGAAAACTACACATCCACTCAAAAACTTGCCGCAGGTGATGTAGTGGTAATTGACCCAGCTAATCCTGAGGGAGTCAAGAAATCCACCGTGGCGTATCAAAAAGATATCGTGGGTGTGGTGTCTACAACTCCAGGTCTGGTAACCGGTGCGTACACCAAAGACAGTTTCCCAATTGCGTTAATTGGCCGTGTACCTGTTAAATTTTCTAATGAAGCTGGGCCGATTCAAGCTGGTGATTATCTAACAGCCTCATCAATTCCGGGCTACGCCATGAAAGCAGTCATGTCAGGCAGAGTAATTGGCAAAGCCTTAGAAGCGATGGACCCAAGTAAACTCACTGATTGTCCAACCTTAACCACCCTAGAATATCCAGAGGCTAGAAAATGTGGCACACTCTCAATGTTTGTGAACCTGACAAACTCTACCGGCACTTCCCTTTCTGATCTAATGAATAGCAGTCAAGCATCTCAGTCTGGAGAGTTAAATGGTTTAACAACATTAGCAGCCGACCAGAATGGTGCGATTGAAGAGACCGCGCCACAATTTACCCAAGGCTTAACAGGTTCAGAAAGTAAAATTCTGGCTTTCTTGAAACAGCTTGGCGCTCAGAATGAGCTAAACTCAATCCCAAGTTCACAAATTCTGACAGACCAGGTCTATGCTACAGGCACAGTTACTTCTACAAGGATCGTAACCGACACATTATTCGCCAATCACATTGAAGCTGGATCAATTGAAGGTTTGGAAATTTATACAGATCAATTAAGTAGTTTGAGTGAGCGAGTCAAAAACCTTGCTTCAGGTTCCGCAGCTATTCAGGCCCAGGCGCAAACGGGCTTGAAGGTCTCGCCATCTCCATCAGCATCACCAATTACTGAAAACAGAAATATTTTCTCTACCATCGCCCAATTCTTAAGTGACGTGATCTACAAGGGAAATGTGCAGTTCTTTGGAAGAGCCACATTTAATAGTGACAGTGCCGGTTTTGCCTTGATTAAAACTGATGCAGACCAGGTTCAAGTCACATTTACTACTCCCTACACCGATGTGCCAGTTGTCGTAGCCAGTCCTGACAAGAATGTCCAGTTCTCTGTGACGGATGTAGATGTAAATAAGTTCTTTATTAAGTTGAACCAAACGGCAACTGAGAACATCCGTTTCTCTTGGACAGCTACTGCGGTCAATGGTGCCAAAACCTTTGAAAGTACCGTTTCTGGAGCTTTAGCGTCCCCTTCGCCGAGTTTATTGCCAAGTCCATCCACCTTAGTGATCCCCAGCTTGATGCCTTCTCCAGCAACGACGCTGACACCAGTTCCAAGCCCATCAGGAGTTCCATCAGCGAGCTCATCAGGAATGACACTTTAGCTCATCCTTGACAAGGCTACCTCTGGAAGATACGCTTCAATCATGTTTAAAAAGATTCTTGCCGCGCTCAATAAAACCAGAAAAATTCTCTTTGCCCCTATCCCACTGCTCATTCTGGTTATCTTGATCTCAATTGGCGCCGGATATTTATTTATTCAGTATCAAAAAAGCCAAGATCAAATTCGAAAATTGAGTAATGTCCAGGCAAAGGAAGAAGCCAAAACTTTAGTCACGAGTGTGGGAAAATTTGTGGAGTTGCCAACCGGTGAGGAACCAACAATTGCCACTGTCACAGATAAAGATAAATTGAGTGATCAGCCATTCTTTAAGCGTGCTCAGAATGGAGATAAGGTGATCATTTATAGCCAAGATAAACGAGTTATTTTATTTAGGCCTTCTACCAACAAAGTAATTGATATAACTCCAATTGCCACTGCTGATACACCGAGCCCATCCCCAGCTGCAAATACGACAACCTCTGCCTCTCCCAAACCAGCCGCTGTCAGAGTTGCTTTATACAATGGCACTATTACACCTGGCGTAACAAATCGAGCAGCTGACAGAGTTAGATTAAATTACGAACAGACTTCAGTCGTCTTGAAAGAAAGTGCTAAAAAAACTGATTACACCCAAACTACTGTCGTTGATTTGAGCGGAACCAATGCTGAGTTAGCTGCCAAAATGGCCACTACTTTTGGTGGAACGGTTGCAGCTTTACCAGAGGGTGAAACGAAGCCAGACGCTGACATCCTAATCATCTTAGCTAAGTAATAGGTGGCCGTATAACTTCTCAAATTGCTTAACCATTTTTTCATCGGTTCCATGAATCATGATTTCTTCTGTACCCAATTGAACGCCCACTTGAGATAAATTATGTGAACCAAAAAAGAACTCTTTATGATCAATAATTAAGAGTTTTAAGTGGAGTTTTTTGTGAAGATGTTGCAGTTTAAAGTGAGGATTCTTTCGAATTTTTAAACGAAATGCTTTATAAAAAGCAATCTGCGGGAAAGTTGAGAATACATCGTCATCTTCGTTTGATGTAATAAATGTAACTGGAACTCCTTGCTTGGATTTTTGGAGCAAGTTATCCATCAGTTTTCCGGTAGGCATTATTTGCGAGTAGAGTTGAATTTCTTTTTGCGCCGACTCAATTGCTTGATTCGCTTTGTCGTAAATTAACGACTTACCAACTTGGCCGTTGTCCACGATCAGCTCTAAGTTTTCATGAATTTCTACCGCATAATGTTCAATTGGTCTGAGTTCGTTCACCTGGAAGAATTGTGTTGTTAAAGCTTCCATAAATTTAACGTGATCCGTTTTGACCATCCCATCTACAATTGAGAAACCATCTCGGACTAGGTTCACGCCGCCCATCCAGACCAGATCATCCACAATATACATTTTGATATGATTTCTACCGGCTATTGGAAAGAATGATTTTAAAGCGGATGGCCGATTCGTAATTACGACCTGCCCACCAGCTTGCCTGATTCTGTTGAGTGAGGCTTGGCGCCGTTGATTAAAGACTTTTCTTTTGGAATTTGGAAGTGGGTTCAAATCAGGAAATGAATCAAATGAGTGTTGAAAAAATCTTTCTGACACCCAATCAATATTCATTCTGACATCTACACCAGCACGCGCTCGTTCACAAATTACTTCTTCAATAGCCTGCGTTTCTGGGCTCGGATCGTAATTCATACTTTGCAGCCAAACTCTTTTCTTAGCTTTTTTGGCAGTTGCTAGAAAGTCAGCCAGAAATTCTTGAGGCGTTTGAAGAACAAGTTGCGGAAACGACATTTGGTCATTGTATCACTTGTAGACCCACGAGTCAGAGACACCAAATGCATGTGTTACAATAAATATAATCTTTCGGGGCAGGGTGTGATTCCCGATCGGTGGTATAGCCCACGAGTCGTTTACTGAGCAATTCGGTAGATGACAGGATCCGGTGGAACTCCGGGGCCGACAGTATAGTCTGGATATAAGAAAGATCTCATATCTCTCATTTTTGAGAGTTTGTTTGTTGTATTTTTCCCCCGAAAAAAATAATCATTTGTGAAAGGAAAGCATGAAAAAGCTTGCTTTGTTTGGACCTATTTTTGTAATCATTGCCGCTCTGTTATGGAGTTTTGATGGCATTTTGCGAATTAGTTTGTACTCACTTCCACCAGCCATCGTGGTCTTTTATGAGCACTTCCTGGGAGCAGTTATTTTGCTACTTTTGTCAGCCAAGTGGGTAAGTGATTTGAAAAAAATGTCCGCCAAAGAATGGCTCGCAATTGGCATAGTGGCTTTATTTTCCGGCGCTTTAGGCACCATTTTATACACTTCTGCGCTCCAGCACGTAAACTACTCATCTTATTCTGTCGTAGTGTTGCTCCAGCAACAACTTCAACCAATTTGGGCAATTGGCGCAGCTGCAATTCTCTTGAAAGAAAAAATTCATAAAAAGTTTTTGCTTTGGGCAGGACTCGCTCTAGTAGCCGCCTACTTTATTTCGTTTAAAGATTTGACCGTCAATTTAAGCACTGGAAGCGGAACTGCATTAGCGGCAGGCTTAGCCATCTCCGCAGGATTCATGTGGGGAACTTCCACTGCTATCAGCAAGTTGGTTCTCAATAAGGTTTCGTTTTTAACAGGAGTTGCCATGAGGTTTTTCTTGGCTCCAATCTTTGCATTGATGTTTGTGGTTGGAAATAATCAAACTGCTGCGTTATTTACAATTTCACCGACCCAAATTTTGACTCTTTTGATGATCACGTTCTCCACGGGTTTATTGGCGTTGTCGTTTTACTATTTTGGTTTAAAACACACTCCAGCCAGAGTCACGACGTTATGCGAATTAGTTTGGCCAGCATCAGCTATTTTCATTGATTACGTGCTGTACCATAAAACACTCACCTACACACAGTTGTTTGGTGTCGTATTATTATTAGTAGCAATCTATCAAGTGACAAAACCTCTCAAGAAAGAAGAACTGGGAGTTGTTGAGGAAGTGGCGATAACATGATCAAGTGTACTTTTGAAAATGGCCAAGCAGCTCAGTTAAGACACGTCACTGTGGTGGCAATTGTAGTCAGGGACAATGCCATTTTGCTCGTCAAAAGGGCTCTGCACCTGTCTGAACCAGGCAAGTTTGCCTTACCTGGTGGTTATTTAGATCGAGACGAAACTACTGAAGAGGCTATGAGACGAGAGGTGAAAGAAGAAACCGGTTACCTTGTTTCTACTTCTAAGTTCTTTCACTTTGTGGACAATCCAAATCGGCGAAATGACCTGTCAAAGCAAAACGTGGAGTTTGTATATATTGCTGAAGTAACCGGGGAACCTGGAGAACACGATGCTGAGAGCACCGAAATCACTTGGTTTCCTTTAGACAAGCTGCCTCCGGCAGATCAGATCGCCTTTGATCATTTAGCTAGTATTGAGCAGTATAAGAACTCTAAATAATGGTAAAATTTGCTCTTGAGGTTTGAGGAAGTGTCGCCTAGTGGCCTATGGCAGCGGTTTGCTAAATCGCGACTCGAAAGAGTCTCGTGGGTTCGAATCCCACCACTTCCGCCAGTCTAAAAAGAGCTATATAACATAGCTTATGGATATAAAAACTGTGCTCACCCCTCCCAAAACGATTGCCATTGTCGGCCTATCTGATAACCCTGATCGACCAAGCTATGCGGTTGGTTTGTACTTAAAAGAACATGGCTTTACTATTATTCCAGTAAATCCCAACCTAACTAATTTCTTAGGCATCACCGCCTATCCGTCATTATCTGCAATTCCAAAGAGTATTCATCTAGATGTTGTCGACATTTTTCGAAAGGCTGAGTTAGCACTACCAATTTTGGAAGAAGTCGTATCACTAAATATCAAGCCGTTCATCTGGATGCAGGAAGGCGTTGGCTCACCTGAAGCAAAAGCCTTCGCCGATGCACACAACCTTGAATCTGTCATGGATGTCTGCATGATGAAGACTCACCGATCGATGCATTCTTGAGCTATAATGGGTTCATGATTCGCACAGATGTTTCTTATCTACTACATTTCCCAGCACCCAAGAAATATCATGGTGGAATTCCTACGCCTGCCACCAAACCCAAGGATGCCCCCTACTTTTACAATCTAGATATTGAAGTCAATCTAGTTGAGAGTTGGCGAGAAATGATTAACGGTGTTGAAGTGCATATTATTGCTCGTTTGCTCGACAATCAGGTAATCGCCACTGAAGCTCAGTATAGTTTGCCTAACGGGTTTGAACCTGATAATTTCTCCCTCAAAGAAAAAATGAATACAGCTTTAAGAACGTTCATTCTCGAAAAGTACAAAGTGAAAAGTCATTTAAACGAAGAGTACAGCATCTTGATGTTTCCTGAGCTGAAAATTTCACCAGCAGAATTTATCTCAAAAAATAAACGTGCCTTATCTCGATATATCCGTACCACGGAAAAACCTCTTGATGAATCGGAAATTAAAAGAACGCTGTCCGCCCAACTTCATTACTCAGAATCAGACGCCACCATCATTGATTGGGAAGGTGCGATTTTGTGCAGTGAACAAAGTGAATTTAAACAAGACATCGAACTTTTTATGGTTGGCAATTATCAGCTTCTTAGATACCGGATGATTGATGACTCTATCGATGCGGCACTCAAGAAAATCAGAGCCGCATTGGAACACCGGAAAAAGAATTTTCTATCAAGAGCAGATACCTCATTAGAAAATGTGGTCAGTAGTCAACTTTCCATCTTGCTTGATTTTGAGAAAATTAATCAATCTCTCCTGCTCATCGGTGACTGGTACTCCGCTCAAATGTATCGATTAATTGTTGACGAATTTTATATTGATGAATGGAAAGAAGTGGTCAGTAAAAAGCTTCAATCCCTCAGTTCAATTGATGAAACCGTCAGACAGAATCTGACATTATCTTGGAGCAGATTACTAGACTTTATTCAAATCGCCGGTTGGATGATCATCTTAATAGGCTATTTTATTATTTTCTTTAAAGACTACAGTTCAATTCAGTAAAGTGTTTAAACTTTCTTCGTCTGAGCGCTCGTAATCGCAAATCCTGGATAGATCCACAGAATCAAATCATCAGGGCTATTTTTAAAGTTAATACCAGTCAACTTTGTAATCATTGAAGTGTCTGGCGTTCTCGCCACAGCAAGCAGTGGAATCACCATGGTAGCTTGGTTGGCCAATGCCACCGCACCAGAAGTCACCACTTTTCCCTTTTCGACTGGCATGATTCCATTTGTTGTCATATCAACAATAGTAAACGTGGAATCTGGCCTTTTAACACCTGGTGCAAATTGAGTTCTATTGGTAGTAACAATACGGAAGTCTAGACCTTCTTCATTAGGCACTCCGTTTTTCCCTTTTGCACCCATGAGTTTTGCTTGTAAAGGAATGATTGCTTGATCATTTTTATTTAGACTAGAACTGGAGGAAATAAAAATTTCGGTGGTAGTACCTCTTGAAACTTGAAACTCAACTAACTGTCCTTTTCCCACTTGAGCCGGAGTCATATTTGCTTCCTGCAATGCCTTTGTCAATATTTCCAATTCTTCTGGTTTTAACGCTGAAAAATCCACTACATGATATTCCACGGGAACTCCACCAAATTCTGTAGAGCTGCTTGGTGAATGTTCTGGACCGAATGGCATAATTTTTTCCTCGCGGTTCTGGTGTTCAGTTTCTCCGCAATGTACTATTAGAGTAATGATTGATAGAGCAAGTATACACCAACTAGATCCTGCACAGGCGGAAGTAAAGTCTTCAGACTCCCGCCAGAATGAACAAACCGGAAACATCGAGAAAAAAGTTCCCCCTGAATTTCAGCATATTGATACTTCATCCATCACCAATGAGACAACAAATCTCCGAGATGTTGAGCGACGGATTCTGCAAGGCTCTGGAACTGACGTTTACGAACTTGCCCAAAATATGGCAAGTTACGGAAACGAGATTCCTGATTATCCTCCCCGAATTCTTTTTAAATTACAGAATGGATCTGAAGTTGTTTACTCTGGTAAAGCCAGCATTGAAGCCATTCAAGAGCCTATCGTCGAAATTTCTTTCACCAGTTTTGGTCCGTCTATGGTGCCAGATGACATTATTACTTTTCAGCATTCAGGTGGAGATAAAAGTTTGGGAGTTCATGGCCGCGGAATGACCTATGCATTATCGATTTGGACGTTGCTGCAGGGATTGGATGTGACGGTTTCCTCACATTGGAATAATGCTCGCTATGAAGGGAAATGTCTGGCAATCGATGGGAACAGACCGGGAACAAAGAAGTTTGCTTTTGGCTACAATATTCTGCCTGACTCAGCTGACGCTTGGAGTGAAAAGTCGCAAGAAACCAGAGTTTCTGTCAAAGGCGAAAACTTGTCGTTTGTTTTAAACTCACTTCGAAATTTGGATGAAGTTTTCTTGCCCGCCAATAAAGAGTACTATGCTGCGACTCTGGTTCCGAGAGAACAGCTTGCAAAGAGTCCAATCGAAAAACAAGTGGTGTGGGAAGTTGACGGACATCCAGTATCCGTGGAATGCCTACCGGAGTCTGACGCTCAAAAGAACCAGGTGGTTGAACCTGATGAAAGTATTTTTGTTGGTGGATTAAAAGTGGAAACCTATTTTAACTTTGCTTTTCGCTGGGCTATCTGGGGTGGTGAACACATTAAATCTGATAGCAGAAAAATGATTTCTCGTTCAGAAAATAGCTTGATGGCACAGGGTGCTTACCGTGAAGCTATCGTAAAGCTAATCAGAAATACAGAGTCAATTGAGCTACTGGAAAAGTTGTTAGACCTCAATGAACGTTTTAATGACGTTCGGTTTATTCCTTCTGAGCTGTCACAGAGTTTAGATAGATATGGGACTGAAGAGTTCATGAAGATAAATCCAGCTACGACGGAGTTGCTGAGGAAACTCCTCCTAATGAGATATAAGGTGCTGCCTATTTTGGCTCAGAATCCTGCTGAAGCAGCCAGGCTTAGACCCGTTTTAGCAGAGGGAGAAAAGTTACTCATTTCTAATGGAGCAGGATTTTCTGAAATGTTACGAGCTGCAGGCTGCACGGAAGCAAATACGAAACTGGGTTTAAAGAGTTCTGAAACAAAAGGTGACCTTGTGGTGATTGCTCCAGACAAAGAAATTCTGGCTAAAGTTCTTGATGATGTTGTTGGAACAGGAAAAATTGCTTTTGATGAGGATGAAAATGGAAACTGTAAAATCACCATTTCTGACTCATTAAAAATTGACACCCTAGATCTAAATTCATTTAATCAGCTACCTTTACCGTGGACAATTACCTCCAATTTGCTGTATACGATCGGCTACTTTGACGCGGAAAAATGCAGTGTGACTTTGCGAGTTATTAAACCTGAAGGTGTCTACACACATTCTTTTATTGGTAGTCAATACAACGACGAGGCAGGCAGAAGTCGAGAAAGATCCTTTGGTGTCAAAACTGAATTCGAACCGCTCAAAAGTGATGTTGAAGCTACTATCGAACTGTTGATAAAGCCCAGGACCTTTGCCTCGAAAGAACAAGTAGAAGAACTGCATCAACTTTATGCAAATTTACCCAGAATGCTTTCCTCAGAACGTGACAAAAAATTGAAAGATCTGACATATGAAGAACTGACTGAGCATCTCCGGAAAGAAAAAGAGGAAAAACTCAAAAAAGAGAAAGCAGAACAAAAGCTCGACGTTCTGAAGTTAACGGTGTCTAGAATGCTGAAGGGCGAGATCACGCCGGCACTGGCCATGAACTTGATCCAGGATGCCAAGAATCGCACCCCTGAAAATGAGTCAGCAAGTGTTAGAGAAGGCTTTTCGCTTGGTGTTGAACGATTGAATCGTCCCGCAGAAGTTAGGTTCAGAGTTACTGGTCAAGGTTATGGGGTACCACTTGGTGGCTACTTCAAAGAAGGTTCTGCAGATACGTTGAAATTTAATGGCCGGAAAGTTGAATGGACTCAATCTGCTCAGAAATATGAGAAGTTAGAGGGACTAAAAAAAGCTCCAGAACACTGGACTCTCGCAACGCATGTAAAGCTCAAATTAACAGAATGGACAACTATCCCAATTCGAGTAGACATCACTGACGTGACATTTGTAGATCAAAAGGGATTAGAAGTAGAAGTTGACTCTCAATCTGGAGCCGTTAGAGCAAGAGGTGTCAGCGAGGAAGTTCCTTTTTACCAACGCAAGGGAAATAAGAAGAATTCCGAAGGAATACCAGTTAATGACCACCATAAAGAGGCGTTTATCAGAGCCGAAAACCTTGATTGGGGCTTAGCAGAACCGTTAGTTCAAAACCGTGACTCAGATCTTTCGTTACGCGATAAAGCCATTATGGCTCTAAGTATTCATCAGAAAACATTTATCTATGATGATGATCCAAACACTTCAATACATGTTGAGTCGGGGAACAAAAGCGAGGCGGACTTTGTCAAAAGACTCTTAGAAGCTGGACGTGGAACTTGTAACTATGCGGCTACTCGTGCCTGCTTGATGCTGAGACTGTCCGGAGTTCCTGCATATGTAGAGGGCGGCGCCGTTTCAACAGGTAAAATTTCTACCGATGCAGAAACACATTTATGGATCAGATTTTGGAATGGAAAGAAATGGGAACGAGCTGAAACGACGAATGGCAGTATTAACCCAAACGTGACGCTCTACACCTCTGGATCGGTTTCAGGAAATGGTGAGGTTCGATCATTGTCTGGTCTGTTGCAGGCTGATACGAATCCGACAGCTTGGAAAGAAGCCGTCAAATATGAAGCTACTTCCACACTTGAGGCAATTCTCCTAATGGGCAAGGCTACCGCCAATATTCCACGATCAATCATGCGACTAATCACCAATAAAGAGTCACGCGAAAAAACACTCTTTTCACTGCGTAGAAATAATGAAATTTTGCCAGTCATCACGAATGCACTCTGGCTGATGGCAATGGAAAAACTGGAGAGCACAGCTCATCGAGCTGTTGAAAAACAACTCAATAAGCTGACTGCACCTCCAGAAGAAGAAATCTAACTTTGCTTTCCTAACTCTTGACGAGCCGGCTTCATTTTTTCTGACCAGAAAATAATACTATTCAACATTTTTTCAGCATTCTGAGTTTGTAGCTCATTTGCTGTAAATTTTCCGTCTTTATCTAATTGAGCCCAGTAGTTGGCAAGACTCACAAAGTCACCCAAGTCATACATGCGGTGCCAGCCAGCAATTTGGCGAAGCTGTTCAATCGCTCTGGTACCACCAGCATCTGCGCCATAACTGACGTATGCAACTGGCTTAAACATCCATTCTCTAGATAAAAAGTCGATCGCATTCTTCAATGCACCCGGAATACTGTGGTTATACTCTGCCGTAACAAAGATAAATCCGTCAGCTGAATCGACAATCTCAGCCCATTTTTTGGTATGGTCTTTGGTGTACTTTTGCATGGAAGCTGGCATTGGTTCATCTAAAAGAGGCAAATTTAAATCAGCAAGATCCACTAATTCAAACTTTGACTCAGGATGAGCTTTTGATAAATCCATAATCCATTCAGCAGGCTGAATACCAAAGCGTCCTGGACGAGTAGAACCTAAAATTACTTTAATTGTTGTCATAGTGATGACCTTTCTTTTTTATATTAACTATACTTTATATAGTAGCTATATATAGTATACCGTGTTATAATTTTGTCAAATATGAAAAAGTCAGTTGAAAGAAGATTCGGTTGCGTAGCGTTTGCCGCTCAAATTTTGGGTGATAAATGGACCCCACTTATTATTAAGAACCTCTGCGAAGGTCAATGCAGGTTTTCGGAAATGCAGCAGCTCAATAAAATTAACCCTCGGACTCTGTCCGCAAAGCTTGATTTTCTCGAGGAATCTCAAATTATTACCAAAATAATTCACCCTGAAGTTCCAGTCCGTGTGGAGTACAGCCTGACTCAAAAAGGCCAAGATCTGATCCCAATTTTGCGCAGCATGGCTGCTTGGGGTGACAAATACAGTGAGACGAATACTTCAGTCGGAGTTTGAGATCTCTCCAGATCCGTAGTATCATACGTACATTGTGGAGGGGTCGCATAGTGGCCTAGTGCAGAAGTTTACTAAACTTCCGTGTCGCAAGATACCGAGGGTTCGAATCCCTCCCCCTCCGCCAAAACTTCGTTCCACATCTGTGATATTTACAAGCCCTCACCAATGCATTACTCTTAAGCTTGATGACTGAGTCACAATCCCAAATCTCCCCGCCAGTTTTAGATCCACCTGCTTCCGCATCTGATCCTGATTTAACTTCAAAGAAACCATTAACCAGCATTGGCGATAAATTGTCATATTTTGCAGACTACATTGAAACGTACCCTAGTCGTGTCCCACTTGGCTCCATTAAGAGTTTTGGTTTGCTGGGTGTGATGGTCTTTGGCAGTGTAGCCGGATTGCTCCTTTTGAAGCAAAATAACGATAATCGAAATCAAGCCTCCGAAGGAAATAAGTTCGTCGCTGTTTGTAAGGTTCGTGAAACAACTAAGCTGGCAACAAAATCTGTTCCGAACAGTACCGCTTGTTTGCTAAATGGTGTGACTTTTTACGAATGTAAAGCTGGCTACTCATTGGCTCAAAATGAGTGCGTCATGAACTCCCCTACCAAGTAACTAATATTGATCTTGCCCTGAACCCCCTTCAGTGCGTAAGATGAAGTGTGTCAAATTTACGTTATAAATTTATTGTTCTTGTTGTCCTTGTCTTAGCGTTCTTTAGTACTCAAGACGTTTTCGCCGCCACCTCTTTTACCCACTTAAATACCACTACTGGATCTGAAGGTGGGTTTGACGCTGTCACGTGGTCACCCGGCAACCCAATTACAATTGATAATTGGGGGCATCAGTTTTCGCTACTACAAAACTATACATCTGGGTACTACTTTACATGGACCAATGACGACGGTGCCACTTGGCAAGATCAATCTGATACCACCTCTGGCAATCGCCCTGCACTGGTCTATGACGCAGTTCATGACAAAGTTCACGTTTTAGTTGCTGATGCGGATTTCGTTAGGTATCACCGGTACACGATCAAACGCGATGCGGATTATAAAATTACAGGATTTAGCTTGGATCCAGACGCAGATACTTTACAGATGGAAGAAATTGGCAGCGGCTGCAGTGCTTCAAGCTATGGAAATCCGGTTTTGCTCCTCAAAGATAATGGGAGTAATGGCATTTTGGTAGCATTTTGGACCATGTCTGAAACCTGTGGTGTGACAAATATTACTCAGACCAGAGCTTCAATGAGAGTTTTATCGAATGATACAAACGATAAAGTCGCCGCAAACTGGACAACGTTAAATGGGGCCGCGAGTGATGGCAGTGGTAGTTTCGACGCGTTAGTGCCAATAAATATTCTTTATTCTAGTAACACTCTTGACCCTGTTTATCAGGAAGCTGCTTTTATTCGTGGAGGGTCTGGAGCAAAGAGTAATGATATTTATTACTTTAATACCGATCACAACGACACCAACGGTTTCCGCAGACTAGCCTGGAATTCTGGCTCAAGCAATTGGTCAGGTAGCTGGACTAGCCGAGTTACATTCGGGGGAAATGTCAATGAGAGTCAAGGTTACAACTTAAAAAAAGAATTATTGACGAAACCTGTCTATGACCCGGTTCATGACCGAGTCTATGTGGCCATCGCCCGTTGGTTGGATAACACCAATGGTGATACACAAAGCTTGTATTACATAGATAGTTCTGACACTGCCAACCTAGCTGCTAATGTCTACTCTGCAGCAGGAGCTCACTGTCTTTATCCAACCATGGACATTGCCGTCAAGCCAACTACGGGAGAAGTCTTTACTTTTTACGATATCTCAACAAATACAGGCACATGTGGTGATGTAGATTATAAAGTTTACGATGGGACAACTCTTTCGGCTGCTACGCACTTTTGGTCAAATGCTCAGTCTGTCGATATTCCGATTGTCTATCCAACTCCCATTAACGGCCAGTTCCTTTTCCTCTTTAGAGTCAATGCATTAGCTGATCCAGCAGTTCCTCCTCACGATATTTATTGGGGTACGATGGATGTGCCTGGATTAAGTCCAGACGCAACCCCAACAATCTCTGTTACCAGTCCACACACTGATGCCACTTTTGCTGAGCTGAGTAGAACATGTACTACGAAATCAAATACCCAAGTTAACAACTTCACCAGTGATTCTGCAGCACAGGTAACACTCAAAAGTACTTTCCTTGATACGTTCAGTACTCCAACCGCCCCATACACAAAGCTTTTTTATCCTTGGACAACGGCCGTCTGGAGTACTGGGACTTTTGATCCTTCTCCGGATGGTAATTTAACTGTTCCTGGCGGAGATTATGCCATCACCTCAACCACCTACACCCAAAAGCCGATTATTTTCCGAGCCAAATTTTCCGCGAATCAGTTTCAACATATCGGCTATGCGGACACTAGCGACTTTAACCAATACACAATTGTCAGTACGAAAACACAGACGACCAATCTCTTTTTGCGCGTTGGTGACGGAAGTGAAGATAGCATCGACCTAGGAACAAATAATGGTGGTACCAATTACATTGGTAACTTCCACGTCTATAAAATTGTTAATACTGGCACTGGGACAGATGTCTATGTTGACGATGTCCTAGCTGGTCATAGCAATAGTCATAATGATGGAGCGCTCAGACCAGTTATTTCGAATAATGATACTGGCATTGGATCTCAAGTCGTTGTGGACTACATGTATATTCCCGAATACAGTACTTCAGGCACATACCAATCGTGTTCATTAGATTCTGGCGTTGCAAACACACCTTGGGATACCTTAACAGCTTCAGCTACTGTACCAGGTTCAACTTCAAACACCCTAGAGACGAGAACGTCATCAGATAACTCATCCTGGAGTAGTTGGTCAGCACTTTCTGGCTCGACGATTAGCAGTCCGGCTGGCCGATACCTGCAATATCGAATGAGCCTAACTGGAACAACCAGTGTCACTCCATCAGTTGGCAATTTAGCAGTTAACTTTAGTGCGCCTCCTTCTCCATCACCCACACCTTCTCCGTCGCCAACCCCGACACCTACACCAAGTGGAAATAGTGATTCCGGTTCATCTAGCTCTACTCCAACCGAACCATCCACACCAACTTGTAGTGCTACCGCACCTGGCAGTAAAGCTCCAGCTTTATATGCCGCAATTCCACAATCAGATAACTCGATCATTCTGTTCTTTAGTGAAGGTGATGGGCCTATTGATCACTACAGCCTCGCATTTGGCAGAACTCCGGGATCTCAAGAGTACGGAGCTGATAACATTGGCGGAGCCGGTTCTCGGACATTCTTGGTAAATTCATTGCAACCAAATACCAAATACTACTTCAAAATTAGAAGTGGCAACGGCTGTGCCACCGGAAACTGGTCAAATGAAATCTCTGCTCAAACGAAGCTCTTCTCCTTATCAGGTGCATCTACACCATTCCAACAACCTACTGTCTCTGATGACACTGGCACAAAAATAACAACAACTTCTAAACCTGGAAACAACGCGACATCAGCAGATACAACTCAGACACATTCAGAGACTGGAGATTCAACAATCCCAACAGCATCTTCTAAGCCAACTCCATCCGCCACCGCTAAACCAACGAATGAGACCCAAGAAAAAGTCAACGCAGGATTCTCAATTCCTCAACCAATTTTAATTGGTGGTGGAGTCATTATTATCTTGCTAGGTGGGTTCTGGTTCTTCATCCGACCTAGGATGATGTAATCTAGATTATTGATTTATTGTTCAAAACAGTCTTGAATGAAAGTATGATTGATCCAACTTCTTCCTCCGCACCAACTGTTGAAAAACAAGAGCCTATTATATTTCCATCTCCTAGTAAAGCTCCCTCTGCAGCAACTCCATCAGCTCTGCCCAAGACCTGCGATACCTGTATCAGGGGTGGGTTTCCACTCAAGAAAGAAATTTTGTCATTTGTGGTTGTTGCCATGATTGGTCTTTCAACAGTATTGTTTGTTTTGTTGATCAATGAGAAACGGAAGACACTTACGGCTTCTTCTCAGGCTGCACCATCCGTCACGCAAACAAAAACAGAAGTAAAGAAATGGTCACTGCCAGAACAGAAATCCATCACCGAGTTTATTTCTCTGCCTGCTCCTGAATTAAAGGGAAAAGAAAGTGTAGAGGCGGCAATCGCAACAAGAAGAAGTCGCAGGACATTTGCCACCACCGCTTTATCATTGAAAGATCTGAGTCAATTACTATGGTCTGCTCAAGGCATCACAGACCCCAAAACCGGCTACAGAACTGCTCCAAGTGGAATGAGTGGGTTTCCATTCACGGTTTATGTTGTGGTCCGAAATGTGACAGGTCTGAATCCAGGTCTCTACCAATATATTCCTGAGAAAAACCAACTGGGCAACCTGAATATTGCTAACGCGGGTGATCTCTTGACAGCCGCAGGCGTGCAAGCCGGAGCACAACAATCTCCTGTAGTGTTCTTGCTTTCTGCCGCCCCAGCCAAAACAGCAGCAAAGCTGAAAACCGCAGGTGCTGATCCTATGACCGATGTGTTGCTTGAAGCAGGTCATATTGGCCAAAATATGTACTTACAAGCTGAGAGTCTTAATTTAGCCATGGTTGTAATGGGTGGCTTCGATGCCAAAAAAGTGGGAACAGCTATGAAACTTGATGTTAATGAAGAGACTGTCTATATCGTCCCGGTCGGAAACAGAGCACCTGATGTAGCCGCTTCAACAGCTCCTGCCTCAAAATCAGCTACCCCAGCCGCCGTAAAACCAGTAGAATAGTCTAGTATGAGAAAAAAGCTTGCCCTGTCACTCTCACTATTCCTATTTGTCATAATGGGTTTGGTCTCTCCTGTTTTTGCCCAATCAAAAGTTTTTACTGCCACAGAACTTTCTCAATATGACGGCAAAGATGGCCATAAATCCTACTTTGCTTATGAAGGAAAAGTTTATGACGTCTCAACCAGTAAACTGTGGCAAGCTGGACAACACTTTGGTTTCTCCGCTGGCCAAGATTTAACCGGCAAAATGGGTGGAGCGCCCCACGGAACAGAGGTTTTTGCAGGTTTTCCAGTCGTAGGCACTTTTGGAACAGCAGAACAAACACCGCCAGTTGCTCCCGTCGTCTCACCAACTCCTTCAGATGCTACAAATACTTTTCAAGCAAAAACCAAAACCACATCCGTTTGGTATGAGGGCAGGATTAGAATTTTGGGAATGAGTATCTTAGGTTGGACAGGAGTGTTTTTGGCAATCCTCTTTGTCTTTACATTTGCCTCATGTTTCGCGATGCCATGGGGAAAACTCCCATTGCCTTGGCGAGGTGGCAGAATTGGTAAGGATAGTTTAGATGCAGTACCCCACCGCATGACCTGGAGTTCCATTCATAAGCACTTTGTCTGGTGGTTGGTGGTGATTGCCATTATTCATGGCGTGATTGGCTTTCTACAGTACTTTGGTTATTACCTGTAACCCAAACAATTACACTATTCTTATCTAATGTACGATAAAATCGGGACATGGTTTTTTTCCCAAAACTTATAAAAATAGTTGCTCCACTCTGCATAGTAATTGTTGCAGCTATTTTTCTATTTCAAGGCTGGCAAAGGACACCAAATCGGATTGAGATGCCTCCAGCTATTCCGGGGATATCTGACATCCAGATTCTTTCCCCTTTCTCTGAATTAACAATTCCTTCACTCCGGAAAAGAAACTATCAAAGCCAGTTAGGTGAGTTAGAAAAAGTTGCCTCCAACTCTCAATACACTTCAAACGTAACAACCTATCAATCTGATGGATTAACCATTCACGGATTACTCACTGTTCCAACCGGAACTCCACCTGAGGGAGGCTGGCCGGCAATTGTGTTTGTTCATGGTTACATTCCTCCTGCCACGTATAAAACACAGGAAAAGTACGTAGCATATGTTGATTACTTGGCAAGAAATGGCTTCGTAGTTTTCAAGATTGATTTACGAGGACATGGGATCTCGGAAGGCAGTCCATCTGGTGCATATTACTCGCCAAACTATGTAATCGATACTTTAAATGCATATGCAGCTCTACAGTCAACCAGTTACATCAATTCCAAGAAAATTGGTTTATGGGGACATAGTATGGCTGGAAATGTGGTGATGAGAAGTATGGTAGTGAAACCAGAAATCCCGGCAACTGTCATTTGGGCAGGGGCCGGCTATTCGTATGAAGATCTTCAGAAGTATCGGATACACGATTTATCCTATAGACCACCGGCAAGTGCCTCACCAATAGCCACAACCTCTGCTATGGATATTCGATCACGTTTTCCACTTAGTGACGAATTTTGGAAACAAGTGGCTCCCGTTTACTTCTTGAGAGATGTGCGCGGTTCAATTCAGCTTCATCATGCCAAAAATGATGATGTGGTCAGCATTCAATATAGTCGTGACTTAAATGAAAAATTAAATGAAACCACAATTCCTCACGAGCTCTTTGAGTATGAAACAGGTGGTCACAATATTTCTGGATCAAACTTTAATGTTGCCATGAAAAGAACAGTTGAATTTTTTAACTTTCACTTGAAGAACTAGTTTTCTTTTTCTTGACCTCGTTGATTGCTTCTTGAGAAAGATACTTAAAGAAACTCACAATGACAGGCACCGGTTGTTTCCCAATTATGGCTGAGATCTCAACAAAGTAACCATACACGCGATGCTCACTCCAAAATGGATTTTCGATTTCATAATCAAATATGTTTTGATCCGGTTTTTGTGTAATAGGAAAGTTCGTAATAGGAGAAGCATCTTGATCTATCAGCAACATTTTTGCGGAGATCATGGCTGTCACATACTCTGGAGTAGTAATTGTTCGGGAGTTTTGACTACTCTGTAAACCCTGAACCAAGAGCAGTAACTCAGCATAAACTTTTTCATGCAGCAGTCTTTTTTTGTCTGGGTATGCGTGTAGATATCCAGAGACCAGCTCAGAGTCAATCATACTTCAAATTCTATCTTAGAAACACAGATTAACAAGTAAGCTACCTTACAGAAAAAGTGACTGCTACAATGGCCTATGACAAAATACGCATTAGTTACTGGCGGTTCAAGTGGAATTGGAAAAGAAATAGCAGTTTTGCTAGCTAAAAATCATTTTAACCTTGTTTTAGTGGCACGCGATAAAACCACACTTGAGACCCTCGCAGCTGAGTTGGAAGGGACATACCAGATTGACGTCAAAACTATTGCAATTGATCTCTCCGATACATCCGCCGCTAAAGAAGTTTTTAGGATTCTTGAAAAAGAAAATATTTCCATTGAAATTTTGGTGAACAATGCAGGATTTGGAACAGCCGGAAAGTTTTGGGAAATTGATGAAGCCAAAGAAATAGCCGAACTTCAACTCAATATCGTTTCTCTCACACTCTTAACAAAATACTTCTTACCAAAAATGGTTGCCCGAAAATCTGGGAAAATTCTGAATGTTTCTTCAATCGCTGCCTTTCTTCCTGGTCCTTTTATGAATGTTTATTTTGCCTCAAAAGCGTACGTCTACTCATTCTCAGCAGGACTGAGAGCTGAACTCTTAGGAACAGGTGTCACAGTAACCGTGCTCTGCCCTTCACCGACTGAGAGCGGATTTGCCCAACGAGCTGGAGTTGAAAAGAGCAAGCTCTTTACTGGTAATTTACTTACCACTACTGCAGTTGCAAAAGCTGGGTACGAAGGCATGATGAAAGGACAAGATGTTGTTTTTAGTGATCTAAAATCTCACCTTATGACGTATGTGATAAAGTTTGTGCCGTTATCAATTCTTGCCAAAGCAGTCAAACTTTCAACTAGACCATGATCAATACTTCGCAACATGATTGGTACGTCTATATTGTCCGATGCGCTGACAATACATTTTATACTGGCTGCACGACAGATGTCGAAAAAAGAATTTTAACTCATAACACGGGCAAAGGCGCAAAGTACACTCGAGCCAGACTTCCGGTTCAGCTGGTTTTTATTGAACCAAGTACGACACACTCTGAGGCTCTGAAAAGAGAATTTGCTATTAAAGCACTCAGTAGACTGCAGAAAAAAGAATTGATCAGCCAATATTTGCTTCACTTGACTTAAAAACCTAAAAATAACTTTTTGCCGCTTTGAATCGAACCATTACGCTGTTACCATGCATTCATGGAACAAACAAACATCACCAAAACAGTGCAAACAAAAAATCTTGGAGACACTCATTTAGTGAGTGAGCAGATTGAAAAATCAGCAGACCCTACTGAGTTCACAATTGCCAAGCTTGCACAGATCATTTGGTTTGTTGGCCACTTTTTTGCAACCCTGCTCGCACTGCGATTTGTCTTTTTACTATTAGGTGCTCGCTCAACTGGAATCGTCCTTCTTATTTACAACATCTCAGGAATTTTAGTTGCTCCGTTTAAAGGTATTTTTCAATCAGCACAAAGTGGCATTTCATATTTTGATTCTGCATCCTTATTAGGAATCGTCATGTACTACCTAATAATTGCTTTAATCACGAAAATAATTTCTCTCTTTTCTCAGACCACAACCGAGTAGATAAATTTACTTCATTGACTTCTTTTTCAAAACACTCTTTAATGGATACAATACAAAAAAGTGAGTGGTTTAACTACCCAAAATCATTCACCAAGGAGGACATAGATATGCCAGTCAAAAAGAAGGCACCAGCAAAAAAGACCGCTGCTAAAAAAGCAGTGAAAAAGGTCGTGAAAAAAGTTAAAAAAGCTGTCAAAAAAGTTGCAAAGAAAAAAGTTGCTAAAAAGAAAACAGCCAAAAAATAATTTTTTTTGAATTTGTGTTTAAGCCCCCTAATCAAATAGGGGGTTTTTGTTTAGTATTGAAGTGCAAACGGTTCTACTTGATTTAGATTCGCAACATTTGCAAAAATCATAGCAAGACGATCCACACCCAGTCCGATTCCAGATATTTGCTCCCCTTCTAGTGCCTTGAGAGCCTCTATAAAGTCTGTATCAATCGGAGATGCCGTATCTAGATCTTTTCTGAGTTCAGCCACGTTTTTAAATGATTCTAGAACCTCTGATGCATTCGTATTTTCTGCATTCCCATTTCCAATTTCAATTCCATTCATGAAAACTTCGAATCTTTGCGCTAAATACGGTTCACCGTTTTTACGTGCACAGAGCGGTGAAAGCTGATGAGGAAAGTCTATTAGAAAAAAAGGATCGAGTGGCAGATGAGGTTCGATCTCATTTAAGAAAAGTTGATCAAAAAGTTGCTCCCAAGTTGCATTTTCTGTTGTGTAGCCCTTGCTAATAGCCAGGTCAGAAATGTTTTCAAATTTCATAATATCTTGTAACTCTACATTTAAATATTGTTTAAAGGCAGTCTTCATTGAAATGACTTGCCATTTAGAAATATCTAATCTCATGTTTTGAACGCGTATAATATTTTTTTCTTGCGATGCCCCTTTATAGAGTTCATCATAAATAAACTGAATTAGGCCTTTCACATCATCCATGATTTTGTCCATTGGCTGATTCATACGATACCATTCAAGCATCAGAAACTCTGGATTGTGAATTTGTCCTGCTGCTTCCAAATTTCGGAAACACTTTCCAATAGAGTAAGCATTTCCAATTCCTGCAGCTAACATTTTTTTCATGCTTGCTTCAGGAGAGATACTTAAGAATAGTTCTTGCCGCTCTTTCAAGTTTGCCCACTGTGTGGAAAAAGGAAACAATGTCTGTTCAAGTGGAATAGCGGCGTTTAAAACTGGAGAAATAACCTCATGAAAACTTTGCGCGTCAAAAAATTGCCTACAGAGTTTGATAACTTTTTCGCGTATAAATACTGGCTGTAAATCAATTTTTTTCATTGAGCGTGAATAAGATCTAAATATTGTTTAATACCACACATAAATTCTGCTTGACTACAACCCAGACAGTTGGTGAACTGATTTGTTTTCGCCCACAACTCTACACGAGCTTTTAATGTGCTTAATAATTCAGTGATTGGACTGTCTATTGTGCCAATAGCGGTTACACCCTCGCAGCAACCATATACTTTACCGTCGGAAACCAGCGCAATTTGGTAACAACCAAGATCCTTTGGTGGAAAAACATTTTTTGTATTCATAACATGAAGCATCTCTTCTTTGTTTAGAAAATCAAAACCATCAATCTCACCGACAATGTTGGAAACCGGGTGATGCATTAAGTAAGCAGGTGGCTTTCGTGGGTGGTACGTGACTTCAGGCAAGAACCCTAACTCGCTTTTAATGGCTGACTCAAACTGATCAGCCAGAGCGAGGTTATCATGTGTCAAAATTGAAAAAATACTGAGATGGAATCCCATCCGAGATGCTTTTTTCAAAAAATCTAGACTCTTTCTGTAATTACCTTCTCCTCGATTCGCATCATGATATTTTTCTATACCATCTAACGAGACAATCAAGTTGACTGCATTGGGTTGATCGATTTTATCAAGGCGGTCAATTGTTCCGTTAGTAATGACCTGAACAAAGATACCTCTTTTAACAACCTGATTAATCAATTCTGGAAAAGTTACCAAAGCAAAAACCTCACCACCACAGAAAGTAATTGACTCAACCTTCTCTTCAATCTCATACCGATCAACAAAATCAAGAATCTGCTGATTGGAAAGAATTGGACTAGTTTTTTTGGTATAACAAATCTTGCACTTCAAATTACATTTTTCGAGTGGATTGATATACAGATGATGAACAACTTTATTAAGCTGATTCTGAACAATTTGA
>CAZNOF010000001.1:100192-229805 GCA_964574595.1 uncultured Pseudomonadales bacterium | reverse complement strand
CATCGCAATTGATGGCAATGAAGCAAACGTCGCCCAACGAGTGGGCAGCAACGCCTACGCGTATGAATTAATTGTGGCGTTGGAGCAAATCCTGAGAAATAAAAAAGACATTCAAGTGGAAATTCTGTTGGCCACTCCGGCTCTCCCTGACTTCCCAGCTGAGCGAGAAGGCTGGAGTTATCGAGTATTTGGACCAGTTCCATTTTGGACTCAGTGGGCGTTACCTTGGTACTTATTTTTGTATCGACAAAAGTACGATGTCTTCTTCACACCCGGTCACTACGCCCCAAGACTCAGTCCAGTACCATATGTTAGTTCAGTCATGGATCTGGCTTACTTTGACTTTCATAAACAGTTCAGGAAAAAAGATTTACTCCAGCTCAGAGAGTGGACTAGATATAGTGTCAAACACGCCAAACGTATCGTGGCAATTAGCGAGTTCACCAAACAGGATGTAGTTCAGAAATATCAAATCCCGGCTGACAAAGTCGTGGTGGCCTATCCAGGACTGCGTGCAGAAGGGTTACCCGTCTTTAAAGAAAAAGAAAAATTGGCCACTCTCAACAAATGGCATATCCATCAACCTTATATTTTATATGTTGGCACACTCCAACCTCGCAAAAACCTAGAGAAATTAATTGAGGCATTTGAACTTGTAGTAGAGCAGGCCAAGACCGAACGCAAGGAAAATCGGAAGCTACGCTCGTATTTATCAAGTGATGCGGGCAAGATCGACTCGTTACAACTTGTGATTGCCGGCAAAACTGGTTGGCTAGCTGACTCAATCATGTCCAGAATCGAAACATCATCGCTCAGAAAACGAATTGTCCTGACCGGATACGTGACAGAAGTCGAAAAACTCATTCTCTACAGAGAGTCTGTGGCTAGCGTCCTGATTGGTTTATACGAAGGCTTTGGCATTCCGCCGTTAGAAGCGATGGTGGCAGGCACCATTCCTATCGTCTCAAATACTACAAGTTTGCCGGAAGTAGTGGGTGAAGCGGGCGTGCAAGTTGACCCAGAGGATAGCGCCTCAATTGCCGCCGGCATTAAAAAAGTTCTGTTTCAAGCCGCCAAAGAGCGTGCCGCCTTATTAAAGAAAGGGCGTCAACAAATTAAAAAGTTCCACTGGGATGAGTCAGCCCAAATCGTCTTAGATACTTTGTTAGAAGTTGCCGCTGAACACACCAAATGATGAACGCTCCACAACCCATTACTATCATCGGGATTGATCCGGGATACGACCGGGTAGGTTGGTGTATTGGCAAAATAGAAAAGGGTCAATTCAAAATCGTCACCTACAACTGTATTGAAACGACCGGCATGAAAGATATTATTGAGCGCTTCCGAAAAGTAGATACTGAATTGACCGAAATTCTCCAAAAATATCAGCCCACAGAGGCGGCGATTGAAACGCTCTTTTTTTCTAGCAATAAAACGACGGCCATGCGAGTCAGTGAAGCCCGCGGCGTGATTATCAGCGCCTTATTCCGACAGCAGGTGCAAATCACTGAGTACAACCCAATGGCCATGAAAGTGGCCGTAACTGGCAATGGTCGAGCCGCTAAACCGGACATCGAACGGATGCTGCGCTTGCAATTTAGACTTGATAATGACAAGATCTTGGATGATGCCCTAGACGCGATCGGAATGGCTATAACTCATACAGTCAGTCGCAGCACCAAAACGTTATGATTTCCTTACTCATTGGCGAACCAATTATTGAAAAAGATTTTTTGACGGTCTTGTGCGGCCAAGTTGGCTACGCAGTCAAAGTCACAACTGCGGTCATGGCAGAGGCGGCTCGTCTATCACAAGTCAAACTGCACATTTACACCCACGTTAAAGAAGAAGCGTTAGAGCTGTATGGTTTCTCTACGACGAGTGATCGGGAGATGTTTTTGCTGCTGATCAGTGTTTCTGGTGTAGGTCCCAAAACAGCCATGCACATTCTGGATTCTGGGGCAAGTCAAATCGTGGAAGCCGTTCAACAAGCCAATGTCAGTTTCTTTTCCGCCACCCCGCGAGTGGGCAAAAAACTGGCTCAAAAAATCATTATCGATTTGCGTACCAAGCTTGGCTCCATGAAAGAGTTAGATCTCAAACCACTCTCACCAGAACGCCAAGAAGTGACGCTGGCACTGCAGACATTAGGCTTTGACGAGCAAGCGATTGTAGAGGCTGTCAAACTGGTCGATGTGGAAGCATTAACGAGCGGAGAAGCCGTCAAACAGGCAATTAAATTGATATCGAAACGATAGTATTGATATAAATAGACATAGATTGATATTAGCAGTCAAGACAAGAGACTGATAAACCAGGTCATTAAGATTTAAGATTGATTGATCAAGTAATTACCAGACATATGACAAACGAACCACTTTTTACCACCCCACCAACCACAGAAGAAGAAATCTTATTTACTTCTTTGCGAGCCCAGTCCTGGGACGACTTTTACGGCCAGGACCACGTCAAGGAATCTCTGCGGATCGGCATTCAAGCCGCCAAGGAACGAAGCGATGTCATTGACCACATTTTACTGTATGGACCACCTGGATTAGGTAAAACCACTCTGTCTCATTTGATTGCCAAAGAGATGGGCAGCACTATCCGCGTCACTTCCGGAACAGCCTTAGCAAAAGCAGGTGATTTAGCCGCCATTTTGACCAACTTACAAGCCGGGGATATTTTGTTTATCGATGAAGTTCATCGTTTACCCAAAGCCGTGGAAGAGACGCTCTATCCCGCTATGGAAGACTTTGCGCTAGACATCGTGATTGGCAAAGGGCCATCCGCCCGCACCATCCGTTTAGACCTGCCTCACTTCACATTGATTGGAGCGACCACGAGGTTTGGGGCACTGACTGGCCCATTCCGAGATCGGTTTGGGGTGATTCATCGAATGGAGTATTACCAACCAAAAAAGCTGCAAGTGATTTTGAAAAAAGCCGCCTCAAAGCTAAATATTGAGCTGGATGATAAAAGTGCGGAAGAGATTGCCATGCGCTCACGTGGCACACCGCGTATTGCATTGAAGTTGCTGAAACGCGTCCGCGACTTTGCCCAAGTTCGTCACAACAATCAAATCACGCCGGAAGGTGTTCAAACGGCTTTAGACATGCTGACCGTCGACCCGTTGGGCTTGGACGAAGCTGACCGCCGATTCCTAAAACTGATCATTGAGAAACACCAAGGTGGACCAGTCGGTCTGACCACCATTGCCGCCACGCTGAGCGAAGACCCCGGCACCATTGAAGAAGTCCTGGAACCCTACCTCATCCAAATCGGATTTATCAAACGAACCACCAAAGGCCGGGTGATTTCTGACACGGCGTATACCCATTTGGGGATGGTGGCGCCGAAGAGGGATTAGTTTGTTCCTACAATCTAGGAAATGAATATTATCTACAATTAGATATCTTTGATTCACTTGTAACCATTGCATTATGCAAGGGTTTCTAATACTATTTTTCTATGCAAACTTTTCTTAACGTTCGTGACATGTCAGAAGCCCTAGGCGTTTCAAATGACACCATTAGGCGATGGGAGAAAGCTGGTTTAATCAAGGGTTCTCGTGACTCAAACAACTATAGAGTCTTTGACTTGGAAGAAGTTAAACGATTACAAAATAAATTGTTAGGCACAAGCTTAGAAAATAATTTCAAAATTCTTATTTCGCCTCGGAAAACTCAATTCAAAACAATTGAACTCTTCACTGGGACTGGGGGAACAGCCCTAGGTTTAGAGAATGCAGGATTAAACAATGTTTTAATGGTTGAAATAGAAAAGAATGCCGTAGCCACTCTGAATCAGAATCGACCAAAATGGAATGTTGTTCATGACGATATAAAAAATGTTGACTTCAGTAAGTACAAAGGGAAGATTGATGTTGTTGAAGGTGGTTTCCCATGTCAGTCTTTTAGTTATGCTGGTAAGAAGAAGGGCTTCGGAGATATTCGAGGTACACTATTCTTTCAGTTCGCCAGATGCGTGAAAGAGGTAATGCCCAAAATTGCCGTTGGTGAGAATGTTAAAGGGTTACTCAAGCATGACGAGGGTCGGACACTGAAGACAATGGTTAAAGCATTAGAGGAAATCGGTTACGACGTCGCCTATAAAGTTTTACGATCCCAATATCTAGACGTTCCTCAAAAAAGAGAGCGATTAATAATCATTGCTGTTAGAAAAGATCTTGATATTCCAATTGCCTTTCCAAAAGAAAAAGATTACACAGTCTCCCTTAGAGAAGCTTTAAAGAACGTCCCACCGTCTGATGGTCAAAAGTACCCTGAGAAAAAGAAAGCAATAATGGATCTGGTTCCTGCTGGCTGTTACTGGAGGAGTCTTCCAGAGTCGCTACAGAAGAGCTATTTGGGTGGAAGTTTCTTTTTAGGCGGAGGCAAAACAGGTATAGCAAGAAGACTCTCTTGGGACGAGCCGAGCTTAACCTTAACATGTGCTCCAGCTCAGAAACAGACAGAACGTTGTCACCCTGAAGAGACTCGTCCGCTAACTGTTAGAGAATATGCTCGAATACAAACTTTTCCTGATGAATGGGTATTCATGGGACCAACTTCTGCTAAATACAAACAGATTGGAAACGCTGTACCAGTTAATCTAGGATACCACATTGGTACCTGTTTGATCGCCATGTTGGAAAATAAAGTTAACCCAAAAACAATGGAGATTGTTGAGCCACTCAAAGAAGATACTCTCAATCGAGAAGCTCAGGAAAGTGAGCTTTAATATCCTCAGAAAGTTTGGTTACAACGAGTTCAAGCTCTTCTTTTACGTTGATAGTTTTCGAAACATCGCCAAATGCTTTAATCAAATCAAAGTAAAAGTCCTTATCGCCAGTGAGGCGATACCAAAATTCTTGCCCAGTATAAACTGGATAATCTTTCTGAATTTTCAAGTAATTGGCACTTAGTTCCTCTTTTTTACCATACATTACACCGACAACAAGATCCAAGTCACGTACATCTAGACCATTTGTTCTCGCAAGTCCTTTGATGCCTTTAAAGTGATTAAAAATAGTCTCAACATCATCTTTATTTATTGTTGTTGGACCTGCCTTTGTTTGACAATATTTTTTTCTACCATCCACTTGATCAATAAATTCTATATCAATACCAGCAACAACAGAGGCAACACCATTTAGTACCTCCTTACAAAATGACTGGGACTGTGTTCCAAAAATAGTAACAATAGAAGTGCCTAAAACTCTTGGGTAAATTAACGCCTTAGCTAAACTTTCAGGGCTAGTATTTCCAGTGAGAAAGCTGGCTAAATATTTAAGGAGAAACGGATTGTATGAAAAAGAGGAAAGCGATGTTAATTTTTTTAACGCAGACAAATGATTTACTGTTATTTTTTCAATAAAGAAAGTTTTTGCTTTCTCAATAATAATTATTTTCTCTTCATTATTCATATGCGATATGTTATCACGAAAATTCATTGATCAATAGTTACTTGCAAATTCATACATCTTTAAGTGACATTTCCCACCACAATAAACTTCTTCTGCTATACTGAATATATGCCTATCACCGACAAGCAGGGTCGAGCGTTATCACCCGTTCAAATTTTCCAAAAAGTTCTTAATCGTTTACGCGCCATTGATCTAGAGTTCACCACTGGGTTTCTGTGGTGGTCGGTGGGTGAGATGAAGTTGCATCACGCTCGCAGATTTTTCTACAGATTATGTGGTATGAAAATTGGCAAGGGTTCTTCGCTGCACATGAGAATTCGCGTTTATGACGCTCGCAAGATTGTGATTGGCCAGGATTCGATTATTGGTGAGAGAGTTGTATTAGATGGCCGCGCGCCACTCATTATTGGCGACCATGTGGATATTGCCACCGGAGCCATGGTATTTAACTCAGAACATGATGTGAAGAGTTCAGACTTCCATGCCATTGAAGAGACTACAACTATTGAAGATTACGTCTTCATTGGCCCAAATGCGATTATTTTGCCAGGTGTAACTATCGGCAAAGGTGCCGTGGTGGCAGCCGGGGCAGTGGTCACCAAGAATGTGGCACCGCTCAGTATTGTCGCCGGCGTACCTGCTAAAGAAATCAGTAAAAGACCAGCAACAGCACTTGGTTATAAACTCGGGAGAGCCCGTTGGTTCCAATAATATGTTACTGTCCATTATTATTGTTTCCTACAATACCTCAGAATTGACACAACAGACGATTGTTTCTGTTTGGGATGAGGTCAAAGCAAGTAAACTTTTACATGGCAAAACTGAAGTCATTGTAGTGGACAACAACTCCAAAGATTCGTCCGTCTCAAATTTGAGAAATCTCTTCAAAAAAATTCCAGAAACCGAGCTGAAAACCCTTTTGATTCAAAATCCAAATAATGAAGGTTTTTCGGCCGCCAATAACGTTGGGATTGACCAATCTCATGGCAAATACCTGCTCTTACTCAACTCAGATACCATTGTTCAGCCAGGCGGAATTGTCAAAATGGTAGAGGCTTTTGAGAATCACCAACTTCATGACTTGACTGCAACAGTGGCTTCTCACAGTGGCGAGCTTGATCGATTAGGTGTTTTGTCGGCGCAACTGCTTAACAAAGACATGACCCCGCAAGCCCAAGGCGGCAGTTTACCTTCATTATTTTCTTTAGCTAGTCATATGTTGATGTTGGACGATCTGCCAATTATTGGCAAATTTCTGCCTTCCACTCAGCACACCGGCTTGCGAAGCGACACGTTTGACGTGACCGGCGACTCGCAAATACGCGAAGTCATCCAGCAAGAATGGGTGGGTGGCACCGCCATGATGATTCGTCGCGAGGTGATCAATGAAGTAGGGAAGTTGGACCAAAACATCTTTATGTACGGTGAAGACATCGAATTTTGCTGGCGAGCCCTCCACCATCAATGGGATATTGGCCTTTGCCCAGCCGCCAAAATCGTTCATTTAGGAAGTGCTAGTTCGTCTTCTGCCAATGCGCTGAAAGGCGAGTTCAAAGGCTATCTCTACATCTGGTCAAAACATCAACCACTTTGGCAATTATTTTGGGCCAGATTGCTCCTAAAAACCGGCGCCCACTTGAGAAAGTTCCTATTTGGTACAATAATGAGACAAAAGAGTCGCGCAAAGGTCTATACTACTATTCTGTCGGAAGTTTTTTAAGGACATTCGTATGACATCAATCATCAACTTACTCAAGAAACTTGGCCGATGGGCAGATAACAATCTTTTGTATTCACTCGTTTGCTTCTTAATTGTTTTTATCCCCTTATATCCAAAAATTCCTTTATGGAGTCCGATTGAACAATACATTGTTCGAATTCGTTTAGAAGATACCGTCATCTTGTTTACCGCCTTGTTGTGGTTTATCCAGGTGATTCGGGGCAAAGTGAAGTGGAAATCTCCGATGTTTTGGTTTGTGCTGGCATATGAGGTTGTGGCCACGATTTCTTGTCTGGTCTCCATGTTTGTGATTAAGACCGTGCCTTTGGAACCACTGCACATTGGGAAAACCATGTTGCACTACTTCAGATATATCGAGTACTTCTCATTGTTCTTCATTTTCTTTTCTTCAATTAAGACAAAGAAACAGGTTTTACTCCCATTGAAGTTATGGGCAGGAACTGTTTTAGCCATCAGTTTGTATGGTTACGGACAAAAATATTTTTACTGGCCAGTCTACTCCACAATGAACCGTGAGTTCAGTAAAGGAATCCGCCTCTACTTAACCGAGTTTGCCCGCGTTCAGTCTACCTTTGGTGGCAGTTACGATATGGCTGCATATTTAGTCGTCGCCTTACCAATCATCTTGGCATTTGCCTTCTGGATGAAATCCAAACCCTGGAAAGCTTTGCTTTTCGTAACTTTCTGGTTTGGGAGTTGGTTATTAATCCTAAGTGCCTCCAGAACATCTTTCGCGATGTACGTAGCCGGTGTCGGTTTAGTTATCTTGATGACTGCGGCTATGAGAAAAGGTATTTTGCCTAAAGTTGGATTCTTATTCTCTCGTGGTTTTATGATGGTCTTAGCCATGTCACTCCTGTTCTACTACTTTGGTGGAGACCTTTCAGACAGGTTATTCTACGTCATCAAGAGTGTTCCTAAATTAGAAGCCGCTGTAAACTCGGCCACCGATTTTAGACGCCAATTTATCTCTGATAAATCGTTAGCCAGTATTCCGCTGACTCCAGCTCAGCTGAACAAGATGTTACCTAAGAGTAAACCTCCAGGTAATGCCGTCTCAACCGATCAGGTTGCTGCTGCAATTTTGGCTCAGCAGGTAGCAAGTAAGAGTGATCAGCCACCAACCCCAGTGGAAACAGGCAAACCAACTCCAAAACCATCTCCATCACCTTCTGTGGCTCCAGCTGCAGGTGGCGGAAATGTGCCAGCTGACGTCTTCGTCGACGTGCCTGATGAAGTGACTGTCGCTACTACTTCAGCCAATGGAACTGTGACGTATAAAACTGTCAAAAAACCTCGTGTCTATTCTGACTGTGCACTGAAAAAAGAGTTATCGCTCTGTATCCGAGAAGAAGTCTTATGGCCACGAGCCATTGAGGGCTTCTTAACCAACCCAGCCACCGGAACTGGATACGCGACATTAACCAAAGAATCAGTTGACGTCTTCACAGAGGCAGACAGTACAGATAATAACTACCTTAGAACACTCGGTGAAACTGGTGCTCTAGGCTTCATTACTTTCTATGGATGTGTCCTGCTCGGCTTATACACGGCTGCCCGAAATTTGAAGAGTGAAGATGAAATTCTAGCTACTTTTAGTCTTGGATTAATTGGTGGAACCATCGGCTTACTGCTGAATGCCATTTACATTGACGTCTTTGCTTCATCAAAAGTGGCAGAGAGCTTTTGGGCCCTGTACGGACTGTTCTTTGCCTATGTCATGTTGGATAAACAGATGAAAACAACTGATGCAACCCCAGTAGCCGCTGTTTCTCGCAACACGAATCAGAAAAAGAAAGCCAAAAAAAGCTAGTTCGTCATGAAACATAAAGAACTGTTATTGCTCATTCCTTTGTTGTTGCTGGCATTTGTCTTGAGATTAAAAGGCATTTCGAGCACTCCAACCGACTGGCATGCTTTTAGGCAAGCTGACACTGCCTCTGTCACCCGCGAATACGTCAAACACGGCATTGATTTGCTGAGACCTCACTATCAGGATTTATCTAATATTCAGTCTGGTTTAGACAATTTAGATGGCTACCGAATGGTGGAGTTTCCCATCGTTAATGCGGGCATTGCGGCAGTCTTGAGAACCATACCATTTCTTGATTTAGTGGTAACTTCTAGATTGACGTCAGTTCTGTTTTCACTCGGAACATTAGTTGGAATTTATTTTATTGGCAAAGCTTGGAGCAACCGACGAGTCGGCTTTTTCAGTGCCTTGGCTTTTGCGGTCATTCCATACTCTGTGTACTACTCGCGAGCAATACTACCTGAATCACCATTTATTTTTGCCATTGTTTGGAGCATTTTAGGATTTCAGTACTGGATCGATAGTAAAAAATGGAGCTGGTTCCTCATCTCAGTACTTTGTTTTATTTTGGCAATGCTCATGAAGCCATTCATTCTCTTCTTGGGACCTGTTTACGCCCTGCTGTCATGGCGAGCATACCAATTAAATATCTGGAAAAAATGGCAACTTGTGCTGTTTGTAGTGATTGGCACAATCCCATTTTTATTGTGGCGAAAATGGATTCTGCAATTCCCTTCTGGAATTCCTGCCAGCGACTGGTTATTTAATAGTGACCATATTCGATTCAGACCAGCTTGGTTCAGATGGTTATTTTTCGAACGACTTACAAAGTTGATACTTGGCTGGTTTGCGGTGCCTTTATTTGCTTTTGGCGTCTTTCACAAATCCAAAAATTGGCTTAACTATGCGGCCTGGGGAGTGGGAGCCTTGATTTACCTGTCTGTAATTGCCACCGGCAATGTCCGTCATGATTATTACCAAGTTTTCCTGTTACCAATCATTTGCTTACTCGTAGGATTGGGAATTGATAACTTTAGTAAGCTTAAATTTATTAAACTCCCTCACGAAATAAAGCTGGGCATCGCTTTGGCTCTATTCTTTGCGGGAGCCTTTACAGCGAATGTCCTTTATATTCGTGGCTACTATCGCACTCGCCCTGACTGGGAAGTTGCCGGGAGAGCCGCCGATAAGTTGCTTCCAAGTAATGCCAAAGTCATCGCGCCAGCTTTTGGCGATACTGCCTTCCTTTTCCAAACGAATCGAACCGGTTGGCCAATTGGCTTTGATATCGACAAGAAGATTGCCAATGGCGCCCAGTATTACGTGACAACCAGTTATGACGATGAGGCGCACCAATTAGAAGCTCAGTACCAAACTGTTGCCAAAACAAATGATTACCTTATTTTAAATCTGCAAACACGAAAGTAATCTAATCATTTAGAATAGATCTGTATGTCCCGACTTAAAATCTTAATGTTAACTCCATATCTTCCGTATCCGCTCCTTTCTGGCGGTCAAATTCGCACCTACAATTTGTTGAAAAAACTAGCGGTAAAGTATGATGTAACGCTCTTTTCTTTGATTAAAGACGAGAGTGAACGTCAATATTTATCTGAGCTTGAGAAATATTGTTGGAAAGTAAAACTCTTTAAACGATCACGCAAACCATTTACTTTGAGAAATATTTGGCAAACCGCGTTCTCTTCCTATCCATTTTTGGTCATTCGGAACCACGTACCAGAAACAATTAAAGCTGTCCGCAAAGAACTAGCCACCACTCAATATGACTTGATTCATGCCGAAACTTTTTACATGATGCCGCATATTCCAGAGACGGAGATTCCAATTTTGCTGGTCGAGCAGACGATTGAGTACCTAGGGTATGAAAGTTTCGCTGATAAAGTGAAGTTTCTGCCACTTAGACAAATCTTAAAAATCGACATCGCTAAAATTCGCCGCTGGGAAGAGTACTATTGGAAAAGTTGTACCCAGCTCATTACTATGAGTGAAGACGATAAACAATTCATTTCTCAAACCGTAGATAAAGCCAAAATTGACGTTGTTTCAAATGGGGTGGACGTTGATTGGTTCGCGGAAAAAGAACGCCGACTTCCTAACTCACCAACCGTGCTGTCCGTTGGTACCTTTAACTGGTTACCAAACGTGGAAGCCGTCAACTTTTTAGTTCAAAAGGTCTGGCCAATTATAAAAGCCAAAATGCCAGAAGCGAAACTCTGGATCGTAGGTAATGCGCCAACTCCAGAAATTTTTGAGTATCAGAAAAAAGACACTTCTATCACCATCACTGGCGGCATTCCTGATATCCGTGACGCTTTCACCCAGGCTCACGTCTTAGTCGCTCCGGTTTTTAGTGGTAAAGGAACACGTTACAAGATCTTAGAAGCTATGGCTGCTGGCACGCCAATTGTGGCGAGTGATATTGCAGTTGAAGGTTTAGACGTCCAAAATGGTGTCCACGTTTTGACAAGCAACACCGCAGAAGGCATGGCAGAATTAGCAGTGAATGTCTTGAAAGATCCAGCTCTTCAAAAGAAGCTCGCTAAAAATGGCAAAACCTTTGTCACTTCAAAATACGACTGGGAGTACATCGGTCATAAACTAGACTCCATCTACTTACGACTCGTTTCAAAAAGCCACGAAGCAAAAGAGTAACCTCATGCCAACAGACTTAACCATCATCATTCTCAATTACAACACACCAAAGTTAGTAGCAGCTTGTTTAACATCAATCGAGAAGTTTCTCCTAAAAGACCGTTCTCTTAAAACTAAAGTCGTCGTGGTGGACAACGATAGTAGCGATGACTCAGTGAAGCAGCTCTCCAAAGGTTTTCCATGGGTAGAACTGATGCAGACTTCCAAAAACCTTGGTTTCGCAGGTGGAAATAATGTGGCTCTGCGTCAAGTAAATACTGAGTATGTGATGCTGTTAAATTCTGATACCGAGCTAACTGCTGACTCCAACCTGCCAGAATTGGTTAAGTATTTAAGCGATCATCCGGAAACTGCAGTCTGTACCCCAAAAATAATGCTAGCAAACGGCACGATCGATTGGGCCTGTCATCGGGGAGAGCCAACTCCGTGGGCAGGACTAACCTACTTTTCAAAATTGGCAAAATTGTTTCCCCTAAGTCGCCTCTTTGCCCAGTATCATGAGACGTATAAAGACTTGAACACTATTCACCAAATTGATGCCTGCAGCGGAGCTGCCATGGTCATCAGAAAAAGTGCCATGGACAAGGTTGGATTGCTCGATGAAGCTTTCTTTATGTATGCAGAAGATTTAGATTGGTGTAAACGATTTAGGGACGCGGGTTATGAGATTGTCTATAATCCAAAATCTGCTATTATTCATCACAAGTATCAGTCTGGATTGTCTCATTCCGATACGCAACTGTCCAAAAAAACGAGTGCGTACTTTTATGACACAATGCTACAATACTATGATAAACACTATCGAACAAAGTATCCGTTTTTCATTAGAAGTGTAATACAACTATTTGTTCAATACAAAAAAGGAGCGATATGAAGCGATCAGCTTTAGAATTTCAAATTAGCCAACTGAGACAACAAAACATTGTCCTCGCATTAGAGTCTTTAATGATGTTTGTCGCAGCTCTGTTCACCACAGCCCTCTTGCCACAAATTTTATTCAAGTATCTTTATGCCAAAGCTCAATTAACTGAAGAACCAGTTTTGTTAGCTCGCATTCCAGACATTGCATTTGCAGTGGGTGCACTTTTCTTCATCTTTGCCGTTATCAAAACCTTGATGAACGTGATGCAAATTCGCCGCTTAGAAAAAGAAGCCATGAGTGTGGCTATGAATGACGTTTGTTGCATCGACTGTGATGATGACTGCAGTTGTGTAAACCACGAAGGCTGCTTATGCGGTTGTGAAGAAGACGAGATTATTATTGAAACTGTTTCAGCAAGTAAAATGGCTGAGAAAATGAAAACAGCAAGTAAAAAGAAATCTTCTACAAAGAAAAAATAAGTTTTTCAAGTAGTTACCCCCTCCGATGTCTATCGGAGGGGGTTTTTGTTATACTGAACATATGAGTCAAACAACATGGCGAATTGGCATTGACTGCCGCTTAGCTGGCAAGCAGCACGCTGGCATTGGTCGATACATCGAGAACCTCTTGATTCGATTGCCATCTCTTGGCAAGGATCACACGCCCAAAATCGAGTGGGTCTACTTTTTTTCAAATCCTGAGCAAGCTGCCGAGTTCACTCTGCCAAAAGAGGTAACCGTTGTCTTCATTCCCCATCGTCATTATTCTGTCTCTGAGCAGCTCTTTGCTCCAAGTATTTTTCACAAACAGCATCTCGATCTACTGCACATTCCGCATTTTAATATTCCACTCTTTTACCGTGGCAAAATTATGGTCACGATTCATGATTTGTTGTGGCATGAGTATAAAGGTGCTCACGTAACTACTTTACCAATGTGGCAGTACGCCTTGAAGTATCGAGCGTATTTACACACCACTAGTCAGGCTATGAAGCGGGCGAGCTGGATTCTGGTGCCTGCGGAAACCGTCAAGAAGACCGTCGTCAAATATTTCCCGTATGCAAAATCAAAAATTGAGGTCACTCCAGAGGGCATCGCTCAGCCATACCGAGCTGCCTTAGAAACTGCTCTAGAAGTCACCAAGGCCAAGAGAGAGAAGCAGTTAATCTATGTCGGCTCACTTTATCCTCATAAAAATGTGATGGTGGTCATTAAAGCCTTGCACGAACTACCCGGCTTCAAGCTTGTTTTAGTTGGCACTCGAAACGTCTTTCAGAAACAGGTGCAAGCTGAGGTAGAAAAATTAGGACTTGCTGATCGGGTGGAGTTCCGTGGGTATGTCTCGGACCAAGAACTCATTGAGCTCTATCAACACAGTTTTGCGCTCGTCCAACCATCTCTTTCGGAAGGTTTTGGTTTAACCGGAGTTGAAGCGATGGCAGCAGGAATTCCAGTGATAGCCTCACAAATTCCCATTTTTCAAGAAGTTTATCAAGATGCAGCTGCCTATTTTGACCCATTCTCCAGTTCTAGTTTTGCCCAAGCAGTTCAGAACGTTGAGTTCGACACCTGGTCAAAAATACTTGAAAAAGGCAAGAAAATGGCGGCTCAATACAACTGGGATAAAACAGCTCTGCTTACTTTTCAATCGTATGTTAGGCTCTTGAAATGACAACTGATGGAGAACACCTTCACCCAAAAGTCGCTCTTGTCTATGACAGAGTGAACACTCCGTATGGCGGAGCCGAACATGTTTTGGTGGCACTGCATCAGCTCTATCCTGAAGCTCCCTTGTTCACCTCTGTGTACGATTCTAATCGAGCAAAGTGGGCAGCCCCATTCACGGTCATTTCCAGTTTCTTGCAACGAGTTCCGCTTTTTCGACGCTTCCACAGGCCGCTGGTTTTCTTGATGCCGCTGGCATTTGAGACCCTGCGTTTACAAGCCTTTGATATCGTGATTAGTATTTCCAGCGCTGAAGCCAAGGGTGTTTTAACTTCTCCAGATCAATTACATATTTGTTACCTGCTGACACCCACCCGGTATTTGTGGAGTCATCAATCTGAATATGAACAGGACCTTTTGACTGGATGGATCAGAAAACCTGTTTTCAAATACTTAAAGTGGTGGGATCAAGTGGCTGCCTTCAGACCGGATGTGATTGTGCCCATCTCAAAGTTAGTTCAAGAGAGAACTGAGCAGTTTTACCACCGTCAAACTCTGCCAGTCATCTATCCACCGGTTTCGCTCCCAGAAAAATCGCAAAAAACTCCCGAGCTCAATCTAGAATCTCCCTATTTTTTAATTGTTTCTAGATTAGTGAGTTACAAGCGAATCGACATCGCCATTAAAGCTTGCTTACGGCTTCACAAACGCTTAGTAATCATTGGCGAAGGCCCAGACAAAGGAAGACTTCAGGAAATGAGCCTAAATCAAACCGATGTAATTACCTTTCTATCTGCTGTACAACCAGATCAAATTACGGCATACTATCAACACTGCCAAGCCTTTTTGGCTCCTGCCGAGGAAGATTTTGGGATTGCCACAATTGAGGCTCTGCAGGCTGGCAAACCTGCAATTGTCTACTTTAAAAGCGGTGCGGCAGAGCTGATTAAAAATAAGAAAACTGGGATTTACTTGATGGAGCAAACAGTCGATAGTTTAGAACTAGCAATCTCTGAACTAGCCGATATTGAATGGAATGAAAAAGAAATCCAGATGAGCGTAGCTGGACAGAGTGCTGTACAATTTCAAAGTCAATTTAAAAACATGGTAACTCAACAATGGCGTTTATTTGAGAAAGGACACTATGAATGATACATCTCACACCTTTGCGGTTATATTAGCCGGCGGCGGAGGCACTCGACTCTGGCCAAAGTCTCGCACCAAAACGCCAAAACAATTTTTGAAACTCACAGGCAAAGACACCATGGTTCAAGTCGCTGCAGCTCGTATCACCAAAGTTGTGGACTGGGAGCGCATTATTGTGGTCACCAACAAAATGTACTTTGACGAAATCCGTGCCGAATTACCACAAATTCCCGCTGAAAACATCATTGCTGAGCCAGAGAAAAAAGACACCGCTATGGCAATGTTAGCTGGTGCTTTATATGCCTACTCAATCGACCCTGAAGCAGTAGTCATGAACGCAGCTTCAGATGCTGTGATTACTGACGTAAACGAGTTTGTTAAAGTCATGAAAGCCGCACTGTCAGTTGCTTCGGAAAGAAAAAATCTAGTGACGGTGGGCATTCAGCCAAGTAGACCAGAAACAGGCTTCGGCTACATTAAGATTGGTGATTCAATCAAAAAACTAGATGGAAATTTATCACTGTTCAAAGTTGATAGCTTTACAGAGAAACCAAACTTACCAACTGCTCAAGCATTCGTTTCTACAGGTAAATATTTTTGGAATGCCAACATGTACGTCTGGGCTGCATCAACCTTGATGGAGTCATTTAAGAAGTACATGCCAGAAATGTATGCTTTGACTGAGAAGCTAAGCACAACAACGCCAGCCGAATTTCATAAGATGTTGCCAGATATCTACTCAAAAGTTCAAGCGATTTCAATTGACTACGCTATCTCTGAAAAAGCTGATAATTTAGTTTTGATTCCAGGCGACTTCGGCTGGGATGACGTGGGCGACTGGAAAGTGGTCTACGATTTGGCCAAACATGACTCAAATGGCAATGTGGTGCTGGATGATAACGATCAGCCTCTTTCATTACTGATCAATTCGGAGAATAATTTCATAGAAGCAAATGGTCGTCTGATTGCTTTGTACGGTATAAACGATTTAGTGATTGTCGATACACCAGAGATTTTGATGATCGTACCAAAGAGTAAGAGCCAGGATGTAAAAAAACTGGTTGAGAAATTGAAGGCAGACGGAAAGAAAGAGTATCTATGATCTCCTATGATCAACAGAAGAGAATTCTTGATGTAGTTGTAGCCTTGTCGCTCTCTATCCTGTTTTTCCCTTTTCTTATCTTAGTTCCCATCTTGATCTATTTTGATTCCGGTTGGCCGGTGATCTTTAAACACAAACGATTAGGCAAGGATGGCGTAGAGTTTGATGTTTATAAATTCAGATCAATGATTCACGGAGCTGACGAGTTACTTCATCACAAAAATGAGAAACTGCTAGCGGAATTCAAAAAAGGGGATTGGAAACTGGCAAATGACCCACGCATTACTAAACTTGGTAAGGTTTTACGCTCGTTAACCATTGATGAGTTTCCTCAGCTCTACAACGTACTGAAGGGTGAAATGAGTATGGTCGGTCCACGCGCCTACGTGAAAAACGAATTAGAAGAGCAAATTAAGAAATACCCAGAGACAAAAGAGTTCACCAAAATGATTCTGTCTGTGAAACCCGGCATCACTGGACCATGGCAAACCGGTGGTCGAAACGAAGTCCCCTTTAACGTCCGAGCAAAACTCGACGTGGAGTATGCGAAAAAGAAATCTATCTGGAATGACATCGCCATCTTGTTCAGAACTCCTCGAGCAATGATCTCTAAATGGTAGTTATCAATTCTCGGTTTTTTTCGTATACTATCATCTTATGGTAGAAAACAACGCTGCCCAGCCTCAAGTCTCTATCGAGTCTTTAGACCCGATTACAGAACCTACACCGTCACCCACGATTAATAGCAATGTCGCAAGGATTTATCCTATGAACACCTCCTCATCAGGTTCCTCTCGTATGAACCGATCAAAAAAGAAATCATTTTTAGCCAAACCATGGCAAAAGGCCTTGGCCATCGCCGGTGGAGTACTTCTAGTGCTTCTCTTAGTTGGCTCAGTACTTGGTTTTTATACCTATGGTGTTGTTAAAGAGTTACAAGCCCAAAGTGCAGAAATGAAGTTAGCTGGTCAAACGGCCTATGATGATTTCAAAGCCCAGAACTTGCCTGGCACAAAAGAACAGCTCTTAGCTATTCAAGAAAAGTTGAAGACCACCAGAAAAACATACAGTAAACTAGCTTTATACAATGTGATTCCAATTGCCCATAGTTACTATCAAGACGGAATTCATGGCTTAAATGCAGCTGACGCGGGTATCTCTGCCGCATTGAAAACAGAAGCTGCAGTAGAACCATACGCCGATGTCTTAGGCTTTAAAGGTCAAGGTACATTCGCCGGCGGAACCACTGAAGACCGATTAAAAGTCGTATTACAAACGTTACAAAAAGTCACTCCACAGCTTGATACCATCAGTGCTGATTTGGATACAGTAAAGAAAGAATTAGCCTACATAGACGAAAATCGCTATCCAGAGAACATTAAAGGCATTCCCTTAAAATCATATGTAGTTCAGGCTCACGAAGTGAGTGCTGGTGCCGCAGATGCACTGACTGAGTTTAGACCAGTTTTTGAACAGTTGCCATCAATAGCTGGCGCAAATGGTCGTAAGAAGTACTTCATTCTTTTCCAAAATGATAACGAGTTGCGTCCAACCGGTGGATTCTTAACTGCTTACTCAATTATCTTTATTGAGAACGGAAAAGTAACTCCAGATAAATCAGATGACATTTATGAATTAGATAAAAAGTTCACACAAAAATTACCAATTCCTCCAGAGTTAGGTAAGTACTTAACTACTGAAAGCCGTTGGAATCTAAGAGATATGAACATCTATCCTGACTTTAAACAATCAATGGATACCTTCTCTAAGTACTACAAATCACTTCCAAACGAAGCCAAAGATATCGACGGTATTATTGCCGTAGACACTCACGTCCTAACAGACTTAGTCCGAATCCTTGGACCTGTGGAAGTACCTGGATTTGGAACATTTACGGCTGAGAAGTCTCCAAGCTGTGACTGTCCTCAGATCATCGGTGCTTTGTCGGAAATTACCGATAGACCAACCCCATACGCCAGAACTGACCGAAAAGGTATCCTTGGACCCATGATGCGCAATATTCTCACCAAGGCTTATGGTGCCCCAAAGACTGAATGGCCAACCTTGTTTGAAACCGGTTGGCAGAATATTCAAAGTCGTCACGTCCAGTTCTACTTCTTTGATCAAAATGCACAAGCTGCCGCAGAGGTGGCTGGAGCAGCAGGTCGATTAACTGTTGATTCCAAGGCGCAGGACTTCTTAGGCGTTGTGGATGCTAACTTGGGAGGTGCCAAATCGAACCTCTACGTAACAAGTGAGATCACTCAGGAAGTCTCAGAGCCAAAAGATGGCGTCATTACTAAAAAAGTCACATTGACCTACAAAAATAATCACAAAGGCAGTAACTGTAACCTAGAAGCCGGTTTGTTATGTCTTAACTCAACTATGCCAGACTGGAACCGACTCTATATTCCTAAAGGTGCGAAATTAATTAGCTCTGATGGGTACAAACCGGGGACAGTCAAACAAGATGTAATTGGTGATTTTTCAGTCATTGATGGTGAGTTCACACTACAGCCAATGAGCCAAGCTAAAATCGTAGTTACATACACAGTGCCATACACTGACAAGACCACATATAAGGTGAAGTTGTGGAAACAAGGTGGCGTAGATAACGTTGTTCAGTTAATGGATGTTAATGGAAATGAAGAGAAGATTGATCTTATCAAGGATATGATCTATCAAGTGAAATTTTAAGACTATGAGTAACCGAACGACGTCTACAGACGCGATCGTACTAAAAAGAACCAGTGTGGGTGAGTCAGATAGAATTGTAACCTTGTTAACACCCGAATTTGGGAAAGTCACTTGTGTAGCAAAAGGCGTCAGAAAACTCACTTCATCACAAAGAGCGTATCTAGAACCTGGCAATTTAGTGACCATCTTTTTAGTCGAAACATCTTCCATGCCAATCTTAACCCAGACAAAGTTGAAGACTGACTTTAGTTTGGCTAAAAGGGATTTACAGCGGCTCAAACAACTCACTCAAGTTTTGGAAATTGTTGACCGTTTATTCCCAGAAGGATCTGAAGAAGTTGAACTATTTCAGTCGATCATTTTAATTCTGCAACATTTAAACCAAGAAAAAGTTCAGTTTTTGAAAATCCAAGAAGAACTTTGCCAAGTGCTTGTCCAAATGGGGTACCAACACCTCAGCGATACTCCCTATAAATCTGTCATTGAATATGTGGCCACCGTAGCAGATAGACCACTCAGAAGTTATGACTACATGACCGTAAAAAGCAAAATTTAAGGGAGGTATGGTACACTTAAACACATTATGACAGAAGCATCTCAATTGACCCCAAACTCAAAAATGAAGCCAATGAACAACAAAATGTTCCTGATTGGTGGCGGCGTTATCCTCGCCTTGATCATTATGGTAGGCGGCGTCTTTGCATACAGCAAAATGCAAAAAGCCCCAGCACCCACGCCAACAACTCAAAAGAAAAAAGTCGTCGCACCAACCAATGTCATTCCTGTTGCTGATCGGCCATATGTTGAGCTATCTTCACTCGACATTCACAACTTGGGCTTCAGAGTCATGACCCTTCCTAAAGCCGCGGATTCAGTTGAGTACGAAATTGAGTACCAAACAGATTCCAGTCTCCAGGGTGCTCAAGATAGTGTCATGCTTGGTTCACTACCTGCCTCATCAAAGAAAATTCCTTTAGGTAGTTGTAGCGCTGGTGGTGCATGTACATGGCATACCGGAATTGTCGGTGGCACACTGCTCCTCAAATTCAGTGGCAGTGAAAGTTACGCTCTCAAACAAGAGTGGAAGTATATCGACAATAAAGCGAAAGAGACATCCTTCTCATCTAAGGATGCCAAGTTCCAAATAGAGTCCAAAGATTTGGCATCTCAATCAATCATGATTATTTACAACTCACCAGGTTACCCAAAGAATTTACCTGGAACGGCCATTTCAGATCCATACTCACTAACAGGCGTAAGCCCATTAAAAGGCACGGCTAACTTGACTATGCGAGCCATGGAAGAAGATCCAAAAGCCGTCATCATGGGCTGGGACGGATCGGCCTGGAAAGAGTTCGCTTCTAAAGTTGACGGCAAAACCGTGACTGCTACTGTCGATCTCATGCCACTGTATGTGGTGATGAAGAAGTAATGCGAATCATTCTGGCATCTAGCTCTCCCAGAAGAAAAGAGCTATTTTCGCAACTTGGCTTAGAGTTTGAAATTATCCCCTCAGGGGTCAATGAAAATATAGAAGTCGGAACACCTCCTGACGTTGCTGTTCGACAACTGGCGCTTCGTAAAGCCGTTCATATTGCCAGGTTAAATCCAGATGCCCTTGTTATTGGAGCTGATTCCATGGTACTTATCGATGGGAAACTGATAGGAAAACCCTCAAGCAAAGCGGATGCGCAAGCTACCTTAGAGCTTTTAAATGGCAGAAGCCATATTGTATTAACAGGAGTTGCAGTTGTTGACACTCAAACCGATGCGCTAGAACCTCATTCCATTTCTAAAACATTTCAAAGCACTGTCACCTTTAAAGAAACCGCTAAGCAAACCCTTGTTGAGTATGTTGCAACTGGTGAACCAATGGATAAAGCAGGTTCTTATAGCCGCAGTGGGATTGGTAAGTTTTTGATTAAATCGATCGAAGGCTCTGCAGATAATGTTTCAGGATTGCCTATCGATGAATTGAGAGAAATGCTCAGGCAATTTGGGGTTTAGTCAGACAACAACCCTCTTCACAAAAACCGTCAATTTGAATTGACGGAATATTCCATTTTTTAGTCACTTTTAGTTGACTCTTTTTCCGGACCAATAGTAATGCCGGGGGATGAGCAATGCCCTGATAACGTATTCAACACTCTTCTTCCCAACCGGATCAAAAATCTATCATTAATGGGTTTTTAATACCTTCTTTTCGTCTTTTTTTGCATCCAAGTAGGGTTTCTATTATCCTTACTTTAACCTATCATAATTACAAGTTTCGGGTCATCTTTGTCTTTACACCAGGCTTAACTAGTGTCATATTATCTACATTAACAAATGTGGTAGAAAATGGTAAAGTAGCTTATAAATGTTTATTGGCACATACTATCACACGATCGAGGAGAAGGGGCGAGTTTCTTTACCAAAGAAATTCCGAGCAGAGACAGAGAGTTGGATTATTACTCGGGGTTTGGACGGTGGCCTTTTCTTGTTCTTTAAAAATACTTTTATCGCTGAGATGGAAAAACTCCAAAATAAGGCGTTTACCAAGCGAGCTAATCGAGATTTCATCCGATTAATGACCAACGAAGCTCAAGAAGTTGAAGTTGACCCAAATGGCCGAATTCAAATTCCCGAGTATTTGCGAGCATCTGCCCAGCTCACAAAAAACGTGGTCATTGTAGGCAGTTTCGAGCGAATTGAAATTTGGGATGTTGAAAAATATCACTCATATATTGATCAAATTTCATCAAACACTGAAGAAATTGCAGAACAGGTAACTAATGAATAACGAACATATTTCGGTTTTGCTCAATGAGGCAATTGCAGGTTTAGAAATTAAACCCGGTGATTGGTACGTAGATGGCACATTTGGCCGAGGAGGTCACACCAGGCAAATTCTCAATAAAGGCGGTCTGGTTTATGCATTCGATATGGATGCAGAAGCAATCGCTTTTGGAGAAACAGAGTTTGCTCAAGAAATTGCTCAAGGCAAATTGATCCTCATTAGATCAAACTTTGACCAACTTGAGAAACACGTCACAAAAGAAGTTCAAGGAATTCTCTTTGACTTTGGGGTGAGTAGTCCACAAATTGATCAAGCTGAACGCGGTTTTAGCTTTCAACATGATGTGGAACTAGACATGAGAATGGATGACCGACTTGGAGTCAAAGCCAAAGACTTACTCGCTCTCTTACCTGAAAAACAATTAGCAGAAATGTTCATTGAGTTCGGTGGAGAACACGAAGCGTTCAGAATTGCCAAAGCCATCGTAATTGAACGGAAAAAACATCCAATCACAACTACGCATCAATTAGCAAATTTGATCGAGAAAACTAAAAAGGAAAAACGAGGACATCTCAATCCAGCAACAAAAGTATTTCAGGCTTTACGCATTGCCGTAAATAGCGAACTGGACAGCATTAAAAGTGTGCTGCCACAAGCTTTTAAGGCTCTAGCAAATCAAGGCCACTTAGTTGTGATCAGCTTTCATGAAGGTGAAGACCGATTGGTCAAAACCGCATTTAAGAGCTGGCAACAACAAGGTTTAGGAGAACAAGTAAATAAAGAGGTGATCACACCAAGTGAAGAAGAAGTAAGTCAAAATTCTAGATCGAGAAGCGCAAAATTGCGAATTTTTAAGAAAGAAACAACAGAGCAGTTATGAACAAAACAGTCGTCAAAATCTATTTCATGTTTTTATTCGCAGTTGCTATCGCCTTCGCTGGGCACACCGTCTTAGTTGGTAGTCAATACGTCTCACAAGGTTCTGAAATTGCCAAGCTCGAGTTACAAGAGAAAACACTCTCATTTCAAACCCAACAACTTCAACAACAAATTGCTCAACAATCTGCAGCAAGTGGTATTTCGGTCTTAGCTCAAGCCCAAGGCTTCCAACCTGCAACTCAAGTAATTTCTCTACAAGCCGGATTCGTGGCTTCTCGTTAAGAATCCTATCTTGTAGACTGGATCTATGCCGGTCAAACACGAACTCCAGTCTAGTCACAAGACTTCTCATCCGACCCATCCCAAACAACCTCGTGTTGCTGCCCCGCCCAGAACAAGAGTTCTATTAGGTGTCATCTACCTTTTGTTGTTCGTCATTACGCTACGACTGTTTTACTGGCAGGTCATCCACAGTGCAGTTCTTCAAGCGGAAGCACAAGGCCAGTACACGCGGGTTGTCCCAGTCTCAGGGAAACGTGGCCGTATCTTCACTGCCGACAACTACTTACTTGTAGGAAACGCGACCGTTTACAAACTCTATGCTCAGCCATACATCATGAGTACTGAACCCAAGACTGTTGCTGCGCAGTTGGCACCACTCTTAATTGATCCCGTAGACCCAAATGCTTCACCAAGTGCCCAGGTTCCTCCGCAAACAGTAGATCAGGTGAAGGCCACTCTTCTCAATAAACTGAGTGACTCAAACAGCCGTTGGACAGTATTAAAATCAAGAATTAACGAGTCCACCAAACAGCAGATCGAGCAGATGAAGATCAAAGGTGTGGGTTTTGAGAGTTTCGAAATCCGCGATTATCCAGAAGCTTCAATGGCTGCTCATGTGGTTGGACTGGTCGGTAAAGACAAAGACGGCAACGATCAAGGCTATTTTGGAATTGAGGGCGCTCTTGACCGCGAGTTACGTGGACATGTTGAAAAGAAGACATTTTTGAAGGATGCACTGGGATTTTCTTTGCTCTTTGGCAACAAACCCGAAGATACTCAATTTGATGGCCGAGATGTTCACTTAACAATTCGCCGAGATATTCAGTTCACCGTTGAACAGATGTTGAAGGAAGGTATTACTAAGTACCAAGCCAGTGCTGGCGAAGTAATCGTCATGGACCCCAAAACGGGCAAAATTTTAGCCATGGCAGACTATCCCAACTACGACCCATCTCACTTTTATGACTTTCCAGCCCAACTGTACAAAAATCCGTCCCTAGTTGAGTCGTTTGAACCTGGCTCTATCTTCAAAGTTTTGACGGTATCAGCTGGTATCGATGCAGGCGTCATTAATCCTGAGACGGCTTGTCCGGTGTGTGCTACAGCTCGCAAAATTGGCCAATACACGATTAAAACTTGGAATGATGAGTACACTCCAGATATTAATATGACCGAAGCTTTAACTAAGTCAGACAATACAGCTATGGTTTATGTAGCCGAGTTGCTTGGTCAAGATCGTTTTTTGACGTACATTAAGAAATTTGGTATTGGTGATCAAACGAAGTTGGAGCTTCAAGAAGATACTAGTACTCCAATCAGAAAAGATTGGAAAGTTATTGATTTGGCAACAAGTTCTTTTGGACAGGGAATTGTTACAACCGGGATGCAGATGGTTAAGGCAATTGGAGCTGTGGCAAACAAGGGCATCTTAATGCAACCAGAGATTATTGATCATGTGACCGATACCAACACGGGGAACGATATTCCAGTACAACCAGTGGTAGTTGGTCAACCAATCTCACCAGAAACAGCTGCTGCTGTCACTAAAATGATGGTCACCGCTGCCACCGAGGGAGAATCAAAATGGGCAGCTTCAAAAACGCACAATACCGCGGCTAAAACTGGAACTGCTCAAATTCCCATTGACGGCCATTACGATCCCAAGCAAACAATTGCCAGTTATATTGGATTTGCGCCACCAGACAATCCTCAATTTGTGATGCTGGTCAAGTTAACCGCACCGCAGAGTTCTCCCTGGGCAGCAGAAACCGCGGCACCGCTTTGGTATCGCATTGCCGATAAACTGTTCTTACTCATGAATATCCCTCCGGATAAGTAAATCAGCTCATGATACGATAACTGTGTGAAAAGATTGCATTTACCGTCACTTCACCATTTTCGTCGAAACCTAGATTTGTACCGATCAGGCATTGATGCCTCGTATGGCATGATTATTTATCAGTGGAAAGAGAGCAAACCTCACTTTTTAACAATTAAACATCAACAGGGTCACTGGGACTTCCCCAAAGGTCACGCTGAAGGTAATGAGAAACCTTTAGAAGCAGCTATTAGGGAAGTTGAAGAAGAAGTTGGATTAAGTCATTTGAAACCAGAGAAAAATGTGACATTTCTAGAAAAGTACTCATTCAAAGTCTGGGGAAAAAAGGTTGATAAAGTCGTGACTTTTTGGCTGGCTGAAACAAATTCAACTGACATCCAAGTTCAACAGCTAGAAATTGAAGACTACAAATGGGTGACGCTGGCAGAGGGTAAACAGTTGATCACTTTTGAGGCTGGCAAACAACTCTTGACCCAAGCTGATGAGTACTTACAATCAAAATAGTCAACTTGACTGGAGCATGCATGTTTGATTTACTCGCTTACCAAATCAAAAAGCCGTATCACTTCTTAAAAACTGGCCTTCTTTCTGGCCTTCCTGCTCAAATAAAGTATCACTTCCCGAATAAACAACTCCAAGTTATTTGCATCACTGGTACAGACGGAAAAACCACATCGAGCACGCTGCTGTATTCTGTCCTGAAAGCTGCTGGCAAGAAGGTTGCCTTATTAAGTACGGTCGCCGCGTACATTGGCGATGAAGAAATTGATACCGGCTTTCACGTCACCACCCCAGACCCAAAACAAATTCAAGCATTCATGCGAAAAATGGTGGACGAGGGCTTTGAATACTTGGTTATGGAAGCTACCTCCCACGGTATCTATCAATACCGTTTATGGGGTGTTCATCCGAAAATTGTCGGAATCACCAATATTTCCTTAGAGCACTTGGATTATCATCTCACTTATGACCTCTATGTTGAGGCAAAGGCCGCTCTGGCAAAGAGAGCAGAGGTAGCGATTATCAATGCTGATGATGAGATGTCTTTTGGGAAACTCAAGAAAGAGCTCAGAAATGGTCGAGCTAGAGTGGTTACATACTCGGCTGATGATCCAGTTCCCAAAATGGTGAAAAAGGTTATTGCCGATCGGTTTGAAGAACCATATAACCAAATGAACGCTCGTCTCGTCTATACAATGGCTCAAGAACTAGCGGTCTCAGACAACGATTACATTGCTGGCCTAAAAAAATTTAAGGGTGTCCCTGGACGGATGGAAACAGTAGGCAACTATCAAGGTGCGGAAATCATTGTGGATTTCGCACACACTCCCAAGGCTTTGGAGTCAGCTCTGCTAGCTCTTCAAGACAAAATGAAAGGGAATAGGCGCAGGGGTAAATTGATCGCCATTTTTGGCTGCGCGGGACTGCGTGATAAAAAGAAACGACCCCTGATGGGACGGCTTGGCGCAGAGCTGGCAGATATCGCTATTTTTACGGCAGAAGACCCTCGGACAGAAGAAGTTTGGGCGATTATCCGACAAATGAAGTCAAATTTAGGCGAGTATCATGGTAAAGTAATGACGATTGCTGATCGGGGTGAGGCTATTGCTTACGCCATGTCTCACTATGCTCAGCCTCACAATATTATTGCCATTTTTGGGAAAGGCCATGAAAAGAGCATGGCATTTGGCACCACCGAATACCCTTGGAGTGATCAAGCGGCAGTTCGGGCAATTATGAATAAGAAAACGAAGGACAAAATATGACGAAAAAAATAGTCGTGCTCGGTGGTGGTACCGGCACTTTTCCAGTGGTGAGTGGTTTGAAACGCTGCACTGACTTTGAAATCTCTAGTATTATTGCCGTTTCTGACTCAGGTGGTTCAACCGGCAAAATTCGTGATGAATTTGGTTTTCAACCAGTCGGTGACTTGAGACAGGCATTGGCTGCTCTGGCAGAAAGTGAAGGAGAAGAGTGGATTCGCAAGATTTTGCTCTATCGTTTTGATAAAGGGACTGGGCTGCAAGGACATAACTTAGGGAACCTCATTCTGACCGCTCTTCAGGACATGACTGGTGACACCACTGAATCGTTAGAAATTGCCGAAAAAGTTTTTCGTCTTGAAGGAAGAGTCATTCCGGTCACTAAAGATAATGTAAACCTCCAAATCCAGTATGCAGATGGCAGTGTAGAAGTTGGTGAACACACACTTGATGAGAAACAAGAAAAACTCCGTAAAATTGCCCAAATTCAGTTAGTTCCTCATGCCACAATTAATCCTTCTGCTGAGGAAGCACTTAAAGAAGCAGACATGATTATCATTGGTCCAGGTGACTACTACGCAAGTTTGATGGCCACACTGGTCCCAGATAAAGTCAAAGAAACTTTACAGCACAGCCGTGCCAAAGTTGTCTACATTCTGAACTTGATGACTCGCTTTACCCAAACTCCTGATATGACCGCGCTAGACCACGTCAAAGGCATTGAAGAGGCCATTGGCAGACAAGTCGATGTAATTGTCGTGAACTCAACGGAAATCCCTCAAGCAATTTTAGATCTCTATGCCGCTGAAAAAGAGTTTCCGGTTGTTGATGATTTGGACGGTGATCCAAGAGTAGTTCGAGCAGATATTTTGAGTGAAAAATTAGCAGCAGCAGTTGCCTATGACACAGCTCATCGATCATTATTGAGGCACGATGCCCAAAAGATTGGCAATCTGTTAATTGGACTTAGCGAAATATGAACCTTTTGTCATATCAGTCATTCTATTTAGTCGGCATCAAAGGCGTAGCAATGACTGCCCTGGCTCAATGCTTGGTTGACGCCGGGAAGAAAGTCCGTGGCTCAGATGTGCCGGAACATTTTGTCACTCAGCACATTTTAGAAAAGTTAGGCATTTCTATCGACAATTCATTCTCAGCGGAGATTCCTCGTGACTGCGACTGCGTGGTTTTTACAGCCGCTCATCATGCGCAACAGAATCCTCAAGTTCTGGCGGCACAGAAGCGGGAGATTGAAACCATTCCTCATGCCGTGGCATTAGCAGAATTATTTAATGCCAAAAAGGGAATTGCCGTTTGTGGTGTGGGGGGAAAATCCACAACTTCTGCCATGATTTCCTGGATTCTGAATCGGGTTCATCAGGCAGATCCAGACAGAGAAGTGTCTTTCGCCGTTGGCGTGGGAAATATTCCCGGACTCGAGAAAACTGGCCAATGGAGCCGCAAAAGTGAGTACTTCGTAGCGGAAGCTGATGAGTATGTGACAGATCCTTCTGCACCCAGCCGAGGAGAAGAGATCACGCCTCGCTTTTCATTCTTACAACCATACATTACGGTCTGTACTAATTTAGAATTTGACCACCCAGATGTTTATAAAGATTTTGAGCATACGAAAGCAGTGTATGGTACTTTCTTCAACTCTATTAAAGATGGCGGCAGTTTAATCGTGAATGTTGATAATCCTGACCTTCACGAGCTAGCTCAAACAGTGATCATCGAGGCACAGAACTCTCAAACACATAACAGACAACTACTCACATTTGGAACAAGTATTAAAGCTGATCTACAGTTACTGTCCTATCAAACCCAACCCGGGGTAACCGAATCTATGCTTTACAACAAGGTAGCTGATGAGAAGATCCTCCTCCAGTTAAGAATTCCCGGTGAGTACAACGTCATGAACGCGATGGCAGCCCTTTTGGCGGTACAAGAGGCGGGCGTACCCATGAATGATGCAGCTCAGTATCTGGCTGACTTTCGCTCAACCTTAAGAAGAGCCGAGTTTATTGGTGAGAAAAATGGGGTCATTTATTACGATGATTACGCTCACCATCCAGATGAAATTTCCAAAGTTATTCATGCATTTCGTGAGTGGTATCCAGATCAAAAGATAGTAATTGCCTTTCAATCACACACTTTTACTAGAACCAAGGCGCTTTTTAAGGATTTTGTCGCCGCATTTGCTGAAGCAGATGAAGTCTATATGATTGATATTTTCTCTTCAGCCAGAGAGCAATTTGATAGCAGTATTTCGAGTGACCTGCTCTGCGAACAGATACAAACCTCATTCCCTGACATCATCGCGAAAAATCTGAAAACAGTCCCAGAACTGGCAAACTTTTTACAATCGCAATTAAAAAAAGGTGATGTTTGCGTGAGTGTTGGAGCTGGTGATATTTATCAAATTCATGAGTTGATACGATGATCAAGACCATTACACTCTGTGCCAGCTGCTCCGCGTATGAATCAGTGATTAAAGTAATGCATGCGCTAGAAAAAGCAGGCTATCAAGTAATTGTTCCTGAGTTAGCACTCGAAATGGAACAGAATCGAGACTTCAACTTTGACCATTACTCTGATCGATTTGATGACGGCAATATTGAACAAAAACACCAGGCCATTCTCAGTCACTTTCCCAATATTCGAAAAGCAGATGCAATTCTGGTCGTGAATGAACCCAAACATGATTTGGCAGGGTATATTGGCCCAAATGTCCTGATGGAAATGGCAGTCGCTCTGTATCTGAAAAAAACCTTGTTTTTACTTCATTCTCCAGATAAACGAGTGAATGGGTATGATGAAATAATGGGGATGAAGCCGACTATTTTGAATAATAATCTCCAAAATGTGAAATAATGCGCAAAATGTGACAAAAATGGGTATAATGGATCAATGACTACCCTACAACAGTTAGTTCAGGATAGACTTTCACAACTACATCCCCAGTTTGATGTGCCTTTGGCTCCCATGAGCTATTTTAAAATTGGTGGCCCAGCCGAAGTATTTATTGTCGCCGACACTCGAGAGAAAATCATTGAGGTCGTCAAATTTTGTTCCCAAGAAAAAATCTCGTTCCGGATCCTAGCTGGAGCCAGCAACGTAGTCATTTCGTCTGCAGGACTCAAGGGAGTAACCATTTCTTTAACGTACGATGCGTATCAAATTCTTGAACGTCAGGAAAGTAAAACCTTAATTAGAGTTGGATCGGGTTATAAAACAGCGCTCTTGGTTCGCCAGACTATAGACGACGGATTAGCTGGTCTCGAATATTACTTGGGTGTACCAGGAAAAATTGGCGGTGCTATCTACAATAATGCCCACTACGACGCGCATCTGATTGGCGAGTATGTCAAACGAGTTGAGGTAGTCGATCTGAATGGTGAAGTAAAGTGGCTGACACAAGAAGAATGTGAATTCAGATATGACTTTTCCAGATTCCAACAGACGCATGAAATCATCCTGCAAATCGAGTTTTTACTGCCGATGGGCTATAAAGAAAAATCCCTTGAATTGGTCAAGGAAGCGACTATTCGACGAGCAACTACTCAGCCACTTGGCGAGCCCAGCTCAGGCTGCTACTTCCAAAATGTACCAAATACTCCTCAGTTAAGACAAGAATTTCCTCAATTTGCTGAAAAAACTGAGTTTCCATCTGCCTTCCTCATTGACCGAGCAGGACTCAAGAAAACTCGAGTTGGCGGAATTGAGGTAAGTGAGAAACATGCGGCTTTTTTTGTCAATACTGGTAATGGCACGAGTGATGAAGTAAAACAGTTAGCAAGTATAGTCAAACAGAAAGTGAAAGAACTTTATGGAGTTGATCTCCATGAGGAAGTTTTCTTTCTAGAGTAATTATGTCTAACTTTAAAATAACCGGCGGTTTTCCTTTATACGGCAGTGTCAGAATAGGTGGAGCAAAAAACGCTTCCTACAAACTGATGATTGCCTCACTTTTAGCAGACACGCCTTCCAGACTTCTGAATTTTAGTCATATTGGTGACGTTGAACTCGTAGCCAGAGTCATTAACTCACTCGGCGGCAAAGCTGAATTAGTGGGCGATCGTGCGTACAAAATTGATCCTCAAGAACTTAGCTCCTGGGAAATCTCTTCTGAGAACGGTGAAGTTTCCAGAGCAGCGACTCTATTCATCCCAGCTTTACTAGCGAAATTTGGCAAGGCTTCTGTGCCTTTTCCAGGCGGGGATAAGATTGGTAACAGACCACTCGATCGACATTTTGATGGGCTTGAAGCTTTGGGAGCACACGTTTCAACGAACGGTGACCGAATTGAGGTCAAAGGAGAACTGAAAGGCAATTTGTACCGTTTCAAGAAAAAGTCTCATACCGGAACCGAAACTCTGATCATGGCCGCAGTCAAGGCAAAAGGGAAGACTGTACTGGAAAATGCCGCCGAGGAAACAGAAATTGATGACTTGATTCAGTTCTTAAACTCAATGGGAGCTAGAATTCGTCGATATCCTGGTTCAGTAATTGAAATTGATGGTGTTACCAAGCTAAATGGCTCAGTTCATAAAATTATGCCTGATCAAAATCAAGCCGTTTCTTTTGCCTGTGCTGCTTTAGCTACCAAAGGTGACGTGATCGTTGAAGATGCAAATGCTCATGATCTAAAAGCCTTTTTGGAGAAGCTGGAACAAGCAGGTGCGGGCTACGAAGTTGGACATTACGGAATTCGTTTCTACTACAAACAAAAATTAAAAGCGATCGATGTTACCACGGAAGTACATCCAGGCTTTAAGACCGACTGGCAGCCTCTTTGGGTGACAATGATGACTCAAGCAAAAGGAGTTAGTACGCTGCACGAGACGGTTTATGAAAGTCGTTTTGGCTATATCGATTCGCTGAAACAAATGGGAGCTGATATCGAGCTATTTAATCCTGAAGTCAGTAATCCAGACCAAGTGTATAACTTCAACCTAGATGATGCCAAACCAAATCAATTTCACGCAGCCAGAATCACTGGACCTGCCACCTTAAAAGCCGGTGAGTTCACCGTCAAAGACCTTCGCCATGGTGCTACCTTGATGGTAGCTGGTTTAATCGCTCACGGAATAACCAACTTACATGATCCTGAAGAACAGATTAATCGTGGATATGAAAAACTGGACGAGCGTCTTTGTTCAATGGGAGCTAGAATTGAAAGATACTAATTAGAGCCATATGAATTCACTCCTTTTTATTCTTGGATTGCTTCTTTTCTCGTTTGTGATTACGAGCATTTTAATTGTTCCGTTTATTAACACCCTCTATCGATTAAAATTTCAGCGAGCCAAACAAAAAACTGTTGACGCATTTGGCCAAAGCACTCCGATTTTTGACACCTTTCATAACAGTAAGGCCGGTGTGCCTGTTGGGGGTGGCTTACTAGTAATTATGGTCGTCGCCAGTTTATTTGCGATCATTTTTCCCATCGTCAAGTTTTTCGGAATTCATATCACTGGTGTCTACGATATTCCTAAAGAAATTAATATTTTGTTCTTCACGTTTCTTTCCTTTGGTATGCTTGGAATGTACGATGACGTCAAGAAATTTTTTAAGATAGAGAAAAAACAGTTTTTTGGCTTGAGAATGAAGCATAAATTCATTCTCCAACTTATTTTAAGCGCTATCGTTGCGTTCATGTTGTACTTCCAGCTTCATATTTCTTTTGTCTATATTCCGTTCTTCAATAAAACAATCGAAATGGGCGCCCTCTATATTCCTTTTGCCATGTTTGTGATTGTCTCTTTTACCAATGCCGTCAATATTACTGACGGATTAGATGGCTTGGCCTCTGGTATCCTGATGATTTCGTTATTTGGATTATGGTATCTCTCTTCAGCCATCTTAGATGTGCCGCTCTCAATGTTTATTGCACTATGGCTTGGAGCGCTGATCTCATTTATGTACTTTAATATTTTCCCAGCACGTATTTTTATGGGCGACGTTGGGGCACTGGCTTTTGGGGCGACATTGGCGGTTGTTGGCTTGTTGTTGGGAAAAATTATTGCAGTCTTAATTATCGGCTCTTTATTTGTCTTAGAAATCTCTTCATCGACCATCCAACTCTTATCCAAGCGATTCCGCAAGAAAAAAGTCTTTCCAGTCTCTCCGCTACACTTATGGCTACAGTATCATGGTTGGGAAGAGCCGAAAATCGTTCAAAGAGCTTGGCTCGTGCAAATTATGCTGACTCTATTTGGTGTTTGGTTGGCAATGCTGTAGAGTGTAAACAGAAATATGCAACATATTGATTTCCAAGTGTTACGAGATAAGCACCCTAGATTCAGTTATCAAAGGGTTGATGTTACTGTTCAGGAAGATGGAGTCACTTTTTCGTATGAGTTTGTGTTAGAGAATGGTCCTACTTTTAAACCTTCACTTTTTTTCCCTTTGGTCTCAGCTAAACGAATCGAATCCTTTCAAGCTGGTTTTTTGCAAGAGTTAGCGTTTCAAGTAGGCATGGTCGAACTTCTGTCATATTGGAAAAGCGCCTGCAGTCCGCACATTACCATCGAAGCTGGATATCTCAATGCTGAGCAAATGGTATTTTGGAAACAGTTACTTGAAAAAGGACTAAGTGAATTCTTCTTCGTCAACCAAATAGATGGTTGGCACAAGGACTTTCTTGATATTGAGGTGACTCATTTACCTGTAAAACATGATTGGCAAGCAATCTCACTCAGTCAACAAGTACTTATTCCAGTTGGGGGTGGCAAGGACTCCGCTGTAAGCCTTGAATTGGCAAAAGAATTACCATTCCCAGTAACTTCCTTGACCCTCAACAGTAATGACCAAATTCGTCAGCTCCTGACCGTGAGTGGTATTTCTGATAACAGAAACGTGCAGCGATTTATTGACCCACAACTCATTGAATTGAACAGAAGTGGGTATTTAAATGGTCACACACCATTTTCTGCCTTACTGGCATTTGTTTCCGCAACTGCTGCCATTCTGTATGATTATAAATATATTGCTCTATCAAATGAGTGGAGTGCCAATGAAGGAAACACCGTTTTCTTAGGCCAAACAATCAATCATCAATACTCCAAAACCTTTGAGTTTGAAGAAGCATTTGATTCCTACTTTCAGAAGTACCTTATTGCCGAAGTTCAGTACTTTAGTTGGTTGAGGCCACTCCATGAAATTCAAATCGCTGAGCTATTTAGTCGCGTACCACAGTACTTTCCAATTTTCTTAAGTTGTAACAGAGGACAAAAATCTGGCAAGTGGTGTGGCGAGTGTCCAAAGTGTATGTTTGTGTTCATTCTTCTATCGGCATTTTTAGATCAATTTGAAGTGCAAGCCATTTGGGGTCAAGATTTATTTGCTAAACCAAATCTGAAACCAATCCTCCAAGAACTGACTGGTCAAATTGAGGTCAAATCACTCGAATGTGTTGGAACCAGGCAAGAAAGTATTTACGCTTTGGCATTAGCCTTAGAGCGGAATGAGGATGCTCAGATGAGTCTGCTCTGGAAAACCGCCAAAGAAATTGTGGGAGACGTCAAACAGACTGCTGATGACGCACGACAATTTTTGAAGGGTTACCAAAATGATTCTCATCTGCCCACAGAATTCAAATCAATTTTAAAAGCTGCCTTAGGCATTTATGAATAAACTGACTACATCCCTCGCACATCTTTATCAAAACAAAGAACTTCTCGTTTTAGGATTAGGAAAAGAAGGCATTAGTACCTTAGAACAGCTCAAGCAACTTTTCCCAGGGAAAATATTAAATGTTATGGATCAAGCTGAAACACTTCAATTAAGTGAAGTAGATCAGGAGAACGTCAATCTTATTCTTGGTAAATCAGAGTATCTTCTCGGTCTTGAAAGATATGATGTTATTTTTAAAACACCAAGCATCCCTTTGACGGAGCCACAATTACAAGAGTTTATAAAGCATGACGGAATAATTACATCACAGTTGAACGAATTCTTGAGAGTGTATCGAAATCAAACGGTAGGCATTACAGGAACAAAGGGCAAGAGCACGACGACCACATTTATTTATCAACTACTTTTAGCAGCTAATAAGGTTGCCCTGTTGGCCGGAAACATTGGCATCCCACCATTTGAAATTGTTAGTCAAATCACCGATGAGACAGTTGTGGCTATGGAGATGTCCAGTTATCAACTCCAAGCGGTCACCTTTAGTCCGCACTGGGCAATTCTATTGAATATCTTTTCTGAACACTTAAATTATCACGGAACTATTGATGAGTACGTGCTAGCTAAAGCAAATATTCTGAAATTTCAAGGTGAAAGTGACTACAGCATTTATAACGAAAATGAGCCACTCATCAAAAAGTTTGCCACCCAGAGCAAAGGTATAAAGAAACCATTTCAACCTTACGCAGGTCGGGATGAGATAGCCCTTTTAGAAAATGTGCAGACATCGCTGAGTGACGTTTTCTTAACTCAAGATTTACCAGCTGCACTTCAATTCGCTGAAGTGACTTCGATTGACAATGCAAGTGTTGTTCAAACTATTCAAACCTTTCAACCTTTGTCCCATCGTTTAGAGCCTATTACAACCAAAAGTGGAGTCACCTTTATCGATGATACGCTCGCCACAATTCCAGAGGCGGCCATTGCAGCAATTCAAGCGTACCCTCAAGCCAAAGTGGTCATGCTCGGTGGATTTGATCGGGGGATTGAGTACTCATTAATTGTTGAGGAAGTTGTGAAGAAAAAAATTCCAGTGGTTATATTTTTCAAACCATCTGGAGAGAAAATGAAGCAGCTCATCGAAGCTACATACTCTCCTGACCAATTCCCAGAGATGCATTTGGTCGATACCATGGAGCAGGCTGTCAGAATTTCATTTGAAAAAACCAAGAGAGGCGACGTCGTGCTTCTTTCACCAGCTTCTCCCAGCTTTGGACAGTTCCATGATTATCAAGATAAAGCGGCTCAATTCCGACATTGGATACAAGAGTTAGATCAGCCATGAATATTAAGAAATCTGTTGCTGCCCCACAGAAAGTACTTTTCATCTTAACGCTCATCCTCTGTGCGTTAGGCTTACTTTTTGTTTTTGAAGCATCTGTTGCAGAAGCATACTCAACGTTTGGCAATCCGTTTTATTTTGTAAGACAACAGGCAATGTGGCTGGGCATTGGCATGGCTGGACTTATTGCCGGCTCGCTCATTCCAATTCCGTTTTGGAAAAAAATCTCACCTGCTTTATATGGTCTCTCAATTCTCTTATTAATTGCCACCTTTCTCCCAGTAATCGGCCGTGAGGTAAATGGAGCAAGGCGCTGGCTCTATCTTCCTGGCTTCAGTTTACAGCCAGTTGAAGTCTTAAAGTTTGCCATCGTTTCTTTTTTTGCAAAATGGATGACTGAGCATCAGAAGTTGGGGCCTTTCTTGTTCTTAACTTTGCTACCCAGTGCTCTGTTGCTCAAACAACCCGATATGGGCTCTGCTTTAATTGTACTGGCAATTGCATTCGGAATGTACTTTTTAGCAGGCGCACCACTCAAAACATTCACGATGATCGGTGGGTTAGGAGCAGTATTACTCATCCTGATCATTTATTTCTCGCCATATCGGCTACAAAGAGTGACCACATTCTTGAATCCTGAGGCCGATCCTTTAGGCGCCAGCTTCCACATTCATCAAATCACCCTTGCCCTGGGCAATGGAGGATTAATGGGTGAAGGAATTGGCAAATCAAGACAGAAGTTTTCTTATATTCCTGAAGCAAGTACCGACTCAATATTTGCTATCGTGGCTGAGGAAATTGGCTTTCTGGGGTCGGTTGTCTTGATTGCCTTATTTGCATTTTTCATTCGCACGATTCACCAAATCACGAAAAAAACAAAACCTGGCACCTATGAGTATCTGTTTTCAATGGGACTGCTAATTTGGGTTGGTATGCAGATTGTCTTAAACTTGTCTGCAATTGTGGCGCTAGTGCCATTGACTGGGATTCCATTACCATTTTTCTCATATGGGGGGACCTCATTGATGATGGTATTATTTGTGATAGGTATATTGATTCAATTGGGTCGAAAAGGTGAGGCATGAAAATTCTGATTACGGGAGGACATTTAACTCCAGCTTTGTCAGCGATTGACTACGTGCTTTCACAAAAAAAAGATTCTATTCTTTTTGTAGGTAGAAAATTCAGTCAAACGACATTGCAACAGAGAAGTGTAGAAAAAGAAGAGGTTGAGAAACGAGGCATACCTTTCCTGGAGTTTGACTCGGGGAAAGTTGACCTAACTCAACCACTTCTATTGCCACTTCAGTTTTTTAAATTCATTGGTTCTTTTCTGAGAGCATCAACTATCCTTAAAAAGGAGCAGCCTGATTTGTTTTTGTCATTTGGAGGATACCTGGCAGTTCCATTTGCCCTGGCAGCCTGGCTACGAGGAATTCCAGTAGTAACTCATGAACAAACTGCCGCACCGGGTACCGCAAATAGATTCATTGCTCACTTTGCCACCAAAATTGCCATTTCATTTCCAGAAACCGCCTCATCATTTCCAAAGAATAAAGTTGTCTTAACCGGTAACCCAATTCGACAAGGTCTTTGGCAAAAGAAAGCAAAACCGGACTGGGCAATGCCGCCTTCTCAACGACCACTGTTGTATATCGCCGGAGGTAGCCAAGGCTCACAATCGATTAATCACACTATTCAACTCATCTTACCCGAGTTATTGAAGGAGTGGGACGTGCTGCACCAATGTGGCAACTCCACCACCACGAACAATTACAAACAAGAACTGGAACTGGCAGCCGCTAAATCAGTCAAAGAACTGGCAACTCAATATGTGGTACGTGAGTGGATTACCGAAGAGGAACTGGGCTGGGTATATCAGCACGTCTGGGGAATGATTTCCAGAGCCGGAGCGAACACCGTTCAAGAAGTTATTTTTGCGCAGGTTCCTACCATTTTTATTCCACTGGCTCATGCCCGAAATGATGAACAGAGTAAAAATGCCCTGTCATTGGTCCAGCGTGGAGGAGCAATTTATCTGGCTCAAAGAGAACTTGATGAACCTCACCTTTTAACCGCTCTTAATGAGCTAAAGAAAAACCATGAAGCACTTAAGGCAAAATTACAAAGTATCAAATCAGCGCAAATCAGTAATGCAGACGAACTTTTGTATCAAGTAATTGAAAAAGTTGGACATGAGAAGTAAACAACTCCTGGTGACTGGAATCTTGTGTTTTCTGACGGTTTTCTCCCTCATATTTATTCAGCTGAATCATACTTTTGGGATTAAAAAAATCACCTGTACGATCGATGGCGTAGAAAACTGCCCAGATTACTTACAAGCAGAACTCAATAAGGACTTAGGCAAATCGCTGTTTCAAGTAGATATTGATGCTCAGCTTCAGAAAATTAGCCGATATCAACCATCTCTTCATCGATATCAGTTCAAACAACAGTTGCCAGATACGATTGTAGTGAACTTTTTACCAGCATCAGAGCTTTATGCTGTCAAAGCTGCTACTCAAGAGAACCTTTACTTGGTTGATGAAACAGGCACTGTCATCAATCAGACAAACCAGTCCACACTGCCAATTATTCAGATACCAGATGAAATGTATCAAAGCTTAAATCTTCGATCGAACCTTGATCCAGATATTCATCAAGCACTTTCTAGCATGATCAGTCAAATTGAGACCAAACATCTCCAAGTTCAGAAAATCAGTTTGATAAACAATGATGAAATCGCACTTGAATTACCTGACCAAAAAGTTGCACAATTAAGCGTTCAAGGAGTGGCAGCACAAGTTGATAAACTCGCGTATATCGTAGAGAATATAAACGTGAAGATGGTGAAACAACCCATTAAAACAATTGATTTACGATTCAAATATCCTGTTTTAAAAACTTGAAGTTGAAAACCGCTCCACACAATCAGGAGAATCTTTGTTATTCTAAGAGATATGCAGCGAGGACAAAATATAGCCGTCATTGACGTGGGCACAGACAAGTGCGTGACGTTAATTGCCACCACTCAGCCAGACACTCGAGAAATTCAAGTGTTAGGTGTCTCTGCAGTTCCTACTCGTGGCATGCGAAAGAGTCAGATCGTAGATCTGGAAGATGTGCTTGGTTCCATGACTGAAAGTGTTGATGCTGCAGAAAGAATGGCTGGAGTTGAAGTTCACTCAGTTTCTGTTTCTATCTCTGGTACACATATTGCCTCTCAAAATTCTAAGGGTGTCGTAGCAGTTTCAGCTCCAACTCAAGAAATTACTCAAGAAGATGTTTCCCGAGTGCTTGAAGCAGCACGGGCCGTCTCGTTACCATCAGCTCGAGAAATTGTCCACGTTGTGCCTCGAGATTTTGCCGTGGATTCACAAGCTGGCATTAAGGATCCTGTTGGAATGACCGGTGTTCGACTGGAAGCAGAAGCACATATTATCACCGCCCAATCAACGTCCCTCAGAAACTTAGCCAAACTCGTTCAAGACTTAGGTCTCGAGTTAGATGGCTTCGTCTTTGCAGGTCTCGCCTCTGCTGAAGTTGTTTTGACTGAAACAGAAAAAGAGTTGGGTGTGGTACTTGTCGATATTGGCGCTGGATCAACCTCTGTCTGCGCGTATGTTGAAGGAGCTTTAACGTATTCTGGAGTATTGCCAATTGGCGCCAGACACATCACTCAGGACATTGCTTTAGGTTGCCGATTAAGCTTGGATGCAGCAGAAAAAATTAAACTTGCCTTGACTCATGATCAATTTTTCACCATGAAACCACACGTCGGTGAATCAAAAGAAGATTTCAAAAAACGACAAAAAGAAGAAGACCAGCTCAACCTTGAAGAGCTCGGCTTGAGCGAGAATCAAGACGATCTTTCCAAACGAACAATCGTTGAGGGTATTATGATGCCACGAATGAAGGAAATGTTTGCTCTCATTGCCAAGGAACTCCAAAAACACAACTTACTTCCACTCGTTCCAGCCGGACTTGTCTTAGCTGGTGGTGGAGCGGAAACAGTAGGTATTGTCGAGATTGCCAAAAGAACCCTGAACTTGCCAGCCAGAGTAGGCAAACCAACCGAGCTCAAGGGCTTGATTGATGATATCCAGAAGCCTTCATTTGCCGCCAGTATTGGGCTGCTTGTTTACGCATCACGCCGCAACATTTCACAACCTCCACAAAAGATTGTTCGGATCAGCGACATGATGAAGAATGTAAAACTTGATCAAATTTCCAACAAAATTGTGCAGTTAATTAAGTCAATCATTCCATAGTTTTTTAACGAGGCGAGAAACCGAAACTTGTTTCGTATTTTCCCCCTCACAGCTCAAAGAAAAATGATACACTACCACCACATCGTAAAGGAGTCGCATGGGTTTGGTTAAACCGACAAATACAACTTTCGCTAAAATCAAAGTCATTGGTGTAGGTGGTGGCGGCGGTAATGCCGTCAACTCCATGATCTCTTCAAATCAGATTCAAGGCGTTGAGTTCATCACGGTAAATACTGATGCTCAAGCCCTTCTTTCCTCAAAAGCTGAAACAAAAGTTCAAATCGGTAGTAACTTTACTAAAGGGTTAGGTTCTGGCGCAGATCCAGAGGTGGGCCGAGCTGCAGCCGAGGAAAGTCGCGAGAAGCTAAAAGACCTTTTATACGATTCTGATATGGTATTTATCACCGCCGGTATGGGTGGTGGTACTGGAACAGGGGCTTCAGCCATTATTGCTGAGATTGCCAAAGAATCCGGCGCCTTAACCGTTGCCGTCGTTACGAAACCATTTGCCTTTGAAGGTATTCGCCGAATGCAATCTGCTGAAGAGGGAATTGAAAACCTCAAAGAAAATGTTGATACGCTCATTGTCATTCCAAACCAACGTTTAATGGATGTAATTGATAAAAAAATGACCCTCCTTGATGCTTTCCGCTTAGCGGACAATGTCTTAGGTCAAGGTGTGCAGGGTATTTCCGATTTAATCACTGTTCCTGGACTTATTAACGTGGACTTTGCTGACGTCAAAACAATTATGTCAGACTCAGGTTCTGCTTTGATGGGTATTGGGCAGGCTAGTGGTGAAAACCGCGCTGCAGCAGCCGCCAGGATGGCTATTTCATCTCCACTCTTAGAAGTTTCAATTGATGGCGCGAAAGGTATTTTGTACAACATCATTGGTGGCCCAGATATGGCCATGAGTGAAGTTTCTGATGCTTCAACCATCATCGCTAGTGCCGCTGCTCCAGATGCTAACATCATCTTCGGTGCCACAATTGACGAACAGCTTGGCTCAACCATTAAAATCAGTGTCATTGCTACCGGCTTTGATGAACGACAACTCGGCTACGCTTCGTCTCAGAAGACGATGTTCGGTTCATTCAGTAGAGAATCAAACACCCGGCTTTCTCGAATGGCTGCTCCAGCACCAGTTCAACCGGAAACTCGAGAAGAACCAAAAATTGACAGAGCTCCAACCTCATTTACTCAGCCAATCCTTAAATCTGACGTCTTAATGAGTCAGCAGCAACCAGTAGTCAAACAGCACTCATTTGGTGATTTGCTGGGTTTCAATCGTTCTGCTCAACCAGCTCAACAATCAACTCAACAAGTCTCGCCACCACCTATCAATCCAATGTTACAACAAACACAGGATGAGACAGCTGATACAAATGACAACTCATTGCCAGTTTCTCAAGTTGGCGGTGCCAACGAGTTTGAAGACGAGTTTGATATCCCAGCATTTCTGCGAAATAAAAAATAACCAATAAAAAACCCGCGGCTGTCCAAGCACACGGGTTCTAAGATTAATACTTAACTTTCAAGAGCCTTCTTTGCGGCGGTAACCAGCGCCGAGTTCGGACAAGCTTCCACAAGTTGCCAAAAAAGCTCTGCCGGAATCGTTACCTTCTGATTGAGTACGACTCGCATTTGATTCGGCGAAATAAAACCTCGCCGCACCCGCTCTTCCCAAGTCATCGACTTCAGCGAAACCTGATCCCAGTAGTAGAAGTTTCTGATCGATTTTTCAACATCGTCATTTCGTACTACATCGCTGAACCAGACAGCAGATGGCATGAGGGCCAACACGTGCGAGGCCATGAACAAACCGGTGTCACCGATCTGGCCGAACTGACCTTTGGCAATCTCTTGGCCCGGAAATGGCAAAAATGGTTGTATGACAGTCACTGTTGCTCGTGCCAACTGCTCCTCAGTAGGAAAGGTTTGAGGATTCCAATCACCAGTCAGGTCATTGCCTTTGGTACCGATCGGCGTCTCAAACAGGGTAATCAGCCCGTCACCACTTTCACCAGAGGCCGAGATTAAGATCGGCAAACCTTCAGGTGTGGCCGAAATAGCTGCGTACTCAACAAGCACGCTTCCATTAGAGATGAGAGTCTCTTGCTGACGCTCGGTTACCTTAACCGGGACAACTGCCAAGGAATTAGCTAGACCAATTTGGCCGAAGATAACATAGGCAATATCAGGTTGGGTACTCAGGTAGGGGTTACGATGAGCTTGAATGCCCCATGTTACTGCACCTGCTTTAAGAGTCACAGTACGATACGTTTTCACTTTTCTTCTCCAATTCTATGTGGTGCTACGTCCGAGATTGAACGAGCGTTAACGGTTCTTGAAATATAAGCTATTAAGGATCTGAATATTTTCGCTCAAATTGATGCTATCGTTCCAGCAAAAATACTCGTTGGACATTATACCTCGAAATTGTGTATAATTCTGCTAAACCGTTTGAGTTCATCATCAATGGACGAGGTGAGAGCAGAAATGCGAGTTCTCTAAGAAGTCGCAAAGTAGATCTTTCCGGGTAAGCCCGTAATCGCAGGAACTAAGTAACATGAGGTTGGTACCTTTTCCGAAAATTCGGGAAGCCTTCATTGCTCAAAACTATTTTTGGGTGATGGAGGCTTTTTTTGTATATTAAGGAGAGAAGATGAAAAAAATTGATTTTAGTAAAACACCAGATTTTCCAAAACTTGAAGAAGAGCAGTTAGCTTTTTGGAAAGCAGATAAGACGTTTGAGAAGTCAGTAGACTCAAGACCCGCAGACCATTCATATGTCTTCTATGACGGGCCTCCATTTGCAACTGGGTTACCACATTATGGGCATATCTTGGCATCAACCATCAAAGATGTCATCCCAAGATACTGGACGATGAAAGGATACCAGGTAGCTCGACGATGGGGTTGGGATTGTCATGGCGTGCCAATCGAGAACATCATCGAAAAAGAACTAGATCTTAAAGGTGGTAAAAAAGGCATTGAAGAGTACGGCATTGGCAATTTTAATGATGCTTGCCGAGCCGCTATTTTCCGGTTTGATAAAGAATGGGAAGTCATCATCGATAGAATCGGCCGATGGGTCAACTTTAAGGAGTCTTACAAAACGATGGATACCAGTTACATGGAATCTATCTGGTGGGGCTTCTCAGAAATGTACAAACGCGGCAATGTCTATGAAGGCAGAAAAGTCGTTTTATACTGCCCACGCTGTGCCACACCACTTTCCAACTTTGAAATTGCCATGGATAACTCCTACAAAGATGTAGAAGACAATTCAGTCTATGTGAAGTTTAAGGTCAAGAAAAATACTCCTCGTAATCAACAGTTAGAGAAATTTGCTAAAGATCACGCCGAGCACGCTAAGAGGGAAGAGTACCTGTTAGCCTGGACGACTACCCCTTGGACATTGCCTGGAAACGTGGCTTTAGCTGTCTTGCCCGATGCAGAGTATAGCCAAGTGGAGTTCAACGGGGAATTATTATGGATGGCGAAAGACAAAGTGACTGAGTTAATGAAGTTGCAAGATGTGCATCACCCAGAAGTCCTTCAAACAGTGACCGGTGAATGCTTGATGGGTCTTGAATATGAGCCACTGTACACCTACATGCCAGTTGGCGATAAGAAAGCCTACTACGTGACATCAGCTCCATTCGTCAGTTTGAGTGAGGGAACAGGCATTGTCCACACCGCTGCAATTTTTGGTGAAGATGACTACGCTTTGGCACAAAAGGTTGACTTGCCATGCGTCCCAACACTCGATGATCAAGGTCGATTCTTAGACTTCGTAGAACCACTGAAAGGTGTCTTCTACAAGAAAGCTGAGCAATGGGTCATTGATGACTTAACCAGCCGAGAATTACTGTTTTTGGCTGAAAAATATAAGCACTCCTACCCATTCTGTTACCGCTGTTCAACGCCGTTGTTCTACAACGCAGTTCCAGCCTGGTTCTTCAATGTTCAAAAACTAAAATCCAAGCTGGTTGAGGCAAACGAAAGTATCAACTGGTTCCCAGATCATCTGAAGTATGGCCGATTTGGCAAAGGGTTAGAGACTGCCCCAGATTGGAACATCTCGCGATCTAGGTATTGGGGAAATCCAATGCCAATCTGGAAGAGCGCTGGTAAAGTGCCTCAGTATCGAGTAGTGGGTTCAATCGCCGAGTTGAAACAATGGGCAGTCGATCCAAAGCAAGTTGAGAATTTAACTGACATTCATCGGCAATTCATCGATGATATTGAACTGTGGATTGATGATGCTAAGACGGTAAAAGGCCGCCGAATTCCAGAGGTGTTTGACTGCTGGGTTGAGAGTGCCAGCATGCCTTTTGCCGCCCAACATTATCCTTTTGAGAACAAGGATTGGTTTGAAAAAAACTACCCAGCTCAATTTATTTCAGAGTACATCGCCCAGACGAGAGCCTGGTTCTACTGTATGCACGTCTTGTCAGTCGGCCTGTTTGATAAGCCTTCTTTCCAGAATGCCTTAACAACCGGCACCATCTTAGCTGAAGACGGCACCAAGATGAGTAAGTCAAAGAAAAATTATCCTGATCCAAAACTGGTCATCGATAAATATGGCGTAGATAGTTTGCGACTTTATTTGATGAGCTCAGTGGTGATGAAAGCAGATAATCTGAACTTTAGTGAAAAAGAAGTCAGTGAGTTACGTAAAAAAGTCTTCGTCATCTGGTGGAATCTGTTGTCCTTCTACAAGCAATTTGTAGAAAGCAATCTCACTACTCCTAAATTAGACGTCACGCAAGCTCCTGGAAAGGTCAATCACGTGATGGACAGATGGCTCCTTTCTCATCTGCAAGTCGTCATCCGTGACGTAACGGCCGATATGGACAATTATGACGTAGTCAAATCTAGCCGTTCTTTAATCGAGTTCGTGAATGAACTTTCAACCTGGTACTTGAGACAAAGTCGCGAACGACTCAAACAAACAGATCAACAAGGACAAGAGTCAGCTCAGGTATTTGGCTATGTTCTGGTTACTTTAGCCCAACTTTTCGCACCATTAGCACCATTTTTCAGTGACATGAGTTATCAGCAGCTGACTGGAGAAGAGAAGTCTGTTCACTTAACTGACTGGCCAAAAGGCAAAGCTGAGTGGTACCAAGAAAAACTGGCTGCAGACATGCAAGTAGCCATGAACTTAGTGACAGCAGCTCATAAGGAAAGACAAGTCAAAGGATTTAAGCTTCGCCAACCGCTCGCCAGCGTTAAAGTCTCAACTTCTCAAGAGTTGCCAGATAAAGACGTAGCAGAGTTAATCTTGGCGGAAATCAATGTCAAAAAAATTGAGTGGTCAAAAAATACCGATGGTCATTTTGCAGTCGAACTCAACACAGAACTCACTCCGGAACTGATTGCAGAAGGAAAAGCTCGAGACGCCATGCGTCAAATTCAGCAGCTCAGAAAAGATGCTGGAGTGGGCGTCCATGATCAAGTCAAAGTCGAGTTGCCTGATTGGCCAACAGACTGGACTGAGCAGATCCAAACCAAGACAAAGAGTACTTTGTCCAAGGGCGAAGTTGCCAAGATTGTAGCGTAATCAGCTCTAGACTCAGCTCGAGAAACTCGTTACTCTAGCAGAGTATGCTACGTTATTGGTTACTGCCGTTTTTCATGCTCTGTCTCTCGGCGATAAGTATTCTTGTTCTCCGAAGTGTGGCACCTACCTTGCTTTCCAAACAAATCATATTTTTCCTAATGGGTGCAGGCATCTTTATTGCGGCCTCGAAAATCAGTTTCAGCCAATGGTTAAAGGTTTCCCCATACTTATACGCGTTACTGATTTTTCTACTGCTGTTGACGCAAGTCATTGGTAAAGTCACTCGCGGCGCAGTTAGTTGGATTCCTGTTGGACCGATCCATGTGGAACCATCTCAGTTGGCGGTGGTGTCGGTAGGTTTACTCCTTTCGCACTATGTCACCAAACATCCACTGCAAAACATTCGCTCATTGCTTACTTTTGGCTTTTTAGCAGGCTTACCTGCCGTATTAATCTTCCTTCAGCCTGATTTAGGTTCTACGGTGATTTATGTGATGGCGATGGCCAGTTTATTCTTTCTGTCTCAGACTAAGGTGAAGTACATCTTGGGAATTGCCGGATTAGCAGTAATCACTATCTTTGTAGCCTGGAACTTTCTGCTTCTGCCGTATCAAAAGCAGCGGGTAACTTCTTTTATTAACGTTTCAGATCATGCTAGTTCAGCCAGTTATAATGCCATTCAGTCAGTGATAGCCGTTGGATCCGGTCAAGTACTCGGCAGGGGACTGGGTCAAGGCATTCAGTCCCATTTAAGGTTTCTCCCAGAGCGGCAAACCGACTTTGTCTTTGCTTCTTTTGCAGAAGAGACGGGCTTAATCGGCTCCGCCCTCGTGGTTGGTCTGTACACCTCGTTAACTTTTTTCTTCATCTTGATGGGTTATTTAGCCAGCCATCCAGCTGAAAAGTACTTCTGCTTCATCACCGCTACCATGTTGGCGGTGCAAGCCTCAATTAATATCGGTATGAATATTGGCCTTTTGCCAATTACCGGCATCACTTTACCTCTGATTTCCTATGGCGGAAGTTCTGTCTTAACCCTTTGTTTTCAGTATGGATGTGTCCAATCAATGATCAAAGAGTTCAAAAAGCAGCCTTCCCTACATATCCGATAAGATTTCGTGATATAATTCCTTCTCTTGACACAAACTTAGTAGTTATGGAGTTTTATGAAATACGCAGTCATTCAGTTAGCCGGTAAGCAACTTAAAGTTGCCGAAGGTGAACAAATTACAGTTACACGCCTGGAAAACAAGGAAGGCGACGAGCTTAAAATCTCTGATGTCTTAATGTCTGTTGATGGCGAAACTGTTAAAATTGGTGCACCATTAGTAGATAAAGCATTAGTGACCTTAAAAGTAGTTGGTCACGATAAAGGCGAAAAAATTCGTGTCGCCAAGTACCGAGCCAAATCTCGTTACCGACGCGTCAAAGGTTTCCGAGCCTCAGAAACGACTTTAGAAGTAGTCAAGATCGCCTAATTCGCTTGGCTCGAGAAGAAGAGAACTGCCCATCATGTTAAATACCTACTTTTTTCTCATTGGCCGAACACCAGATCTTTCCATTCAGGAATTGAAAGCTGTTTTACCAGATCCAAACGTTATTAACTTAACGGCTGATCTTGTGCAGGCAGAATTAGAGAGCGATGAGCAAGCAATTGCCCTCTTTAATCAGCTTGGTGGTTCACTCAAAGTTATGAAGCAAGTTGGTGTCTTCAATCAAGTTGATGAAGAGACTTTGCTTGATTACATTGCGGCTTACTTAGCTCAATTTCCCAAACCAACTTTTGCCATTGCCGAGTTAAATCGCGACAACATTCCAAAAATTCAAAACCAGTTCATCAAAAACAGATTAAAAGCTCGAAATATTCCTTCTCGATTCATTGAGGGTTCTCGAGGTGGCTTAACGGCTGCCGTCTTGACCCATCAAGATTTAATCGAGTTATCAGTGATTCGAGTTGATGAAGATACAATTTTCACACACACTTTGGCCACCCAAGACATCGATGACTGGACAGTCAGAGATCGCGTTAAGCCATATGCTGACCGAAAAAAGGGTATGTTACCTCCTAAATTAGCTAGAATGATGACCAACTTGGCTCGAGGAAATTGGAAAAAAGAGCAGGGAACTGACGCTGAAACGAGAACACCATTTTTATACGACCCATTTTGTGGATCAGGGACTGTTTTACTCGAGGCACTAGTGCTTCAGTTGTCAGTTGCTGGCTCTGATTTGGATAAAGACTCTGTTTTCGGCACTCAAGCAAATCTTGAGTGGTTTGGCAAAACCTATCAACGAGAAGTTGACGGCTTTGTATTTTACAGTGATGCCACTTTAGTTACCCCTGAGCAACTCCAAAAACCAGTTGATTTGATGGTAACTGAGCCATTCTTGGGTAAACCAAACCCACAAGCCATTCAATTACCAAACATTTTCAAAGGTTTAGAGAAGATGTACTGGGGCGCATTTAGACAATGGACCAAAATTTTAAACGACAAAGCTGCCTTAGTTATCATTTTCCCATACGTGGTAGATGGTAAAACCGTCTATTCTCTCGAGAAACTGATTGACAAGTTAGCAGTTCTTGGCTATACTCCTGTTTCCGAACCGATCATGTACCATCGCCCACAGGCAATTGTGCAAAGACAAGTTTGGCAATTTGTATTTCATAAAAAAGTAAACTCGAGGTAAATATATGTCTCATGTTAAAGCTGGTGGAGCGGTTAGACAACATCATCAACGACGCGGTAAACGCTTAGGTGTTAAAAAATTTGGTGGTGAAAAAGTCGAAGTCGGTAACATCATCGTTCGCCAACACGGTGCCCTCTACAAGCCTGGTAAAGGTGTAGCTATGGGTCATGACTACACTATCTTCTCCATGCTTGATGGAGCAGTCACTTTCTCAAAACGATTGGGTAGAACTGTCGTTAACGTTATTAAATAAATAACGGTTAATCGTTTTTCATTTTCTCTAAGATAACTTTGAGTTGGTCTTCAATGACATCTGGATTCCCTTTAAAAATAAAGGTTACCTTGGTCTGTCTGTTTGACTGCGTTAACTTCACGTTTGAGTACTTTGGATTAAAAAGACCTTGGAGTTGGGCTTGCCAGACATCCAAGTGAGGTGACAAGTTACTTGGCATATCTTTTAATCGATTAGGCTTTTGATGAGGCTGAGAGTCGGCATTCACCGGCAGTTGATGTTTCACTCGGCGGACGAGCTCTTCAGCTCGGCGAACAGAGGCATTCTCTCGCAGCAAAATCTTATAAACTTCCACTTGGGCTCGTTCGTCATCCAGTCCGGCTAAAGCGCGTGCATGACCTTCCGTAATTAATGAACCAGCCATTCCATCTTTGATAGCATCCGGCAGGTTCAGGAGTCTCAAGGTGTTCGTCACATAAGCAATAGATTTACCGATTTTTTCAGCAATTTGACTTTGAGAAAAATGAAAATCACGAATTAACTGCTGAAATGCCTGGGCGCGCTCCATGGCAGATAGGTCAACCCGCTGCACGTTTTCAATAATCGCCATCTCCAACATGCCTTTGGGAGTCGTTACTTTCACCAGCACTGGCACTTCTTTCAGACCAGCTTGTTTGGCAGCACGCCATCGGCGTTCACCAGCAATAATTTGATAGCCAGCAGGAGTGTGAGCCACGATAATCGGCTCTAAAATCCCATACTGCTTCACAGATTGAACGAGTTCATCTAGCTGTTCAGCCATCACCTTTCCTCTGGGTTGGAGAGGGTTAGGTTGAAGTTGATTCACAGGTAATATTTGAGGATGCGGTGTTGTCATAGCGCTCAGCTGTCTCTTTTCGATTTATGTATAACACAACTCACTTAAAATGCATAGCTAGCATGTTCAATCTTGCCGGCAGATTGCAACGGCCAGTAGCGGAAGAAGGCTTTGCCTACAATTTCGTTTTTGGTAATTGGTCCCCAACTTCGAGAGTCACTTGAATAAGGCCGGTTATCTCCACACACAAAGTACTCGTCAGGGCCTAACGTAATTGATTTGTCCTTGGTTGCTGGACCCGGCAAAGTATCAAAATCACTTGGAATGTATGGCTCTTCAATCGGCTGACCATTCACATACACGTGATTGTCATGAACCGTCATCGTTTCACCTGGTAAACCAAGCACGCGTTTAATGAAGTCACAGCCTGTTCCTTTAGGACAGTTTGCAGCTTCTGGTGCGTGAAAAACGATCACGTCACCTCGTTTAGGTTGACCAATTCGATAACTCACTTTATCAGACAAAACATAGTCACCACTCTGAAAGTTTGGGACCATGGACTGGCCATTCACTTGATGTGGCGAAGCAACAAATAAATAGATAATTAAGAAAATAGACAGGGCAATAACGACCGTCTCAATAATGTCCAAAAAGAAACTACCAATAGAGTTAACGATTCCGTTCATAGGAGATTATTATGCTTGGACAAGGTCACAGATTCAATGAGGAAAACCTGTTACAATAAATCTCATGGGATACCGACGACAAGTTTTTAGCGGTTTTAGTTTAGGTGGCGTTGTCACCTTTGCAACGGCATTAGCAGCCGCAATCAAAATCTTCTTTTTAGCAAGACTTTTGTCACCACATGACTTTGGACTTTTTTCACTTGTGGCTGTCCTGCTTGGCACGATGGAGTCATTTACTGAAACGGGTATTAACACCACCATCGTTCAGTCTGAGCGGAGCGTCAGCTATTTTCTGGACACCGCCTGGGTCATTTCTATTTTTAGAGGATTTGCAATTGCGATTTTGATCGTTCTAATGGGTATCGCGATGCGAAGCATCTATCATGAAGATGTCTTGCTGACGTTAGCGGCAGTAGCTGCTTTTGTCCCTGCTATCCGAGGCTTTATCAATCCGGCCGTGGTGGGTTTGCACAAAAACTTGTTCTTCTTTAGAGACTCCATTTATCGATTATCTTTAGTCATTATTGATGTCATTGCGGCCATCATATTTGCCTTCATTATCAAGTCCTCAATGGCCTTCATTCTTGGCATGATCTGTTCAGCGCTTTTTGAAGTTTTAATTACGTTCCTCTTCTTTAAAGAGAGACCTCGCTTTGCGTATATTTCCTCTCGAGCAAAAGAAATCTTCCATAATGCCAAGAGCTTGAATCTGTCAGCCGCTCTGGGGTACGCGGTTCAAAATGTTGATAACTTGATGATCGGAAAGGTTGTGAACACAACTGCCTTAGGCATTTATGCTCAGGGCTATTCATTAAGTCATAAATTCAATTTAGAACTAGCTAAATCTGTGCAACATGCCACATTCCCAGTCTACGTCCGCATCTTCCGTGATTCAGATCGATTAAGAAAAGCATTTTGGAAATCAACTTTGACCTCCGTTGGGGCGTTTGCTTTGATTTCGTTGCCGCTGATTGTCTTTCCAAAGTTTATCGTTGAGATCATCTTAGGTGGAGGAAAATGGCTTGGTGTTGAGCCAATTTTACCTTTATTGGCCGTAGCTGGCCTTATTCAAAGTTTTGTGCTTTTAACTCAAAATTTATTTACATCTGTAAAGCAATATTTTTGGCTCAATCTGAGCCTGTTCGTCAACGTCACCACTTTAATTCTCCTCATCTTTTTATGGGCGCCAACCGGCGGTCTGGCTGGAGCGGTGAACGCTGTGATCGTCTCAAGATTAATTACGTTTGGTGTCGCTTCGCTAGGTCTCTGGAATACATTTACTGCTAAAGAGTAGCACTATGACAAAACTTCCCATCTCACTCATCATTTTGGCACATCAGGATCAAGCTATTTTAAAACAAGTGGTTGAATCTACTGAATGGGCAAGTGATCGAATTATTTACTGGACCGGAGCTGATCACGTTCCATCTTGGATTGAGAAAACCGGATTCACTATTGTACATACTTCAATCAATCAAAGTGATTTTTCTGCATATCGGAACGAGGCAGCCAAACATGCCAAAGAGGAAATTCTTTTCTTTGTTGACAGCGATGAGGTTGTAGATGCAGCAGCACCAACTGTTTTGGCTGCTCTCTTAGATCGAGAAGATTGGCAGGGCGCTTACATTCATCGGAAAGATGTGTTTCATGGCAAAGAACTGAATTGGGGAGAGGTAAGAAATGTCCATATACTTCGAATTTTTCGCCAGGGTTACTTTCGATATGAAAGACCAGTACACGAAAAGGCCAGAGTTGATGGAAACGTTATTCACACACAAGTTGTCCTCAAGCATTATGCTCACAGAGATTTCTCGGAGTTTATCGGCTCAGTTTTGAAATACATTCAGCTAGAGGTTGCCTTACGAAAGAAAGATCGACAGCATGTCTCTTTCCTTTCACTTTTTGCTTGGCCGGTGGGCAAGTTTCTCTATAACTACTTTCTCAAGCTTGGCCTACTAGATGGGTGGCGAGGCCTGATTTACGCTGTCACCATGAGCCTCCATTCTTTTGGTTTGAGAGCCACTCTCTACGAGGAACAATGAAGCAGAAAATTTGGATGCCACTACTGTTACTCCTTTTCTTTGCCACTGTCAGTTTTGGTCAATTAGAGAAATTCACCATTTACTCATCAATTAGTATCTACTTGCACGAAATCCTGATGGCTGTTTTCCTGATTTTAATGGGATTTTCCGAACCCAAAATCCTTAGAGAAATCATAAGTTCGTTGAGTAAAATAGGATTACCCATCAAGCTGTTTATTATTTGGACGATTGTTGGTTGGCTAGCAGCAGCTGTAACAAACGGCAATCTCATCAACCCAGTTTTATACTCCACCAGAATACTGTTTTACCTGACTTTCTTATACGCATTATGGCGTCTGAGTAAAAACAATACCCTTCGATCCAAGACGTTAAAAATTGGGATGATCACCTCAGGTTTTTACATTTTATACTTTGGCTTGCTGCAATATGTAGTCCTTCCAGATACCCGCTTTTTATCGCTGATTGGCTGGGATGACCACTACTTCAGACTGATCTCAACGATTCTTGATCCGGGATTTACTGGCATCATCTTTATTCTGAATATGTTCTTACTGATGCAAACCTGGTTTCAGCGCCAGCTCATTAAAATCCAAGTTTCCCGGCAGTTCACACAAGCCATCCTAGGACTCCTGCTGACCACCCTAACGATCGGCATCAGTCTGACATATTCTCGAGCTACGTACCTAGCTTTTGGCATGAGTGGTCTACTCACCGCCGGATATTTCTTCTCACAAAACCGGAGAAAAATCAGCTACTTACTCCTAGGTTGCATCTGCTTGTTGGCTATTTCGATTCCGCTACTCCCAAGACCAGATGGTGAAGGAGTGAAATTAGAGAGAACATCTACAATTGTTTCTAGATCTACCTCGGCTCAAAATGAGCTGACGCAACTTCACTCATGGCAATGGTTGACGGGCAAAGGACTCTTTGTGAGTGCTGAAAACCAGTTGCTCAATCCTGATGCCGGACATAACCGTGTCCCAGACAACTGGTTAGTAATGTTACTGAGTGGAACTGGCGTAGTCGGAACAGTCTTATTTTTGTTTATCTTAACCCAGCAACTTTTGAAAACAGGATTGAAACACCCTTGGCTGTGGGCAGGAATTGGCGCGGTTCTGATCCATGGCTTATTCAATGCCAGTCTCATTTACCCGTTCGTACTTTTATGGCTCGGCTTCTTAGCTTTACCAAAAACATCAATTACGGTGCGAAATGAATAGTTAACTTCTTCTCGGTTAAGTTACCAGCAGGATCAGTGGATTTGAGATCCAACGTATTGTCTCCAGCATTCAGTTGAAAGCTCGTGATGAAACTGCCATCGCTCTTCACGATCACGAGCCGGTCATTCAGGGAGACACGGGAGCCGACATCAGTAATGCCTTTAATTGAAAGTTGTTGATTCTTATTTCCGTTTATCGTCTGGTTGTCCTGTGGTTCATCAATATCAAGTTTAGGTGGCTCGTTATCGAATTTCACCAGATATGCTTGAGACACCGATGACTGGAGCTGATTGGATGTTTTGATCGCGTAAGAAGTGAGCGAGTTGTCGCCATTTTGCAGGTCAATATCCACGCTAAAACTACCATCTTCTTTCGCATCCGTACGCTTCACTTCCTGACTATTATCCAGTACCACAACTTGATTCCCTTTTTCGCTGTAGCCGCTTAAAGTGAGTTTGGCGCTATTTGTTGCTTCCACAGGGGAGGCGATGGTAGGAATTTGTGGGGGAACTGTATCACCTTGAGTGATGGCTTGGCTTCCGGCCGATCCACCCAACACTTTAATCGCATTAGGAATGACAATTGTGGCAAATAAAACGATTAGGCCGATGGTAATTACCCCGAACAAAATCGTCTGTGAAAGCAAATTATTTTCAATTACTTTGGCTCTTCTTGAGGTAATTCTCGTGGAATTTGGCATAGGTCGTCCTGGATAATCTGTTTGGGTGTATTTGGAGTATTGAGTATTTGGCATGAGTGAACTTCATTTTAGCACGCGAATTTTCTTCATGCACACTCGATTAGATAACTTGGATAGCTACTTATTCCAAACTAACCACTTGGCTTTTACTTCTTTTTCTAAATCGATATCATTGTGTTTAGCCAAGAGAAGAACGTGGGCAAAAACATCAGCAACTTCTTGCTTGAACTCTTGCTCTAGCTCTGCAGTTGATTTTTCTTTTCTCCTTGCTTGGCCGTTCATCATTAAGTAACTCTGAATCAGCTCGCCCAACTCTTCTTGAAGCTTCAAAATAAACCAATCAGGCGTTCTCTCAATTTCAAATTTTTTGGTGTAAAGCAAAGAAGTTTTTTCGACTTCGTCTGTAATTTTTTGAATATCCATAGAGAGCCGGGAGTGGGAATCGGACCCACGACCTACGGTTTACGATACCGCCGCTCTACCAACTGAGCTATCCCGGCAACTTCTTGCCTGGACAAATTATAACGAAATTATCGCCAGGGGCAATGAGCTAAGGTCTCTAAGCACGAGCTTTCAAAAAATGATATGCTTTTTGCATACGCCAACAAACAGAGAACCTATCCTTCCAGCGAATCTCGGCTTAGAAAGACCTCAATTGGAAATTCCAAATGAGCTGCGCGGCCAAGTCAATCCTAACGACCTCACCGAAACAAATACTGGGCTGCTCGTGCCAGGATCCCGGCGAGATCAGCTCGTGTCAGCTTCTCGACAGGTACTTGTTCCAGAATCAGCTCGGATGGACCGAAACAGGATCCTAACTCCAGATGATGAGGCAATTCAACAGTTTGGCACGCAGTCTACTGAAGAAGAAAAACCTCAGCGACCAATCCGAGAAATCCTTGTCCTCGGGAGCAACCCAAGAGCATTTGTTATTCAAGAAGTATTGAAAGATTATGGCGTTCACACGGCAAAAGAACTTCCATCAGTTGTGGGCGAAGTCTTAATTGACCTCGATCCGGAAGAAAAGGGTGAACCCTCATTTTCAGCTACTCAAAGAGAAGAACGCACGAAGTATCAAGGTAGAGATGGATATACCTATACCGTCCCCGGGCCACTTGAGTACGTGGGAATGAAAATAACTGAGGCAGTTGCAGACCCAGCTATCAGAGAGGCACTGGGTGATAGCAAAGGAGCTGAACAGCTAACGCTGATTCTCAAGGAGCTATTGAAGAAGTATCGATTAAAGACCCCTGAAAAAGTTGAGTTCCTACCCGAAATGCCTGACCTGGTGAATCAGTTAATTACCGCGCTGGATATGGCAAGCTTGAATCGAAAATTACGATTTATGATTTATGACTGTCTTGAGCAAATTGACATTCCCACATCAACTCTTGAAGATGTCTTATGGCGAATGGATTCGAATCGAGATTTAAGTCACCCGCTTTCATTTCAGTTAACCACGGAAATAATGACCCATCCTCAGGCAGCCGAATCCACCTGGTTGAAAGCTCAAGAAGAGCGACGAATTGAGTTACTGGGACTCTTGAATAACGACCCGACAACTTTAGTGCATCATTATTCTGAGCTCAAGCGTCTAGCCAAACGAATTGTTGTCTCGAGTGATGTTTTTCATCCCACAGAAGGGAAGATTGGACTTGAATTTGAGTTCTCCAAACCAGAAGATCCTCTAGAGCAACCAATCAGCGACGTCTGGGAAGAAGGTGTGGACAACCCTCAATCAAATCCTGAAGGTACAAACGCTCCTGAAATGAGAAGAAGTATTAATGCACTTCATTACAATGCTGAGTACATTCGTTCTGTGAGCCATTTGTCGGACTGGTTCAGAGATAATGCTCAGCATTTATCAAGCATGCACATTCATCTTGATAAAACGACACATCCTGTTCGACCTGATTTAGGTGGCATTTTGGGAAACTCAAATCGGACCTACCGAAATGGCATTAATTACAACACGATGGAAATAAGAGGCTTATTGGTTCCGTTTGACACGCGGCAACGGAATCGTCTTGACGGAGCGGCCGTCGTCAGCGCTATTGAACTCTACATTGCAGCTGCCCGCGAAGATGAGCATTTCAGACCAGAAATTCACCTTGAATCAGATCGGGATTATACTTGGGATCAGCTCACGTTTGCTTATGTTTCTGCTCACCTTGATGGTCTTGAAGGTCGACTAGCCTTATTAAAGGTTTTAGAGCATCCGTTGATGTTTAAAAGTATTGATCCCTACTCTTTGATCCAGGGATTCGATGATGCCAGCAAACCAATTGCCCTAAAAACGCTTGAGAAATCTGCTGAGGGAAACTATCAGAAACTCGCACTTGTACGAGCGATGTATGAAGCACCAGGCATTTTCCTGCCCAATATCATCGAGTATCTGCAAGGTGAAAATGAGCAGTCGGAAAAAGAGTACCTAGTGCGAGCCATCACCAGTCAGCCAACAGAATTTACCGAGACTATCGATCAGCTTGCTACTTTTCAAGATCACTATGTCCGAGCCGCTGTGGCAAAATTTTGGGCTACAGATCCGAGTAAATACCGAGAAAAACTTGAAAACATCTATGCATCAGATCCCAGTTGGCGGGTAAGAGCGGAAGTGGTAAATGGCTGGGTAAAAGATCTTGGTAAAAATCAAAACAAACTCAAAGAGATCATGCAAGACAAAGATCCCTACATTAGAAAGCTGGTGGTGAAAGCTTGGCTGGAGAAACCAAACCTTTTCAGGGACGATATTTTAAATGCCTACAAAAATCAAGGTGATTCAATTCGGAATGTCATTGTCGATTTTTGGGCCATGAGACCAAGAAGTTATAAAGATGAGCTAAAATTAGCTTCTCAGGATTCTGATCAAGACATTAGAGAACGTGCAGAAAGAGCAGTGGCAGCAAGTAACTAAGGCTGGTATGCTTTTTGCATACGTCAATTGATAGACAACCCCTCACACCAGCACACCTAGGTATTGAAAAGCCACAATTAGAAATCCCCAGTGAGCTACGCGGTCAGATTCATCAAGAGGATCTGACTCAAACCGAGACTGGTCTACTTATTCCAAGTTCCCGTCGTGATCAAATTGCCCGTGCACAACGAGGTTTGTTCGTTCCGGAATCAGCCAACATGGAAAATCGAGTTCTGACTCCAGATGAAGAGATGGTGAAAAAATTAGCGAATCAACAACTTGAGACCCAACAGCCGAAACGGCCGCTTCAGGAGATTCTGATTCTCAGCAACAATCCCAATACGTTTATCGCACAAGAAGTCATGCGATTTTATGGCGCGAATAGTGTGAAAGAGATTCCTGAGGAAGTTAGCCGCGTACTGGCCACAATTAAGCCGGAACACGAAAAACAGGTATCCCGCCGGGCGTTGCTTCGGGAAGAGCATGTCAGATTTCAGGGAAAAGACGGATATCCTTACACCGTGCCAGGTCCCTTTGAAACAGTCGCCATCAGAATTGCCGAGGCAGCCGCCGATCCAGACATCAGAGACGGGCTAGGTGATACAAAAGGCGCTGAAACATTAACCACGCTCCTCAAAAATGCCTTACACAAATATCGATTAGAAACGAAAAAACCGACCGAATTTTTGCCAGAGTTACCAGATCTGGTTGACAGTCTTCTGAAGGCTATCGACAACGCTCACTTGAACAAGAAGCTGCGTTACATGATTTATGATTGTTTAGAGCAAATCACGATTCCCACTTCTAAGCACGAAGATATTCTCTGGAAAATGGATGAACAGAAAGATCTCTCGCATCCACTTGCCTTCCAACTCACCAGTCAAATCATGATTCATCCGCAAGCCGCAGAGTCTTCTTGGCTGATTGACCAACAAGCCAGATATAGCGAACTTCGTAAGGCAATGGAACAAGATGCCCAAACACTTTTTGACAGTTACCCAGAATTGAGAAGAATGAGCAAACAAGTCGTCATGCCGACTGATCCCCTGACCCCTATTACTGGGAAGATTGGCCTGGAATTTGAGTACTCAAAAGACGTTCCAATCACAGAAATCCCAGAAGTATGGGACGACGGGTTTGATATCAACCCACTTACCCAAAAAGAAGACATTCCCGAGATGAGACGATCATCCAAAGCATTAGATTTTAACGCTGAGTATATTAAATCACTGAATCAGTTAGCTCATTGGTTTAGAGATAATGCCGAACATCTCTCCAGCATGCACATACATCTCGATCTCTCCAAGCATCCCTTTCGACCATTAATCGGTGAGGTTCTGGGAAATGAGGAAGAGACTATTAAGAAATCCATTTGGTTTAAGACCTGGGAGGTCCGCGGCTTAATTGTGCCATCTGAGGTTGGAGATACACAGAATCGTCTGTCAGCAGAGGCAGTTACCAATGCCATTGTCATGTACATCGAAGCCGCCAATAACCCTGCAAATCCCGGGGCACTCGTATACACGGGAGCAAATCAGCAAATTCCTTTGGATCAGCTCACCTTTGGCCACATTGTTCAATATCTTCACACTCCAGAGGGTCGTCTAGCAGCCTTGAAGGCACTTCAGCATCCCTTGATGTTACGAGCAATCAACCCTGAGGCGATTCAACAGAGCTATTCTAATTTAAGCCAAAAGAATGTCCTGAATAGCTTAATGACGCAAATTTCTGGGAATTTTCAAAAGGACTCGATTATCGAAATTATTAGAAAAGATATCCATACCTATAAAGATGAACTTATCTACATGTACCGCAAAGCAAAAGAGACCAATAATGAAACAGATCGTGATCAGATTAGTGAGATGGTGGTCAGAGATCCTGTCTTCTTCAAAGACTTTTTGAATGAAGCTGTCCAAGATAAAGATGATTTAGTTCGCAATAACGTTGTCAGAGCCTGGAAATCATTGCCAACCCATTTCAAACAGGAACTGCAAGATCTCTACGCAAAAGAGGAAAGTGTCATGGTCCGAGCGACCATCATTGATACCTGGGCTTCGGATCCCGAGAAATTCCAAAATGAACTCAGACAAGCTATCAGTGACCCAGATGAGCATGTCCGTAAACACTTGACAGTTATTTGGTCGATGTTCCCATCACTTTTCAGACAGGATTTGATTAAATACCAAGGCGGGGACTGGGATTATGACATTGAGATATAATCGGCTGATATGCTAAAAGCAGAACAAGAACCAGCCCATCAGAACACAGCGGAGCGTCAGTCGGAAGGGAAGATACAAGGTTTCCTCGAAAAAAGTATCCATCCATATACTGATAATCAGCTCATCCGTCAGGCAATTGCTCGACGCAGCCGTGCACCTTTTGTTGAAGATAAGTACCTTGACCACATTTGGACCGATGCCATTATTCCTATCAATGGTGCCACCATGAGTCAGCCCTCGCTGGTGGCCAGAATGATGGACTTCTTAGAATTGGATGGAACTGGATCTGTTTTTGAGGTGGGAACTGGCTCGGGCTGGCTGGCACTTTTGTTAGCCGATTGTGCAGAAACAGTTCACACTACTGATATCTCTGACGAGCTTGTCCGTCGAGCAGAAACAATTGTCCGGACGCAAGGAAACGATTCAATTCACTTTCATGTTGGCGATGGAGTGGTTGGGTTGCCTGACCACGCCCCATTTCAAAGAATTATCGTCACGGCGGCCGCTCGTTCTATGCCGATTGAGCTCTTGAAACAACTTGATCCAAATGGAGGAAAAATGGTCCTGCCTATGGGAGATAATTATGCGCACTGCACACTAATGCAGGTAACTAGAAATGGTGGAACTTTTGGTGTCATCAACATTGAGCCAGTAAGGTTCATGCCTCTGATGAGCAACGCCCCAGGAGGTTGGACACAGCAAGAGTATGACGAAGTCACTCAGCAAAATGACCAGCAACTAGCAACTTTAATAGCTGAAATCGCCAGCGTAGATGATCTTGACGTGCTAGACATGCAAAATCAAATACGTGAAGGAGTTGAGGGTGGAGACAAAATGTCTCTTGCCGAAATCAATCGCCACCTGCTAAGTGTCTTGGAAGACATGGGCATTTTAGAAAAATACTTTTTACACAAAATGCAGGCAGATGAGTAGAAGCTATTTCAGCAAACGGAATGACTGATAAAATTTCTCAAAAGTGACTCCTGGCTTAACACCCTTAACTTTATGGAAGGTTTCGTCAGACATTGCTCCATTGGAGAAAGCAATGTAGGAATCTCCAGCGTCGAAAACAATTGTTTCAGAATACCACCCATCATACTTGCCAGTTGTGGTCACGATTTTAGTAGCAGAGTAGCCGTTCACGGTAATTGGCTCACTTGTTTGATTTCTATCTTCAAATTGATCTCCGATAGGTGCCGCTATTTTTGCCAGAGTGTTGCTTGATTTCGAATAGACGCCGATTCCCCAGAGAGTATCCTCTTGAACTTCTTTTGGACCAAATCCTTCATCCAAACCTTCAGAGCCAATAATTCTCCATCCTACTGGTACCTGAACCTCATAAATACCCGCCCGACTCTTATGTAAAGTCCACCCGGGCATGAGGGATTGAGCAGGTAGCAGGCTGGGCGTGGCCAAAACAATCGGAGAGCTTGTGGCGGTTGGATTTTGGGTCGGAACCGTTGAAGGTGTTGCTTGAACTAGATTACTTTCAACAATTTCTTTTTTAGAGGAGACAGCTGTTTTACCAGCTAAATATCCTAACCCTCCAAAAACGAACCCAGACAAAATTATAGCCACAACAATTGGAAGAGTGCTTTGTGGTGAAGACGACTTGGGTACATCAGTCACAACCGCAGATTTCTCTGAAGGATTATTTATTTGAGACATTTGGATTTCAGTCATTCACCAATCGTAGCAAATTGCTGAGCTGAATACTACAATAGCAGCATGACTCGCTCTAAATTCTTAAAACCCTCGATAATTCCCATCCTCATTCTAGGAACTGTGTTAGCAATCGTATTTACATCGCTGGCGCTTCACAGTTACTTCAAACAACCATCACTGAGCTTGCAACCATCAGCAACTCCGGTTCCTAGTTACGTGCCGACTGAGCACTACAGCCCTAACTATAATCCTGAAGAAGCAGCGGCAGAGGAGATGAAGTTTGGTTCAACGAAAATTGTTAGTAAGTCACTGGGCATCTCAATCTTCATGCCAAAACAGACAAAACAATACTTTGCAGGTTGCACATGGAATGTAAAAAACAAATCGTACGACTCAGTTGAAGGAATCGTGCCTATGACAACGATTACTACCAAGAACGCACTCTACATCGTACCCAAGTATTTTTTTGAGCTAGGCGGCGAGGAACCGAATCCCGAATTTGGAGATGGGTATCCAGTTAACTATTTCACTTGCTCCAAAAAAGCAATCACTCTCTCAGCCTTAGAAGGCAAACACAAATACATGGTCCTCAGTTGGAAAATATCAGTGCATAAAGCAAGCACAGATGCTGAGCTAGATTCGATTATCAAAGCAAACTATGGGAAAACCTGCCGACTTGGTAGTAAAAAGGAAAGCACTGTGCCGGGCATCTTCGATATTGAGATCCTGGGCGATGGGAAAGTGTACCCAGAAACTGGCTGTCCGATTAACTATAGTATCGCCGCAAAATACTCGCCCTCAAAACAAAAATTTGCTTTCTGGAACTTAGACCAGGCTTGTTCCTTTACGAATGAAAATGAATATGGTCTAGATAGTGGCTGTTTGGATGAAAAAATGATGAAAAGCTTCAGGTTTGAATAAATTGCTGAGCGGGAGACGCAAATTATTTTGAACCCCAGCTCGAATCCCTACTTGGCTATTTTAACAAGTTAATGCTGTCGTATCAATCTCTGTCAGAGGAGAAAGTCCATGAATAACTCCTCTTTGTTTGACGAAACGACGTTTTACCAACAATTCAAGAAAGATTTACTTCGCTGTACTAGCGAAGTCGTTGTTGAAAGTCCATTCATTACAAGCGAACGAATGAGGACACTTTTCCCTTATTTTAAGCTACTTATTGAGAAAGACGTAAAAGTCTATATATTTACTCGAGATCCTCGAGAACATACAGAAACAATGGAGCCACAATCGGAAGCTGAAATCCAACGGTTTGAGAGGCTTGGAGTGCAAGTACTTCTGTGTACAGGAAATCACCATCGGAAGTTAGCTCTTCTCGACAGGGAGATCCTCTGGGAGGGAAGTTTAAATATCCTATCTCAGAGCAAAAGCCGAGAAATCATGATGCGAATTGAAGACAAAGAAGAGGCAAATGAGATGTTTGAATTTCTCCAATACTCCAAATTCCTCTAACTTGAGAAAGTGGCTATAATACGAGGGATGAAATCTAAAAATGACAGCATCTCTAACCTGAGCTTGTTACCTTGGACAGAAATCCTAGAACTGTCGAAATCTGCTCGCTTTGGAGAGAAGTACAATTCTATTTCAGAGGAAACACTACTGTTCGCCATGCGTGAAAGCAATCGTGAAATATTGATTGAATCCGCACTGAAGTGCCTAGAAACAACTGATCCAGATCATGCGAACATAGAGCAGGCGATCAAAGTGGCAGACGTTATGAGAGAATTTGCTTTAAGAGTATTGGCCGAGAGAAAATTAGATTAAGAGATTGTCAATTTGATCTTAAGCACTTTAGCCAGGCTCTTGAGCTTTTCAAGAGAAGGATTTACTTCTCCTCGTTCGATCATTGCATAGTAAGTACTAGTCATGTCTGCTTTTTCGGCGACTTGAGTCTGGGTGAGCTCGAGTTTTACTCTCGCTTCTTTCAGAAGCACTCCAAAAGCGTTCTGATCTGTTTTCTTAGTGGCCATACTCGAAATTATACTATATTCAAGAAAGATTCCGCGCACTGGAGATTTTTACGGAAGAGGACTACAATCCAAAAGATATTGCACTCGAGATATGATCAAAAAAGAAGAAATTGATGCCAAAGCTGTCGAATTTGAAATCCATCGGTCAAATGTGGAGAGGGATTATGTTTTTGGCTGGCTAATTCACGGCTTTTTCACGGTGAGTGGCCTCAAAGATGAGCTTTTTCTAAAAGGAGGCAACGCTCTCCGTAAAGGCTACTTCGAAAACACTCGCTTTTCAGCAGATTTAGACTTTGGTATTCCAGGAGACATATCACAGGAAATATTGCTAAAAGAGATCAATAATGTTTGTGATTTTATTCAAGAGAAAGCACATGTCTCTTTTATTAAGGAGGATAATAAAGTTGAAGAGAAATTTTCTGCGAGTGAAGCTCCGATCCCCGGACTGAAAGTGTACGAAGCACGAGTCTACTTTCGTGACTTTTATGGAAATGCTGAGCATTTCAGGATACGAATTTCAATGGATATTACCCGTTTTGATAAAGTACTTTTGCCAATCCAAACTGTAAAATTGATTCACCCATATTCTGATGCAGGCGAGCTCACTACAGACATACGATGTATGAAGCTAGAAGAGATTATTGCAACTAAACTTAAGTGTTTGCTTCAACGACAACACGCTCCCGACCTGTTTGACTACGCTTACTCTATAAAAATGTTGGGAGGACAACTCAACAAAGAAGAAGTCGTCCAAACGCTAATACGTAAAACGATATTTGATAAAAACCCTCACGTATTGAAAAATATCCTACTCAAAACTTCATTTGATTACTTTAGAGAATACTGGGATAAAACTCTGGTGTGTGCACAACAATTTGTGTTTGGTGTAGACGAGGCAATTGCCACATTCTTAGGAGATTTGGAGACACTCTTCAGTGTATATCCAGATAATGGGTATTCGCAGTTTGCATACTTTGGACCTGAGTTAAGAAATCCAATTATGCACGCCGCTCGAACTCAAACTCTTTTGAAGGTCTGCTATAAAGGAGAAAATCGAATGATCGAGCCTTATTCATTGAAATACCTCCAAAAAAGAGATGGACAAGAACGAGAATATTTTTACGTATACAACTGTTCTGGTGGACAAAGTGCTCCTGGGGTTCGGTGTTTTGTATCGGAGAACTTTCAATCTATAGAGAACACTGAAGAAAAATTCAAACCCAGGGAGGGTTTTATTATAGAACTATCTAAGGCAGGAGAAACGCCAGAAGATCCTCACCTGTTTGATCCAAACAAACCATTAAGTGCGCCTAGAACAAGATTTGGAAGAACGAGAAGAAGCGTTTCAGTTGGACCAAGATACATTTATCAATGTACTGCCTGCGGCAAGCGGTTTACGAAAACTACACATAGTGGGAGCCTCAATCCGCATAAAACTAAAAGTGGGTACCCGTGCTATGGAAGGACTGGCTACTACGTTGATATGAAATATTAGGATTATCTATTTTCCTAAAAATACCCTTGGATTGACTGGGATTCCAAATACTCTCGTTTCAAAATGAAGGTGTGCTCCAGTTGACCATCCTGTACTTCCTCTCAATCCAATTATTTGTCCTTGAGGGACTACATCCCCTTTTTTGACTGAAATCTTACTTAAGTGGCCGTAGAGTGACGTCACATTGTTTCCGTTATCAACGATGATGTGTTTTCCATATCCCCAAGACAGTTCTCCAGCATAGATCACTGTACCTTTAAGAAATGAGATCACAGGATCTCCAGGTTTTCCGGCAATATCTATCCCCGTATGAAATGGCTGGTAGGGCAAATCAGACTCTCCAAATTCAAGAGTAATTCTTCCATGTATTGGCCAGATGAATGGTCCATCTATTTTCTTGAGAATTGTTCCATTCAGAGGGTTTTTAATTTCGACTGACTCATTTTGTGTACTATTGACCAATTGATCAGAAACAACATCTGTTCCTGTATGGGTGAGGGCGATCACAGCAATGAACGGCAAACAGAGGATGAGAATGAAAGCTAAGGCAACATATTTAATTTCATGACGAAAGGAAAAAATGTTCCAGAGTAAGAATGGATTCATGGGGTTTGGAAAAGTTCTTTGGGATCTGTGGTTATTAAAGGATGTTCTTTCTCGGAAGCCACTACTTTTATCGCCACATGATTCTGATCTGCAATGATAATGGCTTCACCTCGATCACAGGTGAGTAGGAATTTTTCTTCGTATTCACTGAGTTTGAATTCTCGAGCTACTCCTGCGATGGTGGTGGTGTCCTGACGCATCAGAATCCTCAAAGAGGCCTGTGAGGCAATCGCTCGACCATATTCATTGTTTAAAAAGTCATTGGCTTGTTGGGTAATGATACTTACACCGAGATAATATTTTCTGGCTCGACGCGCTAACCCAGCCACAAATCTGGCACTTTCTTGGTGTTCCAGGAGTAACCAGCCTTCATCAATTATGAGTAAACGTTTTTGAGGCTCTATTTTCACTTGGTTGTAGACAAAGTTTGCCACGATCACGAGCATAATCTTTCGAATTGATTCAGGAAGATCTTTTATGTCAAAAATAACCAGGCGATTATCGAGTTTAATGTTTGTCTGACTATCAAACACGGTCGCAAGCGAACCTGTTACAAATTTTTCTAGTCTGGCTGTCAAACCTTTTTCTCCCTCAGCTTTTAGGTTTTTATATAAGTGTTTCAAGAGTGGATAGACATGTTTACCTCGAGATTTTTGAACTGCTCGAAGCGAAAACCCAGCTTCCTTATATGTCTGGATGATGGCACGGTCGAGAATTGCTTTTTCTTGAGCCGTAAGACCCTCAACCATAAGTGAAATTACCTCGGTGAGGTCCTGAATATGTTCGGCGAGGCTATTTTCCGAACCAGAGGCATTGAGAGAGAAATCAAACGGATTGATCTTTTCTTTGGAATTAACGGATAATTTGATATATGTACCGTTGAGAGATTCGCACAGTTGTTTATATTCACGCTCCGGATCGATTACAATCACTTTTGTCTTCTGCATCAGTTGACGTAAAATTTCTACTTTTGCAGAATAACTTTTTCCACTTCCAGATTGGGCAAAGATAATACTGTTCGCATTGTGAAGTGAAAATCGATCGATGATGACAAGGGAATTATTGGATTTGTTGATTCCATACAAAATTCCTGATTCCTGCACGAGTTCCGAGGATGTGAATGGGAAAGTAAGGGCAGCAGAAGAACTATCTAAGTTTCTTTTCTGTGCCAATAGATTTTCTCCTCTAGGCAGAATTGACTGCAATGCTTCAAGCTGCTGGAATCCGGCAATTTTTGTATAGAACAGTTTTGTGGCAAGAGTGGTTTCCAAAAGAGTAGTCGTCTTATTGAGATCCAAAAGCGTGTCAGCAATCAATGTGACATAAATGGAGACCTGGAAAAGTTTTTCTTGTCCTCGTAGAATTCTATCTTTGAGTTTCATGGCGGACTCAAGTGGATCAAGGATCTCTGAGCTAATAATTTTCCCTTCGGTGAGCATGGATCGCCGGGTTGATTCAAGTTCAGTGATTTTTCGAGTGAGTTTAGGGAGTGCAATCAAGGGATCAACCAGTTCAATGTGATACGAGATATCGACGTTATGATTGAAGTTGGTAAGCATTGAGAGCCAGCCAGTCGTTGCAACATACGGGTAGCCTGATATAAAAAGTGTTCGCATGACTTTCCCATCGAGTTCAATATAGTTTGACGTTTCTTTCAAGCTGGCATAGGAAATCAGATCGACTTGATCTTGTGTTCCAAATTCAAATTGACGTGCTTTGTCTTGCGTTTTTTTTCGCTTTTGAAATGCTTTTATTCTTTTCGTCAGATATGTAACTGGTTTAAATTCCATAGGATTCCGCTAGTAATGCTTGGACAGCCTTTTTAGTTAATGGCTGAGATTTTGTATGAGCAGGGTTATAAAAACTATAGAAAAGGTCGAGCGTTTCCAAATTTCCGAGTGTCCGTGTCTTCATCCCCATTCGCTCAAGCCCTTTTGAAATAATATCTACACTTACTTGAAGTTGTTCTTTAATGAGAGAGAAGTCGTGTTTTCCATTTTCTGAGGTATATGGGATGACGATAAAAAACTTTCGAGAAAGAATTTTGTTTCCTGAGATGAGTTTCTTAATAAACAAAGCGTATTCATCAATCTGTTCCTTGTAGACTACTTCTTTCTCTTGAGATTTGTGCTGCATAAACTCCTCAAGATAGCCATCGATATCCACTTCTCTGGTTCGTATAAGTATTTGTACAGGGCAAGGAAGAGAATTTAAGAAATTTTGGAACATGTCGATGATTTGATCTTGTTCTTCTTCACTTTTCAATTCAAAGTTCACTGCTGATGTCTCAACAATCATGCGGTACTTTTTTCCAGGCAAAACCAGAACACCATCTTTGACTTCTTTGATGTTGATCTGTGACCGAGACGATGCTGCTTTGTTGAGTCTACTCATAGTTTTTGATTACCTGAACACGATTGCGTTTGAACTGGATGTTTAGCGATGGATTACGTAAAAGGGATGTATAGTCGAAGGCGGATGAATTGGGACGATCTAGCTTGTAATCGAGAATAGGAGTTTGTTTGAATGATTGTTTGAGAATTACTTTTTCAACGACGATGGATCGGAAAACTTCCGAATTCTTATTAAAGAAATACAGATGTGGACGAATGGCATATCGAACAAAGACAACCAGCCAATCGAGAACGATCCGTTGCTTAATTCGAAGCGATAGACCAATGCATACTACGAAGACCGCGATCATGATTGGAATTTTGTAGAACGTAAACGCAAGGCGCATAGGAAGAAGCGCATACAAAAAGGTATTGATAAAAAGGGAAAGAATAAACAACACAATTTGTTGCAGGTTTAAATTCCCTGCAATGGTATCTTCAACTGATGTAATTTGAGCAGGAATAATAGTGGTTCTCATGCGTTCACAACCTTTCTCGCAGTTTTTATAGATTTATCGGCAAAATATGGCGTCGCAGTCGATTCCGATTGCTTACTACTCATCACATTCATCAACTGCCCACCAATGCGTTTGATCATCGAACGACCGGAGTTGTAAAACATGAGTTGAATCATAAATGATTGAGTTTTCAGGAGTGTCATAAGGAGTCCTACACCAACGAGAATTGAGATCAGTGAATTTGTTCCCACCTGTCCCGGAAGTGTTAAAAATGAAGCAGCCAATTGAATGATGACAACGTGTATGAAGATAGAGAAAACGGTTACCAGATACGACTTGGCTGAGATTTCTGCAAAATCAGCAAACTTTGGTACTGACCAAAGCAAAAACAGTAATGGAGAAAGTACCGCTCCCAGCGCAATCACGATTAAGCGTGTGATATAGAAAAGTAGCAGAACGACTGCCAGGATAAGAAAGAGAATCATAAAGATCAGTGTGATGAGTGCAATTTGATCTGTAGACAGTGATGCGGGGTTAAACGCGTTGGCAAGCCATACTTGATTGAGTCCTCCCGTGGCATGAAGAATTGCAGACACGAGAACATTGAGCAACTTCACAATCCAGTCAATGATAAAAATGGATGTGTTTGCTCCTAAAAAGGCCAGACCAATGCGAGGCAATAATTGTTTGAGCTCAAGTTCTTCAAATCCAAATGTTGACGCACTCATAAATTGAAAGCCTAAGACTGCAATCAGAAGTGCAAAGAGTGAGTCGGTTATACCTACGATAATGAGCCAGAAGTTAAAAATTACGGAGTTTGTTGCCAGAGTGGGGGTAATGGTGAGAAAGCTAAGAATCGCATCCGTAATGGGTTTGGTAGCACTTTGGATAATATTCTGAAGTAGAGAGGCGATGGAATCAGTTAACACTTGAGCCAACCCGCTACTTGGAGCCACGGGTTCGATTGGCGTTAAAGCGAGGGAATTTCCATCTATCGGGATACTTGGAGTCGTAAATGCTCCAGTGAGTAGAGAAGTAATTGTGTTTGCGGAGAGAACCAACACTAATCCGATCGATGCATTCCGAATTGTTTTCTTTGCTGCTTGCAGCGCATCAGGCTTTCCTGCTGAGGTGATATAGAGATATCCTCCCTGGAGTAGAAAAAAGGTGGCTACCAAAGAGGCAAGAATAGTGAGAGTGTTGAGTGTTGATGAGGTGAATTGTGTAACTTCTAGGTTATTGGAAACAGCAAAAACAGGCGACGGTAGGAATATAGCAAGCAAAATGAAAATGATGAATACGGTGGTGTGACGCATGCTTCATGTTCTCTACTCATTGACCAAATGCTTTCTGTGCCAACTGAGTGACGATATTTGTAATAACAAATGCGGCTAAGCAAATAGTGAGACCTATCGCTGAATACTTAATAGTTTTTTTAGCGTTTTCAAGTGACTCTGGATTTCCTGAGCTGGTGATATAGCTGATCCCACCCCAGACAAAGAAAGCAGAGGCTAATGCTCCTGCGAGGAGTACTAGTGATTGGATGATACTGGTAATAAAGTTCTGAACCTTCGCAATATCGGTAGCTTGAGCAAAGACAGGAGAGGCGAGGAGTAAAAAAGAGAAAACGAAAAATTGGAAAACAATTATTTTTTTCATAAGCCGCCCATTCTATACATTAGGGCAGCTAATGGTTGTTATTGTCTCAAAGTATATCTAGATCGTGACAAATGTCAACAGATTAACCTCGAGAGAGAAATGAGTTGCCAAAGAGACGTATAATAAAATAGCGATGATAAAAAAACTGTTCACAAAAAACCGACTTTTGCTTTTGATTCTACTATCCATCATATTGGCGTCTGTTGCCCTTGTGATTAAACAACCGAATTCACCAATGCAGATCAGTTTGACAAAACCAAGTGAAGAAAGTTTTCAAGCACCAGGGAAAAATTGGAATTCACCTAAGAAAGTTGAGGATTACTATTTGGAACGTTTGCATATGACACCCGCGGAAGCAAAAGAAGCTCGCTCTTCTAAAGGAAGTGATGGCAAGATTACTTTGCGCCTGACGCAAGGTACAACACTCTCAGCTCTACTGAGCAATTTAGAGTATTACGGATTTGTGCGAGATGAGAAAGCATTGAAGTATGCCTTAGAGCACTCTGTAGATAAATTGCCTGGGAGGACAGATGCTTTGAGGGTAGGAAATAATACTGTCGATATATATGCTTCTTATCGAATCTCCGAGGATATGACTGCATGGGAAATAGCAGATCAGCTACTCAACCACCCAAGTTATTTTGCCTTTGACGAATATCACTACTTGTTCATGCCGTAGAATTAAGAAATTGAAAGTTCAGCTTTACTATGCGCACTCCAACACTCTCTTTATAAAGAGAGAAATACACACTTTAGTATTTGCTTTAGTTCTCATCCAGTAAAAGTAGTACTACAAAAACAGGAGACCTTTACGATCTCCCGTCTTTGTGTCTGGTCTCATTAGTCAGCCTTATCAGTCTGATCATGAGTTTCTGTGCTATCGGCAGCTTCAGTACGAAGTACTGAGCCGTTTCCAGCATCGATCTTTACCTCTTTGTCACCAATTGTGACGGTATAGACCACGTTGCCGTTTTCTTCTTCAAGCTTCACTGAGCTTGCAGTACCACCAACGCTTTTCTCGGCTGCTGCTTTCGCTTGGGCTTCACTAATTTTTGCCAATGTAGTGAGTTTCGAGTTTTCAGCAGTATCGTCCATCTCCGTAGCCGACTCAGGAACGGTCACACCAGAAGTAATAGAAGCTTGTTTTGGCTCCTGAACATCCGGTGTGTCGTTAACCTCAGGTATATCTGTCGCTGATTGCGTTGATACTGCAGCTGTTTGAGCGTGGACGGTATTTGCACGATTATTTGCGATCGTGTAGACACTTCCACCAACTCCAATGATCGCTAAGGCGAGAACTGGTAGTGTTAATTTATTCATATGATTTTGTTCACCCCCTTTCTATAGCCAACTATACAGAGGGAATGGTGGGAAGAAGATGAATCGAAAATAGGAAGACTTATCCTGAGTAGGGAAGCTTTACAAGAAACATCGAGCCTTTTCCAACTATTGAAGTTACAGTTAAAGACCCATGGTGTCGATCAATAATTGATTTACTGATGGCTAATCCCAATCCATATCCTTTGGTTTCCGATCGTGCAGAATCAACTCGATAAAATCTGTCGAAAATCTTTGCTTTCTGTTCATCACTAATCCCGATTCCTGTATCTTGTACGATGATCTCCACCCCATCTTTTTTTGGAGTAATGGAGATACGTATATGTCCATTTGTAGGCGTATATTTGATTGCATTATCGATGAGGTTGACAAATAGTTGCTGGAGCATCGCAGCGTTTCCTTTGGTTGTAACGCTCTCCTGTGGCGGAACAAAATTTATCTCAACTTGTTTTCTCCTTGCATTTGGATGCAGGGATGCGACAGCTGAATGTACAACGTCCGTGATATCTACGGACTCTATATGAAGGGAATGTTTGTGTTGATCTTCACGAGCGAGAAACAAAAGATTCTCTACCAGAGTATTGAGTCGCTCGACTTCTTCCTTGGTACTGATAATCGTTTTCTTATACTCATGGGCACTTCTGTCTTTTTTGAGGATGACTTCCATCTCTCCACTCATAATGGACAGCGGAGTGCACAACTCATGTGAAGCATCAGAAACAAACTGTCTTTGACGCTCGTGTACTTTTTGTACAGGTTTGAGGGTTCGTTTGGCTAAATACCAAGATACTGCAGGAATGACAAACAGGAATACTCCATTGAGGACAATTAAAATACGCAGTAACTGATCCAATGCCACGTCTCCAGCGATCGTGACTATCTTTTCGTTGTTACTTCCTGGTTTTATGGAATCCTCATCAACTATTTTTTCTCCCTGACGATATTGAACTTGACTAATATATCCCTCGCCAAAAGAACTATTCATCCATGTATACAGTCCAAAACTGAAAATCCAAAACAAACCTAAGAAAAAGATGGAATAGAGAATGGTTAGCTGTACTTGGGCTTTGGTAAACATATTACGCAATTTTTAGAATGTACCCGGAACCGCGAAGGGTATGAATGAGCTCTTTTTCTGATCTACTAGTCAGTAATTTTTTACGAAGGTATTTTACGTATGTTTCCACAATATTTGAGAGCCCGTCGTAATTGTAGTCCCAGACATGCTCAAGTATTTGTGTTTTTGTAAGGACGATGTTGGGGTTACGCATGAAATATTCCAGGAGTGCGTATTCTCTGGTCGTCAGGGTAATAAGTTTTCCTGCTCGACTAGCAGTTCTCGTCGCAGGATTGAGCTCTAAGTTATTTATAGTGAATATGGTGGGGTCAGCTTTTTTTCCTCGACGAAGTAATGCTCGTATCCGTGCTGAAAGTTCGGCAAATGAAAATGGCTTAATCATGTAGTCGTCTGCCCCAGCATCAAGCCCGGCAATTTTGTCATCGATGGCAGCTTTTGCGGTCAACATTAAAATGGGAATATTCGTATCCTTCTCCCGTATAGTTTTACAGACCGCTACGCCATTAATTTTGGGAATCATGATATCCAAAATGATAAGGTCGTAGGAATTTATTTCAAATTTTTCCAGTCCTTGTTCGCCATCATGGGCAAGGTCGATAACATATCCTTCCTCGGAAAGTCCACGTTTGAGAAAGTGAGCTATCTTAAGCTCGTCTTCTACAATGAGTATTTGCATAGGGCTATTATACTGGTAGGGAGATGAGAGCAAGATGAGAGAAACTTAGGCTGTGAGATGTTTTGAAACATCTTTCTTCGTAACTGCCAGATAGATAACGGTACCTAAAATTGCAGTGAGGAAGATGATACTTGTTACAACGGTTCCTAGCCCAAGACCTCCATTTTCACTTGGCTGAGATAAATAGTCTCCGATCGATGCCCCTAGTGGTCGAGTCAAAATATAAGCACCCCAAAAGGCGACGATTGCATTGAGTTTGAATTTTTTATGAGCAATAGTAATTGCCGCAATAATCCCGGCAAAGAGGAGTGCTGAAAGTGCGTATCCAAGATCAAACTGCTCAGCAACCAAATCGCCTGCAGCGGTTCCTAACGCAAAGGTACAGAGGACAGTCAGCCAGTAGAACGATTCCCTTCGTAAAGTAAATATACTGTGCATGGAAAGAGTTTTTTCAAACGCATACCATATTCCAAACACTGCTACTAAGGCAACACTGAAAACTGCCGTAGAGGTCAATAAATTTACTCCCAAATTGTCCGTAAGATTATCTGTAATCAGTGTTCCAAACACACTAATGAGTACCACTGCCAGCCAATAGAGCCCGGGAATGTACCTCTTTGCTTTTAATTGAAAGAATAGAACAATTGCCAGAAGTGTTCCCATTACGATTGTCGTTCCATTGAGGCCTAAGTGAAGACTGGTATTGAGAAAATCCGCAGCAGTTTCACCGACTGTCGTACACAAAACTTTAATGATCCAGAAAAAGAGGGTAATTTCCGGAACTTTGTTCCACAAGTGATTTTCGACGGATGTTGGAGATGATTCTGATGACATATGCCCAAAGTATAAATCGGCAAGTATGGGAATAGGATGAAAATAAGATGTTCCCATCCTATTCCCATCATCAGGACATAAAGTACCAGAACGTGAATCCGTCAAAACAGCAGTGTATAAGGACCTATTATGGAAAAACAAATAAAAGTGTACCAACAACTTGCGAAAGATTTCGATGTTAAAGGTGAAGACCATTGGCATTTTGAGACATCGCCACACGAAAAGAAACGATTTAAGAAACTACTCGAATATGCGAATTCCGTTCCACATGCTTCAATTTTAGAGATCGGTTGTGCAGAGGGACATTTTACGCAAATGTTGCAAGGCATATGTACGGATATTACCGCAATAGACGTCACTCCATTGGCAATTGAACGTGCTAGAAAAAGAGTGAAAGGTGTAGATTTTAGGGTTGGTGCGATTGAAGAGTTAAAGTTTGAAAAAAAGTTCGACTTAGTAATCTGTTCTGAAGTTTTTTACTATATGTTAGACAAGAAAAAGGCCCTCGATAAAATCCAATCGCTTGGCAAGTTTTTATTGGCAAATGATTATATGTGTTTTCCTATTTACAAAGATGGCATTAAAGCAGAGCTTTCTCTGCTGAGATTCCGACCAGTACGTTGGACAGTAGTTATTACTTTACAGGAGAAGAGAGTTGCGACTGTTGGCATATGGAAGCTTTCATAGAATTTCAAACACTCTATAGATTTATAGATGCGGCAACTCCATCAATGACGACAACTGTAGTAGTGATGAGTAATTTTGTCACACTCAATTCTCATGTTTCTCCCATATTCAGGCTAGTATAATTGCACAATGAATCATATGAAGTCGATACATCGACATCCTTTTTTAGCCTTGATAGTGATTTTTTCACTTGGGTTAGTCTCTGTTCTATTTCTTGTGTATCGTCGCTTTACTGACCACGACATCGCAGCGCAGCTCCTCACACCTACGATTCAAGCTCAAGTAGCGGTCACTTCACAGCAATCGCTCAGACAGATTCAGCATGTCTTCGTGATTGTGGAGGAAAATCACGATTGGAGCCAAATAAAAAACAATACAAACGCGCCATTTATGAATGGCACACTTCTTACGCAAGGGGCATACGCGAGTCAATACTACAATGTTCCCAAAAAGTTACCTGCCTTACATCCAAGTGAGCCAAACTACATTCTTATGGAAGCAGGAGAGATTGCTTTTGCTGACCACATCTTCACTACTAATGATGTTCCTACAGCCAAAAACTCTACATCCTCTCAAGATCATTTCGTACGGTTACTCGAAAAACGTGGATTAACTTGGAAATCATACCAAGAGGACATTCCTGGTACCAACTGTCCTGTTGCCAATACCAATAAATACGCAGCCAAGCACAATCCAATGGTGTTCTTTCAGGATCTAGCAGGGAATCCACCTTCGGACACAAATACGTATTGTAGAGAGCACAATCGACCATTCACAGAGCTACAGGCAGACTTGCAGAATGGAACAGTCCCAAACTATGTGTTCATTACTCCGAACTTAGATCACGATATGCATGATGGATCTATTGCGCAAGCAGACAAGTGGCTTTCTGATGTAGTACCTATGATTACCAGCTCAAAAACATTTCAAACTGATGGGGCGTTGTTTGTAACATGGGACGAAGGTCGGTCTGGTAGTGACGACAATAACCCAATCGGCATGATTATGCTCTCACCATTTATTAAGCCTGGATACACCAATCAGACAGAGTATTCCCATACGTCGTATCTAAAAACAATCCAAGAAATATTTGATGTTTCTCCACTGTTGGGAGGAGCTGCTGATCCGTCGACACAAGATCTCTCAGATTTTTTCCTAAAAAAATAGAAGCTATCCTATGAACATATTCATTATCTTCGCAGCAAAATATCTCCTCATTGTGAGTGGGCTTTCTTACGTTGTTTTTACGCTTTTTCTCTTTCAGACAGAAAAGAAAAGATTTAGAAGTTTTATTATCCTCAGCATCATCTCGTTTGTATGTACATATCTTTTCGCCAAGATACTTTCGCTTGTCATATCGGACCCCAGACCGTTTCTCGTTTCAGGCACGAAACCAATGATTGATTCGGCACTTGATAACGGCTTTCCTTCAGATCACATGCTTTTGGCAATGGCAATTGCAGCTGTGACATATTTGTATAGCAAGAGACTTGGGCTGATACTCTTCGTTCTTGCGTTGATTATAGGGAGTGCGAGAGTTCTGGCAGGAGTGCATCACACGCTGGATATCATTGGGAGCGTCGCTATCGCTACGACTACAGTGGCAATAAGTTCGAGATTTCTGTTTACGTATGATCGTTAGTCCTGTGTTTCTGCGCCACCAGCAGCTTTCTCTATTTGCTGTGTTTGGATTTTGTAGCCTGGCGTACTTACCTCAACATCAAATAACAATTTATTTGAGGAAGTGTAATACAGACCATTTTTATTGACCGGGAAATCGTCGTCACCTTGCTGGTTATTAAAATGTATGGATTTGGTTTGTCCAGATTTCAGAACAAAGCCAGTAAGCTTTTTGTAGTATCCTTCTTTTTTATTGTTCGTCGTATCTGTGATTGTGTAATACACTTCAAAATTTGTTAAGTCTTTTCCAGAGGTGTTTTTAAGTGACAATTCTAGATGATCATCTACTGGTTTACCTGACCCGTCTACGTTATTTTCGACGACTGCTTGTGATAGTACAAACCCTTCAGTCGTGGACGCATTTTGAATAGGATTACTGTACAGTCCAGGAACAATGTCTTGTGGGTTTTGGCTTGAGACTGTAGGCTGAGGGTTCTGTGTGGGTTGGAGTAATGCGGTATTCGATTGTTTTGAGACCTTACTGCCGCTTTGTGCATTTACTGCCAAAAAAAGAACTAGGACTACAATTGCGCCACCGCCAATTACGTACGTTATTTTATTATTCATAGAACTTAGTATATCCATTCAGTATGGTAATAAGATGAAAATTTATTCATCGTTCCCCAAAATCAGTTGTTTCTTCGTAAAAACGAACAAAATGGTCGTCCCAAAGAACAGCAGATAACAGAGTAGCCAAATTGATTCGTTTAATTTGTCTTGAAGAATAAATGGTATGGATTTTCCATTATATATATCCTTTATTCCCAACGTAGCAAACAAGAGTCTCTCGTAATGCTTGGTGATAGAAGCTTCTTCTAGTGCGTTACGCGCCGTTTCATATCCAGAAAATTGTTGTAAGATAATTTTCGACTGGGGGTTGTCAACGTGTATTGCTTTAAAAAACCCACCAGGAACTTGGTTGTCAGTATCCATGGTATCTCCGATTTGAGGAATGATAAGCACAAACAATATCCATAAGACAAAACCTAAAATTAGAGCATTTGGGAGTGATTTAAATAAAAGAGATAACGTTGCAGATATCAAAAAGAAAATCAATAAATAAATCCACGTAAACAGAAGGGATGAACAGATTTTCAAAGTCTCTGAGAGTGATGGCTGAACGCCTCCTACGAACGTAATAACAATATAAATACTAAAAAAAACAACAATAGAAATAAACAATAGTAAGAGCGCATTTCCAACTAATTTTCCGAACATAAATGATGATTTACTTATGGGGCGAGTAAAAATAAGCCGGAGAGTATTATTTCCTCTCTCTTTGGCAATACTTAGATAGCCAAGTGAAATTGCTAATACTGCACCAATAATTTCTAAATACTCTATAGATCCCCGTAACAGTTGAAGTGGATAAAACTCAGGTTTCGTAAGAGTCTCTGCTGACTGTCCTCCTTGAATAAGTTGCTGATATGCATTTTGGTACGCAGAAACCTTACTTTGAAAATCAAGAGCTCCAACAAAAATGGAAATAATAGTGAGGCCGACGAGAAACAATAAAAAAGTAAGAAAGACTTTATTCTTCAAGGCATCAGTAAATTCTTTTTTAGCTATCGTTAGAATTTTAAACATATTAGTCATCCACCATATCACTTACAACATTAAATTTTTCTATGGCCATAGAACAGAGTAAGTATGTGCTCAAAAGTAAAATAATGAGGAGAACAATATTGTTTTTGTTTAGCTGTAAAATGTAAAATAAAGATTGTGTATCTGCAGTAGCATTTAATAACTGGCTTCCTAATGAGGTATAGTGCCAGCCGATTGAGATGGGCGTAAGTATTTGTTGTGATATGGAAAAGAAACTACCCTGAGCAGCAACAGTTGATATAGTCACAGGATTCAGTAATGCGGTTGGCGTCTGACCCGAGACTAACTCTGGCATTACAAAACTAATTCCCACCCAAATGCAGACCGGGATAAATAATGCTAGAGACTCACTTCTGGCGATAATTGCAGAAAGAAGTCCCAATAGGGAAAAGAGAAAGATATAAAAGAACGAATAAATATAAAATACTGACAATCGAGTAATATCTTGTACGTCTAGATGTTTTAGTGGCAAGATGTAAGAAGTTGCGATACTGATAATTGCCGTTACGGTGATAATGCTTAAGAGTGCAAAACAAAGACCAAAAACCTTCCCAATAAGGAGCGTCGATCGTGAAATTGGTCGCGTCAAGAGAAGTTGTAATGTCCCTGACTTTCGTTCTCGAATAAAACTTCTATTTCCAACAACAATCGCCATCAAACTGCCAATGAGGAACATATAAACGATAATATTTCTAAAACTTGATAACGCGGGAAATGATGAGACAGGGTTTAATGGAATTTGTGTAACTCCCTGTTGATGGAGAAAAATGACAGACGCGTTATAAATGGCGTGTGTAGTGGTAAGTGTGGACCAACCAATAAACGTGGAGACTACTGTCATGCAGACGAAAACAGAAAGGAGAAGAAAGAATATTCGCTCTTTAAACAGCGTTTTAACTTCCAAAGCCGCTATTGTCAAAAGGGCATTCATACTGCTTTTTTTTCTTCCATAGAGAAATATATCTCTTCAAGAGATGTTTCATCACGAAATCGTTTTAGTGTATTTTCTAATGTATCTTTATATATAAGTTTCCCATGATTAAGTACTCCGATAGACGTACACGTTTTTGCCACCTCAGAGAGAAGGTGCGTATTCATGAAAATTGTCATGTCTTTTTCTTTGTTGAGTTTGATAATCGTTTCTCGAAGCTTCTTAATACCCATTGGATCAAGTCCCGATGTTGGTTCATCGAGAAACAAAACTTTTGGTTCGTGTAATATAGCCTGAGCTATACCTATACGTTGTCGCATGCCTTTAGAAAACTCTCCTAATTTTTTCTTCTCAATACCCGTAAAATCGAGAAACTCTAAAACGTCAGTTATTCTTTCCTTTGGCTTTCGGATACCAGAGAGGTTTGCCAGATATTCTAAGTTTTCATATGCAGTCAAATTATCATAAAACTTCACGTTTTCTGGCAAATATCCAATATTCTTCCTCACTTCAATGCTTTTGTTAACAACATCGAAACCGCAAACTGTTGCAGAACCTCCAGTTGGCTGTAGTAACGTCGTCAGGATGCTGACAGTGGTTGTTTTTCCAGCTCCATTGTGTCCCAAAAAGCCAAAAACCTCACCCTTAAATACTTTCAAGTCAAGTTCAAGCAATGCAGAAAAGTCCTTGTATTTTTTTGATAATCCATGCGTTTCGATGATAGCTGTGTGATTCATCACCCAATAGTAATACTCGGAAGTGGGAACAAGATGGGAAATACTGGTTAAATAGGAAATTATTATATATTTTCAATTACGACATTTCATGCTTTAGGTTTATCGGATTCGTGCACAATTCTTCACAAAATCTTAATCTCTGCGGTTGTACGATTTGTACATGTCACCAAAAGTTATCATCATCGGTTTACTAGTATTTGTTGTTGCCGTCGTAGGAATGGCGTTTTTGTTCTCGTCTACCCAGATGCCTCAACCTGGTGCGGCTGCCTTTTCAACACAAGATACAGAGCGTCCAAAAGCTGAGACCACCCAAACATTCTTTGATATGGGAGTCATCAAGGTATCAGATGTGAAACTGCAAGACTTTACCTTGAAGAATGTGGGAACGAAGCCTTTGCAGATTCTCAATGTGAACTCAAGCTGTGGGTGTACGGCTGGACAGATTATCTATAACGGGACGACGAGCAAGGAATATAGCATGCATTCCCAAAGCGGGTTTGTGACGGAAATTGCTCCTGGAGATTCTGCGATTGTGCGGTTGACGTACCGACCTGCAACTATGCCAGTGTATGGAATTGTCACGAGAGAGGTGTATGTAACCACGAATGATCCTGCAAACCAAAAAATAATATTTAGCATCAAGGCGAACGTACAGTAATATGGATACAAACTTCTTATTCGGCATATCACTCACGGCATCCTTCTTAGCAGGAGTTCTTGCACTCTTTGCACCGTGTTGCATTACTTTTTTGTTCCCTTCATATTTAGGAACTATTTTTAAGGAACGTGGACGCGTAATGTATTACACGCTCATTTTTGCACTTGGATTGGCGTTTGTGCTAGTTCCCATTGCACTAGGGATCAGATCTGCAATCTTTTTCTTAGATGCGTATCATGCACCAATCTACTATCTTGGAGCGTTCATCATGATCTTGATGGGAATCATGACATTAAAGCCAATCTTTCATCTGCCTCAGATCTTTCACGTCTCTGGTCCACAAAACAAAAAAATCAGTACTGCAAGTGTGTTCGGCTTGGGATTGATGTCTGGGCTCACCTCCGCATGTTGCGCTCCAGTCCTGTTTGCAGCCGTGACGTTAACCTCTCTGTCTCCATCGCTATTCCAAGCCCTCATCGTGTCGCTCTCATATGTAGTTGGAATTGTGATGCCACTCTTTGTGATGTCTATGTTTTATGAGAAGGCTTCAGTAAAGCTAGCCGGACCAAACCGATTGAAAATTTATTCAGTTCTCAAGTATCTGGGGGCGGCAATCTTCTTTTTGACCGGTATTCTGATCGCGATCTTTAATTACATGGGAAAGATTCAGATGAATCAAATGGAAGGATATGGTCAGCAAATCCGCATGATTGTGTTTGAGGTAGCAAAGTATTTCCAAAACCCAATCGTAGACTTACTTGTGTTTGGAGTGATTCTCTTCGTGTTCTATAAGTTATTGAGGCATGCAAGCTATGAAAAATAACAAACTCTTTTCTATCCTCCTTATGAGTGTGGCTATCAACGCTGTGCTGGTGGGACTGTATCTCTCCCCACAAGTTGCGAAATTACGAGCGGGGAGATTAGTGTCTCCGATAAAGTCTCCACTCATTCAGGCGTCGCCTACCAGCCAGGATAATGTGTTTGATGAAGTGAACCCCGTTTCCGGATTTGAAATTGAAGCATCGTACGGGAATTTGGGACCAAAAATGGTGGCAATGGGAGTCATCGATGCAGATAAATTCAGGAGTGTGTATGAAAAATCGGGCCAATCGTTGAGCCCTGAACAAGAGGATATTCTATTAAAAGGATCGACGCAGAAGATCAAGATTACTCGGGAGAATTCATATTTCTTATTAAACTACTTTTGGGCGGTTGGACTGGCAAACAAGTCAACCATCCTTACTGATGGTGACATGATGAAGTATGGTGGGAAGCAAGGAGCGGGCAATTTTGCCTCTACTGGAGGGTGGACACTCGCCAAAACTGATGCGATGAATTACTACTCGAAATCGACACTGATTCCAATGACAAAGGAACAAGAAGACAGAGTGGCTCTCGTTGCCTCAAACATCTATAGACCATGTTGCAATAACTCCACGGCTTTCCCAGACTGCAATCATGGGATGGCACTCCTAGGAGTCCTTCAACTCATGGCCAGTAGTGGAGCCAGTGAGAAGCAGATGTATGACGCTGGAAAGTACTTTAATGCCTATTGGTTCCCAGGAAACTATTACGATCTTGCATTATACTTTAAGAATAAAGAGGGACAATCATATCAAGATATTGATGCAAAAACGCTATTGAGTAAAGAGTATTCATCGGCTTCTGGGGCGCAAAGTGTCAAACAGTGGCTGATTGAAAAAGGTCTGGTACAACAGCCTCCAAAACAAGGTGGAGGTTGTGGAATTTAGAGAGAATTATGGATGTCATTGAACAGGAAGCAGCTTTTTTTAAGGCATTGGCCAATCCGAAACGATTGGAAATTCTCGACGCATTACGAGACCATCCATTATGTGTTGGAGAGATTATCCAAAAAACCCATCTCCCGCAAGCAAATATTTCGCAACACCTCATGGTACTGCGAAAAGCGAATATCGTAGCAGTAAAAAAGGTAGGTCAAAAAAAGTTTTATCACGTTCGTTCACCACAACTGATCCACGATACTGCTATGATGGTACTCAACATCAGAACGCACCAAAAATAATATGAACACCTCAGAATCCCTTCATCACTATGGTGAAAATAAGGTCATACACGCCTCACCAACTGACGTGTTTTCATACATTGATGACCCGAGCAAGTTTTCCTCGCACATGAACGAGTCGTCATTGATGCTTGGAGGTGGGAAGATGAGTACCGTTGTCGATGAAAAAAAAGGCCAAGCGGTTGGATCACACATCAAGATGGATGGAATTGTCTTTGGCATACGTATCTTTTTAGATGAAGTAGTCACAAAGCGGGAACCACCGACGCTCAAAGTATGGGAAACTGTCGGCATTCCAAAACTCCTCATTATTGGGCAATATCAGATGACAGTTGAGATAACACCAGAAGAGGAAAACTCTCTGCTGTCTGTGTCCATCGATTACGAACTTCCTTTGACGAATGCGTGGTTGGGTCAGCTTTTATCTGGGTTATATGCCAAGTGGTGTGTGGAGCAGATGATTAGTGGAACTGCCGATCACTTTAATTCCCACGCAGAGGAGCACATAACTTTTATACGAAGCGATAAGCGATGAGACTACTCTAATAATTAATGTGCAAATAATACGAGGAGACATTGTCGAGATGATCAACTCGTACGTACTGTAAATTACCTTTTCCGCATTTAACAGAACCTCGATAAAGTGTTCCTTTTTCCACTGCCAAAACCGACCAATCACTTGGAGACTTACTTTTGATGTCTATGCCTGTGTGTGGTCTTCCTCCATAAAATCCACTTCGAGCGAAACTTGTCATCCCATATCCTTGCATGACCTTGGCTGGGTTGTTTAGAGGCCAATCCCAGTTACCTGAGAAAGAAAAACTTTCGTCTGCCCACTGAATATCAACTTGTTTTAAAACCCCCGCTGGGTTTACAGTTTGCTTTTGTTTTACAACCTCGAAATGAAGATGTCCTCCAGTCGAACATGTAGAAGGACCCGGGATAATGGAGGCTATTTTTTCTCCTCGTTTCACTTCTCCAACTTTCATGTCATTGCCTGTGCTGGAAATGGCTTGTTGAATTGCGTCATACTCTATCAAAGCTCTTTGGAGCTCTTGTTGGTATGCCTGTTCGTTGTTTTTGCTAATTTCAAGTAATTTGGCTTTATCTTTTTGTTGTTGAGCAAGCATTTCTTTTGTTTTTTGCAGTTGTTCCTGTAAATTTTTGACCTGGGCTTGCTTTGTCTCAAGTTGAGAGCGTTGCGTCTCGTATTCCTGTTTTTGACGTTCACTTTTAAACATCAGCTGCTGAGTATCCGCTCGAAAGGCTTCAATATACTTGTATTTCTTAAGCAAATCGGAGAACGTATCAGAGTCCAGAAGCGCAAGATAGGGCTCAATCTTTGCAGCCCTGTATGATCTTTGAATGCTCGCAACCAGTTGTTTGGACAAAATATTCAGAGAAGATTCAAGTTTAACAATCGATTTTGAAAGTGAATCCACATCTTGCTCAAGGCTCGCGATCTCAGATTCGGTGTTTTCGATTTGTTTTTGTGTCTGAGCTTCTTTGTTGGTTAGGTATGTAAGAGCAGATGCCAGTGTCTTCGATTCTCCCTGAGTTTGAGTGACCTTGCGTTTAAGTTCTTCAATTTTCTGTTTTAAGGAGTCTAAATTTTTTTCTTGAGCCAAAACGGTTCTTGAGCCAAGTGTGCTAAAACCCACCATCAAAAAAAAGATAAGAATAATAGAGAGGAACGAACGATAATGAAAAGCCATTAGAGGTATAAGGTACTACAGAATGTAGTACGATATCAATGTCCATTGAAATCGTTTTAAAAACTAATGAAATATTCACAAAATCCTCATACCTTAATTGATATTATTGGTCTGAAAGGAGGTGAAAGAATATGAAAACGTTTGGAAAAATTCTCTTGTACGCCGTAGGAATGGTCACACTATATAGTGTTTTGGTGACGTTTATGCACATGTCCACTTTTGGAGTTGGATCGTTCTTCTTTCCACTGTTACTACTCTGTCCTTTAATGTTTTTGTTTATGGATCATGGAGATCATTCGGGGAAGAAGAAGTCAGGGCATATTCATTAATCGGAGATACTGCTCTCGGTCACTGCAGAGGGAAACTGGATGACCATGAGCGTGTTCTCGCAAAAGATTATAATTAACTTGACTAATCCGGTCTTTGCATGCTCATGTTTTCCTCATGATTTTATAATATACTGTGTCTATGAGAATTCTAATTGTTGAGGACGAACGTCGATTGTCCAACATCATTAAAAAAGGTTTTGTGGAGGACGGTTTCGCCGTTGATCAAGCCTACGATGGTGAAGAAGGTCAAGAGTTAGCTGAAGACGAGCAGTACGATTTGATTGTGCTGGACATCATGCTTCCCAAAGTCGACGGGCTTCAACTCTGTCGCGAACTCCGAAAAAAGAACATTAAAACTCCAATTCTGATGCTCACGGCCAAATCGACCACTGAAGATAAAGTGGCTGGTTTGGATAGTGGAGCAGATGACTATATTACTAAACCATTCTCCTTTGTTGAGTTTCGCTCTAGGGTGCACGCACTCATTCGCCGGAGCCATCAGGAAACCTCACCAATTTTACATATGGAAGATCTGGAAGTAGATCCCTTAAAACACGTTGTCAAACGTGGTGAGAAAGCGATCAACCTTACCCCCAAAGAATTTGCTATTCTGGAGCTATTACTTCGTCACAAAGGAGAAGTTGTCAGTCGAACCATGATCATTGAACACGTCTGGGACTATAATTTTGATGGGATGAGTAATGTCGTGGACGTGTTTGTCGTCGCTCTCCGGAAGAAAATTGATTCGGGTGCGAAAAAGAAGCTGATTCAAACGGTTCATGGTGTCGGCTATAGGATTGGCGACTAGGTCTTATGAATATTAAAAGCATCCGATTTCGATTAACGGTGTGGTACACCCTCATCTTTTCTGTGGCGATGGCTGTGGTCTTTTTTGCCTTTTATCTACTTACCCAACAGTCACTCCTGTCTCACACGGATACCACCATTACCGCGCACACGCAAAAGATTGTAGAGCTCATAGCACAAACAGACACGGGAATGAACCAGTCCTTTATCAAAAATAGTGATGTCCTGGCACAGCAATTTAGTGAAATGCCGGGAATGCTTTTGATTATCGGAGATCCATATGGAAAGATTCTCTATCAATCTCAAGAACTTGGAGTCAATGACGCTTCAGTGACTGATCTGCTTGAAAAGTCGGCAAGCATTATTCGACCAACTTTTGTCAACCGCTCGGTTGGGGCAACATCGATACGATTTGGGGTATTCCCCGCAGAGCGCGACGGCAAGCTCCAAGCAGTAGTATTAATGGGACAACCCATGGATGTGATCAAAGAATCGTTAAATACATTAACTCTCACCTTGATGATGGTATACGTCGGATTACTTATTTTAGCTGTTTTGGGTGGAATTCTCGCCGCTCGAACAGCACTTCTCCCAATCGCTCAAGTTTCAAAACAACTTAAAAAAATCAGTGCGCAGAATTTGAAAGATCGTGTCCCTGACCCTAAAACGGGCGACGAGATTGAGGAACTCTCGCAGACGTTTAACGGCCTCCTTGATCATTTGGATCAAGCATTCATTCGTGAACGCCAATTTATCGGTGATGTGGCTCATGAATTGAAAACACCAGTAGCGACGCTCAAAGGTGGGATTGAAGTCACCATGTCCAAGGAGAGGACAAAAGATGAATACAAAAAAGCACTTGAAGAAACACTGATAGATACCAATCGGATATCATCAACAATTAAGAACATTTTGGACCTTGCTTGGATTGGTGCTCAAACTCCGAATTTAAGTGATGCATCGGTTGACCTCTCTTCGGCGCTTATGGAACTGCAGGAGATTGCCCAGAAACTATCGACTCAAAAGCATATTACCTTTACAAGTGATATTAAGTCAGGCATTCTGATCAGTGGCGCAGAGGATAAGATTGCGAGAGCGGTGCTTAATCTGCTCGATAATGCAATAAAGTACACACCTGTTGGCGGATCTGTGTCGTTGTCACTTCGCGAGAGGGCAGGAAATGCCGTCATTGAGGTGAAAGATACAGGGATCGGGATTCCTGAAGATGAAGTGGAACATATCTTCAAGCGCTTTTACAGAGGCTCAAAAGCAACAAAGAGTCTTGGATCCGGACTGGGACTGGCGATTACGCAAGGTATTATCACCGCACATCGTGGAAATATTCAAGTCAAAAGTAAAGTTGGCAAAGGAACGACAATGCTCGTCACGTTTCCGTTGTATCAACAAGTCATCTCTTCCTAACGATTTCCTCATCTCCTGTTTTCTATACTGACGTCAGTTAAGTATACAAAGGAGGTTGCATATGGAACATCACAACGATCATACGGACAGACTCCCCGCTGCGAAACCTCAAGGATCATCACTCAAATGGCTTGGGCTTTGTGTCGGTTTGGTTGTTCTCGCACTGTTAGCAATAACTGTTTTTAAAGTTCCTGTAAATACCGTAGTGTATACGGGGATTCTTCTTGCGTGTCCACTGATGCACGTGTGGATGATGAGAAGTGGAGGGAACAACCATTAAGAGTTACTCAGATACTCAGATGAGATAAACTGAAGGCAAGCTGCTTATTTTCGATCTGCCTCAAAAGCGAAGAGTTTTAACCCATTTGCAACCACTAAGATTGTCATACCCACATCAGCAAAAATTGCCAGGGCTAGGTTACTTTTCCCTAGTACAGCGAGTGCGAGAAAAATCACTTTAACTCCTATTGTGCCAATCACATTTATCTTAATCGTTGTGCTTGTTGTGCGCCCCAATGATACGAGAAATGGGATAAGTCCTAGATTGTTGTTCATGAGAGAGATATCGGCGTTTTCCACGGCCACCTCTGAACCTATGGCTCCCATAGCAATTCCCACCGACGAGGCACTTAGGGACGGAGCGTCATTAACTCCGTCACCAACCATGGCAACATGCGTATATGTCTTCATCAAATTTGATAACTGGATGACTTTTTCATCGGGCAACAGTTTGGCATGTACTTCGTCGATACTAATATCTTTGGCGACGTAGGAAGCTGCCGAGGTATTGTCTCCAGTCAGCATCACGGTTTTTATGCCCAATTGATGGAGTCTATGGACAGCCAGCTTGCTGTCGGGTCGAACCTCATCCATAACTCCTACTACACCTTTTACCTTCTTATCATCGCTGATAACGATTGCTGTTTTTCCCTCTTTTTCAAATCTCTCAACGATGTCGACGACATGTTTATCAACAGCATGTTCTTCCATGACAAACTGGAGTGTGCCAATGCAGTGGTGTTTATCGACACAGACTAAACATTCGCCACTGATGCCTTTACCCATGATCGCTTTAAAATTCTTATACTCATGGTCTTTTTCCGGAAACTTCTTTGAACTTTCTATAATGCTTTTGGCTATTGGGTGTTCGGAAAAAGCTTCAGCGCCAGCCACACAAGCGAGCAACTCTTCTTTAGAGTACCCATTCAAAGGGATAACGTCTGAAACAACAGGCTCCCCTTTAGTGAGCGTGCGTGTTTTGTCAAAGGCAATGGCTTTGATGCGACCCATTTCTTCTAGGAAACGACCACCCTTGATGAGAATTCCTCGTTGGGTGGCGTTGCCAATCGCAGAAAAAACGGAGATAGGAGTTGAAATTACCAATGCACAGGGGCAGGCAATTAAAAGCAGGGTCAGACTTTGAACAAACCATGTGTTAAACGGTTGTGCGAATCCAATCACTGGAACAACTGTTAGTAATACTGCGATTCCCATAATTGCAGGTGTGTACAGTCGAGCAAACTTTTCGATAAATTTGGCCGATTGAGATTTACTTTCAGCAGATTGGAATGTCAAGTCAACTATTTTGGCGAGAGTAGTGTTTTTGGATGTTTTAGTAACCTTAATTTCTAGATATCCTTGGCTGTTAAGCGTTCCGGCGAAGACCAGCTCCCCTTGATATTTGTTTTTTGGTAGGGGTTCCCCTGTAATAGTGCTTTCATCTACCAACGATTCTCCTGTAACAACAATACCATCAAGTGGAATATAGTCTCCTGGTTTTATCACCACAATATCGTCAAGACGAATCTGCTCAATCGGTGTCTTCTCATTTGCGCCTTTGAGTTGAGCCGTTTTGGGGGATTTTTCCACCAGCTCTTCCAGCGCATTCTGACTTCTTTCAATACCAAATTCTTCCAAAGCCTCACTCATCGCAAACAAAACGATAATCACTACAGCCTCTTCAAGTTCACCCAAATAGACAGCACCAAATGCAGCAACTGTCATTAACAAATTGATATTTGAAAAGTTTAAACGTAGGAGGCTTTGGAGCCCTCCGATAATAACAGTACGGCCAAAAAGATAAATAATACCAGCAAAAAGCGGATATTCGATAAACCATGGTAAATGAATCGAGAAGAGAGATAAAATCTCAAGAGGAACAATTAAAGCCAGTGTCGCAAATAAACGCTTGAATTTGTGTTCTCTAAATAGTTCGGCAATGAGCATAGTATCGATTGTAGTGGATTCATTACTTTTCACAAAATCCAATCGCTTATTTGTTTCAACGCCTATCTCTATCAAGGTACATTCACGGTGAAATCTTTATTTACGATAGAGCTATCTGGCATTGTTACCTTGGTTCGTACTCTCCATGGACCTCTCATGCTCATGCTTCCCGAAATAGCATATTTTCCACCACCCTGAGAAGCAGCCACTCCTTGCTGTGTGCCCATATTCATTGTCGTCATATTTAAGTCAAACGAAACTTTAGCATTATCAACAGGTTTACCTGATTTATCTTTGACATCAATGATAAAAGTCGCTGGTCCGGTACGTAATGGATTGGGGTTAGTCGTGAGAGATATTGCCTCAGCTCCTGATGTGGGACTCGTACTTGGTTTTGAAAACAGCTTCCAGCCGAGGAAGATAATAATGAGCACAACGATAATCCCGATAATGGTATCTTTGTTACTTCCATTCTTCTCAACCTTCACGATCTCTTTTTCTTTCATTGTTTCATTTTTCTGATCCATAAATTCCTTTCTTAAATAAACTGATTTACTACTCAACATTAATCATCATCATAATTCCTCCTGGTTCGACGTGTTCGTTTGTTGTGTGGTGGGGGATGTGGCAATGTAACATCCACTTTCCCGGTCGATCAGGGGTAAATTCGACATCATATCGCTCTCCAGGGGCTACCGCGATCGTATCTTTAGTCCACTGAGCTGATGCAGGGACATCGTTGCCGTCTGTGGCCACAATCTTAAATGGAAACCCATGTAAATGCATGGGATGTATCATTTGACCACTACCAATAAAGCGCAGTCGCACTTTTTGCCCCACCTTGACGTTGAGTGTTTCTGTATCTGGATACGCCTTGCCATTAATAGTAAAGAAGTTACCATCCATTCCTGTTGCTGGCATGGAAGCATAGGTTTGCCCATCAATCACTCGCCACTCATTGAGCATGAGGACTTTGTCGATGTCAGGTTTTGAGGCCAGCCCGCCTTTGGGGTCAATAATGAAGGCTCCAGAGAGTCCGACCGAAATTTGTTTATCACTGTCAAAGTGAGAATGATACCAATAGGTTCCGGCAGGCTTTGCCACAAATTCATACGTAAAAATGTCTCCAGGTTGAATTGGTTTTTGCGTTTCGTCTGGAATCCCATCCATATTATTGGGAACCTGTACTCCATGCCAATGAATTGTTGTCGGTTCTGTTAAATTGTTCTTAATGTTGATTTTCACTATATCTCCCTCTGTTACATGAATGAGTGGTCCCGGAACCATGCCGTTGTATGCCCAAGCAGTGACGGTGACATCTTTTAAGATGTTCCACTTCACTGGAGCGGCGGTAAGATTGAAAACTTTCTCACCATTTTCCATTTTATATGGCAACTCTTGAAGGCCTTGGTTCTGTGTAGCTTGCGGCACGTTGTCTTGAGGGATAGCTTCCATCGCTTCAAGTGTGGCTTCATTCGCTCCAGTAACTGAGAGCTGTGTCGGAGCAGTTCCAATATTTCTTGCGTTTTGGCTCCTTATTTGAAAAAGTATCACCACCAGAATAACTACGCCGATGGTGCCGAGGAGATATTTGTGGTGTTGTAAAAAGTCTGTATTCATAGCTATATTTTTTGTGAACTAACAGTACAAGATTGATTCAAATTTGCCCGAACTAAGACATAGAATGAGAACATCAATAACAACGCTGAAACATACGAAAGTTCCACGCCTCCTAGAGGTAAGTATGCCGCGCTACCACCAAGCCCTAGTAGAGCGAGAATGGGGAGTCCGCAAGCTGCGCATCCGCTCCCAATGATGCCTATTAATGAGCTTCCTCCGACGACAACGCGTATCTTTCCTTGATCTTTAATATCCTTTAGACGTCTGACTAACAGCGTTACATTAGCGCCGGTTAAAAGTGACGTTACTACGAGAAGAGATAGAGCTTGTTTCGTCATGGCAGTCCACATTCCTCCCAATAGTGCGAGCAATAATCGCTCTTTATACCCAAGTGGATAGTTACCAACTATAGTATTGATTACCAGGTTGTAATTCATCAGATAAATAGTAACAACAGCATAGATCAAAGCAATCGTAACGCTCGCAACAAGAAACTTATAAGTTAGGAGTTTTGGCATAATATCCGAGCTATTTTGACAATTCCTGATCAATAATGGTTTTGAATGCAGTATAGGGCTGGGCACCAACCAGTTTGACTCCATCGATCTCTCCAGTGTTGCTGGATTTTCCAATAAAGAATGTTGGAGTGCCGTTAGCACCATATTTGGCAGCATCTGCAAGATCTTTATCGACTTCTCCTTTCATTTCACCAGAGTCTAAGCATGACTGAAACTTCGTGACGTTGAGACCAATGTCTTTTGCAATCACAGGAAGTTGATCTAATGCCAGTCCTGTTCCATTGGAGGTAGTTTTCGTGAAGATCTGATCATGATATTTATAATACACAGAATCTCCGCCCTGCTTTCGTGCACATTCGGCCGCTTCAGCTTCCTTTGGAGCATTTTGGTGAAAGCTCAAAGGAAGATCTCGATAGACCATCTTCACTTTTCCCGTATCAATATAGTCTTTCTTTAACTGCGGATAGGTATCGGTGAAATGTCTTTTACAGAATGGACATTCGTAGTCAGAGAAATCAATTAATGTCACCTTTGCATTTTTATCTCCTAAGACTGCATCATCATCAACAGATACTTTCACAGGAGCACCCGTGTCACCGGGAGCTTGCTGCGCAGGAGCGACATTCCCGTTATTTGCTATTGCAGTAGGCACTGCGGCACTTCCTAAAGTAAGGTTTCCCGATTTCCAAAACAGCACAGCAATGATTGCAATTGCTGCTAATGCGAGTGCTGTGACACTGTTTGTCACAACTTGTACAACAGTCGACCATTCTTCAAATAGAAATTTATTCATAGTACCCCCATATAGTAAAGCTACTACAAAGTGTAGTAGATAGATAGGGAGTCAGTCAATAGACAAATATTTATTTGTTTGGAGAAAAAATTCTCTGAGAAGAATTACTTTGCGGTTTCAGCAGGTTGGGATCATTACAAATAGACTCACAACTCACGTTTTCATTACACACGATCATCGCGTCCAAACCATTTTTGTGGAGCTCAATAGCATTGACAGGCGTGCTCATTAGGACCAGGAGGAAGATAGCGAAGATCAGGCTAAAAACAACATTTTTTTTCGCTATATTGTACTGGCGCACAGGAATTGAACATAATACTTTTATCCGAGTTTCGAGTGTATCAGGATCTGCAATAGCGGGAACAAATGATGCGGAAGAGTTTGGCTCATATTGAAGAAGTTTTTTCAAAATAGAAGTCAGAATGTCTTTATCTTCACTTTTTTGGATAGCAGCTCGATCTGCTAGGAGTTCACGGTCTGTTTTGAAGATACGAACCAGATCAGTGAGGATAGGTAGAAATGGGAAAAGTGATTCAATAATGGCTGCAAAAAGTAAGATGAGATTGTCCTGATGTTCAAGGTGATATTTTTCATGTCGAAGAATGATCTCCAACTCTGGTTTACTTACAATGGCAAGTAAACCAGAGGATAAGAATATCTTCGGATGATGTATTCCAAAACAGTAGGCAAACGGTTTAGCTTCATGAAGGATGAAAACTTTGCCCATGAGTTTGTTCCTTTTTAGTACTGGGGTGAGGGTTGTATCTAAAACAACGGATTTTCTTAGCAACTGGCGAAATCTATATACTTGGATTAAAGTCATCCCAAGTCTGAGCGTCGTATATAGAACGGTACCAATAAGTAATCCAAAGACAATAATACCCATATCTCCTGGAAGATGTAGGGAAACTGTCTTGGCCATTTCTCGACAATAATAAAATGTTTGATGGAATAAGATTGGGAAAAATTTCACTAACACAAAAAGATAACTCGAAAGAAGGAGTATTAATATTCCTGAGAAAATAAGTAAATGTTTATTAATCCTCATGTGATTTTTCCAGAAGTTTGAGTAAATAGTCTTTCTTATCTTTCGGCAAAGTATCAATGGAGTCGGCAAATGAAACAATCGCTGTTTCACCGAATGAAGACAAAAAGGTATGAACGAAGGATTTTGCCATGGTGGTACTATATCTTTCCTTTGTAAGGGTCGGAGTATAAGACAACACTGAGGTTTCTGTGTTTTTGTGTACAAAACCTTTTTCAACTAATCGTTGGAGCAGTGTGGCTACGGTAGTATATGCAAGCTTTTTATCTTGATTTATTCTTTCCATGACATCACGAATGGAACATTCTTTAAGTTGCCAAACAATGTTCATAGCTTCTTGTTCTAGAGGGCTGAGGGCTTTTTGTTGCATAGTGACTTACTACTAATTGTAGTAATTAGAGCCTTGGATTTCAACTGCTAATAATATGCTCACAATTTCTTCATAATCACATTGCTACACTGCCTTCATATGTACGACTATGGCAACTGGTTCTTGGTAATATTCAACATTGGTTTATTTCTCTTTTTCATCCATGGGGCTTTTAAGCCGAAGACAAAAACTGATTGGCTAACATATAAAACCTTCGGGGCATTTATCGTTGCTTTATTTGCTGAAATGTATGGATTTCCGTTAACGATTTATCTTCTCACTTCATATTTTGGCAATCGATTAGGATTGGACTTTACGCACAATGGCGGTCATATTCTAAACACGTTATTCAGAATACAAGGAGATCCTCATTTTAGTATTCTCCATATTGTTAGCTATATATTGATCATCTGCGGACTACTTCTGTTAAGCAAAGCCTGGAAGGTATTATTCAAATCTCAGAAAGAGCAGACGCTGGCTGTCACTGGAGCATATCACTACATCAGACATCCGCAGTACGTTGCCTTCACCTTAATCATTATTGGCTTTCTTGTGCAATGGCCAACCCTCATCACTCTTCTTATGGCCCCGATCTTGATCCTTCGGTACGTTCGACTGGCTAGGACGGAAGAAAAGGAAGTAGAGAAAATCTACGGAGAGGCATATCGAAAGTATGCAAAGACCACTCCTGCTTTTTTCCCAAAGATAAATAGTACTCTCGTAAAGAGTTTCAAAGGAGTCTAAACAACTATGAAACGTGAACAGCTCAATCTTGCACAAGAACCGATTCGTGGGAGCGTGGTCGTCTTGATCATTCGGTTACTAACGATCTTACTGTTTTTTGAAGGGATCTATCTCATTGTCGATTATCTCTTCACACTAGGCATACCATTGCCGTTTGACCTTCACCATCACGTTTCTTTCGCAATGTTTGTTGTTGAACTAACGAAGATTATGCTTCAACTGTATCTGATCGTGAATGTGTCCTTGGCATGGGCAAATAATACATATCATCTTGCTGGCAAGCATATTGTGAAAAGAACGGGAGTCCTCCACATCCAAGAAGACGTTTTTCCGTTTGAAAACATTCGCTCTATCGCGGTACATCAGTCATTTTTGGGAAAACTATGTAATTATGGGGATCTAGTCATTAAAATCAGTGCCTCTGGTGGATACCAGCGAGACATTGTTTTGACAGGGATTGCTCGGCCGAGAAGCCAAGAAGAAATCCTGAACACATATTTTTAGTATTACATAACAACATTTGAAGGTACTACAATAGGATCTATGACCTCAATGATGTATACCTGCTCGATGCATCCGGAAGTTATGGAAGAGAAACCCGGGAATTGTCCCAAGTGTGGGATGGTACTTGTTGCGATCAAACACGAGAAGCAGTCCTCTCCGACTGGTGAAGAAGAGACGAAAACCTTTTTCTTGCCCATACCACTTCAGGAATTTGATTCAAAGCTCATTGAACAGAAACTAAAAGTACATAAACATATTATCAGTGCGAAGGTAAACAGCAGTCATACGAGCGTGGAAATTTCTTTTCATGCTGAATTTATTACCCCCAAAGATATATCCGACCTCCTGGAATCAAAGGATTTTCAGAATCCAGAATTACCACTGCTCACGGGGAAAGAGGCCTTTGAGATTTCAGAACATAAAAGTGAGGTAGCCAAGAAGCATGCCGATATGCATCATGAAGTGCCCATGTCACATGGGGATCACTCCATGCATACAATGAAACCGATAGGAGAGATGTCGTGGTGGGAGAAATTCAAGATGAGTATGACGATGGCAATGGGTATGGATCATACTGGTCTTGCGGGTCGGGAGATGGCCAAACTCATGGAAGAAGATATTCGCAACAAGTTTTTTGTTTCATTGATTCTGACCATTCCAATTGTGTTGTACTCCCCGTTAGGGATGACACTGTTGGGGCTTCAACTTCCAACACCAATTCCAGCCAACTGGATCATGTTTTTGCTCGCTACTCCAGTCTATTTTTATGCGGGTTGGATCTTCTTGTACTCCACCTACAAAGCCTTGCAAGCGAAAACACTTAACATGGCAGTTCTCATCGCCGTTGGGATTACGGCAGCGTATGTGTTTAGCGTGATATTAACTCTCCTTGGTAGTGACGAGTCATTTTATGAAGCGGCTGCCATGCTGACTACCTTTGTATTGTTTGGACATTGGATGGAAATGAAAAGTCGGCGAGGAACGACTGATGCACTGCAAGCGTTATTTAATCTTGTCCCTCCGCAAGCCCGTCTCTTCAAAGATGGAAAAGAAGTACTGGTTTCGACAGCGGAAGTGAAGCTTGGGGATATTCTCATTTTAAAACCAGGAGATAAAGTTCCTGTGGATGGCGAAATCACCGAAGGTGAAACCGCCATTGATGAATCGCTCGTGACAGGTGAATCCATTCCGGTCACTAAAAGTATGGGCGCCTCTGTGATTGGGGGATCGATTAATACCTCAGGATCGGTAAAGTTCAAAGCTACCAAAGTCGGAGAAGATACGGCGTTGGCACAGATTGTAAAAATGGTGGAGACTGCCCAAAACTCTAAAGCTCCCGGTCAAAAGATCGCCGATCGGTTTGCAAAGTACTTGGTTATCGTTGCTGTCGGTGGAGGTCTCCTCACGTTTGTGATTTGGTTTTTTATCATGGGAGCCCCTCTTATGGTTGCTCTCACTTTTGCAATTTCCACGGTGGTTATTGCCTGTCCAGATGCCCTGGGACTTGCAACCCCTACTGCCGTTGCTGTAGGCACTGGATTAGGTGCAAAATACAATATCCTCATTAAGGATGCACCTACTTTAGAGCAAGTCTCCAAAATTCAAGCAGTGGTATTGGACAAAACAGGAACACTGACAGAAGGAAAACCAAAGGTAACCGATACAATCGCAGCCCCAGGGTTTTCTGAAGATGAGATTTTACGGCTTGATGCGGCTGCCGAAACCAAATCAGGACATCCACTCAGTAAAGCGATCTTGGAAGAAGTTAGTAAACGCAAATTGACCGTCCCAACCCAGATAGAAAAGTTTAACTCTATCTCTGGTCATGGAGTAGAAGCAGTTGTTGACGACAAGCATGTTTTGGTGGGAACGATCAAGTTAATGAATGATCGGCAAGTTGATATTTCTCCACTGCAGGCCGATATTGATCGATTACTCTCTGAGGGGAAAACACTGATGATCCTTGCGGTGGATACGAAGATTGCTGGAGTCGTAGCGGCTGCTGACACCATTAAGCCGACGGCAAAGGATGCAATATCTGCCATGAAGAAATTGGGGCTAGAGGTTGCCATGATCACCGGAGATAACAAGAAGACGGCAGAGGCCATTGGAAAAACGCTTGGGATTGATCGGATCTTTGCGGAAGTCTTGCCAGAGGAGAAAGAAAAGTATGTCAACCAGCTACAAGATGAGGGAACGTTTGTCGCCATGGTTGGAGATGGTGTCAACGATGCTCCTGCGTTAGCTCGTGCTGACATCGGAATTGCCATTGGTGCAGGGACGGATGTCGCCATTGAAACAGCAAAGGTCGTGCTGATGAAATCTGATCCCGCCGATGTCCTGCGTGCAATCAAACTCTCTAAAGCCACAGTTCGGAAAATGAAAGAAAACCTTGTGTGGGCTAGTGTCTACAATCTCTTGGCAATCCCTGTCGCGGCCGGAATTTTGTATCCTACGTTTGGAATCACACTCAGGCCTGAGTTTTCGGCTCTCCTTATGAGTATCTCCTCCATCATTGTTGCTACCAACGCTGTACTATTAAAGAGAGCTGAAAAGAGTTTAGTCACTGTCTAAACAAAAATTATGAAATTAACCATCATCATTTCATCAAATAATGCAGAAAAAAATTGGAATGCATTTCGCCTCGCTAATTTGGCCATAGGGAAAGGCGACGAGGTGAACATTTTCTTATTAGGCGAAGGCGTGGAATATGATCAGTCTAGTACTGAAAAATTTGACATGCAGGGACAGATTGATGCTTTTCTTGCATCGGATAAAGGCAAAATACTTGCGTGTGGCACATGTATGAAGTTGAGGAATCAACAAAGTACGGAAGCCTGTCCAATAGGCGGGTTGGAAGATTTGTATTCTTTAGTATGTACAGGCGATAAAGTGCTATCCTTTTAAGGAGGAACATATGATGAGAAAAATGATTCTTTTTATTGCTGTGTTATTTGCCTCATTGGCTGTTCTTGGCCAAGGATCACTCGCGCATGCACAAGAAATGATGGGCGGCTCGCGCGTCAGTCAGACAACATCACCACTTCCAGTTTCCACGACAGCTCAAGATGAAGCGGATGGGAAAGTTGTTTACGACAAATTACAGGCAAGACAAGTCACCTGTGCAGAATTGACTGATGATGACTTTGATGTTCTCGGGGACTATTTCATGGGACAGCGATTGGGAAGTACGGCTTCACATGATGCAATGAATACAAATATGACCACGATGATGGGTGAAGAGGGTGAAAAACAGATGCATATCAGTCTTGGAAAAAGACTCAGTGGCTGTGACGTAAACGCCACACTTCCTGCCAATGGTGCTGGATTTTGGTCGATGATGGGAGGAAATGACTCGAATCAACTTGGGAGAGGAACCTATGGAATGATGGGTGGATTTGGTAACCAACCATACATGTACGGGTGGAGTGGTGGCTTTGTGTTCTTCCATATGATATTAGCTGGCCTAGTGGTTGTGTTCCTCATTCTCGGAATCATCTACTTTTGGAAGGGAATTACCCAAAAAACGAAGAAATAGACTGATAACTTCTTTTTGAAAAACATGGGCATATCTCGAGGGGTGTGCCCTTTTGGTGTCTGTATCCTTTGAATACTTTGGTACCCCAATCTTCATAAAATCTTAATAGGTGTTTTTGTAAGCTTACTCTTATGAAAACACAACAAATTCACATCAAGGGCATGCACTGCCGGTCGTGCGAACTCTTAATCGAAGATGAGCTCCAGAAGGTTCCTGGGGTCAAGAAGGTCACGGTCGACCACAAAACAGGCATAGCTGAGGTGGACTGTGAGTGTGAGTTGAACCATATGGAAGTCGAGAAAGCAGTCCAAACTGCCGGCTACTCCATCGGTCAGGACGGGAAGATTCATTTCTTCTCACGAAATAGTAAAGACTATGTCGAACTTGGAGTCGCTTTCCTACTCACGATGATTCTCTTTTTACTGGCTAAAAGTTTAGGTCTTTTTAATTTAAGTGCTTCACATGCCGGTGGGTATTCAAGTCTTCCTGTCGTGTTCTTGGTTGGCTTAACTGCAGGTGTTTCAACCTGTATGGCATTAGTCGGTGGGTTGGTATTGGGAACTGCCGCAAAGTTTTCCGCCAAAAATCCAAATGCGACGGGCATGCAAAAATTCAAACCACACTTGTTTTTTAATCTTGGTCGCATTGCCTCCTACTTTATCTTCGGTGGCATTATTGGGTTTGCCGGATCATTCTTTCAACTTTCTACATCGGTACTAGGGATTCTCACTGTCGCAGTCGCGTCCGTGATGCTTCTCCTGGGAGGGCAACTGATTGATATTTTCCCAAGACTCAAGAAAGTGTCCATTACGCTTCCGAAGGGCTTGTCTCGAATGCTCGGTATCCAAGAGAAATCACAAGATGAATACAGTAATAAAAATGCCGCTGTCATGGGAGCAATGACATTCTTTCTGCCATGTGGCTTTACCCAAGCAATGCAACTCTATGCGATGAGTACCGGAAGTCCAGTCACGGGAGCAATCACCTTGGGTGTCTTTGCCATCGGAACGGCTCCAGGACTCTTGGGAGTCGGAGGCTTAACGTCCATCGTAAAAGGGAATGCCGCGAAACTCTTCTTTAAGACAGCAGGAGTGGTAGTCATCGCTCTATCCCTCTTTAACTTGCAAAATGGCTTGAATCTTTTAGGGGTGAATCAAAGTGTATTCGCGGCCTTTGCCTCAAAACCAACGGAAGCTATTTCTGATCCAAACGTCAAACTCATTAATGGTGTTCAGGAAGTACGAATGACCCAAGATTCGTATGGGTATTCACCCAACAAGTTTACGATTAAGAAAGGTGTGCCAGTGAAATGGATCGTGACTTCAAAAGATGTGTATACCTGCGCTGCTAGTATCGTGGCGCAGTCACTTAATATTCGCAAAGGACTCCAACTCGGTGAAAATGTGTTTGAGTTTACGCCAACCCAAACGGGCACGATTCGATTCTCCTGTACGATGGGAATGTACAACGGTGCATTCACCGTTGTCGATGAGAATGATAAAACAGCGGCGATCCCAGCGCAAAACTATGATGCCGTGCCCAAAACGACGACCACAGGTTCTTCATGCAGTGCTGGTGGCGGTGGATGTGGCTGTGGGGGCGGAGCCAAAAAAGCAGTGCCTGTGGCGCAAGGAGAGACGAAGACACAAGGAAGTGTTCAGCTCTTGAAAGCAACCTATACCTCAATTGAAGACATTTCCCCAAATAACTTTACAGTGAAGGTGAATCAACCGGTGCGTTTCGAAATCGATGCAAAAGACGACGGTCAAGGCTGTATGGGCAGTGTCACCCTCCCTCAATTGAGCTCAAAAGTAGAAGTGTTCGCCAAAGGACAGACCACAACCTTTGAATTCACGCCGACGAGCAAAGGAACATATAACATCACTTGTGCCATGGGTATCTCCCGCGGACAAATACTCGTCAATTAAGAAAGGATTTTATGCAACAAACAATCAAACTCTCAGGGCTTACTTGCCCAGCATGTAAAAAAGTAACGGAAAAGCGGATCGGACGTATAGATGGAGTAAGTACCGTCGATGTCTCACTGGAAACCGGAATTGCCACCATTGAAGTCGCCAACGAACTTTCGGTGGTAGATGTACAAAACGTATTACAAGACACACCATACTCGGTGGTAGAAAAATAACTTCTATGAATAAAAAAATTGATATCCATATCACCGGCATGCACTGCCAATCCTGCGAGATCCTCATTTCAGAGGAACTCAAAGAGCTACCAGGTATAAGTGAGATCACGATTGATCACAAAACTGGTTTAGCGAGTTTGCTTCTCGATGAATCAAAATCATCGACTGAGGCGATCATTACGGCAATTAAGGGTGCAGGATACGCTGCCACCATCACTGAAGTTCCATCGAAAGCTGGAAAGAAGAACCTTTCAGTTGCGACCGATTCGATTAAGGTTATTTATAACGGGCAAACAAAAAATGCGGAGTTCATCATTCCTCATGGCCAAGAAGAAGCCTCATTGGGGTATATTCAAAAATTCATCCAGACTGTCTCCACGTTAGATGATGCGAAAACACCAGTTTCAGCTCCAGTTGCCTTGCCAACATCAAGTACACAAAGTCTCGTTCCTACTCAGCCAAGTACGACCGGAGCAAAACGGATCCAGCTGTCATTATCTGGCATGCACTGTTCCTCATGTGCAGGTTTGATTGAACGATCTTTAAAAAAAGTCCCAGGTGTCAAAGAGGCAAACGTCAACTTTGCGGCTGAAAAAGCCTCTGTGCTTTTGGACGAATCGGTCTCTTCCAAACAAACATTGGTCGAAGCTGTCAAAAAAACAGGATATGGAGCCGAGTTTTCAGATCAAATTGACTCAGAAACTGAAGGGAAGAAACGCCGAGCTGATATCAAACATCTCTTTACCAAATTTGCGATCAGTTTCACCTTGAGTCTTCCCATGATCTATTTCATGTTGATGGACTTTTTCAAGTGGATTCCAGGAACAGCTATAGCATTACCATACATTGGAATTATCTCAGTCGTTTTAACGACTCCGATCCAATTCTTGATTGGCAAGAGCTTTTATAAAGGTGCATGGTCAGCATTGCGCATGAAGACGTTTAACATGGATAGTCTGATTGCGATTGGAACTTCAGTTGCGTATTTTTACAGTTTAATCAATCTGGCTCTGTACTATTTGAGTAACGGAACAGTGATTGGCTTAAACGGAGCCAAAATTCCAGAGCTGTATTTTGAAACGGCTGCCTTTTTGATCACATTTGTGATCTTAGGGAAATGGTTGGAAGCGAAAGCCAAGGGTCAAACCTCGGAGGCGATCAAGAAGCTGATGGGGTTACAGGCGAAAACTGCTCGTGTGATCCGCAAAGGCATCACCCAAGATATTCCAGTTGAGCAAGTCATCAACGGCGATATCGTCATGGTACGCCCTGGAGAGAAAGTTCCTGTCGATGGTCTCATTCAAAAGGGGTCCTCGGCGCTGGATGAATCAATGATCACTGGCGAAAGTCTCCCTGTCGAAAAGCATGAAGGAGATAGTGTCATCGGGGGAACGATCAATAAAACGGGAAGTTTTGAATTCTCGGCGACACGGGTCGGGTCCGAAACCACGCTCTCACAGATCATTCGCTTGGTCGAAGATGCCCAAGGATCAAAGGCACCAATTCAAGCAGTTGCAGACAAGATTTCGGCATACTTTGTGCCTGTGGTCATTGGACTAGCCCTGCTTACCTTTGTGGTGTGGTACTTCTTCCTGGGAGCGACATTATCCTTTGCTTTAATGGCCTTCACAGCCGTCATCGTGATTGCCTGTCCGTGTGCGTTGGGTCTCGCGACTCCAACTGCCATCATGGTTGGTACAGGAAAAGGAGCGGAAAATGGAATCTTGGTCAAAGGCGGAGAGCCATTGGAACAAGCCTGCAAGATCAATACGATTGTGTTTGACAAAACAGGGACGCTCACCAAAGGGAAACCAGAAGTCACCGATATCATCTCGGTTGGGACGACTGATCGTAATTCCCTACTCACAATTTCAGCGAGTTTGGAAAAACAGTCTGAGCATCCACTCGCAGAGGCCATCTACAAAGCAGCAGAAACGCAAAACTTAGGTTTGTCTGAAGTGAGTAACTTCTCCGCTATCCCAGGACACGGAGTGCAAGGGACGATCAACGACCAAGTCTATTACCTCGGGAATCGTAAATTAATTACTGATGTCTTAGGCTTACCGGTCGATGCGATCAACTTCCAGATGACTGGACTTGAAGAGCAAGGGAAAACAGCCATGATCTTGGCTTCTAAAGAAGCATTGATAGGTATCGTTGCAGTGGCTGACACCGTCAAAGAAACGTCTGCACAGGCCGTAGCATCTCTCCAGAAGATGGGAATTGATGTCTACATGATCACCGGAGATAACCAACGCACGGCACAAGCGATTGCCAGACAAGTTGGGATCACGAATGTGTTGGCTGAGGTTTTGCCAGAAGACAAAGCCAATGAAGTGAAAAAACTCCAACAGGCAGGCAAGAAAGTTGCCATGGTTGGAGATGGTATCAATGATGCTCCAGCCTTAGCACAAGCGGATCTTGGAATCGCCATGGGATCTGGCACCGATGTGGCTATGGAAACGGGTGGGATCGTGATCATTAAAAATGACTTGCGCGATGTAGCGCATGCAATTGATCTGTCCAAGGAAACGATGTCGAAGATCAAGCAGAACATGTTCTTTGCGCTCTTCTACAACGTGATGGGCATTCCAATTGCAGCTCGAGTCTTCCTGACCTTCGGTTTGGTCTTAAAGCCAGAGCTGGCAGGTCTTGCCATGGCATTAAGTTCTATCTCGGTGGTCGGAAATTCACTGCTCCTTAAACTGTTCCGACCAGGACACAAAAACTATGCCTCAGCATATGCACCAGCCTTTATGGTGCTGGCATTCAGTTTGATGTTCTTTGAGTTTGCTCGATTTAGTTCTGGTATGAGTGAGAACACCAATGCACCAGTGGCGATGGCAGCCAGTATCAAGGTTGATCCAAAGGTGCAGGCTCAAGTACGCGAGTTGTTTGTCGACAGTCGAGGTAAGGTCAACTACGCCGATGGGAAAGCAAAACTATTCTTGCAAGTAGAACCGCATGAAGTACTTGGATTACCGATCGCTCAAGGGAAGTCCCTCATCGGACCAAACGAAATGATCGTTGGATATGATGAAGCCGCGATGATGCAGGAAGAAAAACTCATCAAAGGGGCTGGCGATACACTTCCAAACTTCTTTGGAGTTGGACAGATGAAAGTGGTCGGTATCTTGGCGAAGACTGGTACTGATATCGATACCTATCACTTAGTCACTCGTGACACGATGGATACCATCGGAGGTGTAGCAAGTCTACGTACGGCATCCGCCACCAACGGAACCATCAAAGTGTTTTACGAGGTCAGCAACGACGTTCCCGCAACTTTCTCCGGGACACTCACGGCTGAAGCCTTGAGACAACGAATTCGGATTGGGAGTACAGAGTACCAGTCCATGTACATTGGCTCAGCGGAAGCAGCCATGATGCAAAAGGAGAAGATATTCACTAAAGAAGGAGATACAATCTCCAACTTCTTTGGGAACAATGTGATTGTGTCTGGGATTCTGCCAAAGACCAATACGCCATTGGACAACTATCACTACGTTGCCGACGGATTCCAACTTCGAGAAGGGAGTCCACTCAATCTGTTACTGCAAAAATGAGTCTTAAAGAACACCAAGATCCTTTTACCGACAGGATGACCCCAAGTCCTGTCGGTTTTTGTATCTCCATACAGGGGTTGCGCCCCTCATTTCGCAAGGGTTTCCGCTAACGCTCCAATGAACTCCGTTTCACTTCGCCCTTGCAAAATTCACCCCGCTTTTTAAGAGCCAGGTATTGGAGGCAGGCATGCCTCCAAACAAAAATTATAAAAAATGAGGCGTGAAGAAAGGAAAAGTATGGCAGATCTTCAACAACCGACTGTAAAAGGACAGTACACAAAAAAGGAATGTGAAGAATACGCAGTACGACGAAAGGACTGGGCAATTGGAATCATCAAGACAATTCAGACCGATCCGAAAGTCGTTGAGGGTGAAATATCTCCTGATGAGCATGAAGAATATATAGAACCGCTAGCGATCACCAGAGAGGTTTTAGTGGAGATACAACTATCAACCGGAGGAGATGCTGATGGGTACAAACTCATTTTTGATGAATATTATAGTGTTATCAAAGGTGTTTACTATTGGGCGGATTGGGGTGTCTATGAAGAAGTGCAATTGTCGGATGAGGAATTAGACTTGGTTGATTCGTTTTATGCTATTGGCGATTGGTTAAGTGGGCTGTAATTAAATTACAGCCCAAGTATCTTCCTGAATCCCTCTTTCTTGTATATCTGCGAAGATTCCAGCAAAACAGTCTATCTCTGCCTCTTCTGCTTCAAGTTCTTTGGGAATTAGCGTTTGTAAGTGAATTTGTAGCTTTTTGTGCGGGCAAATAAATAAAATGCTGGGAAAAGGCAGTTTTACATGATCTTGCCAATAGTTCTTTTGAAAGTAGGAAATGTATTGTCTGATTCTTCTATCTACGACAAACCATTTTTCACCTCCGTCAATAAATTCAAGAAAATACCTATTTGTCTGATCTTTTTCTTCAAGGGTTATGTACGCATCTGGAACTGGCAAAGGGGCATACGCAAAATCGGAAACATCAGTGGAAGTATAAAAACTCAGTGAGGCATTTTGTTTTTGCGCGGCTAGCTGGAAATGAAAGTACAGGTCGGCCAGGGCAAGACAGTGACTGCGGAATGTTTCAGAGCGTCTTTTTTCTTGATACACCCTGGCGAGTAAGTCAGGGTGACATTTTTCATTCTCTTTCAAAATCGATCGACTTTTCACTCCAAGATAATAGATAGACGGCTTACTAGTGATGACTCCAGCTTTCTTCATATCTATTTTTTGAATGATATTTCTGTTTGTGAGATCCGAGAGCCATTGGTTTATGAGAGTATGACTTTTATGATCTAAGAATTTTTGGATATGGAGTGAGTTGAGGAAACGATAGCGATAGAGTAAAAGAAGAATTTCAGTTTGTTTAGGAGTGATTGATTCGATGTGCATATTTTGTATGTACCCACCTTCGGTGGGTTTTTAATCCTCTCTTCTTTAGAAGGAATAGAGACAAAGAAAATATATCTATTTAGCCTTAAAATATCACCTATTTCTATGACATCCGACCGACATACTATCTCTTCGGAAAAAAACTTCTTGCCATCCTCTTTTGTTCTGTTTTTGTTTTTGGTTTCTCCGTTTGTATGAGTTCATCAGTGTGGGGTGTTGCAATGAATTCTTTTGTAAAATGATCTCTGGATGCTTTCACAATTTGTTCTACATAGTTTTCATTGGCTGGAACCGAGACTTGTATCGTTTCTCCAGAGAATGGCTCTTCAGGACGTAAGGCACTAATTTTAATGTAGAAATGAAACGATGGGAGCTTATCAATCTCACCAGGTTGGACGTACGGCAGAAACTGAGGCAGAATCAAACGTTCGTCTTCAGGGTTAGCAGTTCGGAAACAAATGATTGTACCTGTATTTGCCAGGGTGACGTTTACAAGTGATTTATCTTCAAGCTGGGAAGTCGTCTGATGAGCCAAGATTGCATTCAACCGATATTTTCGTGCTTCAGACAAGATTTGAGCAAAGGACGGAGTCGCGAAGTTCTGGAATTCATCAACATATAAATAAAAGTCTCTCCGGTTTTCACTCTTCATTCTTGCTCGTTTCAACGCAGCGAGCTGTATTTTTGTCATGATTAATGCTCCAAACACCTGAGAGTTATCTTCACCAATCTTGCCTTTAGAAACATTACACAAGAAGATTTTCCCCGAGTCCATAATGTCATCAAAGTTAATCGTTGATTTCTCTTGCTCAAGGATTCGTTTGGCTGTCGGAGAAAACAAGAAACGGCCAATCTTATTGGTAATCGGTGAGATCATGGAGACTTTTTGATAGTCTCCAGCTTTACTAAACTCATACTTCCAGAAGTCATGTAAGTTTTCATCTTTGATCTTGGAAGTTACTTGTTTTCGATAGTCTTCATTAATCAAGAGCTTATAAACCGTAAATAATGTTGGATTTGGAACAAGGAACGCAGTGTGGATAGTATTTCGTAGGATATATTCCATTCGCGGTCCAGAATACTTGGCATCATAGATTTTATGAAACAGAGAAATAATACTTTCAGTGATCAATTCCTTTTCGCGAAGCAGCAGATCACCAGATAGATCAGATGGTATTTCCAGAACATTCAGGCCGACAGGAAAGCTAATATCGTCTGGATTAAAGTAGATAACGTCTTTGATCCTCTCTTCTGGAATCAACGGCAAAATATTCTCGATCAGCTCTCCATGGGGGTCAATGACACACAAACCTTTGCCATGCTCGATATCTTGTTTAATCATGGACAATAACATGGTGGATTTCCCTGTACCTGTGGCACCTAGGATATACATGTGCCGTCTGCGTTCCTCGATATTTAAGCCAATGGGAGTTGTTGTCCCTCCAAACCTGTTTTTGGCAAAAACGATATCCAAGTCAGATGCACTTTTTAGTGAGACTGGCGCAGGTAGTTCTTTACTGTGCACTTTTTGTATATCTTCAGTTCTGGTCGTTGTCGTAAACGGGAAATGATATACGTCCGACACTTCAGATACTGAGAGTATCGAGTTACCAAACATGCGAAGGAGTCTGTTCTTGAAAGTAAAGAACTGTAGTCTCTGAACAAATCCAAACTTCAACGTACGAGCGTTGCGTAACGACTGGTACGAATTACTAAACGATGAAAGGGACGAAGAGAAACCGCGTGTTCTAGTGTGAAATTCTCTTTTGGTGCCAATAACGAGTACTCGAATAGATGTAGTAAACAATTGTTGATCAAGTTTCCCTTTGACTAGCATTTCTAACTCTTCTTGGTATGGGTTAGGAGTTTTCTTTTTACTTCTGTTTAACAAAAACGGCAGAAAAGGACCCTGGTTTCCACCTGTTGCAATAAAAACAAGAATCCCGATTGGGAGTGTGAAAAGATAGAGAAAGAGCTGTGAAATAAATCGAAGTACATTCCAGTTTTCTCGCCTGAGTCCCTCTACCAGATCATCATTTCTATAGATTAATTGTGAGATCCGTTTAATATCATTGACTAGATGCTTGCTCACTGGTGAAGCAACTACTTGAAATGCAATGACTTCATCTGGAAGTAATTTCGTCATACTCCCAGTGATGTATGCGATGGGGTCGTGTTCTTTCAATTCTATTTGTCGTTTCAAAGGAAAAGCAAAGTGATTGCTGAGTACAAATTCTGCTACAGACATCTTCTCTTGATCTAGTGAAGTCAATAAATAGTCCGAAGCGTCAGAGACTCTTACTCCAGGAAGATACGATAGTATTCCTTTCTTGATAAGATCGGCATCTTCTTCGTTGACTCGTAAGAGATACCGGATACCTTCATTCTTACTCGAGACTATTTCGAAGGAATACGATTTTTGAAATCCGATTAGTTTAAGAAGCCATGACCGTTGTTTTGCTAGTCCATGAAGGAGAGTAAATAATTGTTGTGTTGTGTACGCACTCTGTAAAGTCTCTTGAGGCGGAATAACCTCAAGAAACGTAAAAGACTGCTGTAGGTGATGTCTAAGACTGAATAACCTCACCAGTACGATCAAGAGTAACCAGAAGACTCCTACAACAATAAAAATCAAAATACTTGTAGAGATAGTTGGATAGAGCGATTTCAGAGTAACTTCTCTATTTGGAAGAAATACTGAAGTGTGAATAGACTCGATAATAATTGAAAATACTGCGTTGTCTTTGAAGAGATTTATAACTGATTGGAAAATACGATCCATACGTGCTATTTGGGGCAGCAGTATACGAAATATTACCGAGAAGTCTATATCAATGTAGATCAAGAGTAAAGGAAGAAATTCCGTTTGACAGGGTCAAATTACTTGATGTAAACTATAAATATATTTATAGTTGATCTAGATATGGAAAGTGATACAACCCACAATTACGAGATAAAAGATGAGCTAATACTTACTCCTTTAAGACTAGCTTTAGATCAAGTTACTCCAATTCCTTCCAAGAAACAATATCAATCAAATACAAAAAAGATTGCAGAGTCTCTACAAGATCTTTTTCCAGAGCAAGCCTACGACGAGAAAGACATTAAAAAAGTAAAAGAGATACTTGGAACACTCTCAAAGGAGTTTACCGAGTCAGAGCTCAAAGATATTATTGCTCAATTTCAATACCTAGCTGAGAGCTGGCTAGATACTTTTGAAAAGGAAATATTCGACGGATTAACTCTGAATGAAGTTCTCCACGAAAGGGGCGGAGTATGAAGACCAGCTATCAAGGCTATCCAGTGATTCACGAAGCAGGAAAAAAAGCTGTCATCTATTTGCGTGTGTCTACTGAGGAGCAGGTGGACAATTTCTCACTCGATACACAAGAAGATATCTGTCGAAAAGAGGCAACAAAACGAGGATATGAAGTCGTAGAGATCTTTCGTGAAGAAGGAAAGTCAGCCAAAACGATTATTGGAAGACCTGTACTCATCAATCTGATTGAGTACTGTCGGAGGAATAAAAATCGCATCCAGGCAGTTTTTGTGTACCGATTAGATAGAATTTCACGCCAAACCTCAGATTATTTGGCAATTCGAAAGAAATTAAGTGAAAAAGACGTAACGATCATTTCATCTACTGAGCCTACTGGAGACAGCCCGACTGAGAAATTAGTTGAAACGATTCTAGCTGGCTTTGCTCAGTTAGATAACGATATCCGTAGTGAACGTGCTAAGAACGGACTCAGAGCTCGATTTTTATCTGGAATGATCAGTGGCAAGCCACCAATTGGTTATAAGTTTGAAGCGAGCTATGCAGTCAAAGATCCTGACAATTGGGACAAGATAAAAAAAGGATGGGACTTAATGGCGACTGGAACGAAGAGCCTTCGTGAAATGGCTAAAATCATGAATGAGTGGGGTGTACGAGAAATGCGTGCCAATCGAGAATTTAAGCTGCGAGCGCAAACAGTGAACAGAATCTTTCGATTGAAGTTTTATGCAGGTATTCTTACCTCGGTAACCTATCCTGAGGAAATAAAAGGTCAACATGTTCCAATGATCACAGAAGAACAGTTCTACAAGGTACAAGCAATAATTGACGGACGTAATCCTAATATAGTTGCATTGTCGAAACGAAGCTCCGAAAATCTTGATTTTCCTCTACGAAAAATTGTGAAATGTTCTAAATGTGGAGTTGGCCTTACTGGAGCCTGGAGTAAAGGGAAGTTGGGGAAGAAGTATTCTTATTACTGGTGTGCTAGCAAGTGTAATTACAAATGTATTCCGACAAAGGAACTTGAAGACGCTCTCATTCTGCTGTTAAAGCAAATCACCCCAAAAGAAGAATGTACCAAGCTGTTCTTTGAATTCGTATATAAGGCATATCACTCACGGGTAGGCAGATTAAATAAGATAAAGGCGAATGCCGATCGTGAAGTAGCCAATATCAAAGCCTTGCGAAAGGTCTTAGTCGAGAAAAATTTGTCCGGAGTGTACTCCGATGACATCTTTAGAGAGCAAAACGCAATTCTCGAAGAGAAGATGACTCAGGCTCAAATAGTCAAAGATGATGCAAAGCTCGATAAATACAACGTAGAGGCAGTGACATCCTTTATGAAGACAATCCTTGCCGACCTTGGGGAAACGTATCGCAGATCGAGTATTGGGCAAATCAAGGTTCTTCTGGGTTCAATCTTTCCCTTTGGAGTGGCTTGGGACTATTCAGGTACATTGAACCCCGAAATTAGTCCGATCTTTCAATTCATTCGCACCTTTGGCGACGGGGGTGTCCCGTATGGAGCGGGATACGGGAATCGAACCCGCTTCTGGACCTTGGGAAGGTCCCATTCTACCAGTGAACTAATCCCGCACTTCTGACTTAGCTGCAAAGCACGATTCTGTAACTCGACCCCTATTTTACATGAGCTACTCAGAAACGGTAATGGTTAACTGCATGCCGGGATAAATCAGGTTTGGGTTTTGGCCCACTGTTTTGCGATTTTGGGCATAAATGGAGCTCCACTGATATGGATCTTTTGCTACATCTTTGGCAATCGACCACAGCGAGTCACCACTTTTCACGGTATAAACCATACTTTTCACGGAAGTTTTGGCGGCGGTGGGTGTGATTTGTCCCTTCACCTTAAACTCGCCAGAGCCAACTGCGGGAGCAATATCAGTCTTTTCAGTCGGTGTTGGAGTCACTGCTAAAACCTGCTTCATGGCCAATTGGTCTGAGCTCAGATCCTTACTCAAATTGTTGACTGGCACGCGACGCAAAAATTGGTATGCGGTCACGATTCCCAATAAAAAGATGAAGCAAGCCAACAGAATCATTTTTAAGTAGTAATTGGATCGACGAATCGTTCGGACAATGCGACGCGGAGCTGTTTTGGGAGGGGTTTTGGATATTCGCCTAGCCATAGTACACCATCTAGCTGGGCAGGCTATTTAAAATGATTTTGGCACATTCTCTCAGCTTTGAAAAGAGGAGGTTACTGGGCAATTCTTGAAAAAAGAGGCGACAGCTCACCTATTTTAGCACTCAGAACTACAGACTGCTAAATGACTTTTAAGGAAATATTGATTGATTTGTCAACATTTTTTTATGATGCGTATTTGTTAAGTATGATTAATTTTGATTTATTTTGATATTGAATGATATATTCATGTGAAGTAGTTTGATCACATTTATTCTGCTTCATGAACTCTTCAGTTTGATTTGCTATACTGGTCAAATGAAGAAAAAGGCTTTGAAACGTGCTGAAAATATCCTGATTTTTTCCGACACCCATTTATCACAAAAATTTGAGAAGCCAAAGTTTGAATATTTGAAAAAATTGATCTCTGCGGCTGATCAAGTCATTATCAATGGCGACTTCTGGGACTATTATCTCACAACTTGGGACGACTTTGTCAGCTCTCCCTGGAAGCAGCTTTTCCCACTCCTCAAGGCCCGAAAAACGGTCTATGTGTATGGCAACCATGACCAGCAGTTTTACTCAGATGACCGGGTAAATCTGTTTTCAGATGTCCAAACATATGAGCATATTTTGCAAGTTGGCAAGCAAACCCTCCATATTCAACATGGTCACTTGATTGTTCCCACCTTAGATGTCAGATTTTCGTCAATTCGCTATAAAGCCCTGATGCGCTTGTCTGAGAAGATGGAGGAGTTCAATGTCTTTTTCTTGAGTAAGCCACTAATCAGAATGATTGCCAGACGACAAAATCGTCAAATGAAGAATTTTCTGTCAAGGAAACTGCCAGATCAAGGCATCTTGGTATGCGGCCATAGTCACTTAGCCGAGCATAACCTGGAATGTCGGTTCATTAACACCGGCTGGATCAGATATGGCACCGCCCAGGCTCTCCAGATACAAAACGGCAAATTCACCCTCCTCGATTCTAAGTACTAAACCACTTTTAAGCCTATAAGATTGATCTTTCGCTGTTATTTTGATACAATCCAGGCGTTGGTTATTTACATAAGGGGAATATAAATTGGGAAACACAATTGATGAAGCCACAAGAGAGGTTGTCAATTTAATTGGCTACCTGGTGGCCACAGGGTTCATAGGGATCGTTCTCGCAGGCATTTGCTACTCAATTGAAGTGAGAGCTGGCGGCTGGGCAAATAAGGCGAAAACCCAAGATGGCTACTACTGGTACCGAGGCGTAAAGTACACCAGCCACAAGTTGATGTATTTATTCGCTCTCGTCGCCTTGATTACCTTGGTAGGGTCAGTCATCGTCCTACTAGTTCTGTTTTTACCTGTCGTTGTAAATAATCCTGCTCCGCTGATACAGCAGAAGCCATAGCGGCTCTACTCTTAAAGCGGACAAATTAGTAAAACCTCCCGTCACTCGATGGGAGGTTTTTAAGTTTAAAAGGATTCAAATCTGGCGACGTCGTTTTTCGGGGTAATTCGGGTCATCTCACCAGTGGCCACATTCAAGTTCATCAAGTAATTAGTGGTGCTTCGATAATCTGGTTCAATTACATTTACTCGAGAAATATAATCTTGGTTGTCAACCCAAGTACCACGCACATTGAAGCTTTCTGTTTGAGTATCCGGAGTCAACCTCTTTTTCTCACCTGTAGCCAGATCATATCGCCAAATACTGCCGGCGGCCTTCCCGTCTGAAAAGTGGGTTGTTCTTTCGTATAAGAAGTACTTCTGATCTGGAGCCACATTTACAAATGGCTGAATGTCGGCCCAAACCCCTTCATCAAACTTGGTAGTCTGGTTTGTTTTCTGGTCAAAGACTGAAATACTTGAGGCAGAAGGTCCAGCATCGGAGTCGCCAGTTGTCCCATTAATAATGGCCAATTTATCCGCAAACGGAATTGGATAAGCACCATACCCAAAGGATTCGGCATTGTGAACTCGACGTACAGCAAGTGTTTGCAGATCAACTTCATCAAGACCACTTGTTTTGTAACCTAGGTTGATAAGGTACACCTTGTGATGAGCGAGGTCCCAATTCGCAATTCGATATTCCATGCCTCTACCAATCACATGGGCTGTCTGCTTTGCTAAATCGTACAAATACATCCCTGAAGGTAATTCTGGTAGCTCATCAGGCATACAAGGGCCGCCTTCTGTAGGGGTCGGTGAGCCACTTGGCGGTGGAGGACACGGCATGTCAAAGCCGACATTAAACACCAAGTACTTCCCATCTGGGGAGAGACCATTCAAACCTTCAGTCCTGATGCCAACGTTCACCTCTGGGTTTGGGTGGTGAATCGGTTGAATGGGCAAGGTTTCTGAGGTATTGAGGTTTTTGACAAAAATCGTATCTGCCGAATCAGTGGCAGAGTAGTACAGCAAACTACTCTCTGGTTGCTTGTAGGCATTGTAGACATGAGGAATGTCCAACTTTTCCACCGCTGAACCGTCTGGGCGCATTAAGTATGCAATCCAAATATCCTTGCCATCCTTTTTCTCTTCCTTTAGGTACGCCAGACGCTTATCTAAATCTGTTGTATTACTTAAGTCAAACTCTTTTTTAGGAGTAGGGGAAGGTGCCAAAGGTAAACCTTGAGGTGTTGGAGATGGCATGGCAGAAGGTGCCAGGATTGGCATGGCCTTAATTGCTAATTTCTGAACTGCGGGTTGCTGATACAGCAGATAACCTGCCACAGCTACTGTCCCTAAGAAGATCAAGAAACTCACCACTTTACTGGTTCTTGTCTGGAGAAAATGACGTCGTGGCACTTGATCGTCAATCTCGTCTAGCGAGACTGGCTCAACGGGAGATGTTTCTTCTGGAATGATGACTTGTGAGGTTTCTTCTTGAGGAGATGAGGGGTTTGTTTGATCCATTTTGTAAGTATAGCATTGTGGCGTTTGCTACAATAGCCGGATTGACAGGCTACTTGGCTATAAACGGCCATCCTTATTTCTGTCAATAAATCGAGTACGAGGAGTAAACATTTTGGACCAGTGGGAAATGAAGCAACGGATTGACAATGGGCTTCAGGCGATGGTTGAGAAAGCAGTCGACTTTCGAGGGCGAGGCATTGCCGTCCTCTTGATTGAAAATGCTTTTTTCAGCTGGACCCCGGGTATGAGGTTGGTGACTGATTATCAGCGCCAGCCTGATCCAGACATGATCGATGATGCTGGCAGCAATTACATCGCGATCGCTTGGGCAAAAGTTGCCCAAATGGTCTCGACTGATCTGCCAAGCGGTGAAGCGGATCGCAAAGCCTATTTCGGAGAGGTTCCTTACCGCGGCGGTGTCATGATCCAGATTGGCGCAACTCGGTACTTTGCTGCCTTTAGTGGTTGCACTGAGGAACAAGACGTGGAAATCGCTAAAGCAGGCCTTGCCGTCCTAACGGAAGGAATTGGAGAGTAATCAAACGTTAGGCATGGCAAAAACAATGACCCTCCGCAAAGTTAATGGGGAGGGTCATTCTGTTTGAGTCCTATAACTTTGACATCTGATTATGGTTCGAGTAAAATACCCCAGCGTGATCTATTAAGCGAAATCAGAGTCATCAACGACTCATTTTTCTCGAGAAATGATCTCATTAACATTAACATTGTCAAAGTCCGCCTACAGAATTGAGGGAAGAAAAATGGATTTGTCGAACTTCTTTGCCGATCCTCGTGTGACGTTTCTAAATTTTGGCGATCGAATCGTAGTTGTCGCCCTGATTTGCCTTGCAGTTTTCCTCCTCCGGCGCAAGAACCCAATCTTGAAAGATATTGGCGTTTGTGTTGGTGTGGCAGTGGTGCTCTTGATGTACCTGCCATTGGGAATCGTCTGTGTGGTCGTCTTGCTGGCCTATGATCGTATCGAGAGGTACTTTACCCGTCTGGCGACTAAGCCCGGCTACTTAGCTGGGGCGATCCTATTTGGCATCCTAATCGGAATTACGATCCACGTGGTTCCAATTCTGCTGCAAGCTCGGCGGTAACCAGCTCCGATTTGACAATTGAATAGAACAAAAAACCCTCCCGATTTATCGAGGAGGGTTTTTCTTACTTGGCGACCCGTGCGAGAGTCGAACTCGCGTCTGATCCGTGACAGGGATCAATAATAACCGTTATACCAACGGGCCTGTAAGTGTTGGTATTATACGGAACTCACGACCATTTGCCAAGATAAGGTTTCGGTTGAATTTTTCACCCAAATGAGTACAATCAAGATAAAGTGAATGTCCTGCTCATGTCGGGAAGAAAGAACTTTATGCCAGGTCTCATCATTATCGGAATTATCGTCATCGCCGTCTTGTACGTCGTCTCGATCTACAACAGTCTCCAAACCATTAAAACCCAGATCACGGCCAGTATTCAAGAAATTGGCAATCAGTTGAAACGTCAAGCTTCCTTGATTCCAAACTTAATGGAATCTGTCAAAGCCTACATGGGTCATGAAAAAGGTATTTTCCAGATGTTGACCGATGCCAGAACTTTGTCAGCAAAAGCTCAACAGACCAACAATGCTCAAGATATCGATAAAGCCATCGACAAAATTCAATCTGTCGTGCCAGCTATCAATGTTTTAGTCGAGAGTAACCCAGAGATCAAAGCTGACGCTACTGTTGGCAAGTTTATGGATGAATTGACTGATACAGCCGACAAATTAATGTATGCCCGCCGTTCATTAATCGATTTAAGTCAGTCATACAATCAAAAATTAGCTATCTTCCCAAGTAATCTCGTAGCCAACATGTTTGGCTTTAAACCAGAGAAGGGCTTAGGAGTTGCGATGCAAGGCGCTCACTTGGAAGTAAGTGATGCTGAAGCTCAAGACGTTAAAGTCGATTTTAAATCCTAGTTTGGTGTCTTATGACCCATTATGACCTCATTGAGAGTAATAAACGGAAATCACTGCTTGTAGTGTCTTTATTCATGGTTTTTATTGTGGGTGTTACCTACTTAATGGCCTATGGATTTAACTACAGCATTGATATTGTGGGCTACGCCTTGGTATTTTCGGGCGTGATGGCCTTTGCTTCCTACTGGTGGTCAGATTCCATCATCTTGAGCATATCAGGTGCTAGACCAGCTACCAGACAAGAATTCTTTGATTTCTACACCGTCACAGAAAACTTAGTGATGAGTCAACGCATGCCAATGCCCAAACTCTATGTCATGGAAGATACTGCCATGAATGCTTTTGCCACCGGCCGAGATCCAGAACATGCCGTGGTCTGTGCCACAACTGGCATTCTTGCCAGGCTAAATCGAGCCGAACTGGAAGGCGTAATTGCTCATGAACTTTCCCACGTCCAAAACTATGACACCAGGTTAATGGCCATCGTCACGATTCTGGTGGGTTTAGTTGCCCTTGTTTCCGATTGGATGTTGCGCATGACTGCCTGGGGTGGCGGCGGACGTCGCCGAGATCGAGATAACGAAGGTGGAGGACAACTCCAACTTATTTTCTTTGCCGTCGCGATTTTCTTAGCTATATTGTCCCCATTTATTGCCCAGCTTATGCAGTTAGCTATCTCAAGACGACGAGAATTCCTAGCTGATGCGTCTGGAGCAGGTATAACCAAAAATCCGGAAGGATTAGCAAGGGCACTCGAGAAGATTAGCCAAGATACGGAACCACTAGAGGCAGCAAACAAGGCTACCGCACACCTCTACATTGAGAATCCGTTAAAAAATCAAAAAGGCTCAACTGGCTGGTTTGCCGGGTTATTTAATACCCATCCACCAGTCGAAGAGCGAATTAAAGCCTTGAGAAGCCTGTAAATTTTGCTACACTACATATCAGTGTCTAACCCAACCTCAACAATTCCAGTCAAACATATCGCCCAGCTTGCCCACATTCCTATTACGGATGAGGAAGAGAAGAAACTTGAAAAAGCCTTCGTAGAAACACTTGGCGTGGTGAATGAGCTAAAAGAAGTTGATGTCACCGGTGTAGAGCCAACTTCCCAGGTTACTGGCTTAGAAAATGTCTGGCGAGAAGATGTCATTCGCCCAGAAGATACATTTACCCAGGCAGAGGCACTCTCAAATGCCAAAAAATCATTTCAAGGTTATTTTGTAGTTCCTCAGGTGATAGATCAAGATTAATATGTTGAACAAACTCACTCTCACTAGTGCATTGGCTAAACTGAAATCAAAAGAAATTTCGTTGGCTGAACTGTACAAAGATGTCAACGCTTCGTTAAAGGATAACGACAAGTACAATATTTACCTGACCATGAATAAAGATGCCGAGTCCCAGGCAGGTGAAATGTATGAAAAGAAATTAATGGGCGTGCCAATTGCTGTCAAAGATAACTTTCTCACCAAAGGTTTACGAACTACTGCTTCATCAACCGTTCTCGATTCTTTTATTCCACCATTTGATGCAACCGTCATGAAGAACTTGAAAAATGCCGGAGGCGTTGTGTTAGGTAAAACCAACATGGATGCTTGGGCACATGGTTCTTCTACTGAAACCTCACAATATGGCAGAACATTGAACCCCAGAAACGCTGGTTACTTACCAGGTGGTTCCTCAGGTGGTAGTGCCGCTGCTGTTGCCGCAGATATGTGTATTGCCTCAATTGGCAGTGAAACCGCTGGTTCAGTCCGCCAGCCAGCTGCTTGGTGCGGTGTAGTTGGCTTGAAACCAACGTATGGCCGAGTCTCCCGCTACGGCGTGGTATCCATGGCTTCTTCTACTGATTCACCAGGTCCAATTACTAAAACCGTGGAAGATGCCGCTCTTTTATTGAACTGTATTGCTGGTCATGACTACCACGACGCAACTTCGTCATCACAAGCTGTACCAGACTTCACCCAGGCTTTAGGCCAGAGTGTGAAAGGTATGAAAATCGGAATCGTGTATATGGATTTGACTGGTTTTGATGAGGCAAAGAAACTTTTTGAGTCACAGGTTAAAGTCTTTGAAGAGCTTGGTGCTCATGTGGAATATGTCAAAGCCATGGATCCGAAGTACGCGATTGGCGTGTATACCGTTGTCCAGCGAGCTGAGGTGAGTAGTAACTTAGGCAGATATGATGGCGTCAGGTTTGGTAATGATCGCTCGTTCTTTGGCGCTGAAGCCAAACGCCGTATTATGCTTGGCACATTTACCCTCAGTAAAGGCTATTCTGATAAATATTACCTCGAGGCCCAGAAGGTGCGCAGTTTATTCATTGAAGATTACAATCGATTATTCGCACAGTATGACGTGCTGATTTCCCTCACTTCACCAGGCTTTGCTAAGAAAATTGGTGCCAGTGAAGATAGTGGCATGTTTGGTGAACTAGAAGACAAGCTGGTGGAAGCCAGTTCGGTCGCCGGTTTACCAGGTATTAATGTGCCTTGCTATCACGATCCTAAAACGAATTTGTACTTGGGTATGAACATCATTGCCCCCATGTGGCAGGAAGCCAAGGTCATTACGGTGGCTGACGCCTTTGAAAAACACACCAAATGGAACAGTTGGAGGCAGGCATGAGACACTTGATCTGTGGTATGGAGATCCATGCCGAATTAAAAACTGAATCGAAGATGTTTTGTGGTTGCAAAAATGACCCATTTGGCGCCCCACAACCAAACGTCTATACCTGTCCGGTCTGTTTAGGTATGCCTGGTGGTTTGCCAGTCATGAACAAAAAAGCCATTGAGTGGACCATTAAACTTGGTTTGGCTTTACACTGCAAAATTCACCTCTTCTCAAAGTTTGACCGGAAACATTACTTTTACCCAGATCTGCCAAAAGGATACCAGATCAGTCAGTACGACTTGCCATTCTGCTATGACGGCTATCTTGAGACAGAAGAAGGTACTGTCAGAATTCGTCGAATTCACCTAGAAGAAGATACCGCCAAATTACAGCATAAGGTCGTAAATGGAGAAAAAGTTAGTTTAATCGATTTCAACCGCAGCAGTGTGCCGTTAGTTGAAGTTGTAACTGAACCAGATATTCATACTCCCGCTCAGGCCAAAGCCTACGCCAAGGAACTGCGTCGCATTTTGCGCTTCCTCGATATTGCCGACTGCGATATGGATCAGGGTGGCATGCGTTTGGAAGCCAACATCTCTATGCAGGATGGGGAAGTAGATCTTGAAAACTTACCAAAATATAAAGTTGAGTTGAAAAACATTAACTCGTTCCGGTTTTTGGAAAAAGCAATTGAATATGAGATGAAGCGACAAGATGAAGAGTTGAATGCTGGCAAAACCCCAATTCAGGAAACCCGTGGCTGGAATGAACCCAAAGGTCAAACCTACTCACAACGTGTCAAAGAAGATGCTGAAGATTACCGATACTTCCCAGATCCAGATTTACCACCACTTCACTTTACTGAGTCCCAGATTGAAACTTGGCGATCGGAACTTCCTGAGTTACCAAAAGCGGTGCAGGCTCGCTGGGAAAAAGAGTATGGAGTTGAGCCTCGTTTTAGTGACATCTTGGTGGAAGAACGAAATATCGCCACCTGGTCCGATGAACTCTTCAAAACTGCTGATAGTGAAAAGGTAGAAGTTAATAAACTCGCCAACGCTGTCGTCAATAAAAAAGTGAAATGGTCTGTTGAGATGAAACCAGCTGATATCATCGCCAGTTATCAAGCAATGACTGCCGTGACTTCAATTGATGAAAGTACTTTAAAAGCTGCTGTTTCAGATGTGCTAGCCGCAAATCCAACCGTAGTTGAACAGTACAAAGCAGGAAAAGTGCAAGTCATTGGTTTCTTTATTGGCCAGGTCTCAAAAAAGATTGGTCAAAAGATTGATCCAAAAGCCGTAACCGAATTGTTAAAGCAACAGCTCGCATAGGCTACTTCTATCTAGTTCTAAAAACTCCATTCTTGATGTACAGTACTCTATACTTCTATGGCTTTACCTGTCGACTTTGTCCATCTCCACGTCCACACCGAGTTTTCGATGCTTGATGGACTTTCCAAGATTCCTGACCTGATGGCCGAGGTTAAAAAGCATGGCCAAAAGGCTGTGGCGATTACCGATCATGGTGGTATGTATGGCGCCATTAGTTTCTTCAATAACTGTCGCAAAAATGAACTTAAAGCCATTATTGGTGTTGAAGCATACGTGGCCAAAGAATCCCGCTTTGATAAACAAACAAAAATGGGCGGTGATCAGCACCATTTATTGATGTTGGCACAGAACATGACCGGCTACCGCAACTTAATGCAGCTGGTTTCCATCGCCAATCTTGAAGGCTTTTCCTATAAACCTAGAATGGATGATGAAGTTATTGAGAAGTACTCAGAAGGCATCATTGCTTCCAGCGGTTGTATGGGCAGTATCTTTAACAAGCTTCTGCTTGAGGGAAAAAGAGAAGAAGCCGTCATCAGACTCAAGAAGTACAAAGAAATTTTTAAAGATCGTTTTTATATTGAAATCCAAGCTCACCCAAACATTCCCGAGCTGGCCGACTTAACCCGAACCCAAATAGAGTTGGCTCGAGAGTTAGATCTACCGTTGATTGCCACGAACGATGTCCACTATGTTCATAAAGAAGATGCTGAAGCACAGGATGCTCTTCTGTGTGTTCAAACCCGCAAGTTAATCAGTGATGACAAACGCATGACCATGATGGACTCGCCAGATTTTTATTTGCGATCCACCGAAGAAATGGCCGAATTGTTTCATGAGGTACCTGAAGCATTAGAAAATACTGTTAAGATTGCCGAACAGTGTGATGTGCCGATTGAGGTCGGCAAACTCCATTTCCCAGCGTTCCCAGTTCCAGAAGGAGAAACTGAGCAGAGTTACTTCCGTAAGCTAGCGTATGAAGGCTTGAAGAAAAAAGTTGGCACGATTACTGATGAAATGACTAAACGTCTCGAGTACGAGATGGACATTATTACCCAAAAAGGCTATCCAAACTACTTTTTAATCACCCAAGACTTTGTGAACTGGGCAAAGAATGAAGGCATCGGAGTCGGACCGGGCCGTGGTTCTGCGGCTGGATCACTGGTGGCGTTTTCATTGAACATTACCACTATGAATCCCTTGATTCACGGCTTACCTTTTGAACGGTTCCTCAATCCACAGCGTCCCACACCGCCTGATATTGATATGGACTTTGCTGATGAGCGAAGGCAAGAAGTTGTCCAGTATGTGTCACGCAAGTATGGTGAGGATCACGTGGCATCGGTTATTACGTTTGGCAGAATGGAAGCTCGGGTGGCTATCCGTGACATCGGTCGTGTAACCGGTATGTCGTACGAAGATCCAGATAGCGTGGCAAAGTTAATTCCCAATGATCCGGGCAAAAAGGTGCATCTCAAAGATGCCATCACCTCGGTCCCAGAGCTCGCAGAGTACTACAAACAAGATAAATTTAAGAAGTTAATCGATTTAGCCTCAAGGGTAGAAGGTGTGGTTCGCCAGACCTCAGTGCATGCTGCCGCCGTGGTGGTATCTGATAAGCCGCTCTATTACTACACACCAATTCAGAAAGATAACAAATCAGGCCGGATCATCACCCAATATGACATGTACTCAGTAGACTGTAACGTGTCTGATGATGCCATTGGTCTCTTAAAGTTTGACTTCTTAGGCTTACGGAACTTATCGACGATTCAAGTTGCGGTCCGCTTAGTCAAAGAGAGTAAGGGCATTGATGTGGATATTGCCAACTTGCCACTCGATGACAAAGCCACTTTTGATCTCCTTTCCAGTGGCGAGACGACTGGAATCTTCCAGCTCGAGTCTCCTGGTATGCGACGGGTTGCCAAGACACTTCAGCCAAACCAGTTTTCTGATATCACTGCTATGGTGGCGTTGTACCGACCTGGTCCAATGGACCTGATTCCAACCTTTATTGAAGGTAAACACAATCCAGATAAAATCGTCTATCCTCACGAATCGCTGAAAGTTGTCTTGGGTGAAACATATGGAGTCATGGTGTACCAAGAGCAGATTTTGCAAATCGCCAACTTGATGGCCGGTTACACCTTGAGTGAGGCTGACATTTTGCGTCGAGCCATTGGTAAGAAAAAGAAGTACTTACTTGATGAAAATAAGAAACGGTTTATTGAGCAATCTGTGGAGAAGGGCTACACCAAAGCGGTGGCTGAAAAGGTCTGGGGTTTTATTGAAGCCTTTGCCAACTACGGATTTAACAAGGCACATGCGGCTAGTTACGCCATGATCTCGTATGAAACCGCCTACCTGAAAGCGCACTTCCCTGCCGAGTACATGACTGCTTTGATGAGTGTGGAATCTGGCTCTCACGCCGCCAACCGTGATGAAAAGGTGGCAGTAGCTATCGATTCCTGTAAAAAAATGGGGATTATTATCAAGCCACCAGACATTAACAAATCCACTGATGACTTCACACTTGAGGAAAATCCTGATTCAACTGCCGGTTTAGGTGTTCGATTTGGCTTTACCGCCGTCAAAAACGTTGGCTCAGCCGCCATTGAAAATATTTTGGAAACCCGCAAGCGAGTTGGCCAGTTCCATTCCTTCAGTCATTTCTTGGTAGAAGTGGATAACAGAAAAGTGAATAAAAAAGTGCTTGAGTCATTGATAAAAATTGGCGCTTTTGACAAGTTTTCCACTCGTGCCAGTATGTTGGAGCAACTAGAAGAGATTCGCAACAAAGTTTCACAATTTTCATCAGATATTGATGGGCAAGATCATCTCTTCTCAGGGATTGATACATCAAATAAAAATGTAGAGGATACTTTTCCGAAACTTCCAGAATATCCACAGGCTGAACTGCTGTCATTTGAAAAAGAACTGTTGGGCGTTTACTTAACGGATCATCCACTCGCGCAAGCGTTGGAGTACGTCCGCGCCAAAGCCAGCCGTGAAATCGGTGAAGTGGACCTGACGATTCATAAAGATCAAACATTTTTGTTTGGCGGAGTTGTCACCAAGTTTGTCGAAACAGTCACCAAAACCAAAGGTGAAAAGATGGCCTTCGGGACACTTGATGACAATACTGGCGCCATTGATTTCGTGATCTTCCCTCGAGCGTATAAAGAACTTGAAGGCAAAATGTTTCAAGATATGGTGATTTTGATCAAAGCAAAAGTGGATAGTAGAGAAGACTCTGCCCAACTTGTGGCAGAGAAAGTGTCTATTCCAGAAGAAAATGCCGTCGCTCACGACGCCTTGGAACGCTATGAAGAAATTTTTATTCCTCGCAAAACCAGTCCGGAGAAATTACAGGAACTTGGGGCATATCTCAAATCCAAACCTGGCTCAGAACATCTAGTGGTTCTCATCCCAAATGGTGGCAGCAGTAAACGCATGATTTTGCCGTATGGAGTAGAGTGGAGTGCAGAGATCAAAGCGCACGTCGCTAAGTTACTTGAAGTGTAGCGTCACCATTTCGCTAGTGCTACATCAGCGAGTTTTCCCAAGAGCTGTTGGTCGGCATTACTTTGATACCCGGTTTCTTTCAACTTGAGTAGATGTGAACCAAGCAACTGCTTTGACTTCAGGAGCGGCATCCAATAGCTTTTATTCACCAAGTGATTGGTCTTAACTGCTTCAGCAATCTCTTCTTGATCTTTCCCGTCCATGTCCTGCAAAAATTGTTCAATCGTATCTGCAGATTGGCGAGTCGCAAACAACTCTGGGAGGGAATTCTCAACATATGATAAGAAATCAGGCAGATTTGCAAATTTCTTCATCGCATATTCATGTTTTAAGGCAGGCAAAAGAGCAGGATTATGTTCTAAAAACACCCTTTGCTCAACAGTGAGTGTTGCGGCATCCAATTGGCCTAACTGAGGCTCCTGTATAAAAGGAAATATTTTTGCAACAAGTCCATCGTCTCCTAAAAACATTAGTCTGTTGGTCCGTCTCCGGCTATTCTCCAGCATCGTATAGTGGCGAAGATACGTGTAAAATTCCTGCTTCATTTTTTGAAGCTTTTGCTGGAGTTCAACGCTAATGGTCTGATCATCCAACATCTTCATGATGTGATTGCACTGGATCACATCAAATTTTGCCCAATAACAAATTCTTTGTTCAATATCTCGTGCAACTTCATCTAGTTGAAGCGTTCGGCTTTCGTACGCACCCCCGTCAAATGATTCCTCTCTTCCACGATCTGCCAGCAATAATTGAGATCTTTGCAAATCTTGGCCCTTTAGCCCTGGTTCTGAATGAACTCTAGCAGCAAAGCCGATGTCCTCGAAGCCACTACCGTGTGTATATTGTACCTTTGCAAAAGTATCGGCAGAAACCAAGAGCATGCCACTCGTGGGAAGTTTGTCACGGTTTTCTTTGTCAAAGTGAAGCATCCAATCGTCTTTTCTGCTGAGCTCAGAGGATCGATAAAAATTAACAAGTTCAGCCCAACTTGATGTATTTAACTGCTCAGGGTGCTGTGGAGCGACTCTTTCTATCGGGCGGTACAGATAATCCGGCACATCACTTGAGTGAAGCAGGTCTCCAATTTCATCAAAGGCATCTTTCTGCCTGAACTGATCCATGTCTCCAATATCTAAATACTTAGCTCCTCGTTCATAGGCTATATGACACCCTTGATTAGTCGCCTGACCCAAATCTGTCCGAGAAAAAGCTTTATCTTTGCTTGAACAATCAATTCCTAAAATAAGTGACTGGGTTTGGATTACGTGTCGTGACTCTGCGACCAACTGCTGAGTCATATCTTCGCTCATGAGATCACCAAGCAACCCTCTCAGTTTCTGCTCCATTGCTGCTTCAACATCAGCCGCCGAAACCTTGCCTTCTTTTACTGCAATAACAACTTCTGAAAGCACTTTAAGTATTTGAAGTGTGAGTTGGTTTTCCTGATATGCTGCAGAAACTCTATCAGGTTTTAATCTCCCTGATCGTAGATTTCGTAAATAGTCTTCTTCATGGTCGGAAACAACCCACTGGTTTTTTGTGTAAAACTCTCTAATAGCAGCTTCCAGTTGGCTTAAATTTAACGCCTCATTTGCTGTCAGCTCTGCAATTAAGGCATACATGCGAGGGTTGTTCACCACTATAATCATCTCACTTGTCGCTTTGCTCTGATCAATTCTAGAAAATGATCTGAGTTGCTCGGTCAAGTTCCCATTGAATAGCTCTTTATAGGCCCGTGAGACAATGGCTACATCAACTGGCTCTTTAAATGCAGGCAGCTCATCCTGATGAATCTCTAAAGTTTTCTGGTGATTTTCATCAAATGGGGCTTCGTTTTCAATTTGCTCGTTTTTTTCGAGTTTCGGTTGTGGGGGAAATTCGGGAACGTCAGGGGTCACTGAGACCAACTCTGTGACAGCCTCAGAAGGAGTGCTTGTCTGTTGCTTCTTCTGACGTCCGGCAAAAAATCTAGAAAACATTTCAACCATAACTCATAGTAGCATTTTTCTTGAATAGCTATCTTGCTTAAATTGCCATTAAAAAAGGCTCACCCCGCATCAGCAGAGCAAGCCTTTCCATCAGTGAGTGACGTTGTTAAAAAGGGCAGCAATCAGCCGCTAATATTAACGTTCGTCACAATCCCGTCCGGATCGATCTCCACAGTGGCATCTGAGAACTCCGTTTTCCACTCTTCCGTCATACCTCGGCCAGTGCCAATGCCAACATAGTGCAACTGACCAAGTGGGTAGAGTGACGGAGTCTGCATCTTGTAATCGATCTCATTCAGAAAACAGTGCTCAGGAACAAATCCCTGAAGCCGTTGTCCTTCCAAAGACTGTTCAAGATTCCGCAAATTGAACTTTTCAGCAAGATTTAACATCATCTGCCTCCATACAATCGGTTGGGAAGGGTATTATAGTCAGAAAGATTGCTAATTCAAGGCAACTCACAGCGATAACTTTTCCTCTTTACAAATAATGAGTATTCCCTACAATGAACTTCCATGAGTTCAACTACCCATGGAAAATCAATTTCCCACAAAACCCCAAAATTTGTCTTCGTCTCAGGCGGTGTCCTGTCTGGCTTAGGGAAAGGCGTCACAGCTGCTTCGCTGGGCTTACTGCTGAAACAACGCGGCTATGCCGTGACCAACATTAAGTGCGAAAACTACCTCAATCTAGATTCTGGCAATATTAATCCAATTGAGCACGGCGATGTCTTTTTGTGTGAAGATGGTTTGGAAGCAGATCTGGATTTAGGCACGTACGAGCGCTTTTTAGGTGTCAATGTGGGTGAGAAAAACTTCACTACCATGGGACAGATTTACTTAAAAGTGATTGATGACACTAGGAACTTATCTTTCAATGGCGCCACTGTGGATGCCATTCCATACGTACCTGAAGAAACCATTCGTAGAATTAAAAAAGCCGCCGAGGGTTTTGAAATTATCTTGATTGAGCTAGGCGGAACGGCCGGCGAGTATCAGAATGCCATCTACTATGAAGCCTACCGTATTATGAAGCTGCGCCAACCAGCGGACGTCATTCACGTTCATGTGACCTACTTTCCAAAACCAGAACATATTAATGAACTGAAATCAAAACCAACCCAACTTTCTGTCAAAGTCCTTAACTCGATGGGAATTCAACCTGATTTTGTGGTGGGACGTGGTGCTGCTGAAATCGACAACAAACGCAAAGAAAAAGTCGCCTTCTACTGTAACTTAGATAAAGAGGACGTCATCTCTAACCCAGATACAGCGACCATTTATGAGTTACCACTCATTTTTCATCGCCAAAACTTTGACACTCGAGTCTTAGAGAAACTAGGCTTACCAGCCAACCGCATTCAACTGTCCGATTGGCGAGATTTAGTTGACCGCATCAAAACACCTCACAAGAAGACCGTTTCTGTAGGTATTATCGCCAAGTACATCGCTTCCGGCGACTACGAGCTTGTCGATTCATATCACTCTTTACTAGAAGCTTTGAAGCACGCCTCCTGGTTTAACGAAGACAACTTGGAAATAGTATTTATTAATGCTGAAGATATTGAGAAGAAAACCAAAAAAGCCTTATCAGACCTCAAGCGAGTAGACGGTATTATCGTCCCAATTGGTTGGGGATCTCGTGGTGTTGAAGGCAAAATTCAAGCCATCAAGTATGCTCGTGAGAATAAAGTCCCGTATTTAGGTTTATGTTACGGTTTGCAACTAGCTGCCATCGAATTTGCTAGAAATGTGGTGGGGTTATCGAAAGCCCATACTCACGAAGTCGATCCAGCTACTCCAGACATGATCATTCATCAGATTCCATTTGATCCGAAGTACCAGCGAATTAAAGGTGACGGAGCCAGTATGCGCTTAGGCGGATATGACTGTGTCTTGAGAAAAGATACCTTGGCATACAAGATTTATGACAAGTACAACGCTTTCAAAGATAAAAGACATGACATGATCTCAGAACGACACCGACATCGCTACGAGTTCAATAACATTTACCGAGAAAAGTTAGAGGAGAAAGGCTTTGTGATAAGTGGGACTTCTCCAGATGATTTCTTTGTGGAGATGATTGAGTTACCAGTCAAAGATCATCCTTTCTTTGTTGCAACTCAAGCCCATCCGGAGTATAAATCAAGACCTCTCTCGCCACACCCATTATTCATTGAGTTCTTGAAGGCAGCAGAGAAGCAAAAGTAACTATGAACACCAAACTGGTCAAACTGCTCCAAGCTGTCACGATCCACGATCAATCTTACGAATATTTATCTTGGGAGCACTTGGGAAATGAGATCTTCAGTTTGTCCCAAAAAATTGCGGAAAGTAACATTAAATACGACCGAGTCGTGGCTTTGGCCAAGGGTGGCCTCACATTCGCTCGCTCCTTAACTGATTACTTAGACGTCGATCATTTAAGTTCAATTCAGATTCAAATGTACTCAGGCATCAATCAAACTATGAAGAAGCCAATTGTCTTGCAGAGTTTGCCTGTTTCGATTCAGGACGAGAATATCCTGGTATTTGATGACATTGTCGATAAAGGTGACACCATGGCACTTTCCTTGGAATATCTGTCATATCACGGTGCCAAAAGCTTGACCACAGCCTGTTTAGTCAAAAAACCATGGACCAACTTTCAACCTGATTTCTTTGCCAGTGAGAGTAAATCCTGGATTATCTTTCCAAATGAAAGTCGCGAAACCATCCATCTTTTGCAGGATATGTGGCTAGAAAAGGGCGATTCACTCGAGGAAATCACCAAAAACTTGCTCAAAATTGGCTTTCCCAAAGCTGAAGTTGAGTTTTTTACTCAAGTCAGGTAAAATACTTGTTCTGAAAGATTCAGGAATATATGGCACAAAATTTCATGTACAACGGTTTAGAAGTAGCAGTCGGCGACACAGTTCGCTTGCACCAGAGAATTGTCGAAGAGAAAAAGACTCGTACTCAGATCTTTGAAGGCGTCGTTATCGCCATCAGTGGTCGAGCACCAGCAACAACCTTCGTCGTTCGTAAAATCGGTGCCGGTAGTATTGGAATTGAGAAGATCGTTCCAATTAACATGCCCGCCTTAGAAAAGATCGAAGTCAAACGTAAGGGTCAAGTCAAACGAGCTAAGTTATACTACCTACGTGAACGCATCGGTAAAGCTGCTTCCAAAATTAAAGAAAAAGCAACTAACTTCTCTACAGAAAAAGCTGCCTAACTTTCAACTGGGTTCACAAGGTGAACTCCAAGCTGCTGAGTATCTCAAAAAACAGGGTTTTACTATTTTAGACATGAACGTTCGCTGCGGCAACGCTGAAGTCGATATCGTGGCAATTGATCAACTAGCCAACGAACTTGTCTTTGTGGAAGTCAAAACACGCAAAACCAGCTACTTTGGCGATCCAAGCCTGGCAGTTACACAAAAAAAGTTACTTCATTTGATTAAAGTGGCAAAAAAATACCGCTCTGAAAAGCGGCTTTGGTTAGATTATCGGTTTGATATAGTCACTGTTTTGCCAAATTCAATTGAACTCTTAAAAAATGTGAGCTGGGGATAGATAGTGAGAATTTTCTTAAACTGGCCTAAAAGTTCAACTGCTCTAATAGTGAAACTCTTGGGACAGTGAGCCTAGCAATAATGCCAGGCCCACGATCTTGTAAATCATTAGTCGTACCATACCTCCGCATAAACATCACCCAAACGAATGATTTCTTTGCGGTGCTCCGGAGGAGCTTCAAGTGCTTTGCGATCAAGAACAGGCTTCTGTTCGGCAATCACGCGCTCGATTGAGCGATGATAGTCGATGTAGGTATCATCGATGTGATGGCCTAAAGCAGATTCAAGCTCAATCTCCGTAAAGACGGGGACGTAGCCTGTCAGATTGAGGAGGTATGGCTTGAAAGTCTCATCCTTCCACACGTGACCACTAAGTGGTTCGATGTGGAAGCTCTGAGAAACCAAGGCGATACCCTCTGGCTGAACGGCGGTCATGGTCGGTAAAGGCGCAGACCCAGCCACGAACAAGACCACTGCGACTAGAACTTCGATCAGGGCAAAAGCTTTGAGGAAACGTAACATGGTAACACCTTCTTAGGAAAGCCTTTCGGCAGATTTGAAATGGTAAACACGCAACTCACAGAAAAAATGAGCTCTGTGTTTACCACTTCTCAAAAGAAGGTAAAACCAGATAATTTACAAGATGTTAAGGTGCTTTTGAGCCAGGTTTTCCTCGAGTAGAGGAGACATAACTCAAAATCAACACTAGAGGAGAAGTATAGCAGAAATAGGCCGTTTTGTCAATATTATAGGCCTAAATTATGACTTATTCATCAATTTTTTGATGACTATCCCAATATCCTCTGGGAAATGGTAAAATAACCACTATTGCTTTGCTGTTTCTTTGCTTAAGGGAAGCAACAAGGTATATGGCCCCATCGTCTAGTGGCCTAGGACGACTGGTTTTCATCCAGTAAATCTCCGGTTCGAATCCGGATGGGGTCACCGCTAAAAAAGTCGCAGAGATGCGGCTTTTTTTGTGGTCACTTCACAACGTGTTGAAACTTGCGCAGCATAGTTCTGCCGCAAAGTGAGCAAAGCGAACTTGGCTAATACCCGGAGGGTGGAATCCGGATGGGGTCTCCCAATCAGAAACACTACAAGGCGTTTTTTAATACGAAAGTGTGTAAGTGATATACTATTTAATGGAATTTATGATCTATACCAGTTATTCACGAGGACATCTCTGGTTTCTTGAAGCTTATGGTTGAGTTCTCTTAATTTTGTTTGTGTATCAACAATTCTGATTGCTAAATGAACCCTAGTGTCTTTAGAAAATTGATTTGCTGTATCTAATTCATTTCTAGCCTCAACAAACTTACCGTTAAGGTCATTATATACACCTGTTAATGCTTGCTCTTCTTTAATGAACTTTTTCTCTTCCTTCAAAGATTTAAATTGAGAATCATTGTCGAGCGTATAACCCATCTTTACACCTTCTAGTTTTAAACTTCTAAGATCATTGAGTGATTGCTCTTTAAGAGAGTTGAACTTATTAAACTGTCCATTTGCGTACGTTTCTAAACCCCTAATGTCCTCAATGAGTGAGACATAACTGTCTGTGTATTCCAAAATTTCCCTTCGCAAAGCACTATCTGAAAATACTTCAGTTTTATATGACAAATCTTGCAACCTGTTTAAGACTCGCTCTGCGGGAGTTATGTTGCGGAAATTAAACATGTTAGTTGTTGCATCAGTTTTAAGCTTCTCAAGTTTTTCATCGGCATTGTTAAATGTGATAATTAAGTTATCGAGAACACTTATCTTTTCGTTTTTATCCTTTGACCTTTGCTGCATTACACTATACAAAGAACTCGCTATCAAAGTTAAAAGTGCAATTCCAAGTGGAGAAGCTAGATCAGTAAGCCAGTTAAAACCGTCTGTTTGCATATTAGGTAATAATAGTACATCAAAATGAATCAAAATCCAGAATTAAAAACACTGAATATTATTGAGGAAACACTTTCTAGGTTGTCACGCTAGCTGAGAACAACATCAAACTGACAA
>CAZNOF010000001.1:0-100182 GCA_964574595.1 uncultured Pseudomonadales bacterium | reverse complement strand
TTTGTCAGGACACCACGTCATCTGCCATGCAGGACCAGATTCAAGCACGATGTGCTTCATTTTCAAGACTCCTTGATAATCTTCAATTGTGAATGATCGTTAATCGATCATTCTGAAGTAAGAATAGAAGACCAATTAACAGGCCGATTATAGCATTTTAGACCTATAATATGAAGTCTTCGGAAATATTAGCTTTACAGTGACTTTTAATTCCCAAACACCGTCCAGGTGGGAGCGTTGGTGTATGTGGGCGTGACGGTTGCTCCTGGAGGAACAAACAAAGTAATCGTCGTATTTGCAGCAATGGTAACTTGTGCAGCATTGGTAATGTCGATGGTGCAGCTGGTTACTCCGGCGGTAATCATAAAGAAGCGCTCAAATGGCGAACCGGAAGTGGCCACACCTGTGGCAGGCACAGACACGTTCTGCGAACCAAATGGGTTGTAGTTTCTGTTGTGAAAAGCGTACTTTGGGGAAGTAGAGAACATCTGACTGGCGGTAAATCCAGTGCCACCAAAACTATTATCTTCCCACTTGGCACCATTAGAAGAACTTGAATGATGACCCACCGCAGTGACTTGTCCACTTGAGGCACCTCTGGGCGTATTGAAATCATTTTGGGCGATCCAAATCGGCGCCGTACTACTCAAAATATCCACCTCATAATTTGTACCCGCCGTTTGGCCATTTAGACTGAAAATACAGTTTTTGATAATAATGCTGCTACTGCCACTTTGAATTTGCACCCCATGAGTGCCCATGTACTGAATTTTGAAATCGGAAATAAAAATTTGCGTACCGGTAATGGAGAAACCCACTAAACATTCTTGAACAATGCCATTGTTAATGTGAATGTTTGAAGGAGTTCCGTTGGAACCTGATTCAATCAGGATGGCAGGAGTAGCTGCTGGTTGGGTGGGGTAGGCGCCCACATCTAGACTCGTAGCAAACACAGATGCACACGCACCTTTGATTCGTAAGTCAGAAGCATTTGAAGAAACTGTACCGGTTACCGCTGAGTTGACCTGGCTAATTTGCACGTCATAACTATCCTCAATCAGCAGCACATCACCAAGTGAAACCTGCTGCATGTAAATATTGGAGATCATGGCTTGAATCGCATAATTGCTGCCACTATGACCCAGCGTGTGAATTCCATACCCATTTTTATTGCCTCGGATATTCGTCAGCATTAACCCCTGCACTCCGCGGGTGGCATTGCCAGCAGCTTGGACAATGTACCCATTCACATAATACGAATCGATATCGCTCACGGTGCAGTATTGGGCCGCCGTGATTTGAATCATATTGGCGGCAGGATTAGGGCTAGCCGTCAAATTTGAACCACCGATAAACGTTAATGAGCTAATCGTGACATTGCTGTTCGTCAACAAAAATACTTGCGCTCCAGACCATGAAGAAGACAACTGAATTCTCGAACCCATCCCATCACCTTTGATGACGGTATAGGAAACGGGCGTGGTCAGCGGACTGCTGACAATATAACGACCCACTGGAAAATAGAGAATGCCACCACTCGCAGTGTTCACAGCAGCGATGGCTAGATTAATTGCCGAGGTGTCATCGGTTGTGCCATCACCAGTGGCTCCGTAGTCTTTAACATTAAAAACTTTGGGCACCGTTTTGAGGGTACCATCTGCATTGTGCGAAACGAGCAGATACGTGTTGAGGAGATCGCCCCAATTGCCATCATCTCCACCTACGGTTGGTAAACGTGCCGACATACTGTAATTTTCCTTACATGAATAACTGTACGGTTCTAGAGAAAACTAGTCAAGCATTGTGACTAGAGCGTCTTCTCACTGAATTCTTACTTCTTTCACACCTGAAACCTGCGCACCTGGCTTATAGTAGAGGTTACTATGAATACACATCTTAAAGCAGCACGAGTTTTTGCCAAACTGATGGATAATCAATTTTCTTTTCTGGGAATTGGATTTGGAATTGATGGCATCATTGGCCTTGTACCAGGCTTTGGGGATGTACTGGGAATGTTACTTTCCTGCTATTTACTGTGGATTGGGTATGAGATGAAGTTGCCGGCCAATCAAATCGCCAAGATGGTTGGGAATATCTTGGTCGATACCTTTGTAGGTAGCGTGCCGTTTGTCGGTGATATTGCAGATGTATTGTTCAAAGCCAACATCAGAAACCTGCAGATTCTTGAGGAGTTTGCTGATGAAAAACACAATGGTCAAACAGTTGTAGATGCAGAAGTAGTTGATGAATAGCTATTTTGGTTGAAGAATCGGGCTCAATAAACTTGTTCTGAGCATTTTAATTTGCTCTCGAACTCCAAGTTTTATTTCAGACCTGCTGAATGTGTGTAACCTAGTGACTTGAACCGTCTCCACCAGATAGTTAATCAGATGCGTATCAATTTGACGTGGTTGATATTTTTGAATGGTTTTTTGATAGATTTTGACTAATTTTTGAACGTTTTTGGCCACACCATATTTTTTTACGGCTAACTGGCGCAGTTTAAGTCCATTTTCTGGCTTATATTTCTTCAATTCAGTCACGATTTGTTCTGCAGTAAATTGGCGATGGTACAGATTGCCGTTGAAGTGGAAATACTCGAGGTCTTTAAAATTCTCAGTTGTCACTACACCGTCACCACCTTTGTAGTCCAAAATAAACGGAATTCTGCCACACATCATGGCTTCCATAGCACCTCGACCGAGGGTAAACACCAGATCTGCTTGATTAATATAATCTGGCAGGTCAAAGTTACTGACCGGCTTAAAATATCGGCCAATACAGGTTAACTGAATACCCAACTGCTGACAGGCAACTTGAATTGGTTGAACAGTTTTTTCGTCAAGATGGTTCGAGATAACCAAGGCCTTTTTTGGTAAGGAATGAATAGGGGAGACGGGTGAAAACCGAGTTTCATCAATAATGCCATTTAAGGTGATAATTGATCTGGCAGGAATACCATGTTGTCGCAAATTGACATTTTTGACACGTTCTGAAACAGCAGCATATTGAGAAACATTGATCTCTACTTGAGGTGGAAACTCCAAAAAGGTGGTTGTCCCATGAGCCATGAAAAAGATAGGCAATTGAGGGAAATGCTGACGAATCTCAATAGCATTAATATTGTGATGAACATGCGCTACATCAAAATGAAGGTAGGCGATGGAACTGAGGTTTGTTACGAGTCGAATATCTTCCTGCTCAAAAAGTGGCAGAAACTTGTCCACATACCTCGAGTAGACAATAACTGAGTGACCAGCTTTTTTCAAGCCTTTAGCCAGCTCAAATGTGTACATTTCAGAACCGGCAAAATCTGCCAATTGATGATTTGTCAGTAAAATATTCATACAACACTATTATATCCTATAATATGTAATTACTCAAGTTATTGGACAAATAGTTGTCCAATCTTTTAAATATAGGCCTAAAATGATATAATCCTATCCTGTTTGCTTACCTATTAACGCTTTCTATTTCGGAAAGATGTAGGTATTTGTTCGATCTTTAAAATAAAGGAGTGCCAATAAAATGGCCGCACAAGCTAAAACCAGTTTCGTGACAATGCGTCAGACTCTACCTCAAGATTCCGAAGTCATCGGAATTAAGTACCATAATGTCAAAGTGCCGGTTCTGAATGGAATCAGCAAGCGAGCGTTGAAGCTCATTCCGTATTATGCAGACTGGGCAGGTGAGATTAATTGGGATCTAGCGGCACATCTTGTGAAAGATGTCCGTTTTCTCGATTATGCTCATAGTTTTGACCCCTCGATGGAAGTTGACCACTTTGAGGTCCTCAGCATGTTCGTGATGCCAAACGCGAGCCACGGAGTACTTTTCGCTGACGTGTTAATCTACCCTAAAACTCAGATTAACGAAGAAACCAAGGAGCCAATCCATCTCCCAATCCAGTTTTCACTCTGGTCGGCAAATACAACAGCCCTGTTTATGGTCCTTGAGGATCAAAATGGCAAAAAGTCTGTTGTCTTAGTTCGTGAACCACGCTGGCCAGTTGGAATCCGAAATGCCGTGCAGGCACCTGCGGGCATCATTTCAGACGTGGACGGTTCATTCGAGTTGCGCGCTTCCCCGCAAATTATTGCGATGCTGCGCGAGGCATATGAAGAAGTTGGCATGAAGGTCTTCCGCAAGGATCTCCAGTTCTTGGGCCGAATCTTCCGGACTTGGGGTCGCAACTCCGAAGGAACATGGGTCTTCATGACCACCGTCAAGATGCACTCGTCTAAGATTGCCAAACTGAAATTGCGCCAAACTGGCCTAGGTGCTGAAGAAGGCGAGTACATCACCGTACTCGTCGTGGACTTAGAAGATGCAACGAAAGTTGCGCCTTATGATCCAGTCGTGGCTTTTGGCTGCGGTGTACTGGACGGATCGGTCCGTCGGCAGGTTGAAGAAGCGGCAGAAGAAATCTAATCGAACGAGTAAACAGAAACAACTGAATGTCAGAGAGACATCGACAGGTGAGATAGTAGCTATCTCTAATCCTAGTGTCTCAATCTACAAGCAGGAGTTAAAGAGAGTGCGCAAGCGCTCTCTTTCTGTATCTGGACGTAAAAAAGTGTTTTGCAGCTTTAGCGTTTGCTGCCATTTCCAATTTCCATCCACAAACTTTTTTTCAAATCTACTTTGTCACCCTTAAAAATGACTCCTTCACTTTCCAACCATTTCCGCTGCGCTTCAGCACCACCAAATGCAAATTGACCACTCAGTTTGCCATCGGAAAAAACCACTCTGTGACACGGAGTTTGCGAATGACTTGGATTTCGGTGAAGTATCCAACCCACTTGTCTCGGGGTTTTCATGCCTAATTCACGAGCAATATCACCATAGGTTGTGACTTTCCCCGCGGGTACATGTTCCACTAAATTATAGACAGCCAAACTGAAGTCAATTTTTTGCATACAATATTTAGTATAGCCCATCGAAAAAATGATGAGTAATTACCGATTTTTTCTCAGGATAAGTGTTAATGAGGCAACTGAAATTACTAATGATGCGCCAAGAACTGAAACCAATAAATAGAATTTCCAATTCCTAGATGACTTCTGAAAAGATGCCTCTTCAGGTTTCATAGATGGTATAGCTGATTCCAGCACCGGTGCAGGCGTAGGACTTGCGACAGCTTCTTTTGACTCAACATCCCAAACAATTTCAAATGGTGGAAAATTTTTCGGATCGGTCGAGTGACCAGCGACTTTAAAATCATACTTACCCGTTGCCGGCAAAGTGTACTTGGCCATGAGGTTAAATGCTTTATCAACACCCGCATACGGCAACAAGGGAGCAGTGTATAGCTGTTGGTCATTTTGCCAAACTGAAAACGTACAGTCACAACTCTTCATTTTGGTCTTATTGGCAATGTTCTCAAAATGAAAGTAGTAGGTGGTTAACTGACCTGACACGGGGAACTCATCACCTGGTTCAAAATGAATTTCTCCATGCACATTGTTGTCCATCTCAATTAAATGAGCCGATACTCTTTGAGGGTGAACAAATGAAACAAAACAACTCATCATAAATGCGAAGGCTAACAAAATGTATTTTTTCATATTTGGAAAGTATAACGGAAAAATAAAAAAAACGGACGCGCTTTTAAGCTACGTCCGTCAATCCGGCATCTGCTAAGTGAACGATGTTGCGCATGGCAACTGCACTTAGAAGATCCAGTGGGTCTCAATTAGTGCCCAGACAAGAGCAACAAGAAAGAGACCACGAAGACTACTAGGCTGAAGATACAAAGAAACTTGAACACGTTCTTTAGGAAATGAAAGAGCTCATATCCGATCTTTCCCGTAAAAACGATCAACCAAGGCAATGTTTCTCCACCCTCAGCCCTCACGAGCAGCTCTGCAGCAAGTCGCTTACATCCCAAAAATAAGATGAAGGAACCAACAGTTACCGCTGCTGATACAAACACCCAAGGCAACGTTGCAGGATTCAAAGTCACTTTTCATTCCTTCTCAAGAACCTTGGACACTTTGCCTATTATATCAAAATTGATCGAAATTATTGTTTTTATGCCTGATTATGCTTGCTGATCTCTGAGAAGAGAGTAGACTTCACCGAATGCATGAACGACTTTCGCCACTCACAACTGTCATAGAGCAGGAACCAATCCCCAAATTCTCATATTTTAAAACCTGTCTAGAATCACTAACAGAGTATCGCCAAAGGAAGACTGACATTTTGGCAGGTCGAGGTGAGTTTGTCCCTCTTGATGCAAGACAGTGGCAGCTACTGCACATTCTTCGAAAAGAAGGCACCAAAATTCCAGAACAAATAGGGGCAAATGTCTATAACCCCTCAGTCATTTTCAGGTACCGCGGTAAAGAGTATATGTTTGGTAGAGCAGAAGGCTCGCGCAAAGAGGATGAATTGAATTCGTATAGCATTCTTTTTTTACACAAGAATGGCCACTGGATTCCCCAGCCAGATCATATCTACAGAATTCAGGATCCAAATGTAGCCTGGGTAAACGGAGAGATGGTTTTGTCCGGTGTCGAAATTTCAAAAGAGAAAGATGAGAATGGAAATCCACTGTACAGAATGGTCTTTTACATGGGAAAGGACATTGATAACTTACAACTGGCTTTTAAAGGGCCACTTGGTCAAAAAGGTTCAAAAGTGTGTAACTCACCAATTAAGGGCGAGCTTGGACTGTACACTCGACCACAAGGAAAGAAGGGTGGACCAGGCCAAATCGGGTATACGCCCGTAGAATCACTCACTGTACTAAAAGAAAGTGGCTCACAACTGATTGAAGATGCGCCGTTGATTAACATGCGTTTCCCAGAGGGAGAGTGGGGTGGCATCAATCAGGTTATTCCGCTGAAAGATGGCTCTAACTTACTAGTGGGGCACCGGGCATATATAGATAAAGATCTTAAAAAACATTACTTCCCTTGGGCGTGTGTCCATAATCCATTTACGGGAGTTGTGACCGACTTGGGAATTTTGGCTGAACGAGCAGATTTTGCTCCAAGTTCATCAAAAGCTCCAGATCTTGAAGATGTGCTTTATACGGTTGGGGTAATTATCAGAAACGGTGAGTGGTATCTCCTTGTTGGTATTTCTGATGCGCATTCTGGCATGGTTAAAATCAAAGAACGAGCGCTTTTTCCTCAAGGTGTTTATCACAAAAAAGCTGCCTAAGGCTAAAACATTTTTTGAAAAGAGTCCTGGGAGGGCCTCTTTTTTCATTTCGAACGTTGATCTCAGTCTGAATTCTCATGGGCCATACCTGCCGCCATGTCAGACATCCTATCACCAAAGAATATCGCACCAACAAAGAAGGTCGGGATGAGAAACACCGCTATGGCAAAATCAAACCACGCCCTCACGCTTGGCGCGTACCCCATCGACATCATACCGGTCACCCAGTTCCACTGAAACAGATGAACGTCTTGCAGTCGGTATGAGCAGCTTAGAAATGCAAACAGCCAGCTACCAGCCACCAGCAGCCAACATATGAACTTAGAAAGCGAGTAGTCACCTAATGAATGACTGACCAGCAGTCCACCCACACCTACTAGCAATAAGCAAACTGCAAAGTTGTAGCCCGTAAAGGCATACACCATTTGCGGATCGTCAAATGGCAACTTCATGATCCTACCTCCTCAACAGTAGTATCTTCATCTTCATTTTCTGACGTGCTCGAACCAACCAGACGCATGACGATATAGGGATGGAGGATCAGGTAATCAACATAGATTGCTCCAAAGACTAGCAACACTCCAACCAAGATCGTGATCAGGTAATCTGGCATTGACACTGTTTCACCCTCAAACACGGCGATAGAATCAGCCATTAATACGGCAGAACAGCTCAAAAAATAGACAACCCCGCCAATTAGCCGGGTTCCCGGACGTTTCGACGAGAAGAGCAGCAAGCCCACAAAAAAGGCAATGCCTGCTACAGGATACGTCGAGCTCAATGTTAAGGAACTCATTCATTCTCTCCAATCACTCAGAACAGGTCGAATTTGATGCCCTCCCAGAACATCGCTGGTATTATACCGCTACTTAGTATTAGAATGACTCTCATGATCAATCAACCTCATAACCAGAGCACTGCTACAAATCCAGTCGGTCGATTCATGGTGGCAGTAGGTGCCGTTATTGAAAACACTAAAACCGGCAGAATTTTGATTATTCAACGTGCTTCTAGTCAAGACTGGCGTGGTGGTGAGTGGGAAATTGATTACGGCCGAATTGATCAACATGAAGATCCTATTGATGGCTTAAAGCGAGAAATAAAAGAAGAAGTTGGTCTCACCGATTTGACGATAAAAGAAGTCATGCGGGTTTGGCATCTGTACCGTGGCCCAGTGAGTGCAGAGAATGATTTAATTGGCATTACCTATTACTGCACAACTGAAACGGATGATGTGAAACTTTCTGATGAACATATTGCCTACGAATGGACAACTCCTGAAATGGCACTTCAACGAATTAAAGTTGATGGGATAAGAGAAGATATACAGCGATTTATCCAGTTAAAAAAGATGAAAGAAACACACTTTTACTAAGTGAGAAGGAGTTATATGGTTTTAGAAGGACATAAACCCGACACCGCCCCAATCCCAATCGCCAACGATGATACTGGTGACATCCATGTCACTCCATCTGAGCAGCTGCGCTTTGATGCGCAAAAAAATCAAGCAACAAAGCCTAGTCGCGCAATTGAAGACGCGGGAACTAATTCCGACTTGGATGATACCAAACCACCTTACGACTATAGATATGTCAGCGAACCAACGGTTGATCTATCCACAAATCAAGAAGAACATATTGCTGATCCAGATATTAATTTATCTCAGCTTGATCAAGTAAATCACTCTGACGAATCTCCCCTTGAGAGAACTCAGGCTATGCGACCAATAAATGAGCGGAAACTTGCCCGGATTGAACGCGAAGAAAAACGAGCACAAGTAATTGAGATGGTAAAGGTGTTGGAAAAACAACTCCGCGATCATGGTAGTAAGCTAGAAATGCCCGTCACTGAGTTAGGGAAAACAAGTCATCTAACCGTCATTTTTAACCAATCTCGAAACATGGCTGATGGCGGCATGATGGAGTATGCCTTCACCTTCTTATCAGACTCAGGCGCACAAGTTGAACGAGTCGTCCGGCTTGAGTGGGTTGAGGAGGTAGGAGTACTCGTCCATGAGCCAGACGCAGAAGAAATTGAGTCAGGCGTGGTGAGTGAAATTCAAGAGACCCCAATCGAGCTACACTCTTCAGATCTGCAAGAGTTTTTGTATCAAATTTTAGTGATGAAGTAAAAGCCTCCAGATGTGAAAAACCCTCTGTCTAGCGACTGCCAAACAGAGGGGTTTGCCGAATGGTTACGGCCTAGACAGAAATAAATGGTGCGTGGCGGTTAGGTGGTCCCAGAGGCAGCGTTCGGCTTGTTATGAGCGCAGCTTCGGGTCTTCGAGTGTTGGCGTGCCGACATCTTCTTACCAGTAACCATTTCGTACATCATTTGCCTCCAAACATAATATGGGGGTATCTGTTTCCTGCTGAGTTTGACCCCGGCATTAACAGAAATTATAAATAAATGTGATTGAATCGCAATGCGTATTCGTGATGTAAATTACAGGGAACAAGCATTGTCAGCCCACAAGCCACGCTTGGCAGCTTCTACAGCTTTTTGATCTTCTTTATAGGTTTTTTGATGCAGGTAAGGCACTTTGTAGGTATATTCGTGAGCAAATCCCTCCGAAATGAGCAGTTGCCCAACATCTGTTCCATCAGGTAGATATACGTAACGTAGTAGGCGGCGGTACTTATCTCGGTCATCCTGAGTGGGATCTGGGATAAGGGTAACCAGCTGATCAAGCAGTAAGTGCTTGGTTTCATCGCTTGCCTGTTTGCCAAAACATTGAACGGCTTTTCTGGGATCTACTGTCTCAGGCGTATCAACACCAATGAGTCGAACAGTTTCTGTTTTACCGTTCATCTCCACCTTAATCGTATCTCCGTCCACCACTTTGACGACTTTTACCGCAGAGCTTGTTGCATCAGTAGAAGTTGTGGCGCCAAGGACCACATCACTTGGACTAGGGGAAAGAGTAATAGAAGGAAGTGGAGTTGGTGTAGTCGATTCGGCAACTTTTGAAACTGGTTTTTGAACATAATTCAAAATATAGGAAACCAGGACAATTGCAATCACAATCAGATGGAAGGAGAGTTTTCGTTTTGACACAACAACATCCTAGCAGGCTGGAATCGAAAAGAGTATAACTGCCCCATGAGCAAAGAAGACATTAGACAAGAAATGAAACATGCTCGCAAACTTTTATCGCCTCAAGAACGAATTTCTTTTAGTCAAAAAATTTGTGAGCGTCTTGCTGCATTTGCTGGTTCAGTCACGCACTCCCAAATAATTGCCTACTGGCCACTCAGTGAAGAAGTCAATATTTTGCCATTCCTGCAGAGTCAAAATCCAAATCTACAGATCTATGTTCTATCAAAGAATCACCAACAACTTTTGCAAATGAACACTCGTTTAGTTGACGCCGAACCAATAGCAGACATGAAGACCCTTAGAAAAATTGAAGAAAGACTTTCCCCTATCTCGATTGTTGACCTCGCAAATACTACCTTAGTCATTTGCCCAGGCTTAGCTTTTGGTAAAGACGGCAGTAGAATCGGTTATGGAGGAGGGTATTTTGATAAACTTCTGTCAATAAAATCACTTCAATTTATTAAAGTGGGTGTTTGTTCCTCGGCTCAATTATTTGAGACTGTGCCACAGCAAGCTGATGATCAAAAAATGGAATGGATCATAACCGAAAAAAGTTGCTTTAAAGCTGGCAGTTAGGACAGTAAAAAGTCCCTCGACCACCAATTTTCACTTTGACGATTTTTTCACCACAGTTTGGGCATGGCTCTCCGGTTTTTTGGTACACTCTCATTTTTTCCTGGTAGAGGCCACCCATTCCATTGACGTGAACATATTTTTCATCAGAAGTTGCTCCGCCTAATTCAATTCCTAAATGAATAACTGTCATCATGGCGTCATACAGTTTAGACATCTCTTCATAGGTAAGAGAGTTAGCTTTTCGAAGGGGAGAAATCCGTGCTAAATTCAGGGCATCATTGGCGTAAATATTTCCAACTCCTGAAATAATTTGATTATCCATAATGAAGAGTTTGATTGGTACGGCTCGCTTTTGAGCTTTCTGAAACAAATATTTAGGCGTAACTATTGGATCGATAATATCCGGCGCAAGCTGATCGTGTATTTCAGTAACTTGCTGGGAAGTAAAAAGTCTTACCCAGCCAAAAATCCGCTGATCATTAAAGAAGAGGCGAGTTTGATCTGAAAAGGTGAACACGATTCTTGTATGGCTGCTGGGTAATGCCTGAATCCAGTCCGCTGTGGGATGACCTCCACCAACTCTTTTCTCACCATCGGTATAAATGAGTTGACCAGACATTTTCAAGTGAACGAGTAAGTTGAGATCTTTTTCAAATGCAATTCTCAGAATTTTTGCTTTTCTAGAAACTGACAGAATCTTTTGGTTGACGAGCAGTGTTTGATCACCCTGCCAACTTTTTTCTTTTAAAACTTGGACCGAAAGCAATTCTTTTCCAACTAACACAGCGTTAAGCTGCCTGGCAATTGTTTCAACTTCTGGTAATTCTGGCATATCCCATATCCTAACCCGAGGATGTTACTGATGGAATACACATCTTCAAATTTGCCAAATTACGCTATACTGAATTTATGACCCAGTTAAGACTCGTTCTCACATCTCTTATTATTGGCGTAATATTTGTGGTTTCTTTGACTTCTTGTTCACCAACCCAAAGCCGGCAGCCTATTCCTACCATTAGTCCGGTGCCCAGTTTCACACCCACTCCTGAGGTAAAAGGCCCTGGAACTCCAGGCAGAGCCTGTACGATGGAAGCCAGATTATGTCCAGACGGCAGCGCTGTGGGGAGAACTGGCCCGAATTGCGAATTTGCGCTCTGTCCAGGCGAAAAAGCGGCACCAGTTGCTACTGGTAAACCAATGCCTCAGAACAAATAATTCAGCTCTGTCAGATATGCGAGAAGCTTGGTATAATTCTCAAGTTAATTGTAGGGTCGGTAGCTCAGTTGGTTAGAGCGGCTGCCTCTTAAGCAGCATGTCGTGGGTTCGAGTCCCACCCGACTCACTTTCATTTTTTAGCCCCTTTTAACGCAAAAAGACCCCACTCACGTAGGGTCTTTTCCTTATCATTTCAACGTACTTCTCATACTACTGGACGGTGATGCCAAATTCTTGCATACCCTTGAGGTGCTCCAGTATCAGCGACCGACGAACAGTTGGATTCGGATTGTTCCGATACGTCCGAGTCATGATCACGCTTATCCACAGCACCTCTCTCATGCTTTTGCAGAGCATTTGATCGGTTTCGGACAGATGCGAACTCGATACGAGGTCGGTAATCTTGCGGTTCAGCAGCCCAGAAACACCTAGAACAATGCTCAAGCCGAATTCGTGCCATGCAATTGCCCGATTTTTATTGCAGACAAAGCCAATCTCTGTACGTAACTTTTCGTCATTTTGCACGACGATAATCTTTGGCGGGTCATCAGCAACTTCAACGCCATTCAGCATCACTACAAAATCTTCAGCCAAACCTGCTTTCAGGTGTTTAGCGATCTTAATCACAAAATCCTCATAGGAAATCGGAGGATGCTTGGTACCCGCGAGTTGGGCTGTCTCGTAGAGGTGAGCTTGGCGAGTCAGAAACTCGGTAAGTTTTTCATCCCGCTTCACCGCCAGATCCTTGGAAGCAGTCACCATCGACTGCTTCATAATCCCCAGACCTTGTCTCGATTCATCTGGTGTCTGAACATCCCAGTTAAATAGAACCATCTTTCGTCATCCCTTTCAGAGTAGTTAAAGTTTAAGGAGCATTTTTAATGAGAGGGAAGAACAAAGCAAAATCATGTTCTCACCTTTTCATCAACCCAAATTATACAACATCTGATTCGTGATAGAATCCTGCCATGACTGAAACTCGCCGAAGAGCTGGAACCTTAGTTGAAATCCTCAATCCACGGCTGACTACGCCTGATAAAAATAAGCCCGCCCCACTCTCTAGAATCGTTCTTGAAGGGGGTTCTGCCCAGATCTACACGAAGCATCAACCAAGATTCGATCAACACACTATTGCTGAACCGAACGGTGACTGTATGTTAATTCATGTCCTAGCAAATGGCTTTTGGGGGCAAATCATCCAGGATTATCCAGGGAATGCCATTAAAAAGCTCTTCTGGAAGCAAACAGACATTCTGCCGAAGAATGCCAAAGAAAAAAAAGTTCATCAAAATGTTTCTACAGCCGAGTTTGGTGAAAACCCTAACTTACCAAGCGTTGGTATATTTGGCCGCTCCTCTGAAATTGCCAGGGTAGAGTTTTTAGGTCACAGAGATATTTTAGTAGCGGACGTGATGGCGACTCAGGAACGTGAGTACATACCGGAGTTGTCTGTTTCTTATACATCGCCTGATTCAGTTCACAAAGGAATCACCCAAAGAAGAGAAATTGTTTTAACAACCCCTGTTATGCACACTCAGGTGGTAAACACGACAGAACAATCCAAAACAGGAAGAAAAGAAGAGTATAAATATCCTGCCCGCGTAATGGTCTTTTTAGAGAAAAAAGAACGGATTTTTGAGGAAGACGATAAGCACGAACATGTTCACCATAAAGAACCTTCGGCACTAAGAATCGGGATTGGTGTTCTGGCTGATGCTGACGATAAGTTACGAGTCTACTACTGCAGATCAAGAAGTATCTCATTTTCAAAGAAACAACAAAAAACAGATATGTTACTGCAGTTTTTAGATGGGGTATTTACCTACGGAGAACAAGCACTTCAAGAAATTAATGTGTTGGATGTGCAAAATTGGGAACCTCGAGAATTGAACGACGATCAAATAGAATTTCTTTCACCAGAAGTGGAAAGATTAAGACCAAATTTAAGCCACAAAAAGAAAACTCGGAAAAAGAAGTGAGCTTACCAACTAAGCAAGTAAGTTAGCTCTTTGCCAGCTTCATCATCCTTAATTCGTACTTTACGATATCCTTCAATTCTTCCCTCAAATCGATAACCATTGCCATCCTTGCCCCGAACCAGTGAGGTATATACATCATGAATTTCTAATGTCATATACTGCTCATCCTCAGACCGAAATCGCATCACACCACCCATCGACTCACTGTAGAACTTCATTTTGGTGTACATATCGACAATTTCAACCTCGTTCCAACTTAAACTTTTCACTTCATAATCAGCCAAGCGCTTATTGCTATCAGAAAAAACAGTGACAAACCGTTTGTTAATTGACACTTTTTTACTTCGATCACCCAGATCGTCATTAAATGCATGGATAACAATCGCCATTGCTCGTCTTTGAAATCTTGTCATATTTTCTTATTATACTATCGAATGCAAGGGAGTTTTTCTTTGCTATACTGATCTCATGGTAAAGAAAACACTTAACTCATTCAAATACGCATTTCAGGGAATAGTTTTTGGTTTGCAAGAACGCAACATGAAGATTCATGTGGCCGCTGTATTACTTGTCTTCATTTTTGGGTTCGTTTTTTCAGTTACCAAAATGGAATGGGCTGTTTTATTTCTTTGTATTGGTGGAGTGATTGCCTCAGAACTGTGCAATACAGCCATAGAGGAGATATGCGATGTCATCGCACCTTTACACGACGAGGCTTATCGTAAAATGGGGAAACCAAAGGATTTGGCCGCCGGAGCAGTGCTCGTTTCATCAATGATTGCGCTGATGGTGGGGCTAATCATTTTTGTGCCTCATATCTTAACCGTGCTGCAGGTAAATTAAGCTATGAAATTTTGGACCAAATTATCTCGATTTAGTCTCTCATCCAGAAGTTCATTTTTAATCACTTTAGAGGTGGCGGTGGGTATTTTAGCCTGCATTCTATCTTTAGGAATTTTTGTGCTCTTTGCCAAAGAAATCTTAGAGCGTGACACAATCCACCTTGATCAACACATCTCGCTTTTTGTATATACCTTGAGAACTCCTTGGTTAACGAGTGTTATGCTTTTCATCACCTCCTTGGGTGCACGGTACTTACTTATTCTGGCAGCACTAACTGGAATTATCTTTTCTATTAAAAGGCATAAAAAGGAAGCAGTTTTATTTGGGGTGGCACTTGCCATGGGCACAATCTTAAATCTGTTCTTTAAAGAGGTTGCCCAACGACCCCGTCCTACGTTTTCACCTTTGGTGGTAGAAACCTCGTTTAGTTTTCCATCTGGTCACTCAATGAATGCTTTCATTTTTTATGCGCTCATCGCCTACTTCTCATATCATTTTTTCAGGAATAAGAAGTTAGCTATTGTTACTTCATGCTTTTCGGCAGTAATCATTTTACTGATTGGATTTAGTAGAATTTACCTTGGAGTTCACTACTTCACAGATGTTCTGGCTGGATATATAGCAGGATTTTGGTGGTTCGTCACTATTTTACTGGTGGAACACACTCTCGTCTTTTACAGACTCTTCAAACAAAGTGAGTAGTACCAAAGCACTAAGAACAAACCATTCGCAACTTGCAATCTCCCTTCGTCTCGGCCATACTTGTTCAATACCGTGGATGACTAATTACGGTGTTTGAGTATAATTTGCCCATGCTTAATACCAGGAAACTTCTCTACATTTTACCTGATGCTGCTTACATTGCAGAAGTTTTGCCGACGAAGAAACCCCATACTTTTTCAATTCATGCATTTCGTCAAATAAATGGACAATTTATTGATGAAAACGAATTTATTGCAGAAAATGTTCAGAAGTTGATTCGCAAAATCGACCCAGAAGAGTACACCTTAGTGTTGCCTGACTTTCTATTCACAAACACGATTATTGATGTCAAAGAAACCAAAGAGTCAGCCGTAAAAGAGTATATCAAAGAACAACTCCTTCCCAGTTTAGAGCTCTCAAAAGAATCTCACGAAATCGATACCTTTATTTTGACTCAACACGGCGGCAAATCAAAAGTGCAGCTTTCTGCGTTAGAGAAGTCACTTCTTGACCCAATTCGCGGAGCCATTGCAGATCAAAAAGTAACTATCGCACATATCTCTCCGCTCAGCTGGACGATCAAGTCAGTCGTCTCCTTGGAACCATCTTTAAGTACCATTCAAATTGGCGAGATGCTTTATTTGGCACTGCATTACATTGGGGTAGACCAGACAATTTCTTTCCCTCTCACAGAAACTGCCAATATTGTGGAAACTGTTAAAACATTAAAAGGTGCCGAACCAAACATTCAAACTATGTACCTTTTAACAAATGGGGTAGTCGAGCAACAAATTAAAGATCATCTCAGTGGTACTTTACCTATTCAACAATTAACGAATTTTTCTGACGATTCTGATGGAATTCCTTCTTTCATCAAGCAGATTATCTTGGCTGGTGCCAGAACTCTGGATATTCCAGAACAACCAATTCCACGTTTCTCATTGGGCAAGGGAATTGCCAAAGAACCAAAACCCAAGGAGAAGGAAGCGGTCGATGAAGAACCATTGGTGGAACCTCTCCCAGCACCAGAAAAGAAAGAAAAAAGTCTGATGATGGAAATGGCTGATGACTCAGTCTTACCCCCTCCTTCACTGCCACTACCAACTATGGCTGCTGTCGCTACGACTATTCCAAAACTCGAGAAAACTGATATTAACCCAATTGACGAAAATCCCAAAATCTCTCATGAGAACAGACCAGTTGCTCAAGTTCTCTCACTTGACGATGATGATGACCTAGAAGAGGTTGAAGAGGAAGAACTCGTGGAATCTGCTCAAGATCAAGATGAGGAAATTGAAGAAGAAGCAGAAGTCAGGCATATTGCTCATGAGGAAATCACTGTCACTCACAGTGTGACTGAGAGCGAAATCGACGAAGATGGAACTGAAGTTGAGGAAGAACCAGAGGAAGAGGAAGTAGAGCAAGAAGCTGATGATGAAGAAATGGATGATGCCCACGAAAAAACAAACGAGCGAGTCGTGGAAGCGCTCTTCGCATCTGATATGAAAAACAAAACACCTACAGCACCCAAAACGGAGCTTGTACCCGAGGCGCCAGTTGTGCTACCCTCAAGTTATAAGAGTACTATGACAGAAAAAACAGACGTCGAAATATCTACGACTCGTGAAGCTGCTCACCCTCCTCGAAAAGTGATTAAGAATAATAATGATGCGGCAGCACTATTTAAGATTGTGCTGATAACGCTTGGGGCACTTGTGACCACGGTCGTGGTAGGAGTAGGTATTGGTTTTGGACTCTTAAAGTTATCCGAAAAGAATAATGCTGGCTTAGATGCCAACCCAGTTGTTCAAACATCTGCTTCACCAAGTGTTCCTTCACCAATTCCATCACCATCTCCAACTCCAGCCGCAGTGACAATTGATAAAGCAAAGTTCAAAATTCTGGTAGTGAACGCCACCAAAGTGCCGGGCCAAGCTGGAAAAGTTAAGAGTAGCTTGACTGAAGCAGGGTACAAATCTGTCGCCACCGGGAATGCTAAAGGTACCTATGACACCAAAGGAAATTTCCTTCTGGTATCAGATGATCAAAAGGGGACGCTAAGCAGCCTAACTAAAGATAGTGGTTTAACGTTAACTTTAGGTACAGATAAAAAAGCAGAGGATGCAACCGGCAGTTACGACGCAGTCATCGTGATAGCTGAATAGAAACTGAAAAGAGACTATTGCCCTCTGGAAAAAGACAGATATAATTTTGGCGTGCTGGTCAACTGTTACACATCAGCCTTGAGCAGTAAATAGTAAATAGAAACTAACATAAGAAAAACTTGAAACATTATGTCGGCTCCACTTCACATCTCCATTTCCGCTGAAAAAGTGTTTACTATTGCAGGTCTTCAAATTTCTAATTCAATGTTAACTAGCTTAATTGTCAGTGCTTTGTTAATTGGATTTGCAGTTTGGGTCAAAGCAAGCTTAAAGAAAACAAATCGTCCAACTGGCGTCCAAAACGTCGCAGAGTTTATTGTCGAAGCCTTAACTGGACTTATTCAGAGTGTTACCAACAATAAAACCAAAACAGAACTTTTCTTTCCAATTATCGCTACTTTCTTCTTATTCATCCTTTGTAATAACTGGTTTGGTTTATTGCCAGGCGTTGGATCAATCGGATTTTTTGAACATGAAGAAGCCATTGAAGCACATGCTGCTCGAGAAGTAACTGAAGCAAAAGAAGTGACTCAAGTTAAAGAAGTAAAAGAGACCGCCGATGGACACGCAGTGGAAACAGTCAAGACTGAGACGGTGAAACCTAGTGAAGTGAAACATGAAACAACAGAGGAAGCTAAAACAACTGAAGAAGCAATTTTTGTTCCTTACCTCAGAGCTGGTACCGCTGATTTGAACATGACTATTGCATTAGGCTTGATGTCTATCGTGATTGTTCAAATCATGGGTGTAGCACATCAGAAGATTGGCTACTTTGGTAAATTCATTAACTTCTCCGGACCAATTGAATTCTTCGTTGGTTTCCTGGAAATCATTTCTGAGATCTCAAGAGTTATTTCATTTGCATTCCGTCTCTTTGGAAACGTCTTTGCAGGAGAAGTGCTTTTAGCTGTGATTGGTTCTTTAGTTCCAATCATCGCCCCAATGCCATTCTATGGCCTTGAGATTTTCGTAGGATTCATTCAGGCATTAGTATTTGCCATGTTATCAGTAGTATTCTTTAATATGGCCACACTAGGTCATGGAGATGAACATTAATAATTACAGGAGGATATATGGGTAAAGAATTCGCAGTAGCTCTCGTTATGGGAATTGGTACAATCGCACCAGCTATCGGTATTGGCATGATCGTTTCCAAAGCATTGGAAGCAATTGGTCGTAATCCAGATGCAGCAGGTAAGATTCAAACAAACATGATTTTGGGTACCGCCTTTGCTGAAGCTATCGCTATTTACGCATTAGTCGTGAGTTTAATCATAAAATTCGTTTAGTCTTTGATCAGACTAAACTGAGTCAAACAGTAGAAAAGGATCGTTTATGGATATTCAATTTCCACAAATACTCTTCCAAATCATTAATTTTGGAGTGGTTTTCGGTGCGCTAACGTACTTGCTCTACAAGCCTGTCAAAAAAATGTTGGCAGAACGCAGTATGCGAATTGAGGAAGCTCAAAAAGCAGCTGAAGTAACAATTGCCGAGAAAAAAGCAATTGATGACATGAAAGTGCAAGCAAAGAAGCAAGCTGAAAAAGAGGCTGCGGAAATTTTAGAGAAAGCAGTAGTAGATGCCGCCGCTCGTAAAAAACAATTAATGAGTGAAGCTAAAAAAGAAGCTGAAGCTGAGTTAACCAGAATGATGGAAACCGGCAAATCTGCAGAACGTGCTATGTTGAAAGACATGGAAAGTAAATTTGCAGAAGCCGTCATTTCTACCACTGAGAAATTAGTTGGCAGTTTCGACAAAAAAGCATCACAAAAAGTGATTGATGCAGAATTAAAGAATTTAATAGAAATGATTTAATATGACCAAAGTAATTGTCACGACAGCCGTTGAACCAACCTCAGCTCAACTTGAAGACATCAAGAAAGCCGCAGTAAAAAAATACGGTAAAGATGTCATCATCGAGTCAAAGATTGATGAAACAATTTTAGGTGGAATTCAAATTACCATCGGTTCACGACAATTAGATGGTTCACTCAAAGGCAAGCTGGACCAAATTCGTAAAAAATTTGTACAAAATAGCTAAAGTAATTATATGGCAAAATTGACTTCATTCTCTAATCTTATTAATGACATCGAAAAGTTGCCATTAACATCACAAGAAAGAACTGTGGGTACAGTTTTATCTTTTGGTGACGGGATTATCCAAGCTGAAGGTTTGGAAAAAGCTCAAATTGGAGAGTTAATCGATTTAGGTCAAAATCAATTAGGTTTAACATTAAACTTAGCTGAAGATAAAGTTGGTATCGTCGCTTTAGGTGAGACAACTCACTTAGAAGCAGGTTCTGAAATTTACGGTACCGGACGAATCTTATCAATTAACGTAGCTGATGACATTATTGGCCGAGTAGTTGATCCAACAGGTAAGGCTATCGATGGTAAAGCCGATATTTCTCTTGGCAAGATGATGCTTCTCGAGAGAATCGCTCCAGGTGTCATGTCTCGTCAATCAGTCACCGTTCCTCTGCAAACTGGTATTAAAGCTATTGACGCATTAATTCCAATTGGTCGTGGACAACGTGAGTTGATCATTGGTGACAGAGCAACTGGTAAAACAGCCGTGGCTTTGGGAACCATTTTGAACCAAGCTGATCAAAATATTATCTGTGTCTACGTTTCTATCGGTCAAAAACGAGCTTCCTTAGCTCAAACTTTGGGCATTTTACAAGACCGAGGAGCAATGGCCTACACTACCATCGTCTCCGCATCTGCCTCTGATCCAGCATCTATGCAGTTCTTAGCTCCATACGCAGGTGTGGCTATTGCCGAGTACTTCTTAGATCAAGGTAAAGACGTTTTAGTTATCTACGACGACTTATCAAAACATGCTAATGCATATCGTGAAATTTCCTTGTTACTTCGCCGCCCTTCAGGTCGTGAAGCATATCCAGGAGACGTTTTCTACTTGCACTCTCGTTTATTGGAAAGAGCTGCTCGTTTGAACAAGGAACACGGTGGTGGTTCCATTACTGCTTTACCAATCATTGAAACACAAGCCAATGACGTATCTGCTTTCGTTCCAACCAACGTTATTTCTATCACCGATGGACAACTCTACTTGGAATCTGACTTGTTCAACGCAGGTATGAAACCAGCTATTAACGTGGGTTTGTCAGTTTCTCGTGTGGGATCTGCAGCTCAAGTGAAAGCAATGAAACAGGTAGCGGGAAACATGAAATTAGACTTAGCTCAATTCCGTGAGTTACAAGCTTTTTCACAATTTAGTTCAGACTTAGATGAAAAAACAAAATCACAACTTGATCGTGGTATGCGCGTCAACGATATCTTGAAACAAGGTTGGGATAAACCACTCAAAATGGAAGAGCAAGTCGTAGTAATTTTCTCAGCTGTAAACGGTTACTTGGATAAAGTGAAACTAGAACACATTACTCTTTGGGAAAAAGCTTACTTGGAGTTCCTCCACACTCAGCACAATTCCTTGTTTGAAAGTATTCGAAAAGAGCTGAAAATGACTGACGATGTTATTACTCAACTCAAAGCTGCAATCGTCTCATTTAACGACGTGCACGAAGAGTGGATGATGGAGGCGTAATGGCCAACACCAGGCAGATTAAAGGTCGAATCAACGCGGCTGCCAATATCTCCAAAATTACTAAAGCAATGGAAATGGTCTCAGCCAGTAAAATGCGCCGAGCACAGCTCCAAGCTTTAGCTGCGCGTCCTTACACTCGAGCTATTCAAAACTCCCTACAAAAAGTGGCTCAGTATACAGATTCTTCCTTGCATCCGTTACTTTCAACTCATGAAGAGGGTAAAGATGTTTTGATCGTCTTTTCTACTGATCGTGGTTCCTGCGGAGCTCTGAACAACAACTTGTTTAAAGGCACGTTAGCGTGGACAAAACAGCATCCAAATTTTGAGTTAATTGTGATTGGGAAACGAGCTGTTTCATTTGCCAAGAAGATGGGACTTCCATTGGCGGCACAGTTCATTATGTTACCAGAGAAAATTTCTCCAGCTGATTTACTGCCTGTGACCCAATTAATTACTGATGGATTTTTGAAGCATGAGTACAGATCTGTCTACGTCATTCATATGGACTTTATTAACACCTTGTCACAAAAAGTAAAAGTGACTCACTTGTTACCAATTTCCGTAGCCGAAGCAACAGTAGAGTCTATGACTCAGCCTCCACAAATTTTTTCCGAGTATATTTTTGAACCAAGTGCCAAGGAAATTCTTGGTCAATTATTGCCATACTACATTGAGAACACGATTTTTCAAACAGAATTAGAAGCAAAAGCCAGTGAGCACAGTGCTCGAATGGTGGCCATGAAAAACGCCAGTGAGAACGCCAAATCATTAGTCGGTGAGTTGAAGTTATTATTCAACAAATCTCGCCAGGCAGCTATTACAAACGAATTACTAGATATCACTACCGCCACACTAACGGTAAGTAACTAACAGATAAGCGTATAAAGGAACCTATGCCAAACACACAACACACCGGTCTGATTACAAGAATCATTGGTCCGGTTGTCGATATTCGATTTCAAGAAGGCGAGTTGCCACGCATTTACAATGCATTGAAATTAACTCGAGACGACAACTCTATTTTGACATTAGAAGTTGAATTAGAGTTATCAAAAACTGAAGTCAGAGCAATTGCTTTAGGTTCTACCGATGGACTGAGTAGAGGAGTTGAAGTTAGAGATACTGGCGCGCCAATTCAAGTTCCAGTTGGTGATGTCACATTAGGTCGCGTGTTCAACGTGGTCGGTGAGCTGATTGACGAAGGCGCACCAATTAAAGTAACCGAAACTGCTCCAATTCACCGTTCAGCTCCAAAGTTAGATGAACTGAGTACTAAAGCAGAAATGTTGGAAACTGGTATTAAAGTCATCGACTTAATTGCTCCTTTTGCTAAAGGTGGAAAAGTTGGTGTTTTTGGTGGTGCAGGTGTGGGTAAGACCGTTATCATTCAAGAGTTAATTCGTAACATTGCCGAAGAACACGAAGGTCACTCCGTGTTTGCTGGTGTGGGAGAGAGAACTCGTGAAGGTAATGACTTGTATCACGAAATGAAAGACTCTGGCGTTATGCCAAGTACAGTCATGTGCTTTGGTCAAATGAATGAACCTCCAGGTAACCGTTTGCGCGTTGCTTTGACCGCTTTAACCATGGCCGAGTATTTCCGCGATGTGAAACACGAAGACGTGCTGTTATTTATCGATAACATTTTCCGTTTCTCACAAGCAGGATCCGAAGTGTCTGCGTTGTTAGGACGTGTACCATCTGCCGTGGGTTACCAACCAAACTTAGCGACTGAAATGGCTATGTTGCAAGAGCGTATTACTTCTACTAACAAAGGTTCTATTACTTCTTTGCAAGCCGTGTACGTGCCAGCTGACGACTATACTGACCCAGCTCCAGCTACTACTTTTGCTCACTTGGACTCAACTCTTTCGTTGGAAAGAAGATTGTCTGAACAAGGTATTTACCCAGCTGTCGATCCATTAACTTCTAGTTCTAAAATCTTACAACCAGACTTAATTGGAGAAGAGCATTACGCTACTGCTCGTGGCGTCCAACAAGTCTTACAACGTTACAAAGAGTTGCAAGATATTATCGCCATCTTAGGTATCGATGAATTGAGTGACGAAGATAAATTGATCGTCGGCCGAGCTCGTCGTATTCAAAAATTCTTGTCACAACCATTCTTCGTGGCTGAACAGTTCACCAGTATCAAAGGTGCTTACGTACCAATTGCCGAAACCATTCGTGGCTTCCAGGAAATCTTGGCCGGTAAACATGACAACTTGCCAGAACAAGCCTTCTACTTAGTTGGTACAATTGACGACGCAGTTGCGAAAGCAAAAACACTGTAATATATGGCTAAACAAAAAATGCATCTTTCCATCATTTCACAGGGTTCCGTCTGGGATACTGTTGATGTTGACGCAATCACCGCACCAACTACCGAAGGTGAAATCACGGTTTTACCCGGTCACATTCCACTTTTTTCTCGTCTCCAAACAGGTGAGTTAAAGTATAAAAATGATAACTTGGATGAGAGCTTTGTGGTTACTTCAGGATTTCTAGATGTTGGTCCGGAAAATAATGTCACCGTCATTGTGGACAGTGTGGTCGCTGCTCGCGAAATTAGTGTCCAAAAAGCTGAAGAAGCAATTAAAGCTGCTCACGAGACAATGGCCCAGAGTCAAAACCAACAAGAATTAATGATGGCTGAAGCATCACTTAGATTAGCCTTAATTGAAATTAAAGTGGCTCAAAAAACGAAACGAGCTAGTTTTTAATACCTCCTTTTTCAGTAAATCAATACATATCTCTTACATGTGGTCAGAAAAGGTGTCATAGAATAAAATAAACAAATTCAATTTGTTCCTCTAAGTTGAGCTTGAAAAAAAGTCCTTAAGACGGTAATATTGACGAGTTAAGCAACACCTTTGGGTGTTGTTTGCAGATAGGAAGATATGCCAGCAGCCGCAACAGTGCTTGCCAAAACTCAATTAACCCAAGAGGGTTATGACGAGATTATTAAAGAAATTAAACAACTCGAAGAGGTCAAACTCCCCGAGGTGATTACTCGTGTTGAAACTGCTCGCCAATATGGTGATTTAAGTGAAAACGCCGAGTACCACTCTGCTAAAGAAGACCAAGAACTGACAGAAACTCGAATTGGTGACTTAAAAGCCATTTTGGATAATGCCACCATCGTCAAGCAAACTGGCAAGACCTCTGCAGTAGGTATGGGTTCACAGGTTACTGTGCATGCCACTTCAAGTAAATCAAAGAAAACCTTAGTCTTTCAGATGGTAGGCGAGTACGAAGCTGATCCAAAGTCTGGTAAAATTTCTACTGCATCTCCAATTGGAAAAGCCTTAATGGGCAAGAAAAAAGGCGATAAAGTTGAAGTCAAAACTCCAGCTGGTGCTCTCCAATACGACATCGTTGAGATTAAATAACTCTTTTCACAGTCTCATGTGGGAAAAATTGATTTAACGTCTGAATACAGAGGTCGACTTGTGATTGGGAAATAATCACGCTCAACTCAGTATAGGTTGAAACGATCTCAATAATGTTTATTCTTTTTCCAGCCAGAGCAGCTAAGATCGCGTAAATCACGTTGGGTTCTAGTAAATATTTTTCAGAAAACGTGACAGTAATCCCGACTAAATCCCTAAAAAGTGACTTCGGTTTAACGGAAATGTGTGCCATCACCGCGACCAGTTGATCCTGAGAAACAATCACCGTAATTTCGTTCATTCCTTGTGTCACTGTCAGAAACGGTGCCTCAGCTTGGGAAAAAATGGTTGATAGACTTCTTGACTGCTTAATCGTCTCTCGAGTCTTTTCATAGGTAATATCTGCCAATGGTGATTTAACCGTCAGTTCCCGAAGTACAATTTTAGGCCTGAGAGGGGAGATCTTACTTAACTTGAGTTGTAATCTGGAAAGAGCGACTACAATAGTCGTCTTTTGGACTGTTTTCCAAGCTCGTTTTTCCACTTCAGGATGAATCTTCTCAGCGTAGGCACTCAAATTAAGCACACCCTGCCGCATTGCTTCTAATTCCAGATCAGAAGCACTGAGAATATCTTGTACAATATCACTAATTTTTATCATACTTTCATTTCAATTTGTAACATTTATAACAATTGGTCTATAAATGTATCATATCAGATTTTCTTTTCCTTTTGTCTCCGATGAGGATATAATACTCGAAATAGGAGTTCTTCATGTCACGTCTTACAGATATGCGCCAACAGCGCCTCGATAAGTTACATCAATTAAGAGAAATGGGTTTTGACCCATTTCCAGCTAAAACACATCGCACCAACTTAAACCAGGAAGTGGTGACTGAGTTTGCCAAGTTTGAAGGCAAAAAGGTCACGCTTGATGGCAGACTGATGAGTTTACGCGATCACGGCCACTTGATGTTTGGCGACTTAGTTGACGTATCTGGCAAAATTCAACTTTACATCAAAGATGACACCCTGGAAGCAACCAACAAGGACCACCAAACCTTGGGATTCAAGGATTTAAATTTGCTTGATGCCGGAGACATTGTGGAAGCCACTGGGACTGTTACCAAGACGCAGCGTGGTGAAATTTCCTTAGCTGTTACCCAAATTCGGATTCTCACCAAAACATTGAGACCACTCCCAGATTCTTGGGATGGCTTGAAGGACCCTGAGATCATGTTCCGTCGCCGCTATCTTGATTTAATTATGAATCCAGATCGCCGTGCCATGTTTGAACGCAAAGCCAAATTCTGGCAGGCCAACCGCAAGTTCATGACCGATCATGGTTTTATTGAAGTTGAGACACCGGTTCTGGAACACGTCACTGGTGGAGCAGATGCCAGACCATTCACGACACACATGAACGCCTTGGATCAAGAATTTTTCTTGCGCATTTCTTCAGAACTGTATCAAAAAAGATTGATCGGTGGGGGATTTGAAAAGATCTTTACCGTCGGCCCAAACTTCCGAAATGAAGGCTTAAGTGATCAGCATTTGCCAGAGTACTACCAGATTGAGTGGTATTGGGCCTATGCCGATTACAAAGACAATATGCAGTTTGTTGAAGAAATGTTTAAGTACATTGCCAAAACAGTCTACGGCACGACCAAGTTTACCAAGGGCGAACACACTTTTGATTTAGGAGAGAAGTGGGGAGAGGTCAGCTATCCAGATGTCATTCAAGAAAAGTTAGGCATTAACATCTTCACAGAACCTGATGAAAATATTATTGCCAAAGTCAAAGAGTTAGGACTCAAACTAGATGGGCCATACAACAGACAGCGCTGGATTGATAACTTATGGAAGACAATTCGCAAGACCTTAGCTGGTCCAGCTTTCCTAGTAAATGAGCCAAAGTTTATGTCACCATTGGCCAAATCAAAGATTGATGATCCTTCTTTAACACAACGCTTCCATGTCATTATTGCTGGTAGTGAGTTAGGAAACGGCTATTCAGAGCTGAATGATCCGATTGATCAGCTCGAACGATTCCAAGCACAACAAGCCGCCAGAAATGAAGGCGATGATGAAGCTCAAATGATGGACATCGACTTTGTCGAGATGCTGGAATACGGCATGCCACCAACCTCTGGTTACGGTCATAGTGAACGCGTCTTCTGGTTCTTAGAGAACGTCACCGCTCGAGAAGGAACACTCTTCCCACAACTCAAGCACAAATTAGACGAAAGCACCAAAGAGATTTACAACATGCCAGATCCAGTTGTAGTCAACGAGAAGCTCGCTGCAACAGCCGAGTCACACCCAGTTGGAACCAAACCAGTAGCCTCAGAATCATTTCGAGAAACCCGCTTTACTGCTGGCGAAGACAAACCATTACCTCCTCGAGAAGAAGCGAAAAAGCTTGTTGAGCAGTACGTCAAAAACCAAGCCTTAATTCATCATATGGAGATGGTAGCTGCCGCCATGGAAGCTTCTGCAGTTGCCTTAGGTGAGGATCCAGAGCTCTGGTATCAGGCAGGACTCCTTCATGACCTGGATTGGGAGATGTTCCCAGATGAACACCCAAATCGAGCCGTCAGCGAGCTGATTGCTCACTACCCAGCAGCTTTGAAGAACGCCATCTTGGCACATGCTCCAGACAGAACCGGCACACAACCTGAAACCCTGATTGAGAAGTACCTATTTGCGAACGATGAGTTGTCAGGTTTGATGCACGCGGCTTCATTGATGAGACCAACTGGGTTTTCTGATATGGAAACGAAGTCAGTCAAAAAGAAACTCAAGGATAAAAGTTTTGCAGCAAATGTGAGTCGGGAAGACATCCAAAAAGGCTTTGAGCTGATTGGCAAAGACCCTGATGAGCACATTGCATTCCTCATTGAAGTCTTCAGGAAGTAATCACAGCTTAGACTCAGTTTTCTCTGCTATAATCAAGGCATGTTAGACATTACCTACATCCGCCAAAATCAACAAGAGTTGGAGACTGCTATCAAAAATAAGCAGATGAATCCGTCTATTGTTAAATCCGTTCTCGAAAAGGATGAAGAGCGCAGAACCTTGATTGCTCAGGTAGAGGAAATCCGCCAACAGATTAACCAAAACACTGATGAGATCAAAAAATCAGCCACCAAACGACCAACTGAAGAGCAAATTCAAACTGGTCGAGACTTGAAAGCGAAACTGCAAGATATCGAACCTCAATTGAAGCAGGTGGAAGAGACCTTTAAAGACTTGATGTATCAAGTGGCAAACCCTCCTGCGAGTGATGTGCCGGTTGGCAAAAATGAAGATGATAATCAAGTGGTCAGGCAAGTTGGCACAATTCCAAAACTGAGTTTTAAGCCACTAGCACATGATGAGTTGATGCTCAAAAACGATTTGCTCGATACCAAAAGAGCTGTTCGAATCGGTGGTTTTAGATCATATTTCTTGAAAAATGATGCCGTCATACTCGAGCAAGCACTTTTGAATTATGCCTTAAGTATGCTCTACAAAGAGGGCTTTACCCCAATGACAGTCCCTTGGATGGTGAACAAGGAAGCCATGTGGGGCACCGGATACTTCCCTTGGGGAATGGAAGATCATTACACAACTCAAGATGATCAATGTTTAATTGGCACCGCTGAAGTTTCTTTAACCGCTTATAGACAAGACGAAGTATTAAATGAGAAAGATCTGCCATTTAAAATGGTTGGTATTTCACCATGTTTCCGCCGAGAAGTTGGGACCTATGGCAAAGACGTTCAGGGCATTATTCGCGTCCACCAATTCACCAAAGTTGAACAAGTCATTTACACCGTCGCAGATGAAGAAGTGACTCGAGATTGGCATCAAAAAATGGTGGGGTACGCTGAACAGCTCTTAAAAGATCTCGAACTGCCATACCAAGTTTTATTGATGTGTTCAGGTGATATGGGTGCTGGTCAACGCAAAAAATACGATGTGGAAACCTGGTTCCCAAGTCAAGAAAAATACCGAGAGACTCATTCTGCCAGTTACTTTAACGATTTCCAAGCTCGTCGTTTAAATATTAAGTACCGTGCAAAAGACGGCTCTACCAAATACGTTTACACACTGAATAACACCATGGCTGCTTCACCACGCTTACTTGCAGCAGTCATTGAAAACTATCAGAATGAAGATGGTTCGATTCGAATTCCCAAAGTCCTCCAACCATTCATGGGCAAGTCCTTGATAAACAATTTTTAACTGGTAAGCTTAGGAACTCATATGCTAAATTTCTTTTCCAAGATTTTCGACGAAAATGCTCGAAAGTTGAACCAATATCAAAAAATAGTCGAGCAAATTAATGCTTTAGAACCTGATTACAAAAAACTGACAGATAAACAGCTTGCCAGTAAAACCAAAGAATTTAGAGAACGAATCATTGAGAAAAGAGCTGACGGTCAAACTGATGAAACAATTTTAGACGCCTTACTGCCAGAAGCATTTGCGACTGTCAGAGAGACTTCCCGCCGCGTTTTGGCAATGAGACATTTCGATGTTCAGTTATTGGCAGGCATCGCCCTTCATAAAAACACTGTAACAGAGCAAAAAACTGGTGAAGGTAAAACTTTAACTGTAACTGCTCCTCTGTATTTAAATGCCCTATTGGGTCGTGGTGTCCACTTAGTGACTGCCAATGATTACCTTGCGGAAGTGGGTGTGGGTTGGATGGGTCCGATCTATCACTTCTTAGGCATGCGTGTGTCCGTCATTGTTCATGATAAAGCCAGACTCTTCAATCCTGATTTTGATAGTGAAGATCGCGGCGACGAACGTCTTGAGCACTTTCAAGAGATTACTCGACAAGAGGCGTATGCAGCAGACATTACCTACGGAACAAATAATGAGTTTGGTTTTGACTATCTTCGCGACAACATGGTTCAACAATTACCTGAAATGGTTCAGCGAACTGACGAGAATGGTCACTTCTTTGCCATTGTTGACGAAGCCGACTCTATCTTAATTGATGAGGCCAGAACACCATTGATTATTTCTGCTCCAGATACAGAACCAACCAAAAAATACTATGACTACGCCAAGATGGTAGAACCTCTCGTCCATGATGTGGACTACAAGTTAGACGAGAAACAAAAAACAGTCACCCTAACTGACTTAGGTGTCAAACGAACGGAACAGAAATTAGGTGTGGATAATTTATATGAGGAAAGTTTTGATGTGATTCATCACGTTGAAGCAGCCTTAAAAGCCAAGACGTTATATCGCCGGGACAAAGAGTACATCGTCCGAGACAAACAAGTCATTATCGTTGATGAACATACTGGTCGTTTAATGTATGGTCGTCGTTACTCTGATGGCCTCCATCAAGCAATTGAAGCCAAAGAGAACGTGCCAATTCAGCAAGAATCAAGAACACTTGCCACCATTTCTTTGCAGAACTATTTCCGTCTGTATGACAAACTAGCCGGTATGTCTGGAACTGCCGTGACTGAAGCAGAAGAGTTCCGCAAGATTTATGAGATGGATGTGCTGCCAATTCCAACAAACGTACCTGCCGTCAGAAATGACATGGCAGACGTGGTATATAAGACAACGACCGCTAAGTACAATGCCATCGTCCAAGAAGTTGAGAAGTATCATTCCACTGGTCAACCACTTTTAATTGGTACCAGATCGATTGAGCACAACCAAATTATCGGGGACATGTTGGAAAGAAAACGCATTCCACATCAAGTTTTGAACGCCAAAAACAACGAACGTGAAGCCTTTATCATCGCTGATGCCGGTAAAAAGGGCAGTATTACCGTGGCCACCAACATTGCGGGTCGTGGTGTCGACATCGTCTTGGGTGGAGCTAAACCAGAACTGAAGGAGTTCAGACTCAAGAAAGTTGATGACAAATCAAAATCAAAGAAAGAACCAAAGAAACAAGATCCAGCGCTCATCAAAAAATTAAACTTGCCACCTTCTGTGAAACCAGAGAATTATGATTTGGAAGGGTTTGCAGAGGCAGTTGAAAAATGGCGCAAATCACACCAAGAAGTTGTTGAGCTCGGTGGTTTACACATCATTGGTTCAGAACGTCACGAATCTCGTCGTATTGATAACCAGTTACGAGGCCGAGCCGGTCGACAAGGTGACCCTGGTTCCTCTCAATTTTTCATTGCTCTAGAAGATGAAATTATGCGTCTCTTTGGCGGAGCTCAAATTTCCAAAATGATGGACTTCTTAAAAATTGAAGAAGACCAACCAATTGAACACGGCATGGTAGGTTCAGCAATTCAGTCCGCTCAAATTAAAGTAGAAGGCTTCTTCTTTGATCAACGTAAACGACTGGTTGAGTTTGACGACGTCATGAACAAACAGCGAGAGATTATTTATAAACGTCGCCGCCGAATTCTGGAACAAGCCCAACCAACCACTGAAGATAAAGCCACGAAACGTGATCCATTAAAACAGGAAATCATTGAGTACATCGACAGCGAAGTAGAAAACATGGTTCGCGCGCGAGCACCACATGACTTCACAGAAGATGAATTTGACGCCATCATCAAAGAATTCACCAAAATTATTCCTTTTGATGACCGATCACAACAAGAGTTAAGAACAACAATTAGTTCCGATACATCAGCCGAAGCAATCATCGATCGACTCAAGGAAATTGTCAGAACCACCTACGATAGTAGAGAAGAGGTCTTGAACCCAGTGGTGATGCGTGACTTGGAGCGATTCGTCATGCTCTCAACCATTGATGAAAAATGGATGGATCATTTGGACGAAATGGATAATTTGCGCGACGGTATTTGGATGCGCGGCGATAAGTCTACTGTTTTGAGTGAGTACAAAAAAGAAGGTTTCAACATGTTTGAGCAACTGATTCAGAGTATTGAATCAACCATTGCCAATAGAATCTTCCGTGTCCACATTCATGACCAACCGAATATTGTCATTCAACCAAGTCAAATTCGTGAACAGAAACAAGGCGTCTTTGGTGATTTGGCGCAGCAAGTTAATCAAGCTGCTGCAGATCAAAAGACCGCCAAACCAGCCACCCAAAAAGGTTCGACAGCTGACTTTGCAGCAGCATTTGCCAATGCTAAAGCCACTAAGAAACCACAACCTGGAGCTGCCACGATTAAAATTGGCCGAAATGATCCGTGTCCATGCGGAGCCATCAATCCCAAAACCGGCAAAGTGTTCAAGTATAAGCTATGTGGCTTGGTCAACGCACCTTGGCACCGAGGCTAAGAGAGAACTCATGCAACTGCCTCAGGTCATTACCGGTCGCGTCATCCATGGTGAACAGGTTGGCCGTACCATTGGCTTTCCCACCGCGAACCTAGACGTGCAACTTTCTACTAAAGATCTTGATGCAGGGGTCTATTTTGGAGATTGTGTCATTGAAGGTAAGTCATATGACTGCTTACCATACTTCGGACCTCGACTCATCTTTGGAGAAACAAAAAACGTTTTTGAAGTCTATATTTTTGACCTTGATTCAGAAATTTATGACCAGCAGCTGATAGTCACCTTGCGAAAGTTTCAACGCCCACCAGTCCAAGTCCAATCACTTGAAGAACTTAAAGCGCTCTTGGAAAACGATAAGAAAAGTGGTCTCCAATTGTCTGAGTCACTTCACCTAGCAAATAGGCTATAATACTGCTAGTTGGAACCAAACTGCCATATGTCTTCACCACTGCCAAAAATTCACGTCTTCTTAGCCCATTCCGGCATAGCCTCTCGTCGCAAAGCTGAAGAGCTCGTGGCGGAAGGCAGAGTCATGGTGAATGACGCGCCAGCTACGATTGGTCAACGAGTTGACCCGTCTAAGGATAAAATTACTTTCGACGGCAAGGCTGTGACGCGCATTGCCGATCCAGTCACCTACTTAATCTATAAACCAGTTGGCGTGCTATCCACTACACAGGATGAGTTGAGTCGCCAAACAGTTGTTGATTATCTTCAAGCTCAAGTGAGAGATGAAAAGCTACCGCGGCTCTATCCAGTTGGTCGATTAGATTTAGACAGTGAAGGTCTCATGCTCCTAACTAATGATGGTGATCTGGCGAATAAACTAACTCATCCATCTTTTGAAATTGCTAAAACCTACCGCATCACCATTGAAGGCCAACCAACAGGTAAAGCCTTGGCTCATTTAGAACGAGGAGTCAGATTGCAAGAAGGTATGACTTCACCAGCCCAAGTTGAGATTGTTGATCAAGATGGAGATGACACGATTTTAGATATCACCATCCACGAGGGTCGTTACCATCAGGTAAAAAGAATGATGCTTCGTGTAGGGTATGAAGTGGTTAAATTAGTCCGGGTCCAAATGGGTCCTTTTTCTTTAGCGGATCTGCATGGACAAAACGCCCGTAAGTTAACTGAGCAAGAGTTAGCCGAAAAAATCTCCTTCTAGCCAGCTCTCGAGTAGGCCATTATACTAACCTCCATGTTGGCCAAGCTTCAGCACTTTTTGTTTGCCCCCTCACGCGAGTATCCTTTCACCGCTCCAGTTCATTTTCATCTCAAAAAAGACAGTCACAAAAATCTATGGGGTTGGAAACCTTTGGCCACCTTCCTGTATGCGAGTAAAAACCTTCGTCAAAAACACACTTTCCTTGAAGTAAATGAACGAATCATCGAAATTCCCTGGGTATTTAGTCATTTGAATTTTCTAAAAGGTGGCAAAGTGCTTGACGTCGGTTGGTTAGAAAGCTCTGTACCTTTGTCTTTAGCAACTGCTGGCTTTGCAGTGACTGGAATTGACATTCGAAAAGGGGAAATCTCCCATCCCAATTTGACGCCACTCCAAGCTGACATCTGTAATTCTGGTTTGCCAAACAACAAATTTGATACCGTCATTATGCTCTCAACTATGGAACACATTGGTCTAGACACCCTTTACGGAAAAGCCGGCAAAGACACATCTGATCAGAAAGCCATTGATGAGTGCTTGAGAGTTCTTAAACCCAAAGGCAAACTCCTCATCACTACGCCTATTGGAAAAGCCTATTTTCAGAACAACTTTATGCGTTGTTATACCGCCGAAAGACTGAAAAATATGCTAAAAGGCGCTACAATTACGGAGTTCAGATATTTTAGTCCGAACCCACAAAAGACAACTTGGATGGAAGTATCAGAACGCGAGCTACCCAAATCACCACTATTTGGAGTCGCACTCATCGCAGTGCAGAAAAAATAATATGAAAATTTTCTCTGGTTCTTCAAATCAAGATCTCGCCAAAAAAATGGCTGACAAACTGGGTATTCCCATGGGTAAAGTGGAAATTGGTACCTTTGCCAATGGTGAAAAAAGAATTTGGGTCAACGAATCAGTGAAGGGTGAAAACATTATCTTGGTTCAGTCTTTTTCCAATCCAGCAGACGAACATATCATTGAGTTCCTACTCCTATCAGATGCTCTGGAAAGAGCGGGCGCCAGACACATTAATGTGGTCATTCCATGGCTCGGCTATTCACTGCAAGATAAAATTTTTCGTGAGGGTGAACCAATTGCTGCTAAAGTAATTGCGAACCTAGTCTCAAATACCTATGTCAAAAGAGTTTTTCTGCTCGATTTACATAATAGCAGCACTCCTGGGTTTTTCTCTATTAGCACGCAGCATTTATCAGCAATGGATCTCTTTGTAAATCACATTAAGTCCAACTTTGATTTGAAGAACCATGTCGCTGCCAGTCCCGACTTTGGCGGATTGAAACGCGCTCATACCTTTTCTGAAGCCTTGGGCATCGACTTAGTAAATATTGATAAGCACCGCGATTTACACACTGGTGAAGTTGAAGCTGTTGGCATCAATGGCGAAGTTGCTGGTAAATCAGTCCTTATTTTTGACGATATTATTAACTCAGGCAGTACCGTAATTTCCGGAGCCAAGTTCTTAAAAGAAAATGGCGCAAAAGAAGTCCATTTCTTCTCTACACACGGCATTTTTGCCAAGGGTTTTGAGGCAATCATTGACTCAGATATCGACTCAGTGGTCATCACCAACTCAATTCACCAGAATATTAATCATCCTAAGATTAAAGTCCTCGATGCTAGCGGTATTTTCGCTGACGCATTGCAGATTTGGGCAAAATCGTAACTGCATGTATAATCCGCATAGGAATCTATGGCAAAAAAACAACTGACCCCAAAATCTGAAGACATGAGCAAGTGGTACACCCAAGTTATTCAACTTGCCCAATTAGCTGATTATTCACCCGTCAAGGGCTGCATGGTCATCCGACCAAATGGCTTCGAAATTTGGGAAAACATTCAAAAGAAACTTGATCCATTATTAAAAGATCTAGGTGTCAAAAATGCCTACTTTCCATTATTTATCCCTCTGTCCTTTTTGAGTCGTGAAGCAGAGCACGTGGAAGGTTTTGCCCCTGAATTAGCAGTTGTGACGCATGCCGGTGGTGAGGAACTGACCGAAAAACTCGTCGTTCGACCAACTTCTGAAACCATCATGTACGAAATGTACAGTAAATGGGTTCAGTCATATCGAGATTTACCACTCAGTCTTAATCAATGGAATAACGTGGTGCGTTGGGAAAAACGGACCTATTTCTTCTTAAGAACAACTGAATTTCTGTGGCAAGAAGCGCATACAGCTCATGCAAAACATGAAGAAGCCATAGCCATGGTGCTTGACGGTCTTGAAGCATATCGAAAAGTGTTAGAAGAAGACTTAGCCATTCCTGTCATCAAAGGCCGTAAAAGTAATGCCGAAAAGTTCGCTGGCGCAGAAATGACGACGACTGTGGAAGCCCTAATGCCTGATGGCAAAGCCTTGCAAGCCGGAACTAGTCACGATCTGGCACAACACTTCTCAAAAAAAGATGCTTTTAACATTGCGTTCCAAGATGAGGAAGGTAAAACTGATTATGCTTGGCAAACCAGTTTTGGTTTTTCTACCAGAGTAATTGGCGGATTAGTCATGACGCATGGTGATGATGATGGCTTAGTCTTACCGCCAAGAATTGCTCCAACCCAGATCGTGATCGTGCCTGCAAAAGGTGAAAATGCAGAAGTTTTGTCTTACTGCGAATCACTTCAAAAAAATCTCAGAGACATTGATGTCCGCTGCGTGTTTGATAAACGACAAAACTACAGTATGGGCTGGAAATTAAATGATGCTGAATTACAAGGCGTGCCGTTAACAGTGGTAGTAGGCGAGCGAGAATTAGCAGCCAAAGAATTGCAACTCAAAGTTCGTTACTCCCATCAGAGTCAAGTTATTTCTACTGACAAAGCCGCCGAATCAATTAAATCAGCCTTAAACGAGATCCAAAAGAAGATGTATCAAACTGCCGTAGAGAGTCGTGCAAAACTAACATTTGAAGTGAAAGACTACGCATCATTTAAAAATATTATGAATACTACAAAAGGATTCATCAGAGCTTTTTGGTGTGAAGAAAGTAGTTGCGAGAAACAAATTAAAGACGAGACCAAAGCCAGTACTCGCTGTCTGCCATTTATTGACGAAGAAGGAAATGTGAAAGAAGAACAAGGTACTTGTATCAAATGTGGCAAACCTGCGACGCACCAATGGTTATTTGCTCAGTCCTACTAACTCATGTCAGATTATATTTTTACTAAACATTCTCTCGAACGACTCAAACAGCGTTCTATTTCTCAAGATGCTGCTGAACTTGTGCTCAGGCATCCCGATAGAACCGAACCTGGAAAAAAAGCTGGCACGATTAAATTTGTCAGAAATGTGAACAGCCGTAATGTCCAACTGATTGCAACATACCTCGAAGATCAAAAAAAATGGTTAATTGTGTCAGCATGGGTGAGGGGAGAAGACGATAAAGTGCCTCTGATGTGGCAAATCCTCACTCTCCCATTCAAAGCTGTTTGGTGGTTACTGCGCTTTGTTTTCAAAAAGGCAACTCATTCAACGAAAAAGTTGCGGTAAATATTCGGGCCTATAGTTTAATTTCTCGTGATCTGAAGATATTGTTATACACTAACTAATCCATCCATTTTGTCTATGGGTTTTTTCTGCATCATTTCGTATAGTACTGACTATCCCAGTGAGGATACCCACGGCAACTCTTCTATTAGGATCACTCCCAATATGGCTGTTGCGGTGGGTACTTTGTTTGGGTTCACTTTTCACAAAAACTCGTTCTTCCTACAAATAGTATACCGTTCAATCTGACATGAACCGTAGAAAACTATTCTTTCTAAACTGCTATAATCAAGACATGGAAAAAAGACTCATCGTGACCCATCATGCCCCAGACCTCGATGCCATCGGCTCGGTATGGGTATTAAAACAATTTGATTCCCAACACTACGCCGACTCCCAAGAATCTTTTGTTGACCCAGGTAGCCAAATCAACCCCAGCGAAGCAGAACGTCTAGGCTTCCAGATGCACCAGGTGACCCATGTTGACACTGGTCTTGGCCAATTTGACCATCATCAACCAGAGCGGGGTAGAGAACGTATCTGTGCCACCTCACTTACTTACGACTACGCTTGCCGATTGCATCCAGAATTAAAAAACGATGAAGCGCTCAAATATATTGTGGAGTTTGTTACACAGATTGATCACTTTGAGGAAATATATTGGGACGATTCAGGTTCACCAAAATACTGTTTTATGATTCATGAATTAATTGGTGGATTTGAGTCCCTTGGTCTACATGACGATGATTCTCAATTACAATTTGGCATACACTGTTTTGAATCAGCATATGCAGCACTCAAAGAAACTTTCCAAGCTCGTGACTCCATTTCGGCTGGTACTGAATTCACTTTGAAAGTTGGCAAAGCTCTAGGAATTGAAAGTAAAAATGACCAGGTCATTAAGTTCGCTCAAAAATCTGGATACATGGTCGTAGTTAGAAAAGATCCCACGGGTGGAGAAGTTCGAATTAAAGCCAGACCAGACGCTGACCTAGATTTGAAAGTGGTTCATGAAAAAATTCTCAAGCTCGATCCTGCTGGGACTTGGTACTATCACCCAAGTGGTAAGATGTTACTCAACGGCTCAAAAAAACATCGAAACCAACGACCCACTTCATTGAGTTTGAAACAAGTGATTGAGCTATTAAAGGAGAGTTACTCTTAATATGCCAAGCGTCTTTACACAAATCATCAACCGGGAAGTACCTGCAAATATTCGATATGAAGATGATCATTTTATTGCTTTTGATGATATCAAGCCCAGTGCTCCTGTGGACATTGTAGTAGCTACCAAACGCGAGTTTCCTAGCCTGCAGGACGTGCCAATTGCCGACGAAGAGATCTTTGCGGGACTTCTCATCACTGTCAGAAAAGTGGTAGAAGCAGCTGGAATTTCTGAAAATTACCGACTTGTCATGAACGTAGGAAATGAGATGCAAATGGTCAAGCATATTCACATTCATGTCATGGGTGGTTGGTCTGAAGCCCAGCTCCAGCAAATCAAGTTAAACAATATTTAGTTCGGAATTGCTTCTTGGTAGGTGATTAAGGTATAATATCTTGTTTTGTTGCTGATGCTTTTTCTATTTAATACAGCCAAATTGGGGAAGGAGGTGTTGTTTTGTGCCTATTATTATTCGTGCGAAAGGTGATGACCATACTGGAGATCTAATTAAGAAATTCAAAAAAGTCGTTGCTGCCACAAATATTATTCAAGTCGTTAAAGACCGTAAGTACTATATGAAACCATCTGAAATCCGAACTCAGAAAATGAATGAGTTACGACGGATGCGTAAAAGACTAAAGTCTATTAAACGCTTGAAAAACGCTCCTACACCCAAGCCACCAAAGAAATTTACTCGAGGTGGAGACCGTCCTGAACGGACAGGTGAACGAAGACCGTTTAATGAATAATTTTTGAAATAAGAAAGACGGCCTAGAGAGGAAACTCTTTAGGTCGTTTTTTTGTTGGAAATCAGATATAGTTAAAAGCATGCCAACAATTTCTGAGATTCACGCCCGCCAAATTCTTGACTCACGGGGCAATCCGACCGTGGAGGTAGACGTTCTGCTCGCTGATGGTGCTTTTGGCCGTGCTTCCGTACCTAGTGGTGCCAGTACCGGCGTCCATGAAGTGCTGGAACTTCGTGACGGAGATCAGAATGCATATCTTGGCAAAGGAGTAGAAGAAGCAGTAAGCCATATTAACGATGAAATTGCGACCTTTTTGGCAAATAACGACCCATTTCAACAAGCCAGTCTCGATAATGAGATGGTCCTCAGAGACGGCACCCAGAATGATGGTCGTTTAGGGGCAAATGCCATTCTTGGCGTATCACTTGCCATCTCAAGAGCTGCTGCTAGCTCATTAAAAGTCCCTTATTATCAATATATTTCACAGCTCTATAGTCAAACTTGTACTGAATTTCCAACCTTAGATTGCAAACCGATGTCATTGCCAAGACCAATGTTTAACGTCCTCAATGGTGGAGCACACACGCATTGGCAGACTACTGATTTTCAAGAGTTCATGCTTATTCCATTACAAAAAGTATCGTTTTCCGAACAACTCAGACAATGTACCGAAATTTACCATCATTTAGCCGCTGTTTTGAACAAAAAGAATTACATTACCACCGTAGGTGATGAGGGTGGGTTCGCCCCTGCCTTGAGTTGTAACGAGGAAGCAATTGAAATTCTATTAGAAGCAATTGAGCAAGCCGGATATAAAACAGGCACAGATGTGGGAATTGGTTTGGATCCAGCTATGTCAGAACTCTGGGAGAAAGATCATTACAATTTCCGAGTTCAAAAAGAAACGAAGGATACCGCACAGGTCATTGACATGTGGGAAGATCTGATTCGCCAATTTCCCATTATCTCAATTGAAGATGGCTTAGCTGAGGATGATTGGGAAGGCTGGGCTGAATTAAACAAGCGGATTGGACATAAAATTCAAATTGTGGGCGATGACCTGCTCGTCACCAATACCGAACGAATTCAAAAAGCCATCGATAAAAAAGCGTGTAATACATTGCTAATGAAAGTCAACCAAATCGGGACACTCACCGAATCTCTTCGGGCAATATGTCTGGCTCAGTCAGCCAATTGGGGAGTGATCGTTTCTCACAGAAGTGGCGAAACAGAAGATACCTCCATTGCAGACATTGTGGTGGGAACGGGTGCCGGTCAAATTAAAGCAGGCGCCTTGTCACGAAGTGAGAGACTCTCCAAATACAATCAACTCCTCAGAATTGAAGAGGAGCTGATTCAAGAACACGCAGTGAGTGTTATCTAAACTGTCTTATTCTGCAGTTTTCTTATTTCCCTTGAGACTGGCGCGGACAGAAAACTCTCGTTGTCGACCACTCATCGTGTCAAAGGTTTTAGTACCGGTAATTTGGAACAAATTAAGCAAGTGGTTATTCAAAGCCTCTTCAATCTCTTTTTTCTGCTCGGTTAACTCACCAATTTTGGTTTTGTACTGCAAAATTTCTGGACTGTTTTGAATTTGAGATTTTCGCTCTTTGACTTTGTTTGTGACGGTAGCGGCCTCTGCAGTTACTTCACTTAATTGAGAATCATTCTCGAAAACATTTTTCAATGCCTCTCGTTGAATCTGCATTTCCTCTTTAATTCTATCGAGTTCGTCAGCATTTCTTTCAATTACATTTTGCAAAGATTGCAGCGTGTCGGCTAATGCTGCCGAGTTCATAGGTGAAGGTGTACTTGCTACAGGAGCTGCACTCGTCGTGTCATCTGACTCTGAAAGAGCGGCGGCGGCCAAATCGTCACCAGATTGTAATGTGTTGTTATCGTCTGTCATAAATCCTCCTACAAAATGTGTAAAGCGTTGTTCAACATATCCTATTTTCGGCTCCCTGACAAGCAGAGTGAATCTAAATTACAGAGTCACTACTTGAAGAAACCAGATTGGAGGAAGATAATCACTTTCACTATATTCAATCTTTAAGTAGATAAGGACGTGTATGATCGATCTATCAAAGCGCAAAACACAAATTGTCGCCACTATTGGACCAGTATCTGAAAGTGAAAATGCATTAGCAGAGTTGATGAAGGCTGGTATGAATGTCGCCCGCTTCAACACCAAGCATAACTTGCCAGACTGGCATCAAGAACGAATGCTCCGTGTGAAAAAAGTAGCAAAAGATTTAGGCATGAATACTAAAGTCCTGATGGACCTCCAAGGACCTGAAGTTCGTATCGCTATCCCAAACGGCACACCATTTGAAGTAAAAAAAGGTGAAGAAGTTTCATTTGTGGTCGATGCTGGTGACAACCAACGAGTCGTCATCGTTCCAGCAGATGTCATTGATAGTTTAAATGTAGGCAATCAAATTTTATTAGCAGATGGAGCATGCGAGTTCACCATAACCTCAAAAGAGGCAGGTAAATTAGTTTGTACTTCTGTCTACGATTGTACAGTGAAACAAAGTAAAACCATGAACACACCGGGTGTGGTACTAAATATGCCATCACTCACAGAAAAAGATGAGACTTACTTAACATCTTTAGCTGGTACAGAAATCGATTATGTGGCTCTTTCCTTTGTGAGAAGTGCCGCTGACATTGAGTTACTCAGAAAGAAACTACAAGAGAACAACATTACTGCACAAATCGTAGCCAAAATTGAAAACCAAAAGGCCATTGATAACTTGGATGAAATTATCGCAAGTGCTGATGCTGTCATGGTGGCACGTGGTGATTTAGGTGTAGAGTTGCCATTCTACGAAGTTCCTCACTGGCAAAAAGTGATTATCAAAAAGTGTAATGAAGCAAACAAATTTGTGATCACTGCTACCCAAATGTTACTCTCTATGGTGGAAAACCCACGACCTACTAGAGCAGAAGTGAACGATATTGCTAATGCTGTTTACGATGGAACAAACGCTGTGATGCTTTCCGAAGAAACAACCATCGGTAAATTTGCCGTTAAAGCCGTACAAACTCAAGCTGCGATAGTAGCTTATCACGAACAATTTGTGTAATATTAAATTGTCATAAAAATATACATTGTTCTTAAGGAGTAACATGGCAAAAAAATCATCAGGTACGGGCATATTTGCTTTAGTCACCGGCGTAGTAGCTGGAGCAGCAGCAGTTTTCTTTTCTAGCAAGGAAAATCGCACCATGGTAAAAAAGGAAGTGATGAAGGTAGAGAAGGAAGCAGTCAAAATCACTAAGGAAGCAAAGAAGAACCCTAAAAAGTTTGCCAAAAAAGTCCAAGCGAACAGTAGAAAACTGGCTTCAAAAGTTTCAAAAGAAGTCAAAAAAGACACCAAAAAAGCAGTTAAAGCAGAGAAGAAACTTGTTAAAAAAGTAAGTAGTTCTCCAGCATTAAAGGCTGTTGGCAAAAAAGTTGCCAAAAAGAAATAGGCATTAAATTGATTCAAAAAAACCCCTTCAGCTTAGCTGAGGGGGTTTTGGTATAATAGCCTGTATGTGCCAGTAGCTCAGCTGGATAGAGCAGCTGCCTTCTAAGCCGCAGGTCGTGGGTTCGAGTCCCGCCTGGCACACAAATACACTTTTGCTTTCCTCAGTCACAAGATCCTTCTTGCAAAACTTTCTGCTTTGAATTATCGTTAATGGATGAGGTTCAAGAGCCAACTTTCTGTGTTATCTAAACGCGCCGTCAGCGTTTTATTTTTAGCCCTCGCTTTCTTTTCATTCGCCACCTCACAGATTTTCGCCGCTACAACTGTTACAGCGATTAAATCGGCACCGACCACAGTAGCAAAACTCTCAAAATTCGAAATGGCTTTCACTTTGTCCCGACCATTCGCTGAAGGCTCCTTCTTGCCTTACTACTTTTACGATGCTGCCGATACTCCAGCTGCCAATCCAGGTAGATTATCTCCATACGGAGTAGATGGTATTACCGTCAACGCCATCTTTACGTCTCCATCAGGTAAAAATCTGACAGTTCCAGCTTTTTACTATCAAGACTACACGAGAACAAAGTCAGGCAATGGTGATGAAATAATGACACCGACCAACAATTATGATTGGCGCGTCCGTTTTACACCAGAAGAAGTAGGCAACTATACATACTATATTTCTGTTGCTGATAAAGATGGGACGACAAGATATCCCACGACAGGAACACAAACACTCCAAGTTGCAAACTCTAACAACAAAGGTTTCCTACGTGTCTCACCAAAAGACAGTCGCTTTTTATCTTTATCATCCGGCGAGGCGTTCGTACCAATTGCCAGTGGTCATCAATGGCCAGCAACTAATGGTCGAAGTTATGAGTATGAAGATCTCTTTAATACTTACGGACAAAACGGCATTAACTTTCTTAGAATTTGGACACAGAACGATGGATATAACTTGACTGTTGAGGGTCATTATGACCATTACAAATGGCCCGATGATTTTAATCCTGAAGGTACTGCAGGATTTAACAGTATCCCAAAGGGATCACAAATGAACCAACGCGGTGGTTATGAATTTGACAAGATCGCTGAAGCAGCTGAGCGGAACGGTGTCTATATTGTCTGGAACAGTCATGAAGATCCTTACTGGATTTGGGATGTTGATAGAACAGATTACAAAAACCCACAGTACCTGAAATATTGGCAAAGAAACTACCGCTACCGAATAGCCCGTTGGGGGTACTCAACATCCGTTGGTGTCATAGAGCACTGGAATGAGGAAGGTCATATCCCTGCAGGAACAGATCAATGGAACTGGTATCAAACGCTTTCATCTTACGTTAAATCCATCGACCCGTATCATCATCTTTTTAACACTTCTCAAGGATCACAAGCGTACAGTCCAGCCTTCTTCTCTAACTCAATGATGGATATAACAAGTTATCACGACTACTTAATGTCCTCACGTTACCCAGCAGACTTGTTTGGTGACGAAACAAACTTCTTGTACAGGGCAGCTCAATGTCTACGATTCCCAGGTACCACTAACTGTTTCTTTGGCGATGGATCAAGATGGACAGGCGCACAAAAGCCTATCTATTGGGGTGAGTTTGATTCAAGTGGACCAGATTGGAATGACCCTGGTACACCAAACCCACTCGTTGCACACAATGGGCTTTGGGCAGGCTTATTCTCAGTTGCTGGATCATCACCAATTGACTGGTTCTTCCAACAACAAAACTACTTGGCACAGAAATATGCGGATCGCAAAGTGGCAAGCAATTTCTTTAAAGACATCGATTATGACGCTGCTCAATTTACCTTCTTATCTACGGCAGACATAAACCTTTTCTCAAATCAAACTATCTCAGCTAGCAATGCCAAAATGCGCGTCCTCTTAATGAAGGCAGCAAATAACCAGCATGCTTATGCATGGGTTCAGCACAAAGATTCAAGGTGGCAAAACAGTGGAACACCGACAGCAATTAACGGAACTTTTACGATTCCTGGCATGGCAGCAGGGGCATACACAGTTGAAACTTGGAACACCACCACTGGTGCAACCTCCCAAGCCAATGTCACGGTTGGTGCTGATGGCAACTTAACAGCAACAGTTTCAAATTTAACGAAGGATGTGGCCTTAAAGATTCGCAACTCTTCATATACTGCACCAAATCCAACACCAAGCGTCTCTCCAATCCCTTCACCAAGTCCTTCGCCATCACCAGCAGTGTCTCCGTCTCCTACCGCGGCAGCGGGCACATGTGATGCTGATATTGACGGAAATGGTTTGGTGGATATATCTGACTACCAGGCACTAGTCAAAGACTATTTGAAAGATACTCTTTCCAATCCTCGATCCAACATCGACAAAGATCCAAAGAACATTGCTGATCTCAGTGACTACTTTATTCTGACAAGATCTATGTTCAAGACGTGTCCAGTTATTAAACTGTCACCAACGCCAACACCAAAAGCATCTCCATCTCCAGTAGCTTCACCTACACCTACTCCTGTGGTCGTAACATCACCATCACCAGTTGCTACAACCATTCCAGCAGCGCAGGCAGGGGAGTGGACACAATTTGGTCAAAATCCACAACACACGAACTACACTGTTCAGTCAGTTCCAACACCATGGAAGTTTAAATGGGAGTGGAATGGTGCAGATGCGAATGGCAAGAAACAAGCAAACCACATCACTGTTCCTGAATACGTACAACCAATTACCGGCGGAGGCAGAGTCTATATGGTTGCTGGAGATCAGGTCTTTGCTCTAAACAAAGCAAATGGCAATGTGCTCTGGCAAAAAGGTTCAATCGGAACGTTGTCTTCAACACCGGCGTACTCGGGTGAGTTCCTCTATGTCACGTCAGGCGATAGTAATGTCTATAAATTAAATGCCGCCACTGGAGCAGTTGCGGGTACATTTAAAGCACCAGCGGCTCTTAACTTAGCTCCAACACTGGTGAACTCCAAACTGTATGTAATTGGAGCGACTGGTGTGATTGACGCAATTGATACAGGCAGTATGACCAAAACTTGGGAGTATGCTACTAATTCTCCTGGAGCAACGCCGCTTTCTTACTCTACCAGCAAGAACTCACTCATTGTTGTCACACGGGATTTGAATGTTCACGCTTTAGATGCCAACACTGGTATCGAAAAATGGAAGACGAAACCAACGTCCCGCAACTATCAACCTGGAGACCCAAACAGCACTGGTGCTCAAGCCGAGGATGGCTGGCCAGTAATTGCCGAGGGTCATGGAATTGTCTTCATTCGTTACAGATTAGATTGGGATACCATCTGGACATGGAATCCATTCCCAGACAACTTGGCCGATATTCGTGCCAATCTAACTGGTAAACCCGATCAACAAGCCTTATTTGCCCTTAAGTTAGATGATGGAAAGAGTGCATTTACACCTTTAGTCGGAAATGGTGCAGAAGGTGATGGCGGCTTCTTACCAATGGGTCCACAACCTGTGATTCGAGTCACCCCTGACGGCAAAGAAGTGGCATATATCATTTGGAGAAATAAACAAGCTTGTGGCACTGGGTGGTGTGATGGAAGAGAAGACGCTAACATGGGTGAGATGGTTCTAGATAATACAACTGTGAGTGGATACCAAGCCGGAGATGTGCGATTCGTCAGAAATCCAGATATTCAAACTGATGAAATGGTTGATCTGAGTATGTCTAATGACATTATTTTCCATAGCCATTGGCTTGTGAATACAGCTGAACAAATCGTCGATCGCAGTGCAGGATTAGGTGCCACGATTGCCAATCCAATTAAAACAGTGGACGCTCCATTCGTGATTTGGAGACAGGTCTATTGTCCAGCAAGTGACAGTGGTTGTAACCCACAACTTTTCCCAGGCGGAAATTCAAACTCATATGGTCCATCAAACTGTCAATTTAACAGTACAACAAGATATTGCAGTGCAGGCTTGTACTCATATGGAGACCAGAGAGGTTATCCAGCCGGATTCTACGAATATCACAATGATCACAATGACGGATCAAGACCATTTGCAGTCGTCAGTGATGGCATGGTACTCGTCAAAGCTAACGATGGGGGACTGGTAGTCTTAGAAAACGGCAACCCTGGAGCAACGAGTCAAGCAGTTACTCCGGAGACTCAATCAGCAAAGGTTTTAGGCGTGACCACGGAGGCACCAAAAGTCATTTCTCATACCGAGGCATTAAAACATATTGGTAAAACCGTAAAAGTTACTGGAGTGATCAAATCAGCTGTAAACCATATGCCAAAGGGTATTTACTTAGCATTTACAGATCCACATGATGGTCATCTTTTGATCCGTGTATTTGCTAAAGACAGCTCTAAATTCTTATATGATCCGCTATCATTAAAAGGCAAGAAAATTTCTGTCACGGGTAAAGTCAGTTTGTATTGGCCAGAAGGCAAAGATCCAGAAATCATTGTCACTGATCCATCTCAAATTGAGTATTAAAGTCCGAGATACAGTAGGTACAAGAAGTAGAGAAAGAAGAAACGACCATGAACACAACATATCGTCAAAAACTCACAGCACTTTCGTTGATTGTCATGGTTGCCGCCACCATGCTGGGCGCTTACTTTTTAAAAAATAATTTTGATCTGAGGCAGCAAGCTTCAACGTTAACAGGGACAGCTCAGTTCACTTTTCAGAGTCAATCTGGAACTACATTGAAACCTGGGACTGTTGAAGCTATCACTATTAGTGCAAGTGGCACCGGAGCCTCCAACGTGGATGGCTTTCAATTAATTGCCAACATTTCTGGCAATGTACCGGCGATCACAGTTGAACCTCAAACTTTTTCTGCATTGAATTCTGTGGCTTCAACAATTGTCGATGCCAATGGCGGCAAAAAACTCACTTTAGCCTTTATTACAAAAGATCCACAAACACCCTTTAACCCTAACAATGCAGTCGTCCCACTCGCTACATTGCGATTCACGGTGCCTGCTTCCGGAACCATGAGCATTGCTGTTGATGAGAACTATTCTAAGATTTTGCAGAGTGTGACTGGTCAGAATTTGCTGGGAGTTACACCTACGGCTGTTTTCACTTTTGCAAATCCAGCATCTCCATCACCGTCTCCCACGACCGTAGCTTCTCCAATCGCCAGCCCAGTGGTTGTAGTTCCAACGCCAACACCAGTGGCTTCACCAATTGCTTCGCCAATAGCCTCACCAAGAGTCTCTCCAGTTGCTAGCCCAATTGTGGTGGTCACTCCATCTGTAAGTCCATCAACCCGACCAGTTGCTAGTCCAACACCCGTAGTAAGTATGAGACCAACACCAAGTCCAGTTGTAGTGAAACCAAGTCCAACCATTCCGTCTACACAAATTCAATGTGCTATGAAAAACTTTAAAGTTGTGCCTTATCCAGACTCTACAAAATGGACAACAACTGGTATGTTCCAAGTTCAAAACACTGGCAGTTCTGCACAACAATTTAATTGGTCACTGAACACCTTCAGCAAGACCAACTTGAATCAAAGTGGAAGTAAGGTGTTAGCACCACAACAATCAATTACGCTTGGACTAGGAAACATTTGCTCTCGCTGGAGTTTAAATATCGGCTGTGGTCAATCAGATACTGACCGTGGTTATGTGGTTGAATCCAATTCAGCAGCTTGTATTCAAGCTACTCCTAAAGCCAGTACAGTTCCGGGCAGTAATTCATTGCCAAACCCAACACCTGGGAGTAACGGTAATTTCTTCCAAAGATTGATCGACTCATTCAGAAATTTATTCAGGAGATAAGATCTTTTTTATAAAAGATTTTTCGCTCGTCAAAAATATTCATCCAATTTTGACGCCCATCAATATGAAGAGTCATGGCAGGGAATGTTGATTCTTTTTGAAGAACAAGCAAATACTTTTTAGAGAAAAAAAGTTCTACTTGGTCAGCGCTAATTACTGCCTTCTCAAATGGTGCTTGGCTATTCTCAAATTCGGTCATCGCTGCATCCATTTCCTCTATTGAAGCAGTCCAAGAGTCAACAAGAATTTCTGTTTTTGCGTCAGTATTTTTTTGCAAAACCCAATGTGCGTAAGATGAAATGACAGCATCTTTAGAAAATTGAATTTGAATAATTGATCCATACACTCTAAACGCCTTGACGATCGACAGTGTTTTTAAGGCTTCAAATTCGGTCATTGCTTGCTTAGCTGAAATTTGCTGTTTGGTACTCATCCTCACAAGCTTGTGATATCGGTCAAAACTGTGAACTAATTTTGGGTTAATTTGACCTCGATGCGTTTCAAAATATTCAGTCAACCTCTTTTCATAATACGGGTCAGAAGCATCTGGATATGAGTACAGTTCAAATTCGCCTTGGTTTGTTTCAATCCACTGGCGCCAAATTGCTCGTCCTTCAAAACTGAAGTACGTAGCATCAAAGATTTTTCCCACGCCCCAGTGATCGAGGATTCGTTGCAATGTTCCAATACTATAAATACTCTTCATAGCCGAAATTGTATCATTATTAGAAGTATTCCAAATAAAAACACCCCGGTCTCAATCGGGGTGTTTGGTTTAATGTTCAATGTAGGTCAGAATTTAGAATTGAACGTACTGCTCCTTCGGCGCCAACTTTTCTCGAGCGGCAATGTACAGGACTCGTGGGTCTAGCATGGCTTCAGGACCAGACATGAAATTCGAGACCTGAAAGAAGGCTCTTGCCACTGGCCAATTTTCGTCTCTGCCGGCAATACTCAGTAAGTGTCCAGAATATCTGCCCATCAGCTTGCTGAAGGCGGTCTCAGGCGGCACGTCAGTGTCACCGTAACTACGTTTCATCTCATAATCCGCAGATGAAACCATCGTCCACGGGAAAGAGAGTAGCTTCTGAACTTTCTTGTTGTAGGTATGAGAAGAGCCGTACATCAGCTCTCTAGCCAGCAGTTCAATTTCTAACATTGACAGGGTAATACCTTGCCCAAACTTCGGATTGAACTTAGCTAGCGAGTCACCGAGCAGGTAAAGATGCTTTAACCAATTTTTCACCAGCCAAACTTGGTGCATCCGGCTTTCGCACTTTTGATACTTATGTACTTTGCTAATCATCCTGCCCCTAGCTAAGTAGCTAGCACCCTCTGGACTAATTGTGGTAGCCAAGTTGATGAACTCGGTTTCTGTGCTTGGCAGCTCATCAAGGTTGTAGACGAACATGGTGACTCGATAGATACCATGGCCTTCAACTTTAGCGATGACCATCGCCCGATCAAATTTATCGCCGGTAGCAAACATCTTGGCTTCTTGGTCGTCTTCAACGGGTAACGGCACATCTTCAAAATCCGCACTCATGTATGACATGCGGGCATCAACTTCAAGCGCGGGTGGAACTTCGGCGTTAACTTCTCTTAGCCAGTCATACCACCGAGTACCTGACCCGGCAGCGAGGATGACTTCATGAGCCGAAGCATGCCAGCCTTCTGTAGAAGATCCTTCAAACCAATTAGGAATTTTGGCGCCAGACCGTGGTGTTACTTTTACACCTACCACCGAATCCCCTTCACGCAGCAGGCCTGTCACGTCTACACGTTCCACAAATTCAATTTGGCCAGTGTCGATGCCAACTCGAATCACATGGTTCCGAATGATTCGCTCAAGTAAGTTGCGTGTCATGCTCCGGGTGACGACGCCTAGTGGATGTTTCTTGGTCAGCTTTCCTTTCGGAAACGAGATATCTACATCCGGCGTGCCCCAAGCCAGAATCGGTGCATTCCAGTCGTTTAGATACTCGTAACTACCCGGAATCCAGCCATAGAGCATTTCAAGCCCCTTGGCCGATAGCACATGCGTGTGATTCCACTGTTCTGGTTCATAGCCGTCGTCATCCGCGGTGCCAAATCTGGCACGGTTGATGAGTGTGACTTTGAGTGTGGGTGAGTTCTCAACTAGCTTAACTGCACACAGCAGCGCCGATATTCCTCCGCCTACAATGATAATTCTGTGAGGCAATTTCTAAACTCCTTTGAACTATTAAAGATCTGTCAAAACGAAACGCAAACCAGACTGTTGTCGAGTAAAGCTGCGAAATCACAAGACGCCAAAGATTATATCATCAGAAATATTGTCTCATCCGCATTTTTCTTGAGAACCTGTTATAATTCACCAGGCGTAAAATAGCGCAAGAATGGTAATACATGCAAGATTTTCAGAGAAGTAACAACTTTGGTGGTAGTAGAGGACACAGATCCTCAAGTGGTCGCGGTGGTAACGGTGGCGGTGACAGAGAAATGTTTGACGCCGTTTGTGTGAACTGTGGCAAGAACTGCCGAGTTCCTTTTAAACCAACCAGTGGTAAACCAATTTACTGTAGTGACTGTTTTGAAAGTGTCGAAAAAGATCGAGACAATGGTGACTTTAGTCGAGCACCACGCAGAAATAGTTACGACAGACCACAATCTGATCGACCAAGATTTGATAGACCAGCATATACCCCAAGACGAGAGATGCCTCAGGCAGCCCCAAAGCTTGATTTGACTGAGTTGAATCAAAAATTTGACGAATTAAATGATAAATTAGATCTCATTTTACATTCCTTAGCTCACAAAGCTGAGACTCCACAAGAGTAAAAATACGCTTCTATCGCACATTGCACCTCTTTTGAATAACTTCTACAGTTATATGTAAGGTTATTAACAGTTTAGTTTAAGGAGGGTGAATGAAATTACTTCATATGGTAGCTTTCTTGCTTTTGGTAGTTGGCGGTTTGAATTGGGGCCTCGTTGGTTTGCTCAACTTCAACCTGGTAACTGCATTGGTTGGCTTTATGCCAGCTCTTGAGAAGGTGGTCTATATTCTGGTGGGTGTATCTGCTGTTTACGTGGCAGCCACACACATGAAGGACTGTAAAGTCTGTTCAACAAAATAACGGCAAAATGAGTAAAACCCCTCTGGCCGCTGGGCTAGAGGGGTTTTGTGTAGTAAAATAGCCTTCTGGTCAAATACATTGGCCAAAAATGGTGGTTGTAGCTCAGTTGGTTAGAGCGCTGCTCTGTGAAAGCAGAGGTCGCGGGTTCGAGTCCCGTCATCCACCCAGGAATGATTTGATATCTATGAATTGGATTATTGCCAGCCTACTGATGTTCGTAAGTTCGGTTGCCTTATATCTGTGTGTACGGCAGAGCAATGCCCTCAAAACGCCTAGGCAACTGAATAATCTAGCAATGTTCTTAATTCCACTCGTTGTCTACTTAGTTTTGACCGCCCAAACCCCCACAAATTTTGTACTTTCTCCAATTGCCTACGTCATCATAATTATTCAAAGTATTTTCTTTAGTTATTTAGGAAATGCCTTCTCTTTAAAAGGAATCGAGTACTCACCAAATCCCGGATACAGCCTGATTATTTCCAAGAGTTATGTGGTATTTACGGCGATTGCTTCTGTATTTCTTTTTTCAGCACCATTAACGTTCAAAACAGTCATCTCCATAGTTCTGATTGTCCTGTTCTCAGCCTTGATTACGATCGACAAAAAGATGGACAGAGAAACTTCAAATAAGTTGTGGTTGCCATATACAGTGGCAGCTTTTTTTTGTTGGGGGTTACTTGCCCTTAGCTCGAAGTATCTTCTCAATATGGGAGTACCAATTTTGACAAGATTAACCCTGTCGATGGCAATCGTCTCAGTGATCATCATGGGAGAAATGCATCACAAGAAAATTGAGTGGAGAACAGTCTCAAAACAGCAACTCATCACACTTTTCCTGATCGGAATCTTTGGGGCAAGTTTCAACTACTTTATGCAACTTGGATTTAACTTGGCTCCAAATGTTGGATTTATAAATGCTACAAATGCGGCTTCAATTTCTTTGTTGACTCTGATGTCAGCTTTCCTCTTTAAAGATGAGTTAACACTCAAAAAGATGATTGGTATTTTAGGTGTAACGGCTGGATTAGTACTCTTATTCCTGTAAGAAGTAGCATTTATCACATCCAATTTACAAAGTTTGGAGTAGAATAGGTGCCTATGAAATCCATTCAAACAAAAAAAGCTGCAATTATCGCAGCAATTTCACTACTTCTACTTATTGGAGTCGGAACGATTTTAGTTCAGACCAGAAGAAATTCCAGTCAAAGGGAACAACTCGCTGAAACTGAAATCACTCAGGCAAATCCCTCACCGGTAGCTGTTGGCTCACCCATTCCAACCCCAAGCCCAATACCATCGCCAACTCCTTCACCAAAACCAACGCCACGACCCACTATTAAGCCTACGCCAAAAGTAAGTCCCTCACCCTCGGTGTCACCATCACCAATTGCAGCGCCTGACTTCGTATTTACTGATGAGGAAAATATGTTTGCTGGGGGGAACTACTATAACTACAGATGGAATGACGAAATAAAATTATCTCCCACTGCCACACAGCCAAGAATCAATTCGGTGAAAGTGAAGAATGCAGGCCCAGTAGCCGGAGGCAAATTAAATGTCACCATAATAGTTGATGGGAAAGAAACAACCCGATTACTTGATGACAATATCGACCCAGGAAGAACGAACGAAATGGGTTGGGGTTTTGACTTAGACAGTGGCAAAGGTCACCATATTGTTCACATAAAAATTAATCCTGACAGAAAAGTCACTGAGTCAGATTACTCAAATAATGAAGTGGCGTTTAATTACGAAGTAGAGTAATCACTGCTTGATAAAGCAACAGATTAGCTGCCTACATAGGTATGGAATATGGCTAGCGAGATTCCTTTGAAGAGATAGTACAGATCAAAGAAGCAGGAGCGCAGTAAAAGAGGAGCTTTTTGCGGCTTCTTGATTGCAGATTTCAAAAGATAGACGACCCTACTTTGTGAGTTTAACACGTCTTCCATAAACTGAGCTTTACAGCTATTAATACCTTGAAACCAATAGTACCCATACAACGCTAAACCGCCACACATGTATTTTCGCATTTGAATTTCAGACTGAAAACTTTTTTTCTCAAGCCACTTATTATGGTAGACCAGGAGCTCTGAGTCATACAGAAATGTATAACCAGCAGAGATACAACGCATCATAAACTCACCATCTTCACCACTCTCGCCAAATGAACCCACTCCAAGCCATTCTTTAAACTCACCCATTTCATTGATGACGTCTTTAAAAAGGACCATGTTATTTCCCAGACCAACAGTTTTCCAGTGACTGAATTCATCTGGGTTTGATGGAGAAGAGGACTGAGTGAATGTGCAAGGACAAAAGTGATCAACCGATGGTTGAGTAGCAATGTAGGGCAAAGTTCTACCGCACACGCCAGCTATTTTGAGTTTTTTTGCTTTGGGTGCTAGTTTGGCAATTTCCTGCAAACGAGCTCCGTATGAATTGCTTAGAATGCAGTCGTCATCTGTCCAGGCCAGAACATCGGCATCAGAAACCTGAATTGCAGTATTTCTAGCTCGGCTCAACCCCCGCTGAGAAGGTGTTCTGAGAATACTCGCAAGCTTTCTAGGAAAAAGAAAGTGACTGGGCAAAAAATTTCGCGTCGACTGATCAATCAACAATAGCTCTATGGACTCCGGTAAATGTTTGAACAGATGATGAAGCGATACCTTCAACTTGTCTTGATTGTTTCTCGTACAGATGATGAGTGCCACCTTGGTCTTCTTTGCCATGTTGGCTGGATTATATATGCTTACTCAATTCAAACCAAATGAGATAGAATAGTTTATAACTATGCAAAAAAATCGATTGATCAGATTAGTTATCGTCATTGTACTTACAGGAGTTTTTTTAATTCCTGCCAAAGTAACGTGTGGAGTTCCTGGAAATAGTTGTGCCGTACCGCCCATGACACTTGATGGTTCTCCAAGCTATTACTATGAAATCCAACCGGTTGGAGTTTCCCTGATCGAAATGATGACAAAGCAGAACACCGGTATTCAATACAGTTCTGGTACAGAATGAGATGAAGTATAATGTGTTTATGAAAAACATCGATAAAGACAAGCTTTTAGCAGTAGCAGTTCTTGGTGGCATGCTTCTAATCACGCTGGTCGTCGTCGTCAAAGCCTTTTTTCCGTTCTCTACATCCAAAGAGACTCAGATACACGCCAGCCCAACTCCAGAGGCAGTAAAACTCGTTCCTAGCCCAACACCCGTTGCCATCTTTGCCGCCTCACCTTCTCCTTCTGCTGTTGCAGCAACTAAATTGCCAACCGCCAAACCTAGCGCTTCACCAACAGCTTCAGCCTCAACAAAGCCAACTCCAAAACCTAGTCCAAGCCCATCGCCCAGCCCAAGTCCTAGTCCAACTCCAGCACCCGCGGCTGATCTAACGATTGCTGACCCGCTCTATTTCACCTCTAGTGCTAGCTGGAGTACCAATGTCCTAAATGATCACAATATCAAACGAGCCAGCTCGGAGACGTTTACGGTAAATACGGTGGAAGTACAAAATAAAGGAAAAGCACAGACAGAAAAAATTGAAGTACGATTTGTTTTCGACGGATCAAATCAGCCGACCCTTACCCTGGATGAAAAAGTTGATCCTAACACCACCAACCATTTTGCCACAAACAAAACGTTGCCAAATAGCGTTGGACATCACACTATCCAGATCCAGTTAAACCCTGACAAAAAGATCACTGAGTCAGACTACGGAAACAACAACATTACTTTTGAGTATACAGTGGAGTAGTTAACAACTTTTCTAACAGAATATCAGCGTAGGCACCTTGAGTTTCCTTAGAAGGATGACCTTCCATCGCAGAGACTTGGTGGTAAATAAATTTTTTGGTTGAGTCGTCTGGATCTATCACTCGCAACCCTTGATCACGGAGCACAGAGGCATAAGTGGCATAAAGGTTATCTACCTTCAACGTAAAATCACTTTGCTCATTTACACCCTGATGGTATGACTTGGTCGAATCAAACGAGATAAAGAGACTTTTTTCAGGAGCAATTTTGGTGGCTATCTGTTTTAAAAAACAGACATTTGCAAATCGATCTGAGTAGGATGGATAAAAACCCTGATTCACTAAGTCTTCCCAAGTTCTCCCCGTAAATTCATAGGTGAATATTGACTGCTTACAATCACTTTTCAATTGATCCATGAGTGCTGTATAACCTGGATACTTGTTTCGTTTTTGGAAGAGCAGATCGTTGTCAATCATCGTAAAAATATAGAGATCAATGTTGTCTTTCTTCATAGAAAGTTGGTATTTGAGAAAGTTATCAATAATACTATCTCCAGGATAACTGTAGTTATAAACTTTTGTGGGTCGATAGGCGTTTAATTTGGCTTGAAGTTGCAGGGGAAATGCATCTTCTTTTCTTACGCCTAGGCCATACGCGACTGAGTCACCAATCACCGCAATTCGAACCGTTCCCAATGAATCACTTTGATGATTTGAACTGTCTTTTTGATAGACAAGTTGCAGCAAGTCATCAAGTCTGTCGGCAATCAAAAAGTTCTCAATGTATCGCTGAACTGCATTCCCACCATCTGTTCTATATCCATGGACCGCGCTTTTCTGATAAAACATCCGATCAAAAAATACCTTTTCTGCTAGCACGTAGAAGCCCAAAGTACTGAAAAAAGTGATGATAAAACCAAGCGACAGGATGTTTATGTAGAAGAGGAGTTTTGTAGGTAATTTCGTGCTCATAATCCACCTGGCTCAGGCATTCTAACACGGAAACATTCTCTTCTGTACCTAACCAAAAAACGGTTACAATTACCTGTATGTTACCGCCATCTCACTCTCATCGTGCCCGGGTCCACGCTACGTTCTTTCGTGAGAAAAGAATGAAAAAACGCTGGAAAGGTTTTCTCACCACTACGGTCGTCTGCATTTTAGTAGCAATAGCTTCGTACTTAACCAACCCCTTCACCAGATACTCTGCTGTCCAAACTGCCTTTACCACAAGAACAGACTCCAGCGGGCAGCTCGTCTTAGTGAAAGACGTAGATCTATTTGTCAGATCAAACATCATTTACAGATCCTTTAGTAAAGTGAAATCTGCTTATCACATACTTGGCAATGTCTACGAACGAAACAAAAAAACACAGAGCACAACTCTTCCTGATATCATTCGCGAAATACATCAGATTCGATTTAACCCGGATCATCTCTACCTGATTTCAGGTGACCACTTCAGCACACTCTATATTCGATCACTAGGTATTTTTTACGCCACACTCTTAGATCCTCGAACGGCAATAGATCAAGAAGATTGGCTCAACAGACAAAAAATTTATTTACAGACCACAGCCTATGCTCTTGAGGTATTCTCTCAGTCATCAGCACTTTCCACCACAATTGTGCCTGTCGGCCAACACTCCGTCACGCTATTAAATATTTACCAACCTCCGTCTGATTCACTTTTTAGCCTGCTCTACGCCATTCGGACAATGCAAAGCAGTGATGAGCTTCTGACTAGATATCCGTTCCCCCACACCCAGACAACTTCTTTACAAACACAACAAGCCGCACAACAGTTGCTTCAAGATTACAAGACAACATTACTCAGGCACTACAATGCGTATATTCAATCAGTTGTAGATTCGAAGACTGGCCTCATTAAATCTGATATTTTACTTTCTGGAACAAAGGACATTGCCAAAAGACAGAGCGCCTTTTATGACAATGTAATTCTTTGGAAGACACAACAACTTGCCCAAGAAGAGGGAATTGTGCCCAAAAATGCCGCCGCTCTAGAAGAACTAAGACAAAACATTCTTAATCAGTATTGGATTGATGATAAGGGCTATTTTTTGGAAGATGTTTCTCCTGCAGCCATTAAAAATAGCTATTACTCCTCAGACTGGCTCATCGTTTTACAAACGGGATTTCTCAATCCACAAGACCCTGTTGAGTTACCTTACTTTGAAAGAAGTGTATCGTATATTCGGCAGAACAAAATTGACCAACCATTTGGCTTAAAATATCAAACAGAAGACCGTCCAGAAAGAGAGTACTCTTTGGTCAGGTTCTTCGTTCCTGAGTATGGGGGCACAGCCATCTGGAGTCACTGGGGCATGGAGTATATAAAGCTGCTGGTCCTGCTTTATCAACAAACTGGAAAAGCCGAGTATCTTGCTTTAGCAGAGAGCCAGCTACAGTCTTATTCAAATAACATCATCAAGTACCGATGCTACCCTGAAGTTTATGACGCTCAAGGGAGGATGCTTAAAAACTTTTTTTACAAGAGTGTCTGCCAAACGGGTTGGGTAGTAAACTATGAGCAAGCAGCAAGAATGATTGATTCAGCCAAGCAAAAATTAGTTCAATAATTTAACTATCGATAGTAATGACTCAATTTTTTGAGGTATTTCTTAAATGAGATAGGTCGATAGAGACCTAGCTGAATCATCTGAGTAATATCAGCCTGATACCCAGTCACTTCAATTGATCGAGCTGGTTGAACATCTAGGCTAATGTGAGGAAAAAGGCTTTGGATATGCTGGGCGAGCGCCAGAACAGAAATTGACTGACCGCTGCCAATATTCACCGGTAAAGGAAGGTCATGATCTAATGAAAACATCAGTGCATCCACGGCAACTTCAACTGGGATAAAATCAATCACCTGCTCACCACCAAAAATCGTCAGCGGTTTGCCTTGACTGGCTGCTCGCAGCCAGAGTGGTAGTAACCTCCCAGCATCATGGGTGCCAATTACATTTGAAAAACGGAAGATCGTTACAACGAGCTGGGAGTTCTTCCTGCTCGTTAAAAGCAGATCCTCAGCTACTACTTTGGACTTTCCATAGAGGTTTTTTGCTGCCAATGGTGTTGATTCTTTGACTGGCAGTTCAGACACTTCTCCATACACTTCTCGGCTGGAAGCCTGCACGAGGCGAATTTGCAGTTCAGAGCAGAACTTGGCCAAATTTGCCACTCCATGAATATTCGTCTCTCGTGCATAATCGGCATTTGCTTCTGCCTGTAACACAGAACTTTCTGCCGCCAAGTTAATGATTACTTGGCAGTCTGCAAAAACGTGTAAATCTTGGAAATTGCGGATATCACCACGGTGCAGTGAAAGCGCTGGGTGTCGGCGAAGTCGGTGCTGCGGCCGACGCATGTTGTCTAAAACTACCACCTCATGCCCATCATGAAGTAATCTCTTCACAAGGTGTCCACCAATGAATCCATATCCACCCGTTACACCGACCTTCATATTTTGAATGCTCTTTTCCAATTGAAACTTGGTAACTTAGGTAGTTTATCAAATGCAGGCTTCACCAGGCTAAATAAATAGCCTTTTTTCTCAACCACCATGAAGGCTCCTACAGCGTAGATGGCGCCTGCTAGCACATCGACAAAATAGTGTTCTCCAAGGTACATCACCGCAATCCAAACACCAATCACATATGGCAAGAAGAGGTATCCCCATTTACCAAACTTTTTCACTACAAATAGATAAATTAGAAGCGGAAATGCCGCGTGAAGTGAAGGCATTGCTGCAACTGGGTTGGCTCGCATCACTGAATAAATTGTGGGCACGGAAATACTGTCCGGTAAAAAATGACTCATCACATGGCCGGTTACTTCTTTGATGGGCGGCAAGTAGCCCTGCTCCGAAGCCATCCAAGGTGGCATGGCCGGGTAGAGGGCAAAGGTGAAAAATCCAGAGGAAGATAACACCAAAATTCCCAAGGCATAGTTTCTAAAAAATGCTCGATCCTTTAACCAAAATAAAAATCCAATTACCATTGGTGTCACAAAATGGCAGATGTACAGTGTAACGAGCACGTAGTCGTACCACTGCAAGTTATCAGGCCGGTAGAAGAGTCGTTGGAGGGTCATGATGGGCACTTCGCCAAATAACATCTTGTCAAAATTGATCATCGAAAAAATGTGGACGCGAGTAGAAACAAAAGGTACTAAACCGCGTAGAAATTCGTAACTAAAGAAACCGACTAAAAACGGTCCCCAATCCATGATGAATATATTTGCTCGACCCAAAAAAATGCAGCCAATTAAAGCAAATACAAAAAATTGATCAGGCGAAAACCAGATTCTATGTAAAATCATGAACACGGAAATAGATGCTATATAAGCGAATGTGAGAGTAGCAACGATTTTGGTATGTGTCATTGTCGGAGCTGTTCATCACAGCGGTTGGGCAGCTCTGATAATAAAATGACTAACTGAGGATGAGCTGAAAACTATCCTTCACCTTCTTTAAGCCACTGAACGTAGGTACAGCCAGTTGGTTGTTTGAATTCACGATCCCAACCTGCAGTTGAGCATTTTTTCATGCGCTTCCCGGAACTGGTCGTAAAGAGGACTAATTTGGCATCACACAAAGGACAAGCTTCATCTAATTCTTTAGTAGAGCCATTGATCCATTCCACATAATCGCAACCTGTGGCAACACGATTATCTTTATCCCAACCACTCGTACTGCACTTCTTCATTTTTTTACCGGAGCGAGTGATCTGCATAACCAGTGGAGCACCACATTTTGGACAGTTTTCATCAAGAGGTTTTGCCTCAGCAGTTAACCACTTCACATAATCACAACCCTCGGTTTCATGGGTTTGTGGATTCCATACACCACGGGAACAACGTTGTAATTTTTTTCCTGTTTTGGTCTCTTCAGGATCTTTTAATTGGGAGCCACATTTTGGGCAAATGTCTTGTGCGTCTGTCATAGGGAGATAGAGTAACACTTTTTGATTCATGTTACAATCTGGCTATGTCCCAAATTCAAGAGCTGATACACGAAGTCGATGCGCTTTTAAAAACAAACCATTGGCTAACACCTTTGAATTTAGTGGAAGCACGCGAGAAATTTTTAGCCAATCCCAACCAAAATCCCCAAATTGAGTATCCGGAAATTCCGGTAAAACTCCTCGAAGAAAAACTGCATGCATTTTTGAAATCAAAAGAGGCCACAACCCACACAGATCTTGAGTCATGGATTTTATATCGAAAGAAACAGGAACAAGAACTCACCATTTTAATGCTGCTCAATCGTGGCAATGAAGATTTTGGCATGAATAGTTGTCAGCTCTATCAATGCACATTTGACCAAACGTATATTGATCAAGCAAAAATTGACGCTGCATCCCCATTACCTTTTGAATCTTCCGAGACGAAAACCTCGGCTGAAATTGTGACTGGCATCACCGAGTATCTTCATTCGTACGGAATCTCCGATTGGACGGTAGAACTCTCTGAACAAACTGATTTTTACTTTCGCGTCAAAGCCGCTCAGAAAAAGTTATTAATTGGCAAGATATTTAATTGGGACTTCACGAACTTTGACGCCATGCTGGCTCATGAAATTGATGGCCATGTTATCCGCGGGGTAAATGCGGAACAACAACCCAATCCGCTTCTCAAAAAACCGCTACCGTTCTACATTAAAACGGAAGAAGGACTGGCCTCTTTTTTAGGCGACTACTGCTCAACTGCTGGTGAGATTAATTTGAAACATCATGCTCTAAAGTATCTGGCTGGTAATATCGCCAGAACTGGCGCGTTTAAGACAGTCTATGAGTATTTACTGTCCAATGGCTTTACTCCTGAATTGGCTTTTCAAAGAACGTTCCGTCTCAAACGAGGCTTCGCAGACACAGAAATGCCAGGCTGTTTTGGCAAGGAAGCGCTCTACTACGAAGGGATGCTCCAAGTGAAAAAATTTCTTGATGAGGGTGGGGAAGTCGAGAAACTTTACACCGCCAAGGTGGGTCTAGATGACTTAAAATATATCGAATTACCTGACAGAATTTTGTACCCAGAGCGACTGCACAAGTATTTGACTAGTCAGGCCGGCTAATTTTACCTGCCATACTTCGTAACTCTTTCAGTGCAACTTCAGCCTCCACCTTGTTTGGCGCTTTTCCATGCCATTCAGGCTTCCACTGCATGAAGTCCACCCCTTTACCTGGGATGGTATGGGCGATGATTGCCACTGGTTTTTCAAAAATGGCTTTTGCCTCGTCACAGGCGTTGATTATGGCTTCAATATTATGCCCATCAATCTCTAGGACATGCCAGTTAAAGGCTTCGTATTTCGCTTTTAATGACTCAAGCGGCATGATATTTTCTGTATACCCATCGATTTGAATGTTATTTCGATCGATGATGACGGCTAAGTTGTGAAGTTTATATTTACTAGCTGACATCAATGCTTCCCAAACTTGTCCCTCATTGTGCTCACCATCACTCATCACACAGTACACTTGATAATTTTTCTGATCAAGTTTCCCAGCCAGAGCCATACCCACGGCTTGAGAAATTCCCTGACCCAGTGGTCCGCTACTCGTTTCCACTCCAGGAGTATCCAAATGGTTTGGATGACCCTGCAACTTGCTGTCAATTTGGCGCAAGGTACTCAGCCAGTGCTTAGGGAAGTACCCAGCTTCTGCTAATGCCGCATACATCACCGGACATATATGACCATTTGAAACGACTAATCGATCCCGATCTGCCCAATGTGGTTTTTGTGGATCATGCCGCAAAACGGAGAAGTAGAGGACAGCAAAAATGTCGGCCATGCCCAGTGGCCCAGCTACGTGACCAGAGCCAGCTTTTAAAAGCATCTCAATAATATCTTGGCGAATCAGCGTTGCTTTGTGTTGAAGTTGTTCAGTCGTATAGACAGTCTTCATTTGGTAAATCCAAGTAATAATAAAATTGCTGCAACAATCATTCTATAACTCCCAAAAACATTTAGTGAGTGGGTCTTTAAATACTTGATAAACCAAGCGACGATTAGTAAGGAACTCACAAAAGCCGCAATTGATCCCACTCCCAACAGCATTAAGTTTTGGGACATGGCTACACCGGTCAAAGCAGAGCGTGATTTAATCAAGTCTAGAGCAGCAGCAGCTAAAATCGTAGGTACGGCCAAGGTGAAGGAGTACTTGGCAGCTTCATCACGTTTGAAACCAAACACCATCATACCGACAATCACCGCGCCAGCTCTGGAGACTCCCGGCACAACCGCAAAGGCTTGAAAAACACCAATCAAAATAGCTTGGGTCCAGGTCATGTCTGCTGTAGATTTCGCCAAGGTCATCTTTTCCTTTTTGATCAGAAACTCAATCACGAAAAAAATCACACCCACGAAGAAAAACGAGCCCAACATTAACCAGGGTGAAGCGAAGAACACTTCTTTAATTACTTTGTTTAGAAGTAACCCAACAATGGCAGTAGGAACAAACGATGCCATTACTTTTAGGAGCATGGTTTTATCCTTTAACCAATCTTTTCCAAACAACAGAATCACTGGCAAGATAGCAAAAGCCTGAATGAACACGTCAAAGAACTTACTAAACTCAGTTGTAGGGATAGAGAGTAATTTGGTGGCAGCAAGGAGATGAAAAGTGGATGAAATGGGTAAAAACTCGGTAAATCCTTCAACAATTCCCAGCACCAACGCATGAATAAGGTTCATAACAACTCCCATTGTAATAGCTCTCAAAAGCGTAGCTCAATCTAGTGTCATTGTCACTAGCCGGTCACCAGATTCATTATCAGTTATTGACAAAGACTGCTAATTGTGGCATAAATTAGCAATAAACATAATCAAGTGCTAACGCCTCTCACCAGATGTGAGAGCGCAGAAATGGAGGAGATATGGCAATTGTTCCTTGGAATCCTGCTTTTGGCAGTATGCTTCGCTGGCCAGATATTTGGGATGAAGATGCATTAGGAAGCATCACTACTGTTGGAGCCAATAACTTGGATCTCTACGAGACAGACAACGAAGTCGTCTTGAGAGCCAGTGTGGCCGGAGTGGAAGAGAAAGACATCGACATTACCTTTGAAAAAGGCGTTGTCTGGATCAAAGCTCAAAGAGAAGAAACCGAGACTGACGAAAAAAAGAAACATTACAGTAAGTCATCTTGGAATTATTCCTACAAAGTAGCTATCCCAGGTCTGATTGATCCAAATCAAGAACCTGACGCTGTCGTCAAGAATGGTGTACTGACTATTACCTTTAAAAAAGCAGAAGCATCCAAACCCAAAAAGCTGTCTGTAAAAGCAGCCAAATAGAAATGGAGGTCACTCTCTAAAAATAGCCCGGCAACACCGGGCTATTTTTTATTTACTCGAGAAAAAACACGAGTTCAGGTCTTTTTCAGCCGTTTATTCAGTTGTAATTTGAGTCACTTTGGAGTAGTCTATACTTCAAATTAGATAAGGAATTTACTATGTTAAATTCATCATTTTCCTCTCCTAAAACGAAGGTTTTGCTAGGCATAACAGGACTGACATTGGTCAGTTTTTTGTTCGCTGGGTGTAGTAAGCAAACTGCAGTAGCTCCGGAAAATACAGCCCCGACCAACCAGGAGGCAACTGCTTCTCCAGATACAGCTATGATGTATGAGCCAGCCACTTCACCTGTGGTCAAGGCCCAGAACACCACAGAAGCGGAAACCAAAGAGAGCGCTCAGCTTGATACCTTAAATAAGGATGCCAGCTCAGTTGATCAGGGTCTTAATGATCAAGCCATAACAGTTAATTAATCAGGAAATCTATGAACACTAAAACCCCACTTTTTCTCACCATTTTGCCAGCAGTCATGCTGGTCTCGGCTTTTCTGCCACAAGTTGCTAACGCAAGAATGATGGAAGCAGATGACAAACGATTGAGCATTCAACCAGCCATGATGAGAATTGCCACGCCATCAGCCAAATCTGAAGACAAGATGGAGCTGCGTCAAAATGCTCGCATGGAAGTAGCTGGTTCAAATGCAGATAAAGAAATCGATCGCCGTATTGCTGCCCTGAACCGCGTCACTACCAGAGTAAACGCCATGACCAGAATTTCTGCTGATCAGAAATCAGCTTTGCTGGCTCAAATTCAAACGGCTATTTCAGACTTAAATTCCCTGAAAGTAAAAATCGATGCTGACACGGACCCAGCTACTTTGAAAGCTGATAAGCAATCGATCGTCACGTCGTATCGAGTGTTTTTACTCCTGATTCCAAAAGTAGAAATCTTGGCTCATGCAGATATTTCCTTGCAGGTGTCTAATCAAATGATGGCCGATAATGCCACTATTCAAGCCAAAATCGCTACCGCACAATCAGCTGGCAAGGACGTGACGGAAGCAAATAAGCTGCTGGCTGATCGCACTGCCAAAGTTACAGATGCTCAGGCCAAGGCTCAAAGTGTGATTAATTCTGTATCTGGACTAACACCTGAAGGCTATCCAGCCAATAAACCAACTTTGCTCGCTGGCCGAGATAGCTTGAAAACGGTCCGAGAAGATTTGAAAACTGCGTTTCAAGACTTAGTGAAGATTAACGCCTCATTAAAATAGAAAAGTAAATTACTGAAAAAAAGCTCACGAGTTTACCCGTGAGCTTTTTTGTATCTATCTGTTTTATTTTAACCAATCAAACTATCTAATATTCGCAGACACTGAGTACGTGACAGTCTTCTTAATTTGATCACAAGTCATACTGTATGTTGTGGTCTTGGTGATAGCTGGCTGAGTTACGCCAGTAGTCATAGCGCCTTTTGGATTAGAGGCAATCCAAGGAGATGTGCATGTCTGTCCATATGATATATAGGACAAGACTGGAGCTGATCCGCTCTTGATGTATAGCTTCTGTTGAGTTCCGGCGCCTACAATACCGCTGCCAGCAGGCATCATCGTGTCATCAAAGCCATTGACAAACATTTTTGCTTCCATGACTGGAAGTAATGTATTGATTTGTGGAACTACCACGAAGGCAACATCGTACCATGTTGCTCCACCAGCCCCGACACATTGGAGTGCGTAGTATTTGGTATTAGGTTTTTCAGTCCCTGTCACAAATGCCACAGTTGCCGATCCATTCACAGGTTTGGCACCTGTCCATGAGCCAAGAGCTTTACAACTAGTTGCACCTACAGTTTTCCAAGTGAGAGTTATATTTCCAATCGTTGAACCTCTCAAACCAGCTTGTGTATACACTCTATCTTGTCCATTTATCTTTAAATCGACAGTTGGTGTAGTTGGCAGCCCGGATGTCGGTGTAGGAGTTGGAACTGGACTTGGCACAGGCGTTGGAATCGGAGTCGCCACAGGGGTTGGAGTTGGGCTTGGTGTTGGCACCAAACTTGGGCTCGGAGTTGGCGTGACTGCTGGAGCACTAGTTAAATTGATCGCCACAGCACTAATTGACCATGGCCAGGCAGATGTACCACTCCAAGAGAGAGTAGCAGTTGCCCCACCAGCGGCCACAGCACCTTTTCCAATCACATTCATTGTCTTTAATCCAAACACACCCCTGGTTGCTCCAGAGACTGTTAAGGTATTTGAACCCGTGTACATTGAAGTGACTCCAAATAGCACTTGTGAAGCTGTTGTTGGCACGGTAATGGTCGGAGTTGCCGATCCACCAGTAAGAGATGATCCAGCTGCATTCGCAAATGGAGTCGTTTGGTTTACTCCGGTGAATGAGGCACCAGACAGGTTTTGGTCTTGAACATTACCAACAAAGCTAACGGTAATGGTATTGGAACCAGTGGCTGGAGCGACTAAGTACCAGAGCTCAGTCGTGTACTCATCTGTAATGGTACGGTTGACTCGAGTTAAAGCAGTCGTACCCCATTTCACTCCGGTAATCTGTTCTTTGGTACCCGTTCCAGAACTACCACCATCGGTTTGGGCTTTGGCAGGAGATCGATAAGAAGCCGCCACCATTAATAATCTATTCGTACCACTAATGGTTTGCGTCATAGTCAATGAAGCACCACTGGCTTGAGTGGCCTTGGAGGTAGAATCTAGGTAGGACGGACGAGCGGAGTCTAGGAAATCTGATGTCAGGTACTCACCTCTGTAAGCAGCTTGGCCGATGGCATTATCCGTATCGCCAAGCAAATCCCACCAATTTGGAATAGCTCGGCCAGCATAGGTTAAGCCATTGTTTGCATTAGGCATGTTTTGTAACCACCACTTCATGTAACCTTCTTGAGAACAACCCCATTCGGCACAAGTGAAACGTTTTTGTGTGCCAGTTCCATCTGGCTTCCAATCCTCACAACTTGTAGTTACATTACGTGTATTCACATAGTCATAGTCTGCCGCACCGTTAGGAGGAAAGTGCACGTCACCACAGGTGGTAGCGGTTCCACCTTCAGCACCAGTTATTCCAGCCCATTTCGTCCAGAATAAGTCGTGACCCTGTACTAAAGTTAACATGGATTCCATGGAGTGACCAAAGCTGTGTAAGGCATTATCGACACCAGCGTTCTGATCTAACCCTAAGAAAATAAATGACCGTTTGCCACCGCACAGTGGTTGGTATCCTTGTTGAACTGGTAAAACGTTATATGACCAGAATCGAGTAAATTCTTGATTGTACCCGCCAATCGGACCATTCCCTGCAGCACGAACGTCAAACCACCCCCAGACTTGATCGATATTATTTGCCACGATGTAGTCACAGAGGTTCATGCCACCAGGTAAATCATGATCTTGAGTCAAAATAGTATTGAGAGAGTCATACCAGACTTCAAAGTTGCCCTGGGTGTATGGTGGCGCTGAAGCACGTTTTAAAACATACTTAATAACTGGTTGAACTGCTGGTGTAGCTGCCGTATTTTTGTATCCTTTAGCACGAGAAGCGTCAACGATGTCTGTCACTAACAAACTTGAAACAGCAGTCGTTTTGGCATCTTGAACTGAATAATCCAAAGGCAGGTAACGTAATTCGAGAACATTAATTGTTTTAACTGGAGCAGCAGCATGAGGCAATAACATTGACAAAATCTTAGCCGGAGCAGGGAAGAAACCCGTGGAGAAAAGCACAGTTACCAAAGTCATGATAACAACACCAAATAGTGCGACTAGACTACCTGCATGTATAGAGCTCTTCTTTTTCATATGACATTAAGGATACTATGAGAACACCCTATAATGTCAATTAGCCAGATTTTTTTCGATCTATGGGGAGATTTTTTAGTGACAAATTTACTCAATGTCGACTGACTCTTGATATTCGCCATCTGAACCGGCGATTATTTTCATTTCTTGAGAACCAGTAGTTGAAACTTTTCCGTGACTGTAAAAAACCGTGAGAGGAGACTGCTTCATGGTAATATTTGCTTCATTGCAGCAAATCAAGAGAAGAACGTCTGCTTCTTTGTTCATGGTCTCAATTAACTCTTTTAATGGGTGCGCTTGTTTGTTTACATCCCAGTACATCCAAGTTTGTTTCGCAATCACTGGTAGAACCGGATCCCACTCCGCTTCCGCTCCGCCATGAGCTATCACCATCTTAATTCGTACGTCTGGGTGAGCTTTTTTAAAGAGCGCTAGCTTCTCAAGCTCTTTAAAATTTTGTTCGTGCCCAAATAAGGCATGCATCTTAAAAATGACATCTTCTGTAAATTGTTCTCGGCTGTCAGGACGAATTTGGCCCGTTCCATCCAGGATATCAAACTTCAATTTTATTTTTTGACGAACTGGCAACGCATCAATCATGTCCTGCAACTCCAGGAATCTGTCCATGTTTTCTCCAGGGGAAATGGACTCAATCTCACTCACAATTGCATTCAGTTGATCAGCGACTTCTGGATCGTAAAAAGGAACTACATATTCAGCGTTTCTATACTCAGTCAGCTGCAAATCTTCTCGAAGCGAAGACTTCACTTCTTGAGGCTGAGGTTCGGATTTTTGAGTGTGTTCGTTCATTAAAATGATAATAGAAGGTATTGGAGAATGTGTAAAGGGAAATCTGGTGAGCGGGTAGCGGGAATCGAACCCGCTTCTACTCCTTGGAAGGGAGTCATTCTACCGGTGAACTATACCCGCGAAGCTGTTTGATTATACGAAGGAAGGTGCATTTTTACAAATCAAGTTTGTGAGTCGCTTTTTTCTGAGACATCACACTCACTAGAAGTGTTGCCACAAAAACACCGGCTGATGCCAGAAAAATATTGTTCGTGGCAATTCGAGCCGCAATCGCCCCAGCTAAAAGTGGTCCAATGATTTGACCCAGCGAGTTATACGACTGATTTAAGCCTAAAATTCCACCTTGGTCTTCATCTTTGGTTCGTTCTGATAATAGGCCAGTAATAATCGCGCCAATCGGCGAACTAAACACGGCAAACGCAAATAATACGATTAGGAACGAGTTGATAGTGTGCACAAAGAAAAGGGCTAAAAGCGAAATTGTGGAAAGGAACAGCAGAACCGAAATGACTTGAACCGTGTTTTTAAACTTATGCAGCAAATATCGCAAACCCACTACCTGCGTCAAAATATTAATAATTCCGACTGCGGTAAACATGACACCTGTCTGGGCAGCTGACATTTGCAGGTTGTCCACGGTGTAGGATTGCACGCCGATGATGATGGCGTTTTGGGCTATCGCCAGTAAAAAACTAATCGCTAAAATCTCACCGGTGAGCGGCTTGAAAAATGCCTCATAGAGGGTTTTGACTCTAAAAAGTGGTTCATGCGAAGGTTGCCTGTCTTCTTTAGGCAAGGTTTCTTTCAAGATAATCTGACCTAAAATAGTTCCCAACAGCGCTAAAATCGCGGCAAACCAGAATGGAGCAGTCAAACCAAATTGACTTAATAATCCGCCGACCGCTGGTCCAGCTACAAAGCCAGCTCCAAAAGCTGCAAGCAGGAACCCAAAGGATTTAGAACGGTGCTCACCACTCGTCTTATCAGCAATCATGGCTTGAGCCACAGAAATATTTCCACCGGTAATACCATCAAAAAGTCGAGCAATAAAAAGCAGCAGAATATTTGTAGCCACTGCAAACATGGCTAAAGACAAACTTGTACCCAGGAGACAGAGCAATAAAATCGGCTTTCTGCCAAAGCGATCTGATAGTCTGCCAAGAATAGGCGTAGCAATAAACTGAGTGACTGAGTAAGAAGCAAAGAGCAGCGCCAAACTAGGTGGGGTAATACCAAATCGAACCGCATATGGGTATAGCAATGGAATAATTGTTCCATAGGCCAAGGAGTTGACGAAAATAATAAACGCGAGAACGAGAAGGGCAGGATCTTTTGGTTTCATAACTTTGCTGAGAGTTGCGCAATCCAAGACTGTAGAGGAGCTAAATTGTCAGGGAAACCGTCAATTTTTAATGGCTCAACCAACAATGTACCTTTATTCTTGGTAACCCAATCAGCCAAAATTTGTGCTGAGATACAAAATTGAGGGTAAAAACGATTGCCTAAGCCAAAAACAGCCACTTTTTTCTGACTGAAATCTGGATTATTTCTCGCTATAAACACTCTCATTGAGTTCTCAAGCTTACCGTCTTCATAGGTAGGAGCTCCAAAGAGAATGACGTCGTAGTCCATCATAGGAGGAGTCATACCCTGGGCTTTAACACCATGTAATGTAACCTGGTGTCCGAGGTCTTGAAATTGTTTCTGGATGACCTCAGCGACGTACTGAGTCGTTCCATTTTGCGTCTCGAAGACAACGAGGATATTCATTCGTGTAGTTTAACACAATACGAAACAGATGGGCAATCTGGCGATTAGACCGATAAATCCCTTTCTATCTAGATAAAAGGAGTATAATACATAATAGATCTGTATCAGAATGTCTAATTTAAGGAGGCAAACAAATTGAGTGATTCAACTCATACAGCAGATCATGCCAAAGACACCTCCGCACAAAGTGGAGGACAAGGCTTTAGTAAGGGTGGGGCTGCAGCAGTCCACGGTGGACCAGCAGCGAATGGGAAAACTGACAACTCTGGTCATCCCAAAGAAAATGAAGGTCATCCGGCTGGTCCTGCTACACCCGCCCACATGCCAGCTGCGCCGGCCAAGCTGGATAAGAATCAGGTAATTGTCTTGCCGTTCTTACCCGATTTTACGATCCAGCAATGGATCGATACATTGCAAGCAGTTATCTGTTTAGCAATGATCCTAATCGGCATGAATGATTATGGGAAACAACCATTGTGGTTGGCTGGAATGGGTCCATTAATTTTCCTCCTCATTCGCGAGGACGATCCTAAATGGAAGCTCACCATAGAAGCCATCTGCATTGCTGGAATTGGTGGTGCCTACGCCATTTTCAATGTTGATGCCGGACTGATTATGGCAGCGATTGTTGGCTGCTGGAACGGCATAGACATCATCGTCTGGCTGTTGAGGACCGTTGCTGACATCCTGCACTGGGTGTCAAAAGGTAAACATGGGCTTGCTAAGCTGGGCAAATAACATATGTCCAGAATGGTAACCCATCACCGTTGAAAGAGCTCGTCAGCCTGCTAACGAGCTCTTTTTTTACCAATTTTCAAATCTGTTAGCATCTTCTGAGTAGCTTGTTCTCTTCCTTTATCAGTTAAATTGAAGTAGCTTATAAGAGCACCATTAGCACAAATATTCGACTGTCCATAGTTCATTTTTTCTGTGACTACTTTTACTTTCTCTTCTCGGTAGTTTCCCCAGCCTAAACAAGCCAGAACAGTCAACGGATCATTTAACTCAAAATTTCGATCGTGACCCAAACCGTAGTACTTAAAGAAATTTTGCATTAAGGTAATGGCGAATTGACCAGAGGCAGACTGGCTCTGAAAATGCTGAATTTCGGCAAAGCTGAGAGTAACTGTCGAAGTTACATCCCAGCTGACCAGCTTAATTGGTAGACCTGAATTCAATACTTTTCCCGCTGCCAGTGGATCACAGTAGAAATTGAACTCAGCCACTTGCTGATTCGTCACCGAATCTTTCGGACCGGAATTACCTGGTGCGTAAAGGGCTCCCCCCATGATAAATACTTGATTGATGTAGTAATGAATATCATCGCCAAGAGCAGTGCAGAGCTTTGCAAAATTTGTACATGGCCCAGTAATAATGTAATCGATCTTACCGTGTCTTCTAACATACTCACTCAAAATCGCTACAAAACTCTCAGGTGTTGAGCTCAAAATATTATCAAACTTACTTGGGGAAAGTTGGGTGTTACATAACCCATTCTTACCCACAAAACTCCCTGCGCTAACTTCTTTTTCAATTAAGTGAGGCATAAGCGGTTGAATTGATCCTGGCAAAACCAGAACGTCTTTTGCCTCAGCTAGACTCAGCAGCTGTGAGGAATTCCGAGTCGCGTTTTCCAGACTTGTATTCCCATAACTTGTCACGAGCAACTTCAGCGGCAGATGATTTGCTAAAGCAATCAAGATTGCCAGCGCATCATCTTCTCCTGTGTCACAATCCAAGATTACGTTATTTTGCATAAAAAAACCCCTTCTGCTTCTAATAAAGAAACAAAAGGGGCATTAGTGTTAATGCGGTACCACCCTTATTTTCTACCTTGTTACCAAAGTAGACTTTGCAACCTGCGCTCTAGTTAATGGAGTAGAGGTCTCAGCTGTCTCGGGCTGACCCGTCTTTGATTTTGCAAAGATCCGCTTCTTGTGAGAAGAATTGGAAGACGCGACTCTTCCTCAGGCGGATAATTTTCAATTATGAATGAGCTACTATTATATACCTATTTATTTCGGTGAATTTTTTCGGCAATTTCAACATCACGCGCAATGTTCAGCGGTCGGGCTTCATCATCGTCATCTGAGCCGATGCCAACTTGTTGAGCAAATTCACTGACATCGTCATCTGCTTCTAAATCTGTTTCGGAAGAGCCAATGCCGGCTTCACCATCTTTTTCTAAGTCGTCATCTTCTGGAGTGACGCCATTGACTAAATCTTCTAACTCAGTGATATCACCGGGAATCCGGTTGTCTAGTGGGTTTGTCATATGTCTTCCTCCTCGACCAAGTATAACCTTACCAATTGTTCGAAAGAAGGGGGGATATGGTTCAATTTAGAGGAGTTGCGGCTGAGTTGGCTTTGGATCAGTTCCATCTCGCTTTACGATGGTTGAGCCTACTTTATAAATCCCGTCAATGTTTTTCGGATCTTGCAAAAAGCTTATATCCGGATCCTTTACATGTATTACCAATTTGTCATGTACCTTTAACGTCCCTTCTTGAGTCGCTTTAAACGTAAATTCATAGATGCCTATTCGCACTTTTACGTGTTCAGCATCTCCTTTCACTTCTTCGATCTCGACAATGGGAGTTGAATCGGATTGCAAAGCGGGTGTATTTTTATTCGTTAAACTAAAATTAATGTCTGTTCTTGTTGCTAATGCAGGCAAGTCAACTGGTTCAATTCCAGTCAGAGCTTGAGACAAATCAACCATAGAGAATGTGTCAATTTCAGCCACTGAGGAGATTGCTTTTTTCTCATCTAACCTAATTAATACACCTGTCCCAATCGCGAGGTCATGCACAGGATCCACCACATTCTGCACTTCTTCTGCAGTTAGGAACGTCAGGCCATCTTCGTTCATATGCTGGATTCCGATTCCACCGTTATCATACAAAGAAAGAGCAGTAATCAAGGATAAAATAATTGGGTCACCATTATGGATTTTCAGTTTTTCTTCAAGCACTTTTTTCACTTCGATGTATTTGGGATTCTTCTCATCAAGAGAAACATGCTTCTGATCGTCGTACCTTTTAACATCAACCTTCATTCCGGAAGCAATACCTGAGTCAACTTGAGTGACAAGCGCCTTGTCGTTTTCTTTACCCGTTACTTTCTTCAAGATTTCACGCCCAAAATCGAACATATGATCCTTTTATCGCAACTAATATCTCCAATATATACTCTTCACAAGTGAATGGAAATCCAATAAATGACCAAGCAGCTGTAACAGTGATATAATATTGATGTATCAATTGGATTAGTTTGCTGAGGAGTGAACAAATGATACTCAGAACGCTGTTGGCCATTTCCTTTGGAGCTGGCCTCGGTGTGACAACAGCCCTGATAGAAATACCGCCCATCCTTTGGCCGATTATTTCGATTCTGGGTGGTCTTATTGTCACCTACGTTTTAAGAGAGAAGAAAGAAGATTGGTTTAGTTATGTTTCCGGGGCAACGTTCAGTCTTTTAGGCTGGATCTTTTTCTCGGTGTTTCTATGGCCGATTTTCTTCAACTGATGGTCATAGGCTGGGTCGCAGGACTCAGCCTATTTTATTTCTTGATCAGTTTGTTCACCCAAGGCACATCTGTAGAAAGTCTGATGATCGAATCCTTATTAAGGTAGGTTGTTCCGTCTGTCGTGCCTTTTTTGCTATCAAGCTCGGAAAGCACCAAGATATGCTCATCATGAGCGAAAATCTTGCCAGCCACAGTCTCACCACCATCGCAAAGCACTTCTACCAGTGTATCTTTACCTTCAAAAGCAGAAATGAACCCTTCAAAAGTTAGATCACTTAATGCCTCAAAGTCCTTGTAAGCCTGGTCATACTGGGCAGTACCAGAAATTTTTTGCGAAAACTTGGCGAGATAGGGCGTGTTTTGTTTTATTGAAATGACATTGTCCATTTGATACACACAGACTCCGTCGAGGTGTGCCTTAGGATCGATTTCAGCCAGCACTAAGAATTCCTGGTTCGCTCCCAGTACGTAGGCCACGTTAAACATTCCGGGATTGCTGTAGACACGAACTTCAACAAGTTCCTTACTATCAATTATTTTCTGGATTTCTGTGATGTAGTTAAATGATGACATAGATATGACGAATTATACTCGCTATACTGAAAAACATGCACGAAAGTGAACACTCAGAAGAACCAAAAAAAGATGAAAATGAGCTCAAGAAGTGGCTTAATTTCTTAAAAAATGGAATTAAAAAGGGAACAGAAGGAGAGGAAGGAGTTCCAGAACAAATTGAACATGCCGCAAATGAGGCAGCTGAAGAGTCTGTCGATACTGCTCATGATCTCTCTGAATACATGAAGAAAAAGCTCCTGTCGAGTGATGTTCTTAAATCTGCAGGAGTCATAGTTCATGGCGGTTCATACGTCGAATTCCCAAGCTCCGGTAAAGTCATTAATCTCGGTTTGCCAGACCATAATTTCTATACCAAGTACGGTTTCAGAGCTGAGGGAAAAGGTCGGACAATTGATGTCAAACTCTATGTAGATGCCGTCGTGGCGGATATTGAAATGCGAGCACTCACCGGACAAGAATTCATCCGCAGCTATGAACTTGCGCCATTGCGAGAGTCGATTGAACAAGTTTTGATGAAAGAGCGAGGCTTTTCGCGCGGGGCAGAACTCAATCAATTAGCCAGAGGTTTGGAAGAAAGAGCTACTCAGCTCCTACACAACTTACACAATTCTTTAAGTATCAAACAAGTTTCTTTAGATGGCATCACTCTCTCACGAGTTACTGACTATGGATCCATCAGATTTTTCGATGTGGAGTGTTATTTGTAGTAGAGAAAAACCAGCTTTCGCTGGCTTTTTCACTTTTGTCTAGAAGAAACGGTTTTCGAATTAGTAGTTCACCAGACTAGATCAGCTCTCCTGAGAAATTCACAAGCAAAATCTAGGAAGTAATAAGAGAAATTTATATAGAAAGTATGCTTAAGAACACATAATGTTTTTTGAAAGAAATAGAATAGAATATGTAGTATGAAATTAAAGCGAATCAGGTACCAAGAAAATATTAACACGCCAAAACAGAATGCGTGGAAATTAGAAGATACTTTCCTTAAAAATCTTTCTTTGATCATGGGTAAAAATTCTACTGGGAAAAGCAAATTCCATCGCCTAATCACAGGATTAACTCAGTTAATAACAAATCAAACTAAATTCTCAAATGGAGAATGGGACGCAGATTTTTCCAATGGAGATGACATATATAAATATTGTTGTTCCATTAAAGATGGAATTATCGAGGAAGAGAAAATAGTTGTTAATGGGAAAACAAAATTAGTTAGAAATGTATCTGAAGCAAAGCTTTTTTCAGAAATTATTAAAGATTTCATTATTATCAACCCCCCAAAAGATAAATTAGTTCTCCATATTAGAAGAGATGAAAAGGAATATCCTTTTTTTGAGAATTTGTATGAATGGGCTGAAAACTCAGTGTCCTATAGTTTTTCTTCAGGCCTTAATCCCAGTAGCATTTCCTTATTTATGAATACAGCAAAATTACCAGATTTGCCTTCGTTACAACTCATTTCTGAATACTGGGATAAATTAGAAAGCGAAGATATAAATAAAATAATAGATGATTTAAACTTTGTGGGTTTTAATATTGAAAAAATAAGTAAGAACCTATTGCAAAGTATAGTACATGCCGCCTTTTCACCGAAGGTATTATTCATCAAGGAAAAAGACGTTAAATATCCTATACCTCAGCCGGAGATGTCTTCAGGTATGTATGGTGTCTTATCACTGCTAATGGCTATTCAATATTTATTGAAGGCAAGAATTGAAAAAGGAACAATATCTATTTTCATAGACGATCTGGGCTCCGATTTAGATTTCGAAAGAGCAAACAGATTAGCCAAGCTCTTAAAAGTAAAAACAGAAACTGCAGACATACAGATTGTAGCTACTACAAATGATCAATTCCTAGCAAATGCCGTTTCATTAGATGAGATTGTAATCTTGGCGAGACATGGTGATACGGTCTCGAGTTTTAGTAATGAAAATAAACCAAAAATTTTCGAAGAGTTCGAGCTCACGGGATTAAATAACTTTGATCTCTTTAGTTCCGATTTCCTAAAATAAACTGGATTAAATCTCTATGCGCACCATTGCTATTTGTGTAGAAGGCTATGCTGAAGCTATTTTTATTCACCATATCATTCTCATCTTATATAAAAATATTAATATAATTATCGACCCTCTCAAATTTCAAAATTTCAAATCAGATTTTTATGTTCACAAATATGAAGGAGCCGAACCACTCATAACTTTTCGAATATTCATAGCAGATGGTGATAACAAGCTAGTAAGCATGCTTAAGAATAGCTCCTCATCTTTCTTTGAACGATATGAAAAGGTCATCTGCCTTAGGGACATTTATTGCGAAACATATAAAAATGAATTAAAAAAAAGACGCTTTCCACCTGGCGTAGTCAACCCAACAGTTACGTCTCTAATAGAAAATAGTATTCTCTCTGAAATTGCAAAAATAAAACAAGAAAAGATTGATTTTCATTTTGCCATGATGGAGATTGAAGCGTGGTTTTTAGCTTTTTATCACCTATTTCCAATACTCAGCGATAAGCTCAATGAGAAATATATTTCGGATGAGCTGAAGATGGATATAACAGTAGACGATCTAAGTTCAATTTTTCACCCATATGAATCTTTGGCAAGATTATTTGGAAATGTAGGATTAAAGTATGATAAAACCCATGGCAGTATCAAAAACATTGTGAGTACAATAACCAGTTTTTCGGATCTAGAATTATCCCAGAAAAGGCTTTCTAGACTTTCAAGTTTTGTCAGGTCAATAAAGGAAATTGAACCTAAACTACATAATTAATGACGTTGAGTCATTAGTTCAATGGTAACTCAATTAATCTGAACTATTTGAGATTTGAGTTAAAAGAGTCCTACTCAACTGAACTGAAACCTCTCTAAACTCAGAAACTCCTAGTTCAATGAACTAAGAATGATAATTCGTATTAGCCAATTAGTTCAAATTGTCGGGGAAACAGGACTCGAACCTGCGGCCTCGCGGTCCCAAACCGCGCGCTCTAGCCATCTGAGCTATTCCCCGACTTCACACAAGACTTCATATTATAGCGTACTTTTGATTTTCTTCGTTGAGAAAATGAAAATCCTGACGTAAATCTGGCAAAATGATATAATAAGTACGTTTGAGACAATCTTTTTTGCACCTTAACACGTCTCAAACTGATAGAACTGTTTAATCCTTATCATGGAGTAATTACAATGGCTTCTGAGAGAAGAGAATTTGTAGTAAAGCGATTCGCAAACGGTCGGACAAGAGTTTATGACATTTTGTGCGATGGTGAAGCGGCCGCTACTTACAACAACACCCACTTTCGTGGGGACATCCTGATCTACGACTACATGCTCGCAGGATACGGAGACAACTTCACGATGATTCGCACAGCAGTACTCGCACTGCTCTCGAATGACTCGGTTGATTCGCTTTCTGTTTTCCCGAGAGGTGTGATCACTGTCGTCCTCAAGAAGGGTGCCAGTATGGATTTTGATGGGGAAAAGCTGGACCAAAGTCTTATCGATTCAACTGCCGATAACCCGGATTTTTTCTTCCGGATGGCGGACCTCGATGAGTACAAAAAACAGTAGCAGTTCCAAAAACGGACAGGGGTATTAACTCCTGTCCGTTTCTATATATTCTTGTGCCGAAGGAGGGACTCGAACCCTCACGCTGTTAAGGCATCAGATTTTAAGTCTGACGTGTCTACCATTTCACCACTTCGGCAATGTTTGAAATTATATCACTTCCACTTTGACAATTCACCTCTGGTCTGCAAAGATATGATTAATGAAGAAAGTTCTGATTTTGAGCGCTTTTTTATTGACTCTTAGCCTGGGACTGATTTTTCCCAACTCTGTGTCCGCCGCCTCCAAGTCTTATGAAATCACATCTGTAACCACCAACGCCACCTTGCACACTGATGGCAGCATGACAGTGGAGGAGAAGCGAACGTACGATTTCTCCGGCAGCTTCACCTTTGCCTACCAAACGATTCTCAAGGACCCTGACACCACCAAAAACCCCGGCCGGACAGAGCCGTACATTGTCAAAAACTTCAAAGTTTGTGATGAAACCGTCTGCTATACCCAAGTGAGACCCGGACAAGAAGAGACAAACGCTTTCTATGTGGAAGATCAAGGCAGTCAGTATTATCTCAAATGGTTTTACAGCGCTCACTCGGAAGTGAAAACCTTTACCACGAGTTACACAGTTCAAAATGCAGTTACGGTTGATCCAGACAACTCAGAACTCTATTGGCAATTCATAGGAAATGATTGGGATCACAGTCAGGGGAGGGTCTCTGTTTCTGTCAATTTGCCAGCAGGCATTCCTAATGATCAAATAAAAGCCTGGCTGCATGGCCCACTTGATGGCACCGTCTCGATTCCAACTGCCACTCTGGTCACTTTTTCCGTCCCAAATCTCCCTTCAAAGACCTACTTTGAGGGTAGAATCTTGTTGCCCAAATCACTTTTCCCTGAAGGAAGTGCCGGTAGTTTAACTGAAACCCAAATTAATCAGCAAGAACAAGGCTTTATTAATGACACCAAGGCTCTCAAAGCACAAAGAAGACTCACTAGCTGGTTCCTGACTACTGTGTCGGTCATTGCCTCAATTGGATTGTTCTGGCTTATCATCAAAGAAGTGCGGCGCTTCTTTGCTATTCACAAAGAACCCACTCCACCAGCCGTAAATTTCTCTGGAACATTGTGGGATCCACCTAGTGAACTACCTCCTCCACAGGTCGAGCAACTACTCTCCCTTAGTAGTGAGTTAACCCCCAAATCATTCACCGCCCTGGTGCTTTCGCTCGTTCAACATCGTGTACTGAAAATCTTGCGTTCTGATCAACCAGAAGGACTTATCTTTAAAGAATATGCCTATTACTTAGAAGCCCAACCCAAGCCCAAGTACAAACCAAATGCCTTTGAAAGTGAAGTGCTCAGTTTCTTGTTTGACAATGTTGGCGCAACTCAACACTCTCTCGAAGGAAAAGAGAAGACGGTAGTGGCCTTAAAAGACATTGTCAGCTACTGCAAAAGTAATACTGTCTCTTCCAATCAATTCTTCAAAGATCTCAGTGAGCTTACTCTGCAAACAAACCTAGAGACTCACCTCTTAGACAAAACAGCTCACGAAACGAAAGCTCGGTTGCTTTTAGGCGTAGTCGGAATGCTGATCGGCTGGGTCAATTTCGTCTTTGTAGGATTGGGTGGAGAATATGGCAATGGAGTATTAGTACTAGCTGGATTTTTGGGAGTGGGATTAGGTGTGGTTGCTTTTATATTAGCAATCCTCATCTATCTGAACGGTGAAAAACGAACTGACAGTGGCAATCAACAAGCTGCTGAGTGGAACGCATTTAAAAAGCACATGGACGATTATCAATCAACAAAAAATTACCCGATCGACTCGATTATTCTCTGGGAAAAATATTTAGTGTATGGCACTGTGCTGGGCATTTCGATGAAGGCACTGTCTCAGCTACCCGTGCAATTTTCTGCCGCCGATCAAGCAATGCTCGTTGGGTATTGGGGCGGCTTCTCCAGTTCTGGAAACGGGGCACAGTCATTTGGCAGTAGCTTTGAATCTGTAGGTACCGCTTTAAATTCTCTTTCAACTGCTGTAACCTCTAGCTACGGCGCCGCTGGGGTTGGGTCTTCAGGTGGATCATCTGGAGGCGGAGGAGGTGGTGGTGGCGGCGGTGGCGGAGGAGCAGGCTAATGAAAAAATATAAAATCGTTGGAATGGGTGGCACGTTTGACCACATGCATGCTGGACATCAGGCTTTTCTGAAGTTTGCGGCCAGTCTTGCTGACGAAATTTGGGTCGGAGTGACCACAAATGAGTTGACACGAACCAAAAAGTTTTTTCAAATGATCGAACCTTTTGAAACGCGCTCTGCCAATGTCACTCAATTTTTAGCTCAAGAACAAATTCCCTCAAAAGTTTTTCCCTTAGCAGATCCTTGCGGCCCTACCCTCCAAGGCTCACCAGTAGAAGCCATTATTGTGACCGAGTTGACCAAGGCTGGCGGCGACTTTATTAATCAATGTCGGGTAAACCTGCAGTTGCTCGCCTTGCCAATCGAAGTCTGTGAACTCCTCCGTGATCAAAAAAATGAGTATCTTTCATCAACTAGAATTCGCCAGGGTCTGGTGAACCGCCAAGGTCAAGTGTATTCACTGTGTTTGGAACAAGGCGTCATGTTAAATGATCAGCAGAAAGCATTCTTTAGGGAAAAGCGCGGCCAAGTTGTGCTTCAACCCACCAATCACTACCTTTACACGTACGTTGTTGGCGATATGGTCTTAGAGACTTTCATTCAAAATAATTGGCCGTATCAAATCGGTGTCTACGACGGATTCAATCAACGACAAATGTTTCAGTCACCAAATTTGGCCCAAGTGAAGGAAGACAAAGGCGTCGCAAATCCAGCGGGCCAAATTAGTCGAGAATTTGTTCAGCATTTAATGGAAACACAAGAGAGTTTATTTAAAAGCCGAGAAACAATTTTTACAGCACCGTTCCATGTCAGAGTTCATGGTGAGGAGGACTTAGGAGCCGTTATTTTAGCGCTGGTCGCTCCACTGGGTGCAGTTATCTACTACGGTCAACCAAACGAGGGAATTATAGAGATGATTGTTACGGAAGAATTAAAAGAACAGTTCTATTCGATTCTGTGCACTAACATAGTGATTCAGCCACCTGAATCACCAAATCCAGAAAGTCTTAAACCTTTGCCTGGAGGAGTTGGTTTAGGGTAATTCCAAACGCCACACCTACATTCAGTGATTCAGCATCTCCGTATTTTGGAATAGTAAAAACATCATCAGCCAACTCATCAACTTCTGCGGATGTGCCTAAGGATTCATTTCCAAAAATGATACAACTTTTATCCAGTTTAATTGACTGAAGTGGTGTTGTACCTTCCGGTCTTGTCACTACCATTCGAAAGCCATCTTGTTTAAGCGTCTTCAAGTCATTTACTAGATCATCCGAGGTATAAATAGTTAAGTGAAAAAGTGAACCCATGGTAGCTCTGATTACTTTACTGTTGTACAAATCCACACCAGAACTACTTAAAATAATTGAGTTGACGCCAAACCAGTCCGCAGTTCGAATCATGGTACCGAGATTACCTGGATCACGAATATCTTCAAGTACTGCTACAAATGATGTTTTCTGTACTTCTGCCAAAGTAACTTTGGGTTTTTGAACAACAGCAAATAGACCTGTTGTGGTCACAGTGCCGGCTAATCGTTCAGCATTGTGTTGACTAATACTAATCACATCTCTAAAAGTAAGCTGATGTTCATACAGAAAGTTGCGATTTTCGAATAAAAACTTTTCCGTGACGAGAACCTGATCCATTACCAGTTTTGCTTTTCGCGCCTCTTCAAAGACTTTTTTTCCTTCAATTAGGAAGACACCTGTTTCATCGCGAAAACTTTTCTTTTCTAATTTGGTGAGTTCTTTTATAGATAGCATAGACCGTATTGTACCTCTCGACTGGCTAAATATGACAGTGCTACACTAAACCCATATGAAAACCGAACCGCTGGCTGCTATTTTAAGACCCCAGAATTTGGATGAGTATATAGGCCAGGCACACTTGGTTGGTCCGGAAAAACCACTCAGAAAAGCAATTGAACAACACCACGCTTTCTCAATGATTTTTTGGGGTCCTCCAGGCGTGGGGAAAACAACACTGGCCCACATTGTTGCTAGAGAAACCGGCCGAGAGTACTTTGAACTGTCTGCCGTGTCAGCTAATAAGGCAGAGGTCAGAACCATTGTGGAAGAGGCAGCAAAACTGCCTGTCGCTCCAGTTTTTTTCCTGGACGAAATTCATCGATTTAATAAAGCTCAACAAGATTTTCTTCTGCCATACGTTGAAAAAGGTGTCATTGTCTTAATCGGTGCCACTACCGAGAATCCCAGCTTTGAAGTAATTCCAGCTCTGCTCTCCAGATCCAGAGTCTTTGTCTTGAAGTCATTAAACGCGGCAGAACTAGATCAAATCATTGACCGCGCACTTCAATTAATTAAACAAGATAAAAAGTACAAACATATTGAGATCAGCCCTGAGGCAAGGGAGTGGTTAGCCACCTATGCAAATGGTGATGCACGCCAATTATTAACCGTTATTGAACAAGCCTTTGCACTTTATCAAAACCTTTCTTTGGACTCCTTGAAAGCTGCTCTCCAGAGCCAATACCTTCGTTACGACAAACAAGGTGAAGAACATTACGACACAATTAGTGCCTTTATTAAATCTATGCGTGCCAGCAATGTGGATGCCGCGCTCTACTATTTAGCCAGAATGGTCAATGCTGGCGAAGACCCGAAATTTATTGCGCGACGAATGGTCATCTTTGCGAGTGAGGATATTGGTGTAGCACAGCCAACGGCGTTAGTTGTCGCAAATGCTGTCTTTGAGGCTGTTACCAAAATTGGCTACCCTGAAGCCCAAATTAATTTAGCCCACGGGGTAACTTATTTAGCTCAAGCAAAAAAAGATCGAACCGCGTATGACGCTTATTTTGAAGCATTGGCAGACGTGCAGAAGTTTGGCAACTTGCCAATCCCGTTGGAGATTCGAAATGCTCCGACAAAACTAATGAAAGAACTAGGATATGGCAAGGGCTACGAAATGTATCCAGGTGCTCAAAAGAGCCTGTTGCCCGAAAAGTTGAGTGGTAAAAAATACCTCAAAAAATAACGGTTGATGACAACTGCTCTTGATACGCTGCTCTCATGACAACTGAAACTCCCGAAGAGGTTTTGAAAAAGTACTTTGGCTATAATTCCTTTAGACTAAAGCAATCGCAAATTATTCAATCGGTGTTAGCTGGTCAGAATGTCCTGGCCATCTTGCCTACAGGTGGTGGCAAATCCGTTTGCTACCAAATTCCCGGTTTGATGATGGGTGGCACAACCATTGTTATCTCACCACTTATTTCTTTGATGAAAGACCAAGTTGACCAGCTCCTAGGGCGGGGAATCTCTGCCGCCTTCTTGAATAGTAGTTTAAGTGAAACAGAACAACAGACATTTTTCACAACCTTCACAAATGGCCTATATCAATTTGTCTACGTTTCGCCAGAACGCCTGCTGAACAAAAATTTTCTCAATGCGTGTACAAAAGTCAGCATTCAGTTCATTGCTATTGATGAAGCACATTGCGTCAGTCAATGGGGCCATGACTTCCGGCCAGCGTATACGCAAATTCCCAAGTTTATTCACTCGCTCAGTAGTGCTCCTCGGCTGATCGCTTTAACAGCCACGGCTACACAAGCTGTTCAAAAAGATATTTTAAAACACTTAGAGATGGATTCATCAGTGATTTTTCAAAGCAGCTTTTCTAGAAAGAATCTCAAACTCAACTGTCGGTTTTGTCATTCAGAAGCAGAAAAACAACTTTGGCTTTTCAAATTATGGCGCAGGTTTTCTGAAGAAAAGGTGATCATTTATTGTGCAACACGTGCCCAAACAGTTGAGATTTCACAAATTGCACGACATTATGGGTACGACTGTTTGTATTACCATGGGGGACTTGCGGCTGAGGAGAGAGTCCTCATTCAACAACAATTTACCAGCAGCCAAGTGAAGATGATTGCCGCCACCAATGCCTTTGGGATGGGCATCGATATTCCAGACATCCGAGTGGTCATTCACACCCAGGTTCCTCAAGATCTAGAGGGGTACTACCAGGAAGTAGGAAGAGCGGGAAGAGACGGTCTCGAGTCACACTGCTTTCTGTTCTACACGAAGCATGATCAACAAATTCAGCGTGAACTTTTTCTAAGACGGTTTCCTCAAACGAAAGATCAAATTGAAAGCTCCCAGCAAAGAAAACTCAGAAAGAATACGCAGGCCAAACTCAATGCTGTACGAAACTATTTAGAAAGAAACGCGTGCAGAAGTAACCAAATATTGAAGTATTTTGGTGAACGAGCAACTCAGAACTGTCAGGCTTGTGATATTTGTATACCAGAGGTCTTTATGCTCAGTAAGTCAGAAAATGTAAGAAGACAAACCATACTCAAAAAAGTAACGCTCCAAAGACCTCACTTTACTAGGTACTTCCCAGGATGTATCTCATATTCAGTAGTCAAGTATGCCGCACTACTCCCAACCTTGAGCGTCAATGATGTCTCAAAAATTCCTGGGGTGGGAGCTGGATTTTTACAGGCTTGGGCAGGTTATTCCCAGTCCAGAAATTGATAAAGAGAACCTTTAGTGAAGCCCCGTTTGCGATAATACTCGCGAGTACCAATGGCTGAAATCACAGCTAACTTCCGCAGGCCGGCTTCTTTTGTTAATTTAACTGCTTCATCTATCAGTTTCTGTCCTAAACCCAGGTGTTGGGCTTTGCCTTCAGTCTTCTTGCCAATTCCGACTGTTTGTCCGTAAACGTGAATCTCTCGAATAATCGCGCCATCTTTTAGTTCATCAATAAAGTTGGGAACTGTGGGAATACTTAATCGTAAAAAGGCAGCGATTTTTGACTGTTCAGGTGGCTTACCTGATTCTTTGACAATGTACTGGAGGAAAATTTCATGACTGACACTTGTCTCATACTTCACCAAGTTTAGTTCCAGATCTTCAGCAGAGACCTCTTGCTTACGAATTTCTCTTGCTCGAATATCCGAGCTCTTTTCACCCAATTCAGTCAGTTTCTTCTCAGCGATCTCTCGGAAGTTGGTTTTTTTGTTTCCCACCACAATGTCCGTAGATGGAATATCACGGATGACACGGGTCAGTCGACAAAATGGCGGGGTATGCGTCAAACAGTATGTCAAGATATCTAGCAGCTCTGGCTCAGAGTAAGGCTTCCACTCACCACGTTGGTAATACTGCATCAGCTCAGCACTTTCAATCAGTGAGCAAGGATAAATCTTCAATTCATCTGGCTTGAAATCAAGATCGTTGAACAGAATATCGTAATCACCCTTATCAATTTCCACACTTGAACCATATAGATTCGGCATCCAATGAGCATGAATCTTGAAACCGGCTTGCCTGAGCAACTTGACGGCTCTTCTGGTAGCAGCCACATCGTGACCACGTTTATTCAAGTCCAGCACCGCATCGTTCAAACTTTGAAATCCGATTTGCGTTTTGGTGCATCCCAGTCGGCGAATTCTCAAGACCTCAGCTTCTGAAATATTATCTGGGCGAGTCTCGATGACTAAACCCACATTTCGAGAGATGGCAGTTTCATTTCGATGTTGCTCTGCTTCAAGAGAGCTCCAATCAGCAGTTTGATATTGATCAAATCCACCAATTTTCTCTGGAGCCACATACATTTCAGAAACAGTCTGGTTGTAGCTCTTGGAAAGCTCTTCACCATGCACTTGGTAAGCTTGCATTGCCTGCTTATTTATGACGGGATTATTTCCAGGCACTGGTCGATGTTTAATGGCAGTCTCAACCTCTTTCAGTCTTTCACGCATTTCATGGTAGTAGTTTTCAATCCGTTCCCGGTCGTCAATTTTTTCACCATAGTCATTGAGCGCCCGGAAGCATTCTTTGATGAACCAAATTTGATAAGCCTCTGGGTAATATGACCAAGTGCCACCCAAAATAATCAGCTCGACTTTATCAATTTGGTGACCAATATTTTGAAAGGCTTGAAGTCGGTTATAGGTTTGCAGGTATGGGTCAAAAGAGTTCCGTTCTGCTCGCTGAGCTCCTGGCTCATCTGACAAGTAACTTTTTGGCATGCGGATGTCATTTGGACAAAAGATGCATTTGCCAGGACAGGGGAACGGCTTCGTCAGAACTGTCACTGGCGTCACTCCAGAGCCGGTTCTGGTTGGCTTCATTTGGAGGCGTTGCATGACTTCATCTTTATAAGGAGGTAACCCATGGGTTCCGGCTAGCTTTCGATAGGCTTGAACTAATATCTCTTTAGAGAAAATGCCTGAATCTGGCTTTGGATATTTGTTTAAGATTCGCGCTAAATCTTTGGCGGACCAACTTTCAGCGGCCGCAACTTCAGTCAGAACTGGTACCAGTTGCTCCAGATAGAGGTTATAATCACTAGGCAGATGCATAACCACGCATTATAGCCTATAAATCGAACTGAATTATATGGACGAACAAACAATTCAAAAATTAAACCAGCTAAATCAAGATTTTTATCTCAAAATTGCGGCGGAGTTCTCTGAAACGAGACAACAACCTTGGGCTGGATGGCAACGGATTGTCCCATTACTTGAATCTCACTTCACATTGAACAAGGAAATAACTGTGCTGGATGTGGGATGTGGGAATGGCCGCTTTGGCGCTTTTCTAGAAACTGAAACTGATCTTTCAATTGAGTATTTTGGGACTGATAGTAATCGCAAATTACTCGATGATGCTGAAGAGTCACTTTCTCAAGTTTTGCCCCCAGATAAATTACATCTTCTTCAGGCAGATCTTTTGAAGAACCCACCAGCCACTCAGGCAGATCTCATTGGCCTGTTTGGCGTACTGCATCACATTCCTGGGTATGCTCAAAGAGCCAAGTTACTAGTCCAGCTTGCAAAACAACTAAACCCAGGGGGATTACTCATCTTTACAACCTGGCAATTTGATCAAATTCCCAACATGTTGAGTCGACAAAAATCGTTTGCGGAGATCGGCCTCGACTCACAAGATGTTGAGCGAAATGACTACCTACTTACTTGGGATAGAGGAACACAAGCTGTTCGGTATTGTCATTTAATTGACAAGGATGAGCTTTCACGTCTGGTTGCAGATACCAACTTAACAGTTAGCGAACAATTCTTGGCTGATGGGAAGCAGCAACAAACAAATCAATACGTCATTCTGGAAAAAACGTTATGATCCGGCTTGCGTTGTAGATTCAGTCACTTTGGAAGTGCGAACAGCTTTTTTACGAGGCGCTTGGCCACCTTTTTTACCAGCTTGTCGTGCTTCATCAGAACTGAATGTGTGAGCGGTGCCCTTTGCATGGGCAGCCTTCCCACCACGACTAGCAATTTCTTTTTGTCTTTCTTTACTCATTTGTGCAAAACCACGAGTTTTTGTTGACATAAAACTCCTTACTTTTCTAAGTTAATTCGGCTTAGCTCTTTTTTTGCCGGATGCTTTACCACCCAAGCGAGCTATTTGCCTGCGTTTTTCAGGATCCATTGAGGCGAAACCTTGTCGACCTTTCATATAGTCCTCCTTAAGCTCTTTTAACTTGCATTAAGAATAGGCCAAACACATAAGAAGCAACCACGATTGATGTAAGAAAAAAGTAAGAAAAATGAGAGGGAGAGCTATTTTTTAACGGCTACGAGGGTCAAAAAGAGTGGGAACTCTTGCCGGCCACGATTTTCCATCTTGGCTGCTTTTCCAACGCTAACTTTATCTGAATTCCATTCCGCAATTTCTTCAATCAGAAATCCGGTTTGCTTTAACTGATTGGTATAGTAACTCAGAGGATGGTGAAAGGACCAGGTAATCGCTGATTGTTTTTCACCCGGATGGGCGGTAATTGGAATTTCCAAATCAGAATAATATCGATCAATTCGTCTATATTGTGTTTTTTTATCTGGATCGATACCCCAACTTGATTGCCGAGGAATTCGGAAGCAGGGATGGTTCATGACAATAACTAACTTGCCACCCTTAGCCAAATGGGTCGAGGCATTCTTCATTGCCATCTGTGATTCCTTCATATTTTGAATGGCAAGAATAATCGTGGCGTGAGTGAAATCTTGTTTTTGAATAGGAATACTAGATCGACACACATCTGCCACCACAAAGTGATGATTGTTTTTCAGATCATGTTCTTTAGCAAATGCGACTAGGTTTGGAGCAATATCTAAACCCTGGTAGTACACTGAAGGCGGCATATGTCTGGCAAGCACACCTTGCCCACAACCTAGATCTAAAACACTACTTTCAGCTGTTAAATTCAGAATCTTCAAAGTCTCAGGTAAAACGACGCGTTGGTGATAATAATGACCACTGTCGCCAACACTGGAGTTATACCAATCACTGACTGGTTCCCACGATGTATCAGCTGACTTTTTGGGACCACGATTTCCGGGGCGAGAGATGGGTCGGCGTTGAGAATGAGCTTTGGCAGGGTTAAAGGCGTGAGGCACAAGTTGTATTGTACCATTTTTTCACCCTTCACTCTCATCACGTATCTGCATAGAATAGCTGCATGTCTTCTTCAGTTCAGTCAGAACCAGTCAATAAGATTTACAAGTCACGACTCGCGATTTTTATCGATAACACAATTGGGGGAATTGGCTGGGGGGTAGGGAGTGTGGTTGGCGCAGCACTGACGGTCGCGGCGATTGGTTTTATCATCACTCAAAGCAAGTCAGTTCCATTCTTGAGTAGCATCATCGACATCATTTCCAACCAAATTCAAAACGTAAAGTAGCTACTTTTTCTTCTTCTTTTCGCCCCATTGCCAACGCGGAGTTTCTCCTTTGCAGTAACACAAGGCAATCAGCAACACTGTCAAGAAAGACGTCTCTGGCAAGATTTCTGAGATGACACGTTGAGGTGGCAAGCTAGGAGATTCTAGACGAAACGCATTCATAACCAGAATGGAAACGTAAAACGCCAAAACTGTCCATCCTTCCCAACTTGCTGGGTACCAACCCCATCCATAATATTTTCGCTTAAACCAATACTTTTTCTGGTTTAATTTTTTCATTTTTTTAGTATACCGCTTTCTAGGCTCTTCCACAAAATTCGGCTGGCATAGGTCTTGTATGGTTGCCAGTTCTTCTCAAGTTCCAGCATTTCTTCTTCTGTTGGCATCTCAGCTAACTCATAGACTTTTTGAATCCCTTTTTTAAGTCCCAGGTCACCATGTGAAAAAACATTTGGTCTGGCTAACGTGAACATTAAAAACATTTCTGCCGTCCACTTGCCGATGCCTTTGACTTTCGTGAGTTCAACAATGATTTCTTCATCACTCAACTTTGAGATTTTCTCCAGGTGAACATCACCATTTAAAACTCTAGTTGCCAAATCCTTAATATATTTAATCTTGGCAAATGACAGACCAACAGCTCGCAAATCCGCTTCACTTAATTGAAGTATGATCTCAGGCGTTACTTTCTCTTCTGGAAAAAGTTTGATTAATCTGCCCCAGATCACGTCTGCCACTTTGGTTGATAATTGTTGAGAAACAATTGAGCTAGACAACTCTTCAAAATAGTTTTGATGTTCAACTAACTCAAACGCCTCAATTTGGGCGATCCATTTGAAGAGAGTCGGATCATTTTTGGCAAAGTGCTCATGAATGGGGGTGGGGAGAAAGGACATTCGTTGATTCTATCAAGAAAAATACCCGAAATTAATCTTCATTTTTTTTGGTACAATACGACTATGGATACAAATTGTGATCAATTGCCAGCTGTTTTCTTGAGTAGACTAAAAGATCAATTTGGTGAAGAAATTTATCAAAACTTACTGACCTTCTTTAGTTTAAAACGACCCACCACTTTACGCGCTAATACCTTGAAAATTTCTTCTGAAGATTTATATAAAGAGTTAACCGCCGCTGGCGTAGAGTTGCAACCTGTCGCCTGGAATCCGTTAGCCTATGTGGTCAAAAATATGCCACTCCGAGAGCTGACAGAAAATCCACTTTACCTCAATGGTTCATTTTACGTTCAAAGTTTATCGAGCATGTTGCCACCCATTGTTTTAGACCCACAACCAGGCGAGAAAGTCCTCGACTTAACTGCAGCCCCAGGGAGTAAAACCACCCAAATGGCAGCCATGATGCAGAATAAAGGTGAAATTATTGCCAATGACGTTAGTCCAATTCGCTTATTCAAATTAACCGCCAACTTACGAATGCAAGGTGTGAACAACGCTTTTACTCGCAGGGGTCCTGGTGAGTATTTTTGGAAGAAAAATCCAGAGTTCTACGACCGAGTTCTGGTTGACGTACCATGCACCATGGAAGGCCGGATTTATTGCGGCGATCCAAAAACCTATCAAGATTGGTCGGAGCAAAAAATCAGAGATCTGTCTGTTCGTCAGCAACACTTACTTCGCTCAGCGGTCACTTCCTGTAAAGTGGGTGGCACCATTGTCTATTCAACCTGTACCTTAGCACCTGAGGAAAATGAAGGCGTCTTGAACTGGTTATTAGAGCGCGAAAAAGGCACCGTCCAGGTAGAAACCATCAGTATTCCAGGAATTCAGGGCATGCCGGGAATTGGGAGTTGGCAGGGACAAGAGTACGATCCAGAAGTGAAAAATAGTTTACGAATTCTCCCAAGTGGCACCATGGAAGGTTTCTTCGTCGCAAAACTTCGAAAAGTAAAATCAAATATGCCAGCCCCAGAACCAGTTCGGTTTGGCAGAAATAGATTTGATCGCGGAGATCGAAGAAGAGATTCTCGTCGTAGGTATTAACGATTGGCTAAGCGATAAACAAGCTTGAGTCCTGACCAATTTTCATCAACAGCACAGACTTTGACATCAACGAGTTCATTTTCTAAAGCTAGCTCGCGAATCATATTTTCAGTCAGATCACTTTTCAAAGCACTGGCTTGTTTCGGCCAAGAAACCCAAAGCATGCCATCTTTAGCTAGTCTTTTTTTGACTTCTGGAAACTTCTCAACGAATTCAGCTTGTGTCTGGACAAACCAATGAATAAAGGTGGCTTGTTCTTCTTCGCCAGCAAAATTGACTTGCGCAAAATCAATATCCAGCATCTCATCATAGTTAATAAGCGGATTGATTAATAAAACCACATCTTGAAAAGTCAGACCCAATTTTTTGATGAGTGGAGTGTTGGAGTAGCCGGCTGCGTTTGCCATATTAGTCATTTTAACACGCATATCTTGAGATCTAGGTGCAAGACAGACAAAACTTTGTTACAATATCGTTCCTTGACGTGTGGAAACACGCCCTATGCCCGATGGTCTAATGGTAGGACAGCAGCCTTTGAAGCTGTTTATTCAGGTTCGAATCCTGATCGGGCATCCATGAAAAAGATTGCAAACACAAATATCAACATTAACTCTGATCGATCACCCACTATTATCCGAGCTGTTTGTGCGTACCTATGAAAAAGTATCTAACCACTCGAGAGCAAATTAAAAAAGCATTTCCAAATGGGATTGAAAACCTAGAAATCGGGAGTGGTGAGTACCCAGAAGCTGGCTACATCCATCTGGACATCCAACCAGGGCTGAAAGATCTGGATATTTTGTCTGATGTGAGGAGAACTCCAATTCCTTCTAATTTTGTCTCAGGTCATATTCGAGCAGTGCATATTATGGAACATTTTTGTCACCCTGAAGATAGCAGTAAAAAGATGCGTGATCAGTGGGGAACAACACTTGAAGTGGTTAAAGAGATGTACAGAATATTAAAACCTGGTGGTAAGTTCACTTTTGTAACTCCAGACTTCGAGAAAATTACTGAATCTTCATACAAGAGACGAGTTCGTAACTACTGGTTACAACGATGGAGTGTCGGCGGTCACTTAAATAATTATGATGTACTTCATTGGCTCTGGACTCATGACGATGCCAAACAATGGCTTGGTGAGGCAGGATTTAAAGACCTAAAAGACTGGAATCCGATTCAAGGTTTCAGAACCGTACATAAACTCAAGTGGAACACAAAAGATGTTGGAACAAATCCCGAGTGGAATAAAATCGAGTGGTATCACTGGCTATTTTTCGAAGGAACAAAGTAGGTGAGAGCTGGTTGTAGGATCTGTAAAATAGGTTCTGATATAGTCAACTAGTGCCATCAATGAAAAATCCTCGCTTTAGTGGGGATTTTTTTTGTCTTCAACCTACATCCTCTGAAAATTCCGCTAACCCGAACGTGAATACTATTCACTCAGAATCGTGCTACTCTTAGCTATTGCAGTAAAACATAATTTATTGCGATAAAAAGGTACAAATAATATGGCAACGATTATCAACAACCCTCCAGCTGCAAATTCTAATAATTCCAGTGGTCCAGCAGGCATGATCATTTTCTTGGTCGTGTTACTGATCCTAGGATATCTTGGGTTTGTCTATGGTATCCCAGCTATTCGTCGAGTTCAGCTCGGTTCCCCACAAATTAATGTGCCCAGTCAAATTGACGTGAATGTGAAACAAACGAAATAAACTACAGGGTGTAACTACCCTCAGAAAGTGCATGTATGGGATTACTCGATTTTATTATCCTGATTTTGGTTATCTCTTGGTTTGGTGGCTTTGCTCTCCACGTTGGTGGAAGTTTAATTCATCTGATCTTAGTGATTGCCGTCATCGTCTTTGTTGCCAGATTACTTGGCTTTAAAGTCTAAATCACCTTCGACCTATCGGGGAAAGTGCAAATGGTTTTCAATTGCTTCTAATCGTTCTCGTTGAGCCATCTGCTCTCGATCCAGCATCTCTAACATCGTATCTTGACTTACCTTTAGTGATTTCAGCATTTTACTGTGCAATCGAAGAGTTTTATTGATAGGGGCCAACTTGGCAGTTAGCTTTTCATCAAGTCTTTTCTCGAAGTTTTCAAACTTTTCCTCAAGCTTATCCTCAAGTTTCTGATCAAGAAGAGTGGAGATTTGTTCTAGGGTTATTTCTGTAGGCACAGTCCCATTTTTAGCATATTTTTATGACAAATAAGAGTACGAATTCTGCCAAACTCCCAGAGTTCAAAAGTAGTGCTACACTTAAAAGATCTTGTGTCAGCAAAGTCAAAAAAATTAGCATCTCATCATTTTTCAAATAACTTGCTCGTGATCCTCGCTAGCTTTTTATCTGGGGTTTGTTTAATTGCCTATGGCTTGTCCCAGATGCAGACAACCAAACAGGCTACTCAGTTGCCTCCAGCACCATCACCAACGTCTATAGCACAACCTATTTCTTATACAACTCAGTCGGGCAAACCCATCCAGTTTGTTTTACTTTCTTTTGATGGCTCACTGTCATTAAAAATGTGGCAGGATACTCGGGCGTTTGCTCAGGAAATGAATCGTGATAAGACGCCACTTCATTTCACTTACTTTATTAGTGGAGTCTACTTTTTAGGACCGGGTCACACTCGAGAGTATCAAACTCCTGGATTAGCGGCTGGCAGTTCTGCGATTGGCTTTTCCCCAACGATAGCTGAAATCCCACTCCGTATTCAAGAAATGAATCTAGCTTTAGACGAGGGTAATGAAATTGGGTCTCATGCCAATGGACACTATCAAGGCGGGTTATGGAATCAGAAACAGTGGGAGCAGGAGTTTCAACAGTTTAATCATTTGATTTTTGACTGGCAAACAAATAATGGGTTGGGCGACACACCAAACATACCGCACCTTAAACTCCAACAAACGGTCATAGATACTGTAGATCAAGTCAAACTGCTACCTGCTGATCAACTCAGCAAAAGGGTTATTGGCTTTAGAGCGCCCTTACTCTCAAAAAATCAGTGGTTGTATCAAACATTACCTAAATTTGGCTACCTCTACGATGCCAGTGGCGTAACCAGTACTCCCACCGCCTGGCCGATTCAAAATGACCAAGGCACTTGGTTAATTCCCTTAGCCAATATTCAGTTAGCTGACACCAATCGAGAAATTATTTCAATGGATTACAATTTTTATTCTAGCCAAACGCAGACCCGAGATCTTGCCCGAAAAGGATCCGCTTTGTGGCAAAAGTCGTATCAACAAATGGTGGATTCTTATGAGCACGAATTTCAAAAAAATTATCAAACCACTCGGGCACCAGTTGTGATTGGCCATCACTTTTCAACTTGGAACGACGGTGCCTATTGGTCAGCGATGCAGTCATTTGCCAAGGATGTCTGTGGCAAACCAGAAGTTAGATGTGGCACGTACCGAGATTTAGTTCAATATCTAGAGTGGTTAAAGAAAAAGAATGCTACACTTTCGCCATGACCCATAAATCTAAAACGTTCTCCTCAGCCGAAACCCAAGGTGTTGACTTTGACGGCGATACATTTATCAGTTGCCGATTTGGTGGCGCCGATTTGAAGTTCACTCATTTTAAACACTGCACGTTCTCTGCTTGCGATTTTACTGGCTCACTTTTTGATGCTACTTCTTTTCACTACTGTCTGTTTCCGGAAACAAAACTTAGCTTTCTAGATTTTTCTAATACCGATCTTTCTGAGTGTGATTTTTCAGATGCCATGATGGAGGAGTGCCTCTTTCAAAAATTAAAAGAGTACAGCAAGCACGAACAAAAATTATGTAACTTACAAAATTCCAAGTTCCATCATACGGTTTTAAACCGAAGCGTTTTCAAACTCTGTGATTTAACCAAAGTTGATTTTTCTGACGCAGAACTCAATCAAGTCATTTTTGATCACTGCTCACTCGTCCAAACAGATTTGCGCGGAGCAAGTATTGACGGCGCCAATTTTGAATCTTCAAAAGTGAGTAAGTGCCAACTTGATATGCAAGGCTTTATTCAGTTGGGCAGAAGTAAAGGCTTTGTTTTCCCTGATGAGGGAATGTAATCTAGCTCGCTGCATGCTACATAACTGCGACATATACTTCGCGGCATGTCATTACAAAAAGAACACACCCAAACCGACCTTCACCTGGAACATGACTTAAAGAACATGCGGACCAGAATTGAGCAGTACAAGCAGTTAGCCCTGACTGCTGACATGGTGGTCATTTCCTTGGTTTGCTCAGACAGTCGAGTCGTCCTGCCACCAGAGTTAGTAAACATTAAAATGGAAAATGGCTCAATTTCCAAAACCCTGTTTATGGGAGTGCCCACGATTGGTGGTGGATACCCAAGTCAATCTCGGTTGCGAGGGGTGATTAGAATTCTAGAAGAGTGGGGAGTGGATAAGAAAAAGCTACGTATCTTAGCTACCCAACATGGCAGTACCAAAGAAATTAAGAATGCGCTGAAAAAGAATGAAGCAGATGGGGAACATAAAGTCACTTGTGGTCTGCGACAATTTTTTGAAAAGTACCAAGTTGAACTGGCTGACATCCGTGGTCGATTAATTCCATGGGCGAGAAGGTTGAAACAAGAGCGAAACGACAAAAAAGTAGCTCCTGACCGATTAGCTCTTGAGGAAATTGAGCAACTTTACCCCGAGTTAATGGCCCAAGTGAATGAGCTCCACCAAAAATCAGGTATGCCAAGAAGACTGATTTTACGAGCAGCTTACAGAAACTCATCCTTTGATATTGAGCAAAATGAACTACTCGTTGCTGAAAAAGTGGGTGAGTACTTACAACACGATGAGTACCAAGACATCTACCCAACCTGTTTAGTAGCTGCTGCCATGTTTGATCATCAACAAAAAAATATTCAATTACTCCACAAACATGCCGGCTTAGGAACCAAAGACAAAGTCATCGAACTCGGCTTACCAGCTCGTGAAGACTCTATCCAAAGTCCTCAGTTTGTGATTATTTCTTTTGGTGCAGAAGCAATTTGTTTGCATAACAGTACGCTGTTTCCAGATATGGTGGCTCATCGCGCTGATAATGCCTTCAGAGCTTGTGCTTCCATTCCGTCAGTTCCCACTGTCATGTGTGCTTTTTCGGAGGCCTTTTATGCAGTCATCCACAAGGTTCATCCACATGATAAAAACTTTGCTGATTTAGAAAGAATTGTGATTGTCTGTGATAACGATGAATATTTAAGAGTCGTCCAAGAAGCGATTCAAGGTCAGGAATTCCAAACCGAGTTCAAAGAGATTTTTGCTCATCTAAATCAAGAAATATCAGTTGTGAATTTACACTTAGATCAAGAAAATGCTCAAGTAGAGCATCACGAAGTAGAGTTAGGATAAAGCCAGTAATCCATAAGCCGCCTGTAGCGCTGGATTCCAAGAATATTTCCCTGGGTTAAGCTCGGTGCGGACGCTCGCTAAACTCGTTCCATCCCCAATCACAGCCAGGACGCTACTGAATCGATCATCTTTATAAAGGTGATGATCACGTAAGTAGTTATACTTTAAATCCACATGATCAACAGGATGACCTAAAGGGTACCCAAAAATTCTCGCCAGAAGAGCGGGAGCTGTATGGAGCTGGTGGGGAAAGTGAACTCCAACTTGAGCATAGGCCTGATATGCCAGTCCGTGACACGAAACCAATTCTGGATGACGTTCTTTTGACCGTACACCTAAACTGTAGGTGATCATGTCATTTTTCCAGCCATCACCGTCAAACCCTTTGCCAACTTGTGACCGAGCGTATTCGAGCATCTTGACCCGATCTGCAAAAGACAAATCAGGATTGTGAATAATTTCTAATCGACAGTTTTGGACTGTATCACCAATTAATTCTTTACTCTTGAAGAACTCGGGAGGAACTCTTGATTCTTCGGTTCCTTTGGCATGAGCATGCACAATTTGGGGTCGAAATTTGGCGCCTTTGCTTTCTTTCTTTGGTCCCACATAGACTGAGGTGTGCCAGTTACTGGTATCAGTTCGATCAAAACCTTGCCATGAACGATATGTTTCAATTCCTGGCTTGGTAGTACGTTGCTTGCCACTATCTGAGATAAAAAAGAGGATGTCACCCACCGTGGCGACTGACATAATTACTTCATAATACTCTTGGAGAATTGCCCGCTGACTTTTTTCTGTAATCGGATTTTGAATTGGATCTAATTCTGAACTGGGCATAGGTCTGGAATTCTAGCAAGCGATCTCTGAATAATCAATCCATATCTCCTATTGTAATCCACCTTACAAGTTCTGCTATAATACTTAGTCCATGTTAAAGAATAATCGCAGTCTTCTTATTGTTTGTTTGATCGCAATGGTCAATATGTTGGGATACGGAATCGTATTTCCAATTTTATATGCCTACTCAAAAAAGTTTGGTCTAACCGACTTTCAGAATGGTCTCCTTTTTGCGTTGTTCTCAATTTGTCAATTTATCTCAACCCCAATTATCGGCCGATTGTCAGATAAATTTGGTCGCCGGCCAATGTTGTTAGTTTCTATCATCGGCACAGTTGTTTCGTTCTTTGTGATGGCATTTGCACCAAGTGCACTGTTCTTGTTTATTGCTCGAGCCCTTGATGGCTTAACCGCCGGAAATGTGCCTGTTATTTTCGCCGTGATTTCAGATACTACCAAACCAGAAGAACGCGCGAAAGCATTCGGCTTTGTGGGTTCAGCATTTAGTTTTGGCTTTATCTTTGGACCAGCAATTGCCGCCTTCACCTTAGGTCTTGGCCAAGCCGTACCATTCTTGATTGCAGGAGTCATTACCATTATTGCCGCCGCTTTAACCGCCTTATACTTGCCAGAGACAAATGCTCATATGGGTGAAGTCCAAAAGGGCAAAATGTTTGACTTCCCAAAGATGTGGAAAACTTTATTTGACCCAAATGTGGGAGTCACCTTTATTATTTCTTTAGTGTTTTACTTGGCTTTCTCCTGTGCGATTCTGTACGGCTTTCAACCTTTTACATTGAATGTCCTTAATATTTCTCAATCACAGAATGCCCTCCTGTTCACCATGTTCGGGGTGCTGGGCCTCGTTTCACAAACCTTCATTGTAGGCAGAATTTCTAAGGCATTAGGTATGAAGAAAACATTCAAAGTCGGCATGATCTTTACAGCTTTGTCATTCTTAATTATGTTTTTCTCAAAAACGATTGGTGTTTTCGTCTTTGCCTCAGTGATTTTGGCCGTGTTTAACAGTATTGTCCAAACGCTCATCCCAACGATTTTGTCTCAGGAAGCAGATGCCAAGTCTCAGGGTACCATCATGGGACTCAACGCTTCATACCAGAGTATTGGCATGATCTTTGGACCAATTCTGGGAGGAGTAGTGGCAACGATCTTAATTCCACTTCCATTCTTAGTTGGGAGTATTTTAGTGCTCTTCTGTTTCTTCTTATCATTCCAAGTGCTGAGACCAGGCATCAGAAAAGAATCAGCCTTCTAACCATTACGTGTTAGAATCTTGGTATGGGCGCCGCAACACACTACCTCTCCGTAACTGCCAAAAAGCTGGGTATTTCATACTCGTTTATAGATGAGCATGAGTCAGTTTTGGTATTACACTTCCCTCACAAAGAGCATTTCGTTATCAATACCAAACTAGGCTTGATTTCCAATGCCGAAGAAACTCTGGGCCTAGATAAAGCCTATCAATATGCGCTCTTAGCAGGCAAAATCGCCATGCCAAAGACCAAGTCATATGTTGACCCAGCATCAAAAAAATATCAGCCTTTTGCGGAGTTCTCAACTCAGGCAGACATCCAAACTGACATCGAAAAATCGTTTTCCTTCCCTGTGATTGTCAAAATGAATCGCGGATCAGAAGGGGATCACGTGTTTTTGGTTCAAAGCAGCGCTGAACTGACAGAAAAAATTGCCGCCATCTTTAATCAGCAGGATCAGTTTTATGACTATGTTTTACTTGCTCAAGAATATGTGCCGCCCGTCAAAGAATATCGAGTCCTGATCTATCATAACCAGATGAAATTTGCCTATTTAAAAGATAATTCAGAAGCTCACTTCTCTGGCAATCTCAGCCCACTTCATTGGCAAGCAGCTAAAGCAGTAGATGAAACAGATTCGCAAAAACTACTTCAATTGGCTGAAGTTTGCAAACAGTTTTTTACTGCCTGGAATCTACCATTCGCGGGTCTAGATATCATCGAAGATAGACAAGGCAAGTTTTGGCTCATTGAAGTAAATACAGCTCCGTCACTGGCCATGTACATCAAGGACTGCGGACCTGAGAAAGTAATAAGGCTCTACGAAGAAATATTGGTTGATCTTAGTAAAAATGGTTTATAATTTTTCCCTATGCTTCGACTTTTCTCTAAAACCTACCATCACCTTAATAAGATTTTCATAAGTAGCGACAGAATAAAAGCTAATCATCAGGCCTTCCAGGATTTTCATCCAGACAAAAAAATCTGTCATGTGCTGAAGAGCAATGCCTACGGACATGGACTTAACATAGTAGCTCCGCTTTTTGATTCATTTGGCTCCCCGTTTTTAGTGGTCGATAGCTTATTTGAGGCGTACGAACTGCAGAAACTGAAAGTCAAAACGCCAATTCTGATCATGGGCTATACCCATCCGGACAATTTTAAAGTCAAACGATTGCCATTTCACTTCGCCGTCTTTGATTTAGAAGTAGCCAAAACACTTAATGAGTTTCAACCAGGCTGCTCAATTCATCTGTTTGTGGATACTGGCATGTCTCGAGAAGGAGTACCTTTGGCTGAGTTTCATAGCTTCGTGAAAAAAGTGAAAAAATTAGGTTCTCTCAAGATCGCTGGGTTAACGTCTCATTTTGCAGACGTTGATAATCCAACCTCAGCCACTTTTACTGATGAGCAAATGGCTCAATACTATCAGGCACTGGAAATACTGAAAAAAGAGGGCATTGAACCAGAATGGAAGCATATTGCCGCCTCAGCCGGGAGCATTAAGATTGATGATCCTACCTTCAACATGATGCGGGTCGGACTCGCCGGATATGGAATTACACCTCTAGAACCTGGAGATCCGTTCTATAAAAAAGTTGCCCTCCAACCTGCACTTCAGTTTGTGTCCACCTTAGCCCAGATCAAAAAGGTTCATGCGGGAGCCAAAGTTGGCTACGGCTTAACTTTCACCGCTCCTACAGAAATGACTCTCGGCTTACTGCCGGCAGGGTATTACGAAGGAATTGATCGAAGATTGTCAAATAAAGGCTTTGTAAAGGTTCAAGACGTATTTTGCCCAATTGTCGGTCGTGTCACGATGAATATGACGGTGATTGACATCTCCCAAGTTAAAAAACCCAAGGTGGGGGAGCAGGTCATCATTTATAGTCATGAAACTGGCGATAAAAACAGCTTTATAGAAGCTGCCAAAACCTCCGAAACCATCCCATATGAACTGCTAGTACATCTGGCAGAGTCAGTTCGCCGTGAACTAACATAGCCTATAATAATTTGATTTCTCTGGTAAATTTGCTATAATATACTTATCTGTTACACACAGATGAGTTTTTGGTGGTGTCCGTTTTCATCACGAAGATCTATCGCCCCAAACTCGCACCTTAACAGGCTAAAAATACTTCAGCCGCCAAGAAAGCGGATTGCTCATTTTTCATGGGCAGTCTTTTCTCTCAGCGGCTGAATATGTCGTGGGAATTGTTTTCAACTCAAACGTCAAACTATTTAGGGGAGTCACAGAAAATGAAGATTGAAGTAGCTGACCTTGGTCGGACCGTCCTGCTCGTCAACAACGTACCTATGTTCTTAAAGAATCCAGCACGGCTCGCAAGAGCTATTCAGCTGATTCTCAGAACCTGCCAACTTGGGCGGGACCTCCATAATCGGGGTCACCAGGTGTTTGAAGACACCTTGGCGACCGAAATATTCCCCTACTCTGATGTAGGGGACGACGTTTTCCAACTTCGGTCTGAGATTCTGGCCATCAACCAAGAAATTGCTGAATATGTTGATGAGCAAGAAACCATATTTGTCCTCACGCACGGGCGATATATGCTGCATCCGGACATTGAAGTCAGTGCGGCCAGTCTCAACTTTGAGGCCGCATTTGACGAGGCGATTGTGGATGCGAATTACTACCGCCAGAAGAAGTGGCAACGCGTGCTGGATCTGAATTTTGGAGATTTCATGCAAATGAATCATCTCCTCGGCAATGAGCCTCCGTTCATTGATGACCGTCGGAACGAGATCCAAGTGATGCTTCGTCAAGCGAAACGCCGG